>NZ_JAFIFD010000043.1 GCF_020832205.1 Exiguobacterium sp. | reverse complement strand
GGCCGTGAGCTGCCGGTGTTCACGAGAGCCGGCAAGTATAGCCTGTACGTCTACTTGGTACACGTCTTCCTCGTCGTCGCGTGGAAAGCGTTCGTGCCGGCGGCGTTCATGCCGACGTCATGGCTCCAGCTCCTCGTCTTGTTCGGGGTGGCGTTCGCGATCGTCCTTCTCATCATCAGCCCGCCCGTCGTCCGGCTTTTGCGACCGCTCGTCGAGATCGATGTCCGCAAAGTCCAAGACGAACGGGCGACAAAGGCGTAAACCCTTTTCTAAACGCGTGTTTTCCGCTACACTTTAAACTAGGGTAACGAAACTAGAGCTAAGGAAGTGACACCATGCCATACGGAAATGGAATGAACAGTACTGAAGGAGACGTCAACGTCTCACGCCACGTCGTCGAAATGATCGCCGCCGTCGCGGTGAAAGAGACGAAGCACGTCTCGTTCACGCAAGAAGACACGAAATTGTCGGAGCGCGCGCTCATGAAGCACGTGAAAGTCGAGGAGACCGAAGAAGGCGTCGTCATCCAGTTGGCGGTATTCGTCGCATACGGACAGTCGATCATCAAGACGATCACGGCCGTCCAAGAGCGCATCACGCAAGACATGGACACGATGCTCGCGATGACACCGCTCGCCGTCAACGTGAAAGTGGTCGGTATCCAATTGTAAGCAGTCGAAGAGGGGCGATGCGCTCCTCTTTTTAATTTTTTCTGCGAAAGCGGTTGCATAGATAAGGCGATATCCGATATAATAGAAATCGAACAAGTGCAACCGTTTGCATCGATGACCAACGAGCAGCGGGTACTTGTCAAGTTCCCTAAATGTAGTCTGACGACAGAAACATTTGAAGGAAAGGCGGAAAGCATGTATGTCAACGATTGAAGCAGTCATTTTCGATTTGGACGGTGTCATCACCGACACCGCGGAGTACCATTACCTCGCTTGGAAACAACTCGGGGAAGAGCTCGGCATTCCATTTGACCGTGAGTTCAATGAGACGCTCAAAGGCGTGAGTCGCACCGACTCGCTCGAACGCATCCTCGCGCTCGGCGGGAGACAGTCTGACTTCACACCGGCTGAAAAAGCGGAACTCGCGAACAAGAAGAACGAGCATTACGTTGAACTCATTCAACATATCTCTTCTGACGATTTGCTCCCGGGCATCGTTTCATTCCTCGATGAAATTAAAGAGGCTGGTCTCAAAATCGGGATGGCGTCCGCTTCAAAAAACGCATTCGCGGTCGTTGACGCACTTGGCGTCCGTCATTACTTCGACCACATTGTCGATGCAGCAACTGTCGCCGACTCAAAACCACATCCCGAAGTGTTTTTGAAGGCTGCCTCAGCTCTTGGCGTGAAACCCGAACATGCCATCGGCGTCGAAGACGCAGCCGCAGGCGTGACTGCGATCAAAGCGGCAAACATGTTTGCTGTCGCCGTCGGGGAAGAGTCGATGCTCGGTCATGCAGACCTCATCGTTTCTTCGACCGACGAACTCTCGCTTGGACGCATCCTCGAACGCGTCGGAGCGTAAAGACTACAATCATCTTCCGTGAGACGGCGACTGCCCCGAACAGTCGCCGTCTTTATTTTAGGTATAAAGTCCCGAGTGAAAGAATTACCTTAATATAAGATGACAAATACGTTACAAATACGTTACACTTTTATATGGAAATAAGGAATAATTAGAAATTCTTAATTTTAAATAGGGAATCAAGGGTTTTAATGGGATGTAGAAGGGGGATTTGTGAGTGGGAAATACAAACGTCAATGAACACATCTATCGGGAACTGATGGAAATCGAGGAGTCTTACCGTCAATTGCAGCGACGGGCCGAGTATTTGATTTCGGAGCTCAGCCGGGAGAACGGAGAGGGATTCGTCATGACAGATGCGACAAAACGATTGCGCCCACGTCGTGTCAACCAACGTTATCCGCTTGAGGTGTACGTCCATCAAGTGACGGACTTATTGAAAGAACGGAAAACGATGAGCGTCCGCGACATCCAGATGGAACTCGAACTTCGTTACCGGCACCATATAAGTAACATCTACCAACTGATGGTGAAAATCGAGTCGGTCAATCCGGAAGTCAAGAAAATCGGCCGAGGCCTCTATACATATGAAGAAACAGCTGAGACAGCCCCGACGGAACCAGCGCACGCATGACGTTAGCCCGACGAATCGTTCGTCGGGCTTTCTTGGCTGTAATATTTCTGATACGATTTCGGTGACGGGAAATATGCTATAATTCGCCAGAGTCTATTTTTATTGAGAGAGGAACTGTGGGCCCATGCTATGGATTGCCATGTTGGTCAGTTTTGTGATGGCCATCTTGATCACGCCGCTCGTGCGCCGGTTTGCGTATTTAATCGGAGCGGTTGATCACCCGAACGCCCGAAAAGTACATGTACGTCCGATGCCACGAATCGGCGGCCTCGCCATCTTCATCGCGTTTTTGATTGGTTATGCGCTCCTTTTGCCAGCGAGCCGTTACAATGACGCCATCTTGATCGGTGCCGTCGTCATCATCTTAACCGGCCTCATCGACGACCGGTTCCAACTGTCGGCCCGCGTCAAGCTGATGGGCCAGATGATTGCGACCGTCGTCGTGCTCCATTCCGGCATGCGCATCGAGATGATCAATTTGCCGTTTGACCAACAGCTGTATCTTGGCTCATGGAGCATTCCGGTGACCGTGCTTTGGCTGATCGGCATCACGAACGCGATCAACTTGATTGATGGCCTTGACGGTCTCGCCGCCGGGGTGTCGAGTATCGCCCTCGGGACAATCGCGCTTCTCGCAATCATCCAAGGAAACGTCTATTTGACGATGATGGCCTTGTTGCTCCTCGCGAGCACGCTCGGTTTCCTCGTCCACAATTTCTATCCGGCGAAGATTTTCATGGGGGACACCGGGGCGCTCTTTCTCGGTTATATGCTCGCCGTGTTCTCGCTCATCGGGTTCAAGAACGTGACGTTGTTCTCGCTCGTCGTGCCGGTATTGTTGCTCGGCCTGCCGATCTCGGACACGATCTTTGCGATCGTCCGCCGGCTCGTCCAAGGGCGGCCGCCGATGTCGCCCGACAAGTCGCATATGCACCACCAGTTGATCGACATGGGGTTCACGACGCGGCAAGCTGTCCTGCTCATGTACGGGATGACGTTCTTCTTCGGCATCGCCTCGATTTTGTTCGCAAAGACGACTACGATTGGTGCGATCATCACGTTCGTCATCGTCTTGATCGTCATCGAACTGATCGTCGAGTCGACGGAACTGATCCACCCGAACTATAAACCAATTATCCAGATGGCGCGGCGCCTGCTTGGCCGGACGAACGCGTCGGATTGACGCAAAAATGACCACAGACATGATGTCTGTGGTCATTTTTTAATAGGTCGTCGTCTCACTCAGTCCGTCGTCGACGTCCGACTCTTCTTCCGAGTCACGGTCGGTCCCGGCCGTGAAGGGAAGTCCGAGCTCGGTTTTGAGGAGCGCTTGCTTGTCTTCAAGGTCCGCCTCGTCGATCTCGTAGTAGTAAACGCCGCCGATCGTCAAGTCGTCGCCTTTCAACGTCTCTTGGTTGAACGAGCGGAGCGACTTCGTATACGGCTGGAGCTGGGACGCCTCGGAGAGCGACATGTTCGTCCGGATGTTGTTGCCGACGGCATTCATGATCCGGTTCAGCTTCGTAAACGAGTTGATCGTCGTCGCCTCGTTGATGATCGCCTCGAGCACTTGTTGCTGGCGTTTCGCCCGGCCGACGTCACCCTCGGGGTCGTCTTTGCGCATCCGGGCGTAGGCGAGCGCTTCTTTGCCGTTTAGCGTCTGGACGCCCGGTTCGAGCTCGACGTTCCCCGTCGCCCGCCCCGAGATCGGGATCAAGACGTCGACTTCGATACCGCCGACCGCATCGACGAGGTCTTCGATCCCGTCGAAGTTGATCGTCGCGTAGTAGTCGATCGGGATGTCGAACAAGTTCTCGACCGTGGCGATCGTCGTGTCGATGCCGCCGTACGAGTAGGCGTGGTTGATCTTGTCCTTGAACTCGCCGTCCGTCGTGACGATGTCGACATACGAGTCGCGCGGGATGCTGACGAGTGTGACTTGGCGAGATTCCTTGTTGAACGTCGCCACCATGAGGGAGTCGGTCCGTCCTTCTTCAAGCGAGGCTCCGCCATCGACACCGGCCAAGAGGACGGAGAAGTGATCTTTCGTCAAGTCGACCGTGTCGTCACGCCGGTCGGATTTGTCGCCGCGGTTGAGCTCGTCGTTCGCGTTCTCGGCCGTCTCGTTCGCCTTGAAGACGAAGTAGCCGAACGCCGCACCGCCGAGGGCGAGGACGATGCCGAGGGCGATGATGATGGCTTTCCACGGGGGACGTTTCTTGCGAGGGCGTTGTTCCATGTCTTCTCCTCATTTCAGTCGTTTCTTTTAGTATACGTGACCTACCGCACAAAATCACGTTCGATGATACGGATGTCCTGGGTCTCGAGTCCCCCTTGTCCGTTCGTCAGGTCGATGAGCCAGGCGAGTGCGGTCTCGGTCGCCTCGACCGGGACGGAGATGTGGAACGTGACGTCTTCGGCATAGACGATGTCGTCGAGGAGATAGTCCGATTGACGCAGCTCGTTCTCGACTTTCCCAATCCAACCGTAATCGACCGCGAGCGTCAAGCGTTGCATTGGCACACGTTCGACGATGCCGACCGCATCGAGCCCTTCGCTCACCGTGCCGCCGTAGGCCCGAATGAGTCCGCCGCCACCCAGTTTGATGCCGCCGAAGTAACGGGTGACGACGACGACCGTGTCTTTCAACTGTCGTTTTCGCAACACTTCGAGCATCGGCATGCCGGCCGTGCCGCTCGGCTCGCCGTCATCGTTCGCTTTCTGGTGCTCGTTCCGTTCTCCAATGATGTAGGCTGAACAGTTATGGTTGGCGCTCCAATTCGCTTTTTTGATCGCTTGAATGAAAGCTTGCGCCTTTTCTTCCGTCTCGACCCGTTTGAAGTAAGCGATGAATTTTGATTTTTGAATGACGACCTCGTATTCTCCATCTTGTTTTATAGTATAATTTGGTTCAGCAGACATTTCTGAAAATTCTCCTTTCTATTTTTGAATATTTTTTTTAGAATTCAAGTAGGCGATCACGCCTCTCTTGGCGAATTTTGCTAAGGAGACCTCTATGTGACACTGTAACATTCGCTTTTTGAGACGATAATAGAAACGAGGACTAACTACCGACGTATTAGGGGATGGCATCGTGAATCATATTACCGATCGTACAGCTTTAGAACATATCATAACAAATATGATTGATACGGTGACGGAAAGTAAAGAGGAGATCGTCCGGATAACCGAGAGTTCGGCCAACGAGTATTCGTTGATTCAAAACGAGTTGAAAGATTTGACGGAAAAAATCGAGTTTTATATTACAGAATCGGACCGGCTCGACTTGCTCGTGAAAGCGGCAAAGAATAAGCTCGTCCAAGTGAGCAAGAAGTTTCATATACATAGCGAACAAGAGATTCGAGACGCCTACGAGCGGGCGAACCAAATGCAGCTCGAACGTTTTCTCGTTCAAAAAGAAGAGATGAACGCCCAGCAGCGTCGAAACGACCTCGAGCGCAGACTGCTCGTCCTCGAGGACACGATCGAACGGGCCGAGAAGCTCGTCAGCCGGGTGTCCGTCGTCTTGAACTTCTTAAGGGACGACTTGCAGCAAGAGTATTCGGACATGATGAAAAAGCAGGAGATGGCAATCAGCGTCTTCGAGGCGGCCGAGCGCGAGCGGCGCCACCTCGCCCGTGAGATGCACGACGGACCGGCGCAATCGCTTGCTCATATTTTGATTCGGGCCGACTTGATCGAGAAGACGTTCGACAAACGCGGCAAGGACGAAGCGTTCGCTGAACTGCACGAGTTGAAACGGCTCATCCGCGGTGCTCTCGTCGATGTGCGGCGGCTCATCTATGACCTCCGCCCGATGTCACTCGACGACCTCGGTTTCTTGCCGACGCTCGAGCGTTACCTTCATCAGACGGAAGAGTACACGACGATCAAGACGCGGCTCAACTATCGCGGCAACCGAGCGCGTCTCCCGGAGAAGCTTGAGATCAACGTGTTCCGCCTCGTTCAAGAGGCCGTCCAAAACGCGATCAAGCATTCGAAGACGCCAGAGATCATCGTCAACGTCGAACAAGCGCACGACGCGATCCATATCCACGTGCGCGACCACGGCATCGGCTTCGTCCCGAGCACGATCGGGGAAGAGTCGTTCGGCATCGTAGGGATGCGCGAACGGATCGAGCTCGTGAACGGCAGTATCACCATCGATTCGGAAGTCGGCAAAGGGACAGTCGTCCGCATGTCGATTCCAATCACGTAACGGAAAGAACCAAGGGGGAATCATAAAATGGAACTGACACAGACACGCATCGCAATCGTCGATGACCACGAGCTGTTTCGCGAAGGCTTGAAACGGATTTTTGATTTAGAGGACGAATTTCACGTCGTCGCCGAAGGGCGCACCGGGCTCGATGCGATCCGTATCGCGAACGAACATAATCCAGAGATTTTGATTCTCGACATCAACATGCCGGACTTGAACGGAATCGAGGCGACGAAACAGTTGTCGCTCCTCTCGCCGGACACGCGCGTCCTCATATTGTCGATCCATGACGACGAGTCGTACATCACGCACGCGCTTGAAGCGGGCGCGTCTGGCTTCTTGCTCAAAGAAGTCGCATCGACCGAGCTCATCTCGGCCGTCCGTTCAGTCGCCAAAGACGGGGCGTACTTGCATCCGAAAGTGACGACGAACGTACTTAAAGAATATCGCCGTCTCCTTCAAATCAAAGAAGAGCATGCCGGCCGCAACGTCGAGAACCGGACGGACGATCCTGTCTACCAGCTGTTGTCACGCCGCGAAGTCGAAGTGCTCCACTTGCTCGCCGACGGACGCTCGAACCGCGACATTAGCGACATGCTGTTCATCAGTGAGAAGACGGTCAAAAACCACGTCTCGTCTGTCCTTCGTAAAATGGACGTGAACGACCGGACGCAAGCCGTCGTCGACGCGATTCGCCGCGGATGGGTCGAGATTTGACCATGACCGATGCTTTGCCTCGTTTTTGTGTTACAATATGGAATGGAATCCTAACATAATTGGAAAAATGAAACGATGTAAAGTGAGGATATAGAATGGGAAACATAGCTATTTTGACCGACAGTACCGCCTATTTGCCGGCCGAATTTTGTGAAGCGCACGAGGTGCACGTCGCGCCGCTCAGCGTGATCTTTGACGGGGAGTCTTTCCGCGAAGCCGTCGACATCTCGACTGAGGCGTTCTATAGCCGTATCGAGGCAGGGAACTTGCCGACGACGTCACAACCGAGCATCGGGGAGACGGTCGAACTGATCGAACAGCTCCCGAACGAAGTGACCGACGTCATCGCCATCACCCTCTCGAGCGGGATCAGCGGGACGTACCAGTCGATGATCGCCTTGAACGACATGGTCGACGTCAACGTCCACGCGTTCGATTCAGAAATCTCATGCATGCCGCAAGCGTTCCTCGTCGAAGAAGCGGTCAAGCTTCGGGACGCCGGTGCCTCGGCTCAAGAGATCATGGCGCACTTGGAGAAAGTCCGCGCCTCGGTCCGTGCTTATTTCGTCGTCGACGACCTCGACCACTTGCAGCGCGGCGGACGGCTGAGCGCGGCCCAGGCGCTCGTCGGTTCGTTCCTTCAGATTAAACCGGTGCTTCATTTCCAGGACCGGCTCATCGTCCCGTTCGAGAAAATCCGGACGTACAAGAAAGCGGTGCGTCGCATCGAAGAGATGATGGAAGAGTCGATCACGGGTGACGGTGAAGGGTATTGTATCGGCATCATTCACGCCAACTGCCCGGAACGGCAAGCCGAAGAGATCGCCTCAATGAAAGCGAAGTATCCGCAGGCGCACATCTCGGGGAGCCATTTCGGACCGGTCATCGGGACACATCTCGGACCGGGTGCGATCGGCATCACGTGGTATCGCCGCAACTGGTAACAAAAAGACGGCCGAGCGGTCGTCTTTTTCGATGAAAGGAGAGAAGGCGCGTGGCCAAATATCGACAAATCTACGAACAGCTCGCTGAACAGATGCGAAACGGTGTCCTCGAAGCAGAGTCGAAGCTGCCGTCGGAGACCGAGCTCATGCATACGTACGAGGCGAGCCGCGGTACGGTCCGCAAGGCGCTCGATCTGCTTCAAGAGCACGGCTACGTCCGGAAACATCACGGCAAAGGCGTCTTCGTCTTGCGCCGTGAGCAAATCGAGTTCCAGTTCAACGGCATCGTCAGCTTCTCCGAAGTGTACGCGAGCATGCTCGGCCGCTCGATCCAGACGACCGTGGCGTCGTTCGAAGAGATCGAGGCGCCGCCTTGGCTCGCCGAACGGATGGACCTCAAGCCGGGGACAGCGATGTACCGCGTCGAGCGGGTGCGTAACTTTGACGGCGAGAACGTCATCTTGGACGTCAACTACTTCGTCAAAGACCTCGTACCCGGCTTGACGAAACAGATCGCCGAGCGTTCGATTTATGAGTACGTCGAGCGCGAACTCGGGCTCCAGATCAGCTACGCCAAACGGAAGATCGCCGCCGAGGACGTGACGGCGCTCGACCGGATGCGGCTCGACTTGCACGACTACGAATACGTCATCGTCATCACGAACGACACGTTCTTGTATGAAGGACGGCAGTTCGAATATACGGAGTCCCGTCACCGGCTCGACAAGTTCCAGTTCAGTGACGTGGCCCGCCGCTAAGGCTCTTTCTTCGGGAAGGGTCTTTTTTTGTCGTTTCGAATCGACACGAGAGGGAACAAAATGAATGAACGCCTGTCACACGTTTGTCACGATAACTTATATAGATAAGTTGTTGACACGACTCGTCTATATAAGTTAAACTTTGTTTGTAATCATATGTAACCGTATTCAACAAACGCTTTCAAACAAAGGAGGCCTACATTATGAAGGCAGATTATCGTCAAATCGCGGCGGATATCCTCGAAGCCATCGGGGGCAAGGATAACGTCGACAAGGCGGCGCACTGTGTCACGCGGCTCCGTCTCTCACTGAAAGACCAATCGAAAGTCGACGAGGCGAAAGTGAAAGAAGCCGATCTCGTCAAAGGCGCATTCGAGAACTCGGGTGTGTATCAAGTCGTCATCGGGGCGGGGGACGTCGAACGCGTCTACGCCGAGTTCATCAAGCTCGCCGGACTTGAGGCGGCGACGGTCGCCGAGGTCAAATCGGCCGGCGGCAAAAAGATGAACCCGCTGCAAAAACTCGTCAAAGTGTTCTCGGACGTCTTCATGCCAATCATTCCGGCCATCATCGTCGCCGGTCTATTGATGGGGATCAACAACTTGCTCGCGTCGGAAGGCTTGTTCGTCGACGACGCGACGCTCATCGAGGCGTATCCGAACTTGCAAGGGCTGTGGGACCTCATTAACATGATGGCGAACACGGCGTTCGTCTTCCTGCCGGCACTCGTCGGTTGGTCGGCGACGAAACGGTTCGGCGGCAGCGAAGTGCTCGGGATCGTCATGGGTCTCTTGCTCGTCCACCCGGACCTCTTGAACGCCTGGGGTTACGGTCAAGCGGCGCTTGAAGGCGACGTCCCGACGTTCGACATCCTCGGCTTGTTCGAGATCGAGAAAGTCGGCTATCAAGGTCAAATCCTGCCGATTTTGGCTGCGGCCTTCATCTTGAGCCATATTGAGATCTTCTTGAAGAAACATGTGCCGAACGCGATCCAGCTTCTCGTCGTGCCGATCACGGCCATCGTCGTCACCGGCTTCCTCGCGCTCGCGATCGTTGGTCCTGTCACGCGTGGTCTCGGTAACATCATCGCGATGAGCCTCGTCAACGTGTTCGAAGCGATCCCGGTCGTCGGGGCGCTCCTGTTCGGATTGTTCTATGCACCGCTCGTCGTCACGGGGATGCACCATTTGTTCATCGCCATCGACTTGCAGCTCGTCGCCGAGACGGGTGGTACGTTCATCTGGCCGATGATCGCCTTGTCGAACATCGCCCAAGGTTCGGCCGCACTCGCGATGTTCGTCGTTTACAAGCACAACGCGAAACAAAAGAGTATGGCGTCGACGTCGGCGATCTCCGCTTACTTCGGGATCACCGAGCCGGCCATGTTCGGGGTCAACTTGCCGAACAAGTTCCCGTTCTACTCGGCGATGATCGGATCGGCAACAGCCGCCATCTTCATCACGCTCAATAACGTCCAAGCGATCGGAATCGGTGTCGGGGGACTCCCTGGTTTCCTCTCGATCTTCACGGACAAAATCCTTCTCTTCATCGTCGGGATGGTCATAGCGATCGTCGTCCCGTTCGTCTTGACGCTCGTCTTATCGAAGCGTTACATGAAGAAAGGTGAGATCGAACAGAACAAAGTAGCATGATGACTCGGGAGGGAGGGACGGCAGTTCGTCCCTCTTTTCGATTGGAATGAAAACTCTTACAAAAGGAGACTACACACATGACACAAACAAACTGGCGCAAATCCGTCGTCTATCAAATTTACCCGAAAAGTTTCTACAGCCCGGAAGGCAACGCCACCGGATCCATCAAAGGGGTGACCGCGAAGCTCGACTACTTGGCCGAGCTCGGCATCGAGTACATCTGGATGACGCCGGTATACAAGTCGCCGCAAAACGACAACGGCTATGACGTGAGCGACTATTACGCCATCGACCCATCGTACGGGACGATGGATGACTTGGATGAGCTCATCCGCGAGGCCGAGGCGCGCGGCATCGGGCTCATGATGGACATCGTCGTCAACCACTCCTCGACCGAGCACGAGTGGTTCCAAAAATCGCTCGCCGGAGACGAGCGCTACCGCGACTATTACATTTGGTGCGACGAGCCGACGAACTGGGAGTCGAAGTTCGGCGGCAACGCCTGGAAGTACGACGAGAAGAGCGGCCAGTATTTCCTCCACTTGTTCGACGAGACGCAAGCCGACCTCAACTGGGAGAACGAACAGATGCGCGAGGACGTCTATGAGATGATGCGCTTCTGGCGCGAGAAAGGCATTAAAGGGTTCCGCCTTGACGTCATCAACTTGATCTCGAAACAACAAGACTTCCCGGAAGACGATTCGGACGGACGCAAGTTCTACACCGACGGGCCGCGCATCCATGAATTCTTGAAAGAGATGAACCGTGAAGTGTTCGAAGGGCACGACGTCATCACGGTCGGCGAGATGTCGTCGACGACGCTTGACCACTGCGTCCGCTACTCGAACCCGGACGAGCAAGAGCTCAGCATGACGTTCAGCTTCCATCACTTGAAAGTCGACTATCCGAACGGCGAGAAGTTCGTCGCCGCCCCGTTCGACTTTGTCCAGTTGAAAGACATCATGTCGACGTGGCAAGAAGGGATGCACGGCAAGGGTTGGAACGCCATCTTCTGGTGCAACCATGACCAGCCGCGCGTCGTCAGCCGCTTCGGCAATGACACCGACCACCGCGTCGAGAGCGCGAAGATGCTCGCGACGGTGCTCCACGGCCTGCAAGGGACGCCGTATATCTATCAAGGCGAGGAGATCGGCATGACGAACCCGGGCTTCGACTCGCTCGACGAGTACCGTGACATCGAGACGCTCAACATCTACAAGTTGAAGCGCGAACAGGGCGTGTCGCACGAGGATATGATGGCCGCCATCAAGCAGAAGTCGCGCGATAACTCGCGGACGCCGATGCAGTGGGACGCGACGCCGCATGCCGGTTTCACGAGCGGGACGCCGTGGATCAACGTGGCGCCGAATTACAAGGAAGTGAACGTCGAGACGGCGCTTGACGACCCGAACTCGGTGTTCTACCACTACAAGAACTTGATCTCACTCCGAAAAGAGCTCGACGTGTTGACGGACGGGGACTATACGCTCCTGACGCCGGACGCGCTTGACGTCTGGGCGTACACGCGGAAGACGGACGAAGAGGAAGTGCTCGTCGTCGCGAACTTCTACGGCCCTGAGACGACGCATGAGATTCCGGAAGGCTTCACGCGGGCCGATGTTGTCAGTCACAACTACGACGTGCCGCAACTCGACGGGACGACGCTGTCGCTCCGGGCGTACGAGGCGATCATGTTCTACAAGCGGAACGCATGACACATAACGAGAAAAACTCGCCAGACGATTTCGTCTGACGAGTTTTTTTGATTATAGGTGTTAGTCGAAGGCGTCACGTCGGTCCAATGACCGCGAGACGTTCATGGCATCCCCGAAATTGTCGTCCACGACGTCTCCGGCTCGAGTGACGCGCACCCACAACTCAGCTTCGATATGGGACGGGGGCGCGAACAATACGTAATATTTCGCATCGTATAGTGATAAGTACGTCACGTCGGTTACAACGAGTTCCATCTCGGGATACGTTGTGTCGACATATGTTGTGGCTGATCGAACGGCTCGCTGTTCGGCCGCCTCGCTGCCGTTGAACACATACCACACCCACCAACCGAGACAGAACACGACCATCATTCCGAGTATGGTCAAGACGTTATGAAGTGGTCGTTTGTGCATCGGACACCTACTTTCCAATTATTGGGCTACTCTTATTAAATAAGAGATAGTGAACCGTTCGCCTCGGGCGTAAGTCTCAAATGGCTCAGGTTCTGTACGGGAGTGGTGACGCTACATGCAGATAACACCTCATGTCCGAAAACTTCTCACATGATACCTTTAGTCAAAAAGGACTGATTGTATTGGGACAAATCGTCATCCGCGACATTGGTATACCTGCTATCCGCTTCGGTATTTGTCAACGCTGTCTTAGTGCGGACACCCGCTCGTTCATGTGCCACCACGGTGCGTGCCGTTATTGCCGGAACTGTCTTCATCTTGGTCGTCTCTGTCAGTGCGACTTTCTCGGGGAAGAGGATTCGACGACACCGGTCGAATCGACCAATCTCGTCATGCCGTTTGAGTTATTGGCCGACCAGAAGCACGTCAGCCGGCAATTGCTCATCTGGTGGAAATCTCAAACGAGCGGGCTCGTCCACGCCGTCTGCGGCGCCGGGAAGACCGAGATGGCGTTCCCGGTCATCGAGCGCGTCGTCAATGAAGGGAAGCGCGTGCTCATCGTCTCACCGCGGCGCGACGTCGCCATCGAATGGGCCGAGCGATTGGAGCACGCCTTCTCTGTCCCGATCACGCGGCGTTACGGGGGCGGGGACAAAGACACAATCGACATGATCACCGTCGCGACGGCGCCGCTCCTGTTGAATTTAAAGCACGTCTTCGACTACGTGCTCGTCGATGAGTCGGACGCGTTCCCGTTCGCCTTCAACATGGCGCTCTGGCAGACGATCCGACGCGCGGGGAGAGGGGTCTTCTTGTTCGTGACGGCGACACCGACCGTCTGGCAACGCCAGTTCCCGACTATACACTTGTCACGCCGCTATCACGGGCACGACTTGCCCGTCCCGACGCTCGTCAAACAGACAGACGAGGCAGTCATCACGTTTTGCCGACGGGAGACGCCCCGGCTGTTGTTCGTGCCGACGAAAGCCGACCTCGTCCGGTACGGGGAATGGCTCGAAGCGAACGGATTCACCTGTAAGGCCGTCTCGGCCGACACGAACGAACGGACGGATGTGCTCGAATGGCTCGAGACGACGAACGGGATCGTACTCGCAACATCGATTTGGGAGCGCGGCATGACGGTGCGCGGGGTTGACGTCGCCGTCCTCGACAGTGAACACGTGCTCTTCACGTCGCGCGGGCTCATCCAGATGGCGGGCCGAGCCGGACGGAAACCGGATGCGCCGACAGGAGACGTCGTGTTTTTCTACAACGAGCGGACGTTCCGGCAAGACCGGGCCATCAAAGCGATCAAACAGGCGAACCGCCGATGAACTGTCTCGTCTGCCGTAAACCGATGAAGGTGCCGTGGAGTCCGGCGACACTTTTGAAACGCGACTGGGTCTGCCCGTACTGTGCAACGATGTTGACCCCGCTCGAGCAAGGCTGTTCCCGTTGCGGCCATCCGACTGAAGACGGACGGACGTGTGACGACTGCGTCCGCTGGCTCGCGCTTGGTCTCGATTTGACGGTCCGTTGTCTCTACGTTTACGACGAGGCAGGTACGAATTGGCTCCATCGCTTCAAGTTCAGCGGTGACGTCGCACTGATCGGTCACGTTGCCGATGGGCTCAAACGGACGCGCGAACCGGGCGTCAAATACGTGCCGATCCCGCTTAGCGAGGAGCGGCTTTTGACGCGACGCTTCAATCAGGCGGACGTGCTCGCTCGAGGAATCGGACCGACGCACCAACTTTTGTCAAAAGCGGAGGTTTCAAGTCAGCGTGAACTTGGGAAAGAACAAAGGCGACACCGTCCAAACCCGTTCGCTATACATAAGACAGCCCGGTGTGAGAAAATCGTTCTCGTCGACGACGTCTATACGACGGGGACGACGCTTCACCAGGCGGCGTTCACGCTCAAGAGAGCTGGTTATGAAGAAGTTTCTGCGGTTTGCTTGTTCCGGGCGCTAAACAAATCAAAAACGCGTCCGATATAAAGGGCAGAGGTGAATGACATTGGAAGCTACAACTTGTCAAAAGTGCGGGCGCTTGTTCATGAAACAGGGCCGCTCGCCATACTGTCCGTCTTGCAGTGAGGTCGATTTTCAAAACTTCTTGAAAGTGCGCGACTTCATCCGCGAACCAGCCAACAAACAGACAACGATCGGGGCCCTCGTCGAAGCGACAGGCGTCTCCGAACTTGATATCACGCGATACATCCATGAAGGACGTTTGATCATCAAGGACAATCCGGCACTTGCCATCAGTTGCGTCCGTTGCGGGAAACCGACGAACGCAGGCAAAGTATGTGCCAGCTGCCAGAACGACTTGCAGCAGGAACTTCAACATTTGCAAGCCAGTGTCACGAAATCAAGCGCTCGCGCTTATCGTTTGGACTAACATCATGAAGAGGGGGGACACGCATGCGCATCGATTCTGCCAAGTGGGTACATTTACCGAACACTTATGAGAAGAAAACGCAAGCCGAGACGAAGCCCGAGCCAACACGCCAAACGGACCGAATATCGATATCGGCGGAAGCCCGCGCCCGGTTTGAAGAACCGGTGAAACATCCGGATCGTCTCGAGAAGATCAACGCCTTGAAGGCCGAAATCGACGCAGGGACGTATTCACGGGACGCGCGCGACATCGCCAAACGCTTTCTACAAGGATGAATGGAAGCGAGGTCCGCTTGAGGCCTTCGCATGGATAACACGGCACGGAAGCTGACTAGACAAGGGAACCCCTTTTTTAGTCGGCTCTTTTTTTGGAAAAAGGAGAGACTTATGCTCACATTACATACACGTTTACTCGAACTCGCCTACGAGAAGGAACGCCAGCTCGTCCAAGGCGACATGCCCGCTTTCAGCGCGCTCGTCAAAGAAGAAGCGAAACTCATTCGCCAAATTACACAAAAAGAAGCGGAACGGCTTCAAGGTTTGCTCGTTTTGGACGATGAAGAGAAAGAAGCGCTACGACCGGTGCTGTTCGAACTGAAACGGCAGAACGAATTGAACGCCGCCTTGCTCGAGCAGTCACTGAACTACATCAACTGGCATCTCGACATGCTCATGCCAGAGGCAGACGACTTCACTTACGGCCAACAAGCGTTCGAGACGCGCTCGTTCAGCCGCGACGTATAAGGGGGAAGATTCATGGGTTCAACATTTATGGGATTAGAGACGGCACGCCGCAGCCTGTCGACGCACCAATGGGCGCTCCAGGCGACCGGCAACAACGTCGCCAACGCCTCCAATCCGGGCTACTCGCGCCAACGCCTGACGATCGGCATGACCGAGCAGCTGAGCGTCAACTTTGGCGGGACGAAAGCCGGACAGTTCGGGACCGGGGTCCGCGGCGAAACGCTCGCCCGCATCCGCGACTTGATGATCGACCAGCAGTACCGGGACGAGTCGGTTAAGAACGCGTTTTACGCGACGAAACAAGCGGCGTTCGGCCGGATGGAAGACATCATCAACGAGCCGTCAGAGAACGGCCTCGCCAAATCGCTCGACTTGTTCTGGGCGTCGCTCCAAGACTTGTCGGTCAATCCGGATGACACCGGTGCCCGCAGTGTCGTACGCCAACGGGCGATGACGCTCACGGAGACGTTCAACTACATGTCGTCTTCTTTGACGAAAGTCCAAGATGACTTGAAGTCGGAAGCGGACGTCGTCGTGAAGAAAGTCAATGACCTTATGACGAAGATCGCGAACGTCAACCGTCAAATCGGTGACGCCGAACCGCTCGGCGTGTTGCCGAACGAGCTGTACGACGAGCGCGACCGCTACATGGACGAGCTCGCCCAGTACATGGACTTCAAACGCGTCCCGGTCGATTACTTGAACGGTGAGACGCGCGGCAACTCGCAACGCGTCGCCGAAGGTCGCCTTGACATCCGCGTCACGATCAACGGACAAGACGTGACGCTCGTTGACGGTATCTCAGGGGGCACCGGCAAGTTCGATAACTTGAAGATGACGGACGCGGCCGATACGGTCACCGATTTGACGCACGCCGACATGCCGAACGGGAAGTGGAAAGCGCTCGTCGAGATGTACGGTTCGGTCGATGGTCCAGAAGCTGCGGATGGCGCCTTCACGACGATGCTCAAAGACTTGGACGAGATGGCGAAACAGTTCGCCTCGGCGTTCAACACGGCGCATGGTGAGAACAAGGACGCCAAAGGCTTGGACGGGACGAACGACTTCTTCGCGAACGTCGACAGTGCCGCGACAATCAAAGTGAGCGATACGATCATGAAAAACCTTGATTTGATCGCCGCCTCAAAAGACGGCAACATCGGGGACGGCAGCGGTGCGCTCGCGCTCGCCGACTTGAAGTCGAAAGCGCTCGCCTTCAACGGATCGGTCACGACCGACACGTCGATCGGCAAATATTATCAAAACGTCATCGGCAACATGGCCGTCGCCGCCGACCAGAGCGGACGCCTCGCCAAGAGCACGTTCGCCCTCATGGCGAGCTCAGACCAGCGCCGCATGGCGGTGAGCGCCGTGTCGCTCGATGAGGAGATGACGATGATGATCCAGTACCAGCACGCCTACAACGCGGCGGCACGGAACATCACCGCCGTCGACGAGATGCTCGACAAAATCATCAACGGTATGGGAATCGTAGGGAGGTAATGACTGATGCGTGTCACACAAACGATGCTCACACAGACGAACTTGAAGCACTTGTCTTCAAGCTATAACACGCTCGCGAAAGTGCAGGAACAACTCATCAGCGGGAAGCGGATCCAACGCGCCTCTGAGGACCCGGTCGTCGCGATGCAAGGCATCCGCTATCGGACCGAGGTGCGCGAAGTCGACCAGTTCCGCCGCAACGTCAGCGAGGCGACGAGCTGGATGGACTTGACCGACTCGACGCTGAGCGAAGTGACGGAAGCCGTCAAACGGATCCGTGAACTGACGACGCAAGCGGCGAACGACACGTACGAGGCGTCGCAACGCGCCATCATCAAGAGTGAGATCGACCAGCTCGTCGAACATATCGGCTCGCTCGCCAACTCGAAGTCGGGCGAGAAGTACATCTATAACGGCACGAAGACGGACGCGCCACTCGTCGACATGACGGCGCTGAAGGCGTTCCTCGCCGACCCGGCGCTAGACGTCGATTCGATTTACACAGGTGGTGTCCCGGCCAATAGCGGGAAGATCGAGTTCGAAGTGTCAAAAGGCATCAAGATGCAAGTGAACATGCAGCCGGAGACGATCTTCGGACGTGACTTGTTCGAAGGGCTCCGCAACTTGAGCCGCCTCCTTGGCGACGAGACGTCGGGCGGGGCGGACTTGTCAGCGGAACTTGCGACGCTCGACAAACTCGGTCAAGGCTTGATCACGGAACGGGCCGAGCTCGGGGCGCGCGCGAACCGGTTGGAGCTCGTCGACAACCGTCTGCAAGACCACGAGATCATCGCGAAGACGATCATGTCAAACAACGAAGACATCGACATCGAGCGCGTCATCATGGAGCTCAAATCCCACGAGACCGTGCACCGGGCCGCATTGTCGGCCGGCGCCCGCATCATCCAGCCGACGCTCCTCGATTTCCTCCGGTAAGCGCCGATGAATCTCGCGAGACTTGAGATGCGGCAGACGTTCGCCGCGATCCAGATGACGTCGAACCGACCCGTGCTCGAGATGAGACAAGGCCGGGCCGACGTATCGATGACCCAAGGCAAGGCCGAGATGACGCAACGAACGACGCCAGGCACGCTCGAGGTCGACTCGTCGGTCGCTAGGAGCGAGAGCAACTTGAAAGGCGCGCTCGAACTCGGCCGCCATTTCGGGCAGCTCGGGGAACAAGGCGCGCGCGAGGCGACGAGCATGGCCGCAAGCGAAGGCGACCAGCTCATGCGCATTGAGAACGGCAACCCGATCCCGCGCATCGCCGCGAGCAAAGTGAACGACCCGTACCCGATCGCGGACCTCGACTTCATGCCGAAGTCGATCGACCGCGTCAAGTTGACGTATACGCCGGCGGATGTCAAAATCGAGTGGAACGTGATACCGGCCCAGATTGATGTATCGCTCACCCCGACCGACATCTCGTTCACGCCGTGGACGACGGACATTTCGCTCCGTCAACAGGCGTCGCTCGAGATGTGGCCGGTCGGTGGCATGTATGATGAGACGCGTTGAAAGTGAGGACAATCCATGTTCATTGAGACAGATTATTTTGGCAAGATCGAAGTAAAAGAAGAAGAGACGATCTCGTTCGTCAGCGAGATCCCGGGCTTCCCGGACTCGAAGACTTTCGTCTTAATCCCGTATGGCGATGAGCTCCCGTTCTGGTCGCTCCAGTCGCTCGAGGACAAGGCGTGCGCTTTCGTCGTGACGAACCCGTTCTGGCACAAGCCGGATTACGCGTTCGAGTTGACGGACGGGGCGAAAGACCAGCTCGGCATCGATGAGGCCGAACACGTCTCCGTGTACGCCATCGTCACGCTCCGCGAGCCGTTCGATACGTCGACGCTCAACTTGAAGGCCCCGATCGTCATCGAGACGAACGAGCGCCGCGGCAAGCAAGTCATCCTAGATGACGCCTACCCGGCCCGTTACCCGCTCGGCGGCCAGACAGCGGAGGTGCGCTGATGCTCGTATTGAAACGAAAACAAGGCGAGGCGATTCATATCGGCGACGATGTGACGCTGACGGTGCTCGCAATCGAAGGCGACCAAGTGAAGCTCGGCATTGACGCCCCGCGCCATATCGACATCCACCGCCACGAAGTGTACGTCCAAATGCAAACCGAGAACGAGTCGGCCCGGGACAGTGCCAACTTGATGCGACAGATGATGCAAAACAAGTCGGAAGCGTGAGCTTTCGGCTTTTTAGCGTCAAGATTTTTTGTACGGGGTGACATCGGTCATACGGTTACGATACGATAGATGGGAAATTTCGGGGAAAGGGCGCGGTCGTTTGGGTCAAGTTGTCAATATCTTCTTCATCAATATCAGCATCATCTATTTGTTGTTGTCGCTCACGCTCTACCTCATGCGCCACGTCTTGCCGATTCAATCGGCGTCGCCGCTCGCCGTGCGGATGTCTTTCGGGCTCGCGATGGGGATTGCGGCTGTCTTGTTGACCGTTAATTCGTTCTCGGTCGAAGACGCGCGCATCGACCTTCGCATCATCCCGCTCGCCTTGGCGGCGGCGTATGCCGGACCGGTCGGGGTCGGGGTGACGATTGGGCTCACACTTCTTGGTCGCTTCGGCCTCGACGGTATGACCGATCAGTTGATCCGCTCGTTTGGCACGCTCGGCTTGTTCTTCGTCTTATCGCTCGTATTGAATCGATTGTCATTGCGGCGCGGTCACTTATACTCGGCCTATTTAGTATTTGGAGCCGTACTCGTCTTGTTCCGCATCGCCGGTAACGTTCCGATGCATGCGTTCACAAATGTGTTTTTGCCGTATTTCGTCATGACATTCTTCGGCGGTTGGATGTGCTACTGGGTCGCGAAACAGATCGAGACGCATTTACGCATGTTTCGGCTCCATACGCAGCGGGCGACGATCGACGAATTGACGGGGCTCCCGAACCGGTACATGACGCTCGAACGGTTGAACGACGTGGAGGCATCCGGCGTACCGTGGGCGTTGTTCGTCATCGACATCGACCGGTTCAAGCAGTTGAACGATACATACGGGCATCGGGCCGGCGACGAGGCGCTCCGTCAGATCGGAGCGACGCTTCGCGAACAGTGTCCGGCTGAAGGCTTCGTCGGGCGCTACGGCGGGGAAGAGTTTTTGATGGTACTCGAAGACACGACGGACGTCACCGAGCTCGCCGAGCGGCTCGTCCGCGTCGTGCGCGAGTCGACGTATACGTTCGAAGGACAGGTCATCCCGATGACGATCTCGGTCGGGGCGTCACTCGCCCACGCCGAACCGGGCACGCTCGTCTTCGAGCGGGCCGACGCCGCGCTCTATGCGGCGAAGACGAACGGGCGCGACCAAGTGAAAATCGGGTAAACAAAAAATCGGCCGCGGCCGATTTTTTAGTGGATGTTTTTCTTTTTGAACTGCCCGCCCCGGACGTCGTGGATGTTGCCGATGGCGAGGAACGCTTTGTCGTCGTAATCGTCGAGGATGTCTTTCAGCTTCGTCTCTTCTAACCGGCTGATGACCGTGAAGACGACTTTCTTGCCGTCGCCCGTATAGGCGCCTTCGCCGTGGAGATACGTCACGCCGCGGCCGAGCCGGTCCATGATCGCCTGGCCGACATCTTCCGGCGACGTCGTGATGATCCACGCCGCCTTCGACTGGTCGAGTCCTTCTAAGACGACGTCGATCGTCTTGAAGGCGATGAAGTAAGTGAGGAGCGAGTACATCGCCCGGTCCCAACTGAAGACGAACCCGGCCGTCCCTAAGATGAAAATGTTGAAGAACATGACGATCTCGCCGACGGAGAACGGCAACCGGTTCGTGAAAGAGACCGCTAAAATCTCCGTCCCGTCGAGCGACCCGCCGGCCCGGATGACGAGACCGATCCCGACACCGAGCAAGAAGCCGCCGAAGACGGTCGACAACAACAAGTCGTCCGTGAACGGTTCGATCGAATGCAACAGGATCGTGAAGCCCGACATGAGCAAAATGGCGACGAGCGTGACGACGGCGAACGTCTTCCCGATCTGGCGATAGCCGAAGTAGATGAACGGCAAGTTGAACAAGACGAGCCAGATGGCGAGTTTCGTGCCGGAGACGTACGAGACGATGATCGACACGCCGACGATGCCGCCGTCGATGATTTGGTTCGGGACGAGGAACGCCTCGAGCCCGATGGCGAAGATGAACGCACCGAACAAGAGGAGGAGGCCTTTGGCGACGAGTTCCGTCCCTTTGATCGGGTTATGTTCGCGCTTCAAGCGCTGCACTTCCTCCGGTGACGGGGAAGGCATCGGTGGACGCTGCATCGCGGATCCGCCCCTTTCCTTTTTCTTACTAGTATAGCAAAGCTCACAACGATTTTACTCGTCGAGGCAGGGAATCTGACACAACTTATGGAACAAGTGGGAATTCAGGAAGGAGGGATTCGATGCGTCCGCTCATATTTGGGGTGTTCGCCGCTTTGTTTTTTGCGAGCACGTTCGTGTTGAACGAAGCGATGCACGTCGGGGGCGGGCACTGGGCGTATAGCGCCTCGCTCCGTTTTTTGTTCATGATCCCGCTCCTCGTCCTCGTCGTCGCCATACGCGGCGGGATAAGCCGCGTGCGCCGGGCACTCTCGAGCGAGCCGATGCCGTGGCTCGTCTGGGGGACGGTCGGATTTGGTCTGTTTTACGTGCCGATCTGCATCGCCGCCGAGGCCGCGCCACCTTGGCTCATCGCCGGCACGTGGCAAGTGACAATTCTCGCCGGGGCGCTGTTGTCGCCGCTGTTTAAACGTTCAGACGGGACGCGCGAACAGATCCCGTGGCCGGCGCTCCGCTTCTCCGGCATCATCTTGCTCGGCGTCGTCCTCATGCAAGTCGAGTTCCTCGCCGACTTCGAGCCGCGTTTCCTCCTCATCGGGGTGCTCCCCGTGCTCGTCGCGGCGTTCGCTTATCCGCTTGGCAACCGCAAGATGATGGCCCACACCGACCTGGACGTGTTCGAGCGTATCCTCGGCATGTGCATCGGCTCGCTCCCGGTGTGGCTGTTGTTGTTCGGGTATGGGTGGACGACTGGTGCGCCGTCGGGGGCACAAGTGTCGCAGACGCTCCTCGTCGCGCTACTGTCCGGCGTCATCGCGACGGTGCTCTTCTTCAAGGCGACCGACCTCGTCAAACACGACATGGGACGGCTCGCCACGGTCGAGGCGACGCAGGCGCTCGAAGTGCTGTTCGCGCTCGTCGGTGAGATCCTTTTCTTAAAGGCGGGGCTGCCGTCGGGACTGTCGCTTGCAGGGATCGGGCTCGTCATGGCCGGTGTCACGCTTCACAGCCGGGCCTCCCTAAAAGGAATGGAGAAACCGATTTCGATTGACCGCTACGGGAAGGAGGGATGAAGATGGCGTATCGGGTGAGCGTCTCGCTCGACGACGACTCGATTGTCGTCTATGAGGTGTGGGCAAGTGAAGACGCCCATCAGAAGTCGTTGACGTTACCAGCGACGCAACAGCTCATCGGACGGGCAAAGCCGATTATGGCCGGCGTCGAACGGTTGGTGACGTTTGAGCCGAGAGGAAGGCAGTAAAAGACCCACGTCCGTGGACGTGGGTTTGTCATTTAAGATTTCGTCAAACTGCCTTTGACTTTTTCGTAGAAGTCGTCCATCATGCCGGTCCGGCTGCCGAGCTGGCAGATGAGTTCGAGCGTCTCTTTGTAGAACTTTTTGACGAGTCCTTTGTTTTTGATGTTTGGCATCGATGCCATCGTCTTGTCGAGGTTTTGCAAGATCTCCTCGATTTGCGAGTCCGAGTCCGGTTTGACGATTGTCATGTTCGGAGGAATCTTGACGACTTTCGCCTGCTCCTGGTGACGGAACGAGGCACCGAAGCCGAGGTTCTCGATGAACAGGTGCGGCATCGCTTTCTGGCCGAAGAACTGCTTATGCCAGTCCGTCGCTTTCATCGTGTCCATGTCTTGTTTGAACGTGGACGCCGTCGAGACGTACTGTTTGAACAGATCGGTCATGAACTTCTCGATGACCGGGATTTGAAGGGCGAAGACGTTTTTTAAGAGCGCGTCGAGCTGCGCCCGTGACAATTGTGATTCGTTTGACATGTCAGTTCCTCTTTTCTATAATGCGATACTTTTATCGTATGGGATTGGGGAACGTGCGTCAACGCATCCCTAAACATTTTTTCAGAATATTTAATGATTTGGGTGCATTTTGTGCGATAATCGTCTCATGGCAAGACTAAAGAGGAGTGAATCTAGATGAACAAAACATTGAAGTGGGCCGTCGCGCTCGGCGTGACCGGAGCCCTCGTCGCAACGGTCGGTGTCGTCTCGTCACGCGGACGCACAGACGACACGTCTCAGACGATCCGTGACCGTGCCCTCGGCTACGAGATCATCCTTCCGTCGAAGATCGCCGAGGCGATCGAGCGCGGGGACGTCTATATCGAGAAGTCGCAAGACGTAACCGACATTGGCGACAAGGCGAGCTACGGCACGTTCGACCTCTACTATAACTTAGAAGGCGGCGACGACCAGTTGCTGTTCCACTTGGACCTCGTTGACCGCGAGCTGTCTGAAGAAGCGTTCGCGGAAGAAGTCGGTTACGGCAACTACCTCGGCGCGAGCGATAAGACGTTCTTCTGGGTCGAGCCGACTGAGGCCGTTCCGGGCGCTGAGGCGCACACGGATGAGATCACGGAGCTCCTCGAGACGCTCCCGGAGCTCGAGTTCCGCACGTTATGAGTCCGCCCGCTTCGGCGGGCTTTTTCGGTTGTGCTACAATACATTTGAGGTGATGTTATGAACTATACAGTAGAAGAAGTGAGACAAACAGAAGACGTGCGGGTGCTCGAAGGAGCGGTCAACGCACATGACGGAATCGACGTGAAAGTCGGCCACGAGGCGGTCGGTCAGAACGACTACGCCATCTATGCGGACGATTTGCTTATCGGGTATTTGATGTTGTTCCCGTATTTACAGAATGAATATGAAGTGAACGCGCTCGTCCATCCGGACTACCGCAAACAAGGCGTCTTCACGGCGCTCCTTACGGCGGCGAAACAAGACGCGAAAGCGAACGGTTGCGAGGCGTTCACGTTCGTCATCGACCGGAAGTCGAAGTCCGGCAAGGCGGTCGTCGACCACCTTGGCGCGGCGTACCAGTTCTCGGAGTACAACCTCGTCTTGAAGAAGGCGGAGCTGTTCTTGAAACCGAACGAGGTGTCGCTCCGCGAGGCGACGGACGCTGACCGTCCGGTGATCATCGAGACGCTTTCTGAGGCGTTCGGTGACCCGGTTGATGTGACGGAGAACATCTACAGCCAAATCGACACGCCGGACCGCGTGACGTATATCGGTGAAGTCGAAGGCCGTCCGGTCGGCGTCATCCGTGCGCTTCTCGCAGGCGACGCCGCCGGAAGCATCCACGCGTTCGGCGTCCGGTCGAGCGAGCAAGGGAAAGGCTACGGCTCGAAGATGCTGAAGCAGATGGTCCAGCAGCTTTTCCGCATGGGCCGGACAAAACTTGAGCTCGACGTCGAGACGGAGAACAAGGCCGCGCTCGAGATTTACAAGCGGGCCGGTTTCGCGGAAAATGGCGGCTATGAGTTTTATCTATTAGAACTGTGAGGTGAGAACATGGTCAGAAATTTGAAATGGCTCGGAGCGGCTTTCGAGGCGTTCCTCGGCATCCCGATCCTAGGCGGTTTGTTCATCATCAGCATGGGCTATTCACCGCTCGGTTTCATGCTCGCGTTTCACATCGTCGTGCTCGTCTTGTCGCTCACTCGGTTGAACCGGTTGTCGTTCGGTCCGATCGTCGGCATCACGGCGTCGGTGCTCGGTTTCATCCCGATCGTCGGGATGATGCTTCACTGGGCGGCGGCGATCGCACTCGCGATCGATGCGCTCACGACGACGCGTGAACGGACACGTGTGACAAAAGACACCGACCCGTTTTGAACGGACGCTCTCCATGCGGAGGGCGTTTTTTCATTGACCAAACGTTCAACTGAAAACGCTATACAAAAGCTTCCAATGAGACGATATAGAAGGTGATGAATTACACAGAGGAGGAACTCATAGTGAAGCTATTCAAAAACTTTACGGCCCAGCTGCTCGCGTGGATTTTGACCACAACGTTCGTGACGGCCGGGGCGGTCGGGTACATCACGCTCTTACTTGCGACCGATTTCGAGATGCCAAAAGGTCAGGTCATGCTCGTCGGGACGGCCGTGGCACTACTCATTTCAATTATCGGAGGCATCGTCATCTACTTGGTGACGCGTCGTCCGCTCAAGGCGATCGAGTCGGCGTCGGACAAAGCGGTCCAGGTCGGGAATGGTGATTTGACGGTCGCCTTCGCGGGTGAGAAGACGAACGACCGCTCAGAGATGGGGCGTTTGCTTCTTTCGATGGACAACATGGTCGGTCATCTTCGGGAACAAGGAACGAACATGCGCTACACGGCGGACCAATTGACGGGTTCAGCGCAAGAGATCGCCGCGGCCGTTCAAGAAGGGAATGTCGCCGGCGAGAATATCCGTCAAGCGATGGACTCGCTCAACAAGATGCTCGAAGACAACGTCAACGCGACGTACAGCTCGATGGACTTGCTCGGTGCCGTCGCTCGGACGATGGAGAACATCCGTCAAGAGATGGGCTCGGCGCTTGACGCGGCGAGTGAGATGCAACAAGAAGCCGAGAGCGGTAAAGGTCTCGCCTCGTCATCGGTCGATGCGATGCACGCGATCGCCGGCAAAGTCGAGCAGTCGTCGACACTCAACAGCAAGTTGACGGAGATGACAGGTGAGATTTCACGTATCACGGACGTCATCAGCGATATTTCGGCACAGACGAATTTACTTGCCTTGAACGCGTCGATCGAAGCGGCACGGGCTGGTGAGCACGGGCGCGGGTTCGCGGTCGTCGCGGCCGAGGTCAAAAAGCTCGCGGAACAGACGGCGAACTCGACGCAAGAGATCACGGATTTGATCGTCGACGTCAAACGTCTCGTTGGCGACACATCGTCATCGATGGCGAACGTGAAAGCGGAAGTTGAGACGGGCGTCGGACTCGTCGAGAAGGCGGGTGGTGCGTTCGCGACGATTCACAGTTCGGCGAACGAAGTGTACAGCCACGTCCATTCGGTCGATGCGTTACTCGATGAGTCGCGCGGCCAAATCGACTCGGTCGTGACGAACTCGGCCGGTATCGTCGGCATGGTCGAAGAAGCGTCACGCTACGCGACAGAAGTCACGTCAGCGGCGAGCCAGCAAGCCGCGAGTCTCGGTGAAGTGAACGGAGCGATGACGGAGCTTGTGCGTGTTGCGGAAAGTTTGCAGAACGAGACGGAGCAAGTGAAAGTGGAAGCATGAGTTTGAAAGCGTATGCGAAAGCATGCGCTTTTTTGCTACACTGAGTGTGGAGGGATGTCTTGTGAAAATCGATGTGGAGGCAGTTTTGGCTTTACCTGCCTATGCAGGGGCGACGGTCATCGCCGGGAAAGAGGGCGTGGACCGGCTCGTGAATAACGTCTCGTTCATGGAAGTGCCCGACATTTTGCCTTACGTGTCAAAAGGGAGTCTCTTATTGACGACGTTTTATCCGATCGCCGGGAACGAGGAAGCGATGCGGGAACTTGTCCCGCGTCTCGCGGAAAAAGGGTTGGCCGGTCTTGCGGTCAAACTCGGGCGTTACGTCACGACCCTGCCCGATATGATGGTCGAAGCGGCCGACCACCACAATTTTCCTCTCATCACGCTGCCGGAAGACGCAAACCTTTCGGGATTAAGTAACGCGGTGCTTGAAGTGTTATTGGAGAAACAAAACTCCATTTTGAAATTCAGGGATGAGATTCACCAACAACTGATGCGCCTTCTGCTGAACGGGGCGCACATCAACACGTTCGTTACCGTCTTGTCGGGGATGATTCAAATGCCGGTCTTCCTATTCTCTGGCCAAGGCGACTTGCGCGCTCAGTCGATTTCAGATGAACCGTTCGAACGGGATGGGATGGCGGTCAAGCTAGGTGACCGTATTTTCACGGGGGATGAGGTCATTGCCCAACCAATCCGGGTCGGCGAGGAATCACTCGGCGAACTGATCGCGCTCGATGTCGCCGGGAAACGGACGACGACGATCCACGTGGCGATGGAGCAAGCCTCCATTCTATTGGCTCTTGATTTTCAACGTGAACGCGCCATTCTTGAGCAAGAGCGTAACTACTTGGACGCGTTTCTCCGTGACATTTTGAACGGCCGGTTTCGCAGTGAAGAAGAAGTTCTTAGGCGCGCCCATTCTTTCAACTGGAACTTGTCGCTCCCGCTCGGTATGATCGCGGTCGAACAAAAAGTCCGGATGTTGCCAGAGAGTGAGACGATTGAGCGGTTCGAGCGGTGGCTATCCGGACGCTTCAGTGACCGTGAGTTGACGCATAAAGTCATTTATTACGAGGACAGCCTCATCTGTTTCGTCAATGAGCCGGACGACACGACGCTCATCGAGCTCGGGACGTACGTGCATGAGCAGGCGGCGCGCGAACGTCGTGACGTCATCATCGCCTGCTCGTCCCGAATCGATCGGTTGCGCGACTTGGCGGGTGAATATGAACGGCTGCGCCAAACGCTGCGGATCATGCGTAGCATCAATCTCGAGCCGGTCCAAACCGTCGACGCGCTCGGGATGTATGCGTTGCTGTTCGAACTCGAGGATGCGCCGCTCCGTCGGCTCGTCGAACGTAGACTAGGCCGTCTTCTCGGGGAAGAGGAATTGTTGCGCACGCTCTTGACGCTCATCCGTTGCCAAATGAACGTCCAAAAAGCGTCACAACAGTTGTTCATTCATTACAATACGCTGCGATACCGGATTGAACGTCTGAAAGCACTCGGGTTTGATTTGACGGATGGGGAGAAGATGAGCGAATATTACGTGGCCTCCCAGGCGTTGCACGTGTTGAATAGTCGTATCGAAGACGAACGTTTGTCCGAATTGTGACATGCGCTCGTCTTTTTGCATGTCCAAACGGTGACAAGTGAATGCTGACGTTAGACGAAAACCGCATGGTTGAGCGATTATCCTCTCGACTTAGCAAAACATGACAAATTGAAAGCGCTTCATTCATATTTTGTTGACAATGATTGATAAAAGATTCGATGGTACGTTATGGGTGTACCAAGAATTCGCGAATTTGCAGTCATTTTAAGAAATGAGGTCACGCCTATGGACTCACCATTTCGAATCAAGTATTGGACGAGAGGGGATGTGGACGGGTACTTCGGTCTATTCACGAACAACTTAACAAATTTACTTGTCATGGCGGGTCTGCTTCATCTCGCCATCGGATTGCCGGTCACGCTCGTGTACGGCAAAATCCTACCGGCCGTCGGCTTATCGATCTTCGTCAGCAGCCTGTTCTACACATACATGGCGATCCGGCTGTCGAAGGAGGAGGGACGTACGGACGTGACGGCACTCCCGACCGGGGTGAGCGTCCCACACATGTTCCTCATCGTCTTCTTGATCATGGGTCCGGTCTACTGGAAGACAGAAGACCCGTATCTCGCCTGGACGACAGGGCTCGTCTGGTGTTTCGTCAACGGGTTGATTGCGATGAGCGGTTCGCTCATCGGCCCGAAAATCAGGGAATGGTTACCGCGCCCGGCGATGCTCGGGACGCTCACCGGAGTGTCGCTCACGTTCATCGCGATGGCCCCGGCGATGGACACGTGGGACGTCCCGTACACCGGACTCGTCTCCTTGAGCATCATCTTGCTCGGCTGGTTCGGGAAAGTGAACATGCCGTTTCGTCTCCCTGTCGGTCTCGTCGCCATCCTCGCCGGTACGTTCATCGGTTGGGTGAGCGGGGTGATGGACGTCCGTGAAGTGAGCCAGGCGTTCGCTGCCGTCAACTTGTCGGCCCCGACGTTCTCGGTCACCCGGCTCGTCGACGGTTGGGCGGTCGCCTTACCGTTCCTCGCCTCGGCTGTGCCGCTCGGTATTTATAACTTCATGGAGACGATCGACAACTTGGAGAGCGCGGAAGTAGCGGGAGATAAATACCCGACGCGCCAAGCGCTCGTCTTCGACGCCACGTCGACACTCGTCGCGAGCTCGTTCGGTAGCCCGTTCCCGATCGCGGTCTATATCGGCCACGCCGGTTGGAAAGAGGCGGGCGCGCGGATCGGCTACTCCTGGATGACGGGGGTGACGATGCTCGTCTTGACGTGGTTCGGCATCGTCTCGGTCTTATACGCCATCATCCCGGTCGTCGCGATTTTACCGATCCTCATCTATATCGGTCTCGTCATCGGCGCCCAGGCGTTCCAAGAGACGAACCCACGCTACGCGCCAGCCGTCATCTTGGCGATCATCCCGTGGGTCGCGAACTGGGGGCACAATATTATTAACACGTCACTGAACGCCGCCGAGACAGATGCGGCGACGGTCGGCTACGCGACTATCCTCGCCGCGGGGCTCAACTATGAAGGCTTGTCCGTCCTCGGCTCGGGTGCAATCCTCGTCAGCGTCCTCTGGGCGAGCATCCTCGTCTTCATCATCGACCGGACCTTCCACAAGGCGGCGCTCGCGAGTTTGATCGCGGCGATGCTCGCCTTCTTTGGCATCATCCATGCGGAGACGGTCGGTTTCGCGGTCAATGGCCCGATGGCGCTCAGTTACGTCATCATCGGCTTCCTGTTTTATATCGTCGGTAAAAACAAATCAAATCATCAATTAGGAGGAATCACCCATGAACACGACAACCGAAATGAAAATGCAAGCTAAACCATATGACTTCACGTTCCGTCCTGAGTCGACGGCACTCGTCTTGATCGATATGCAGCGCGACTTCTGTGCACCGGGCGGCTTCGGCGAGAAGCTCGGGAACGACATCACGCTCACCCGTTCAATCATCCCGCAGACACAGCGTGTCCTTGAGGCGGCCCGTGCGGCCGGGATGACCGTCATCCACACGCGGGAAGGGCACTTGCCGGACTTGTCGGACTGCCCACCGAGCAAGTTGAACCGCGGCAAGAAACAAGGCGCCGGCATCGGCGACGAAGGTCCGATGGGACGCATCCTCGTCCGTGGCGAGTACGGCCATGACATCGTCGACGAGTTGAAACCGCTCGACGGGGAGACGATCATCGACAAGCCGGGGAAAGGTGCGTTCTACAACACCGAACTCGATGACGTCCTGAAACAAAAAGAGATCACGCACTTACTTGTCGGCGGTGTGACGACGCACGTTTGCGTACAGACGACGATCCGTGAGGCGAACGACCGCGGGTACGACTGTCTATTACTCGAAGATTGCTCGGCGGCGTTCGATCCGAAAGACCATGAGGATTCGATTCGCATGATCCACCAACAAGGAGGCATCTTCGGCTGGACGGCGCCGTCTAGTGAATTTTTGAACGCGATTGGAGGAGAAGACCATGAATGACCGACACGCCACCCCATGGTTCGTCAAAGGGGACTTGAACGGGTTCTTCGGTTTATTCAGTAACGTGCTCACGAACTTGTTGGCGGCAATCGGACTCCTTGTCTTCGCCATCAATATGCCGGGCGACATCGTCTATGGGAAGATCGTCCCGGCGACGGCGATCGCGGTCGGTCTCGGCGGCATCATCCTCGCCTTCCAGGCACGTCGCCTGTCACAACGGGAAGGTCGCGACAACGTCACCGCGATGCCGTACGGGATCAGTGTCCCGCACTATTTCGTCGTCGCGTTCGCGGTCATGCTCCCGGTCTATGTTCAAACGAACGACTGGATGATCGCTTGGGCGGTCGGTGTCGCCTGGAACATTGTCCAAGGTCTCATCATGACGATTGGGGCGTTCATCGGCCCATTCATCCAAAAGTACATCCCACGTTCGGCGATGCTTGCCTCGCTCGCGGGAATCGCGCTCACATATATCGCGATGAACCCGCTCGGACAAGTGTATACAACACCGTACATCGGGTTGCTCACGCTCGTCATCGTGCTCGCCGGCTGGCTCGCCCATAAGCGCTTACCGGGAAATATGCCGGCCGGCCTTATGGCGATTGCGGTCGGGATGGTGCTCGCCTGGGCGACAGGCTACATGGACTTTAATGAAGTACGCACGGCAGCGGCCGGATTCTCGCTCGCGTTCCCGTCAATCTTCGGGCTCGACTTGCTCGCGGAAGGTTTTGCGCTTCTCGCGCCATTCCTACCGGCGGCGATCCCGCTCGCCATCTATGACTTCTTGGAGAGTCTCGACAACATCGAAAGTGCGGCGGCGGACGGGGACCATTACCCGACGACGATCACAATGCTCGTCCCGGCACTCCTTACACTCGTTGGTGCTTTCTTCGGTAGCGTCTATCCGATGATCATCTACATCGGCCACCCGGGTTGGAAGAAAGCCGGGGCCCGCGTCGGCTACTCGCTAGCGACCGGGGTCGGGGTCATCTTCCTCGCCTTCCTCGGCTTGCTCCCGCTCGTCTTGTCAGTCATTCCGCTCGTCGCCTTGCTTCCGATCCTCGTCTATATCGCGATGGTCATCGGGGCCCAGGCGTTCGGGGAGACGGAGAAACGGCATATCCCGGCGCTCATCATCGCGCTCATGCCGTTCGTCGCGAGTTATATCATCACGCAAGTGAACAACGCACTCGGTGCGATCGGGACGTCGGCACAAGAAGTCGGCTACGCAACGCTTGCTGCGAACGGGATCCCGTATCTTGGCTGGCAGACGCTCGGCTCGGCGGACATTCTCGTCTCGATGCTCTTAGCAACGATTGTCATCTACATTATCGATCAAAAGTTCCGGCTCGCCGCGGTTTATGCCGGGATTGCCGCACTGCTCGCTTTCTTCGGCATCATTCATAGTGCCGAAATCGGGATCGGTGTCGGGCTAGATGTCGCTATCGGCTACATCGTCGCCGCAGCCGGCTTGATCGCGCTCAGCCTGTACCGGGCAAAAGAAGACGTCGTTCCGGAACGAGAGAAGGTGTCATAATGTCTTGGCTCGAGGGGGTACGGCGGGATGCGATGCTAGACGTCGGCTTGTTGAATGGACAGATCGGTTACGTGCATAGCGTCTTTCAAAACGTCCTGAACATCGAGTTGATTGAGCGGGATCGGCTGATTGCCGTCTCCACGCCCCGTCGTCCGCTCGCGCCCGATATGGTTCAACTGAGTGATGTGCTCGACTTTCGTTCGGTCGCCCCGGACATCGGGACACGCGTCGTCATCGGGGAAGGTTTCACGTTTGAGAACGGGTTGACGGTGTCGCTTGACGCGGCACCGGTCGACCTCCACGTCAAGGCACGTCCTGTCGATGACGCCTCGGTCGACGAGTTGTACGAGTTCCTCATCACATACGGAAAAGAAGGCGGGGTGCTCAGGCCGTATCGAAAACGATTCGAGGCGTTGAGCGCCGGACGTTGGAACACAGAAGAGCGCTTCATCGACCAGGTGATGGCAGAAGGAAAGCTCGACCGGTTGATCGGTCTTGGTCCCGGACTGACGCCTGCTGGCGACGATTATGTGACCGGCCGCTTGCTCGCTGCTCATCTGCTCGGACAACCGCTCGACGTTCCGCTCGAGATGCTCCGGATCAGCCGCGACAAGACGACGCGCGTCAGCTACCAGATGCTCCGTCATGCGTATCACGGACGGACGAACGAGGCGGTGCTCGATTTGTTTCATTCGTTGACCGACCTCGATGCACTGAAACGCGTGCTCGCCATCGGTTCGACATCAGGCACAGACTTTTTAGTCGGCGTTCACGCCGGCATTATCGCACAAAGGAGTGGGAATCGTGATTCATCAAACGATCGTGAAGAAGAAGACGTATCATGACTCGGTGACGCTCATGTCGCTCGCCGGGAAGTTAAAAAAACAAGAAGGAGTCGATGAGGTCATCGTTTCGATGGCAACCCCGATGAATAAAGAGCTGCTCGAGAACGTCGGGCTCATGACGGACGAGGCGCGTGAGGCGTCTGATGCCGACCTGTTAATCGCTTGTCGTGCCGAAGAGTCGGTGCTACCGCAAATCTTAGAAGAAGTCGAGGCAGCGCTCGGTGCGAAGAAAGCGGGCGGGAAGCGAGGCGAGAAGACGAGCGTGACGACGTTTGGCGCAGCGCGTGAGATGAGTCCAGAGGCGAATCTCGCCGTCATTTCGGTGCCGGGTGAGTTCGCGGCCCGTGAGGCACGCCGGGCGCTCGAGAGCGGCCTTCACGTCATGTTGTTCAGTGACAACGTCTCAGTCGAAGACGAGCGGGACTTGAAGACGTACGCCGCCGAGAACGGACTGTTCGTCATGGGGCCGGACTGCGGTACGGCGATGATCAACGGGACCGGCCTCTGTTTCGCCAACGACGTGCGCCGGGGCGGGATCGGCATGATCGCCGCTTCCGGGACAGGCCTTCAAGAAGTGATGGTCCAAGTCGACCGGCTCGGCTACGGTGTCTCCCAAGCGATCGGGACGGGAGGACGCGACTTGTCGAGTGACATCGGTGGCATCATGATGCGCCAAGGTATCGACGCGTTGCTCGCGGACGAGGCGACGGACGTGCTCGTTCTCATCTCGAAACCGCCGGCCAAAGAAGTCGAACAGATGATTTTAGAACGTGTGACGCGTGCCGACAAGCCGGTCGTCCTTGGTCTCCTTGACGGAAAAGCACCTGATGATTTGCCGCCACACGTGACGTTCACGACGACGTTGTTCGAGGCGGCGCTCGCCGCGGTCCGGACGTATGAGCCGAACTTGAACGTCGAACTCGTCTCAGAAGAGGCGAAGACGTGGAGCAACGTCGTGCACCGGACGCAAGGGACGGAGCGGTTCATTCGCGGCTTGTTCTGCGGGGGAACGCTCACGGCCGAGGCGCTGTCGATTTTACGGGGCCGGGTCAATCCGCTCACGAGCAACGTCGCCAAACGCACAGAAGAGAAAATGACCGACGTCTTCACGAGCACGGGCCATACGCTCGTCGACCTCGGCGATGACGCCTTCACGGTCGGCAAGCCGCATCCGATGATCGAGCCGGCGCTACGCAACGAGCGTATTTTAAAAGAAGCGGCCGATCCGACGTGTGGCGTACTCCTCCTCGACTTTGAACTCGGTTACGGTTCACACGACGACCCGGTCGGGGAATCAATCGAGACGTTGAAACAAGCGCAAGCGATCGCCAAACGAGAAGGTCGCATCTTGCCAATCGTGACGTACATCTGCGGCACCGACACCGATAAACAAGGATACGCCGACCAGAAACGTCGTCTCGAACAAGTCGGGGCGTTCGTTGCCCGCAGTAACGCCGAGGCGGTCGAAATCGCCAGCACCATCGTCAAAAAAGGAGTGGAGATCCATGGCTAACTGGTTCAATTCAACGTTACACGCCATCAACATCGGGGCGTCGACGTTCTCAAAAGATATCGAACGGCAAGGGACGGACGTCGTCCAATACGACTGGTCGCCTCCAGCGAGCGGGGATATCGCCTTGCTCGCAGCGCTCGACCGGTTGAACACGGATGAGACGAATGAGCGGAACGCGGAGGCCGTCGCGAAGATCAAAGCGGCCCATCCGATGCTCGTAGGCATCAACCACGCTCGCTATGAGATTCCAGGGATGCACGCCCACCTCATCTTGCACGCCGGTCCGCCCGTCGAATGGGCGGACATGTGTGGACCGATGCAAGGTGCCGTCATCGGGGCCATCCTCTATGAAGGGCTCGCGACGACGGAAGCCGAGGCTCGTGAACTCGCGGCGTCGGGTGCCATCGAGTTCGCCCCATGCCACGAGCATGACGCGGTCGGACCGATGGCCGGCGTCATCTCGCCATCGATGCCGGTCCATATCATCGAGAACGTGACGGATGGGAACCGGGCGTACTGCACGGTGAACGAAGGGCTCGGGAAAGTGCTCCGCTTCGGGGCGTTCTCAATTGAAGTGCTCGAGCGCTTACGGTGGATTGAGAAAGTGTACATGTCGGCGCTTCAAAAAGCGCTCGACGTATCGGGTCCGGTCGACTTGCGCACGTTGATCGCCCAGGCGCTCCATATGGGCGACGAGTGCCATAACCGCAATAAGGCGGCGACGAGCCTGTTCCTTCGGGACATGATGCCGGCGTTTCTGGAAGCGGATTTGGATGATGACGTCCGGAAACAAGCGCTCGCCTTCATTCAAAAGAATGAGCACTATTTCCTCAACTTGTCGATGCCGGCGGCGAAAGCGTCGCTTGACGCCGGTCACGGCGTGAAAGGCTCGACCATCGTCACGACGATGGCACGGAACGGTGTCGACTTCGGGATTCGGGTGAGCGGTCTCGACGGATGGTTCACGGCACCGGCGAACTTCGTCGAAGGGTTGTTGTTCCCAGGGTTCGAGCCGACTGACGCGGCACCGGACCTCGGCGACAGCGCCATCACCGAGACGCTCGGCATTGGCGGCTTCGCCATGGGCGGCGCCCCGGCGATCGTGCAGTTCGTCGGGGGAGCAGTCGAGGACGCGCTCGACTATTCGCGTTCGATGTATACAATCACAGAAGACGAGAACAACACGTACTCGATTCCGACACTCGATTTCCGCGGCACGCCGCTCGGCATCGACATTCGAAAAGTCATCGAGACGGGGGTTCTCCCGGTCATCAACACAGGTATGGCGCACCGCGAGGCCGGAATCGGTCAAGTCGGGGCCGGCATCGTCCATCCGCCGCTCGACTGTTTCGCGAAAGCGTTAAAAGCGTATTCAGAGGAGGTCAGCCATGTCTAAGTTACTTATCGCCCTCGGCGGGAATGCCCTCGGCAACAGTCCGACCGAACAGCTCGAACTCGTCCGCGAAGCAGCACGTTCGATCGCTGATTTGATTGAAGCCGGACACGACATCATTTTATCGCACGGGAACGGGCCGCAAGTCGGCATGATCCATCAAGTGTTCGACGAGGCGGACGCGCAACCGGACGTCCCGATGGCGGAAGCCGTTGCGATGAGCCAAGGATATATCGGCTATCATTTGCAACAAGCACTCCGTGAAGAGTTGGGACGCCGTGGTATCGACAAAGCGGTCGCGTCGGTCGTGACGCAGACGCTCGTCGCAAAAGACGACCTGGCGTTTAAGCGTCCGACGAAACCGATCGGTCAATTTTATACGAAAGACGAGGCCGGTCGGTTCGAGAAGAAAGGGATGATGTTCATCGAGGACTCGGGGCGCGGGTATCGCCGCGTCATCCCGTCACCGGAACCGATCGAGATTATCGAGGTGGACGTGATCCGTTCGCTCGTGTCAGCCGGCCACGTTGTCATCGCCGGTGGCGGTGGCGGGATTCCGGTCGTCCGAGAAGACGGACGTCTCGTCGGGGTCGATGCGGTCATCGATAAGGACCGGGCAAGTGAGCTGCTCGCGCGTGAACTTGACGTCGACGTGTTGTTCATCTTGACGGCGGTCGACCAAGTCGCAGTCGACTTTGGGAAGCCGACGCAGCGCGGGATTGCGATGTTATCGGTGGATGAGGCACGAGAGTATATTCAAGACGGGCAGTTCCCGGCCGGTAGTATGTTGCCGAAAGTCGAGTCGGCGCTCTCGTTCGTGACGTCACGGCCAGGGCGTGAGGCGATCATCACGTCGCTCGAGCAAGCGGGTGAGGCGATTGCAGGGAAGACAGGGACGAGGTTTGTGGAGGAAGTGGTAGTGAAGTGAGGAGGAACGGCCCAATGATGGGTCGTTTTTCTATGTGATTTAAATATAAGGAGTCATAACGTGTAACTTTTTTTTGGAAAAGACTAAACAGTACGGGGATGACTCCGATATAGAGTATGGAAACGCAAAAACGTTACCAACTAATACAAGGTGAGGGGCCGGCCTAAACCTTGTATGCTCGGACAAATGGATTTGGAAGAGCGGAAAAAACTCAAACCTATGGAGGGAAATTACAATGATTATTAACCACAACCTTAATGCAATGAACGCACACCGTAACATGACAGCAAACACTTCAAACGCTGGGAAAGCAATGGAGAAATTATCTTCAGGTCTTCGCATCAACCGCGCTGGAGATGACGCTGCTGGTCTTGCAATCTCTGAAAAAATGCGTGGACAAATTCGCGGTCTTGATATGGCTTCGAAAAACGCACAAGATGGTATCTCAATGATTCAAACAGCTGAAGGCGCATTGAACGAGACTCACTCAATTCTTCAACGTATGCGTGAACTTGCGGTTCAAGCGTCGAACGACACGAACGTAGAAGTAGACCGCGATGCAATCGGTGACGAGTTGGCTGAACTTGGTAAAGAAATCACGCGCATCAAAGACAACACTGAGTTCAACGAACAGACTCTTTTAGACGGTTCTGCAGGTGTTGGTGGAACGGTGACATTCCAAGTTGGTGCTAACAACGCACAAACTATGGAAGTGGATTTTGCCACTGCAGGGATTGATTTGACAACTATTGAAGCAGCGGTCGGAACTTTGTCTGGAGCAAGCGTTGCGACTTCAGCGCTTTCAACAGCGTTGATTGAGACAATCTCGACTCAAATCGAAACAGTATCAAAAGGACGTTCACTTTTGGGAGCAACTCAAAACCGTCTCGAGCACACAATCAACAACTTGAGCACTTCGGCTGAAAACCTTCAAGCTGCTGAGTCACGTATCCGTGACGTTGACATGGCGAAAGAGATGATGAACTTCACGAAGAACAACATCCTTAACCAAGCTTCACAAGCAATGCTCAGTCAAGCAAACCAACAGCCGCAAGCAGTTCTTCAACTTCTTCGTTAAGATTAATACTATTTCTTAACCAAAAGCCACAAGAATCTAATTGCAAAAATGTCCGCCCCTCGTTCTAGGAGGGACGGACATTTTTAGTATACATAGACAAATTCACTCTCTTTTAAATGATGTTTTTTAATATCTTGCCACTTATAAACGACTGACCAATACGTACGGTTCAAATACTTCGCGATTGACTCATCAGTCAATCCATTGCTTTTTGCTTGGATGATATAATCAATTTCTTCAGATGTATATTCATTTTTTGCTTTTGAGGCGATGACAGTCATGTCTGGATCCTTCTCGCGTTCGAGTTGCAAGCGATATTCCTAATCTAGCTTTTTATGCATTGATGGAATAGCGTAAGCATAAGGTGACAAATCGTTTAAGAAACGGATTGCTTCTTCTGTTTTCTGGATGCATAGCGTATAAAGATGTCCATCTGAGCGACGGCTCAATACAAACTAATGATGATGAAAGGTTCGATAAATGAAATCACTTAAAGCTTCGAGTTTGTCGAGATAAAAAGCTTGTAGATAGAGATAGATATGAGAAGTGATAATCGTTTGGTTCAGTTTAGAGCGTTTCGATTTCGTCAGTGATAGGCTACCATCATCTAGGTAAAGGGCTAGTAAAAATACGGGGTGCGTGCAATCCTCTAATAGATGAATAGGGATATGCTTTTTGCGGTTCTCATAACATTGTGCCCAAAGCCAGGTAAAGAGTTCATCTTTTCTTAAAAATAGCTCTGCGCTCGTTCCGGTGGAGCAAACCTTTATTCCTTCGAAGATTCGTAGAGCGATTGACAATTTCCATTCTCGATACTCCATTTGTTTGACTGAAAAATGTTCGCGATACTGAAGTCTGTGTAGTGCAAAATAGGAGTGCAGAAGTGTGCAACGGAAACGTACACAACTCTGCACTCCTATTTTTGAAAAGAAAAAGGACTTGCCAGCAATCATAATCTCACCCTAACGTTTAAGTTGCGACACAAGAACGTTAGGA
>NZ_JAFIFD010000035.1 GCF_020832205.1 Exiguobacterium sp. | reverse complement strand
CAATCTCAAGAAGATGGCGGGCTGGGCATGGAAGAACACCCAGCCCGCCTGAACAGGGGCTCGGGCAGAGCGCCTCAAGGCCCTAAAACGACAAAGTCACGTTTCAGTTCGCCTGAAACGTGACTTTGTCTACAATCTGAGAGACCGTCTCCAAAGACGGCCTCAATTCTCAATTATATCAATCCATATTTTCTAAAGCTGTTGAAGAGACCGTCTTGATCGCAGTCGTCCGTCACATCGTCCGCGACACGCTTGACCTCGGGTTTGGCATTCCCCATGGCGACACCGACCTCGACGTATTCGAGCATCTCGATGTCGTTCAACCCGTCTCCGTAGGCGAACGTCTGCGAGCGCTCGAGCCCTAGATGTTCGAGCAGCGTCGCGATCGCCGTCGCCTTGTTGACGCCTGGGATGGACAGCTCCCCGCTGTTGGCGCCGAATACGGCGACCGTACTCGGGATGACGGTGAAGCGGGAAGCGAACTCTTGTTGGATGACGTCGAGCGGCACGGAGGAACCGAGGAACGAGATCTTGTTCACGTCGGGACGGACGAGGTCGACCCCTTCTCTCATCGCGTCATGGAACGGCTTCAAGCCACGCTCGATTGTCGCACTCGCCTCTGGGTTGTTCGCCATCAACTCGTCGATCAGTGTCGCAATCCGACTCTTGGCGTTCCCACCGGCGAACAGACCGTCGTTGGATTCGAGATAGAAGTCGATGCCGTGTTCCGTGAAGAACGAGATGAGGTGGCTCAAGTCATCGATGGACACTTGTTGATGGAACAGCACTTCCTCATCGAGCTCGATATAGCCTCCGGCCGCTCCGATGATGCCGTCAAAGCCGACGTCAAGAATGTCCGGGAACAACTCTGCTTTCGAGCGGCCCGTCGATAAGAAGACGAGATGACCGTTCTGTCTCGCTGTCTGGGCGGCTTCCTTGGCCGATTCCGGGATGTTTCCGTGGTCATCGACGAGCGTGCCGTCGACATCTAGAAAGATGATATGTCGCATAATGTTCTCCTTTTTTGTCCTGAATACAAGAAAAACCTAAACCAGACGCAACGTGTGCGCCCGGTTTAGGTTTTGCCTGCGAGTCAGTAACAATCCTAATCATATGTCGTTTCCCATCAAGCATACCGCTTGCGTATTTCGTTTGTCAAAGCTGTCGTTACTGCCGAACGTCGGCCTGTGGCGACAGGCCGAATAACTGATCATACTCGCGGCTGAACTGTGACATAGCCAGCTGATTTAAAATGATCGCGTTCAGTTTTTTGTTTTTGTACATCCCCCACATGAAGAGCAACATGATAAACGCCATGACTGAGCCCATAATGAGCGCCATATAGAGTCGTGTTTGACTGAAAAAGACGTGATTGAGTTGAAACACGTTCACGTACATGAGCCAGTACATGAGAAACGTGGATACACCGATCGTGACACCAAGTTTGACGTACGGATTCATACTTGTTTCTCCTCCATTTTGTATGGTTAACCCTATGTTTCCACTGCTTTTGAAACAAAAACATGAGTAAATCTCACGTTGTTTCGATTTCACTTCTTTTTCACAAACGGCGGCTATACTGTCAAAATGGACTTATTAGAAAAAGGAGAACGCCTCGTGCTCAACACTTTACAACACCTCATGGCAGGACTAAGCCAGATTGTCACGTGGACGTATTTGGAACGTCCGAATGAAACGTTCATCGAAGGGATTGCTTTCTCCTCGAAAGAAATAAAAAACAATTATATATTCGTTTGCATAACCGGACATCGGCATGACGGACACAACTTCATCAATGAAGCCATCGCAAACGGAGCTACCGCCATCATCGCGGAACGACCGATCGATGCGCCTATACCTGTCATCTATTGTCAGGATACAAAAATCGCTTTGGCCGAGCTCGCGGCAACGTTTTATGACGAGCCTTCCAAACGTCTGCGGATACACGGTGTCACGGGGACAAACGGGAAAACGACGACGACCTCGCTTGCATATCAACTGTTCACGTCTCTCGGGACGAAGGCTGGATGGATTGGGACGCTCGGAATTCAATACGCCGGTCAGACGTTTACGACACCGAACACGACACCCGACCCATTGACGCTCAATCGTCATTTAGCTGAGATGCTCAAGGCCGGAATCACCGATTGCGTCATCGAAGTTTCCTCTCAGGCGATTGCTGAATCCCGAATTACAGGACTTTCCTTTCAGTCAGCGTCTTTTCTAAACTTGACCCACGATCATTTGGACTATCATGGATCGATGGATTCTTATGCCGAGACGAAAGCACGTCTGTTCCGACAAGTAACGGCGAACGGTCATGTCTTCCTTAACCGAGATGACTCATTCCATGGGCGGATGGATGCAGCCGCACCCCGTAGTGTGAAACGAAGCTATTACAGCCGACACGACGCCTCTGTTGATTTGTTTAGAAAACTCGACCATGATCGCTTGTCGATTTATATGAAAGGACAATCCACTGACATCACACCTCCGTTCACAGAAACGTACAACCTCGACAACATGCTGTGCGCTCTCGGAATCGTCCTCTCCACCGGGGTGTCGCTTGAAGACGCCGCACCGCATCTTGTTTCTCTTTGCTTGCCGAGCGGACGGCTCGAACGAATCGAAGGGATCGCTTCCCTCGCCTATGTCGACTACGGGCATACGCCGGATGCGATTCAAGAAGTCGTCACGGTGTTGACCGAACGTCATACCCGCGTCCTCGTCCTGCTCAGCGCCGCCGGGGAGCGGGACCGCTCAAAGCGTAGCGGGATGACTCAAATCGTCTCGCAATCGGGGGCGGACTATATGTTATCGGTACACGACCCAAGAGACGAGGCCCCGCTACAGATCCTTGACGATTTGGTGCTCGGCCGAACCGCTCGTCCCCCATTGTCCGTTCACCCGGTCCGACACGACGCGATTCGTGCGTTCGCCGAA
>NZ_JAFIFD010000024.1 GCF_020832205.1 Exiguobacterium sp. | reverse complement strand
CGAGGAGAATCAAGTCGAGCTCGTCACCGGGTTCAACCGCCGTTTCGCGCCGGCTAAGACGGCAATGAAGGCCGTCGTAGCCCCGAACCACGTCCTCATCCAGAAGAATCGGACGTATCAGCCGGCGACACTGCGGGAATTCATCGTCGAGGACTTCGTCCACGTCGTCGACACGTTGCGATATTTGACAGGTCTCGAACCGGTGGAACAACTCTCCGTCCGTCCCCGTTACGACGGGGATACGCTCAAGCAACTTCAAATTCAATTCACGGCCGGCGGGATCGAGGCGATCGGGATCATGAACCGGGACAACGGCTGCACGGAAGAAGTGATGGAAGTGATGTCACCGAGCGTGAAGCGGGTCTCCCGGGACGTCGAGCGCGTCTACGACCACACCCCGGACGGCATGCTCGAACGGAGCTTGAGTCCGTGGGAATCGAACTTGACACGGCGTGGGTTCACGACGATGATCGATGAATTTATCAAGCTGCTAAAAGGGGAGCCGAATGATTCCGTAAGGGCCCGTGACAGCCTGACGACCCATGAGTTGTGTGAACAGATCGTCGAAGCGGTCACACGCTGAACACCCCCGTTTCCTGGCGCAATGGAGCGGGTAAGGATTCCTTAAGAGGAGGGATGTTCAGTGGAAATGCAAGAGTTAATCATGCAGGCGAACGACTTGCTATGGACGTATGTCCTTATTTTCGTTTTGATTGCCGGTGGGATCTTCTTCACGATCCGGATGGGCTTCGTCCAGTTCCGGATGCTGCCGGAAATGTTCAAGCTGTTGTTCGTCAAAGGATTGAAGCATGAGAAAGGCCAAGTATCTTCGTTCCAAGCGTTCGCGATCGGGACGGCGGCACGGGTCGGTACCGGGAACATCGCCGGCGTCTCGACGGCGATTGCCCTCGGGGGACCCGGGGCCGTCTTCTGGATGTGGCTCATCGCCTTGATCGGTTCGGCGTCGGCTTTCGTCGAGAGCACGCTCGCCCAAGTGTATAAAGTACACGACGGCAAAGCGTGGCGCGGGGGACCGGCCTATTACATCGAGCGGGCCCTCGGGCAACGCTGGCTCGGCATCGTCTTCGCGATTTTGATCACGTTCTCGTTCGGGTTCGCGTTTAACTCGGTACAAGCGAACACGATCGCCTTGTCCGTCAACAACGTGTTCGACATCGACACGGTATGGGTCGGGCTCATCCTCGCCGTCGTGACAGGGATCGTCATCTTCGGGGGGATCCGCTCCATTTCGACGCTGTCGGGGATCATTGTCCCGGTCATGGCCGGAGGCTACATCTTGCTTGCGATTTGGGTCGTGTTGACGAACCTTGACGCAGTACCGGCCGTGTTCTCGGCCATCTTCTCAGAAGGGGTGCTCGGCTTCCAACAACTGTTCGGTGGTGCGGTCGGCGCTGCCGTCTTGCAAGGGATTCGCCGCGGTTTGTTCTCGAACGAGGCGGGGATGGGCTCGGCTCCGAACGCCGCTGCGACGGCTGAAGTCAGTCATCCCGTGAAACAAGGGCTCATCCAGTCGCTCAGTGTGTTCGTGGACACGCTGTTCATCTGCACGGCGACGGCGATGATCGTCTTAATCTCTGGCGTGCCGGGTTCTGAAGAGCTCCAAGGCATCGAACTCGCCCAAGAAGCGCTTTTGACCGAAATCGGTCCGATCGCGACGTCACTCATGACGATTGCGATTCTGTTGTTCGCGTTCAGTTCGATTCTGGCGAATTATTATTACGGGGAGACGAACATCGAGTTCATTTCAGAACGAAAAGTGTATCTCATCATCTACCGCATCGCCGTGATCGGGATGGTCATGTTCGGTGCCGTTCGTTCGGCAGGGCTCGTCTGGTCGATTGCTGACATCTTCATGGGCTTGATGGCGCTCGTCAACATGTACGCCATCTTCCGTTTGAGCAAGATCGCCCGCGTACTGCTCGATGATTACGTCGCGCAGAAGCGGGCCGGAAAAGATCCGCACTTTAGCCGTGATGACGTCGACTTGCCCGGCAAGGAACACGTCGAGGCGTGGGAAACGAAGCGCGAACATATCGGTTGATTCAGGAGCAAGGGCTGTCTGGCGGTCCTTGCTTTAAATCGATATGAATTAATTTATTTCAAATACCGCATTCGTTTTATAAAATTAATCAAGAAAAGAGTAGAGAACATGATACAAACGATCACGACCGTATTCAAGCGTTTTTTTGTGGAACGCTTCTTTGATCAAGCCGCCATGCTGGCCTATTATTTTATTTTATCGACATTTCCATTTCTTCTGTTCGTGCTCGGGATTGTCGGATTGCTGCCGTTCACGAGCGGAGACGTCATCGATGCGCTCGCCCTCGTCATGCCAGAGGCGAGTTACGAGTTGCTAGAAGGAAACATCGAGGCGATCTTTGACGACTCGAGACTCGGCCTTGCGTCCATCAGCATCTTGCCGGCCCTTTGGATTTCGTCGATGGCAGTGCAATCGCTCGTCCGCTCGCTGAACGACGCCTATCGACTGATTCGCAATAAGTCATTCTTAAGAGGGGCGCTCCAAGACATCGCGGTCACGCTTGCCCTCATGTTCGTCTTACCGTTCTCGCTCGTCGTCCCGGTCGTCGAGGCGGCGTTGCGTGAAGTCTCGACACATATCCTGTTTATCGATGAAATTGTCGCGACGTACGCTCAAATTTGGTTTTATTTCCGCTGGGTTGTCGGGACGCTCATCTTGTTCAGTGTCTTCTTGCTCGTCTATAAATGGTTGCCGAGCCATCGGGGGACGTTTCGGGACAGCTGGAGCGGGGCGGCGTTCGCGACGTTCGGTATCTTGACAGTGTCGAACGTGTTCAGCTACTATTCACAGTATGCAAACTATGAACGCTTCTATGGACAGCTCGGCGCGTTCATCGTGTTGCTCGTCTGGTTTTATTTGGCGGCCTCGGTGATCTTGCTCGGCGGGTTGTTGAACGCCACGCTCATCGAACGAAAAGAAAAGTCCGACTAATCTGCAATTGCTTGTTATCATTCGGAGATTCAGGGAATGATATCGATAAGATCGCATCTTTCAATCGGAGGTGGGAAACATGAATATGCAACGGCTCGTACACAATCGTCGTTTCATCGATCAATCATTGTTTTACCTCGCCTTACAACTATGGAAGTGGATCATGTTGCTACCGGTTCTCTTCTACTTGGACGTTTCGATGCGTGTCGCCCCATTTTCCCAGTACGTGATGGTCAGTTTGATCCTTTACGTCGCATTTCGTGTCATTCAATACGTGATTGCGAGTCGGGCCACTTTGATGGAACTGCTCGAGTTCGGTTACGGGATTCTCTCTCTCGTCCTCGTCACTTCGCTGTTGATTGAAGTCTCGGCCTCACCGACCGCGATTGCGTTCCTTGCCGCTGTCTATCTCGTTCACCCGACGTTGGCGCTTCATCATTACCGTGATTTTAGCGAACGTAAATGGTTGAACAAACAGTTCCAGCTGTTCAGCCCGATGCTCAGGCAAGGGGAGGTGCCGGTCCACGTACTCGTATTGACCGAGGACGAGATCGTCATCACGGCCGAGAGCGGCAAAGAATTCACATACCGTCACATCTATTGGGGCGGGTTCTATTTTGAAAATGTGTCTTAAGGTGGTCGTTTGATTGGATAATATGATTGTCATCGGATTTTGGATTGTCGCGTTCCTTGCATTCTTTAAAGGAGCCTACGACATGTGGCGCGAGTATCGATCGACGAAGCAACGATCGGTCCTTTATTTCTTGATCGCCTTGATTTTGACTTGGTTTTGGTTCAACCCTTACGAATTGACCGCACTTCACCCGTTCGTTCTCATGGCTTACTATTGGAATCGGAACCGGACGCTTCGTAACGTGATGCTCGTCCTTGTCCTCGTTCCATTCATCATCCGCGTGTGGTTACTCGCTACGACGATGTGAACTCAAACTAAAATAGGCATAATAAAACACGACCCTGACGAAGGGTCGTGTTTTATTATGTTTATTCTTCTCTCGCGGCAGCAAGTTCTGCTTCCATCTCAGAGAATTCACGGCTGATTCGTTTTTGCTCACGCTGACTCGTGAACGTACTGACGAGTACGATGGCCAACATACTGAGGAAGAATCCTGGCACCATCTCGTAAATGACGTTTGAGAGCCCTGTGACGATCCAGAGGATGACAGTGAGTGCACCGACAAGGATACCGGCGAGGGCGCCTTGACGTGTCATCTTGTTCCAGTAGAGAGACAAGAGAATCGCTGGACCGAAGGCAGAACCGAAACCTGCCCACGCATAGCCGACGAGTGTCAAAATCGTGTTCGACGGGCTGAGCGACATGAGTGTCGCGACAACACCGACGAGAAGGACACCGATTCGTCCGGCGCGTACCATTGTCTTCTCGCTCGCTTCTTTGTTAAAGAACTTGCGATAGAAGTCTTCCGTCAACGCCGATGACGTGACGAGCAACTGCGAGGACACGGTCGACATGACCGCAGCAAGGATCGCGGCGAGCAAGAAACCAGTGATGAACGGGTGGAACAAGACGTCCGAGAAGCGGATGAACACCGTTTCCGGGTCTGCGAGCGGATTGCCCTGACCGCGGAAGTAGGCGATACCGACGAGTCCTGTCATCACGGCACCGATAATCGAGACCGTCATCCAACCCATTCCGATGCGACGTGCCGTCTTCAAAGAAGGGACGTCTTTGATCGCCATAAAGCGGACGATGATGTGCGGTTGCCCGAAATAGCCAAGGCCCCACGCGAGAAGCCCGATGATACCGAGCGTCGTCGTTCCTTTGAACAAGTCAAACAAGTCTGTGTTGATCGCTGTCGCTGTGTTGACGGCGTTCGACATCCCACCGACGTCTGATAACGCCACAAACGGCACGAGAACGAGGGCGAGGAACATGATCACACCTTGTGCGAAGTCAGTCCAACTGACGGCAGTGAAACCACCGAACAGCGTGTAAAGGATGACGACGCTGATCGTGACGATGACACCGGTCTGATAGTTGATTCCGAATGAGCTTTCAAATAGTTTACCACCTGAAACGAGTCCGGCCGACGTGTAGAACGTGAAAAAGATGATGATGACGGACGCGGACAGAATCCGTAGCCAGTTCGAGTGATCTCGGAACCGATTCTCAAGGAAGTCTGGAATCGTGATCGAGTCATTCGCCATCTCAGTGAAGACGCGAAGACGCGGAGCAACTAGCAAGTAGTTCAAGTAAGCTCCGATGACCAATCCAACGGCTAACCAAATTGCTGACAATCCCGTGGCATACATGGCCCCCGGTAGTCCCATTAACATCCAACCACTCATATCCGATGCTCCGGCTGACATGGCTGTAACACCTGGCCCCATTTTACGGCCACCTAACATATAATCTGATGAATCGGTCGTACGTTTAAACGCGACGTACCCGATAGCGAGCATCATCACGAGGTAAAGCGCGATGGATACCCATTCTTGCCATAACATTGTATTACCTCCTGTACGCTTTCATATGGTTCAATCATTCGCTTGAACATTGTGGTGTAATTCCCATAATGTCATCAGCGGGAACGGTAAAGACGAACTTGTGACTAACCTTAACGGACCTTGTGAGGCATTGCAAACTGTCATCTTTTCATAAAAACGGCTCTAAAGCCCATTATACCAACGGATAAGCAACTGTTTTTTCATAACAAAAGTTTAAATTTTCTGAATATTCGTCATACGGAGGATATGCCTATGTAATCTGTTTGTAACATTAAACAGTGGTTATTTCCCTTTCTTATAAAAAACACGTAAAGAAAGAGGCTGACAACGTCAGTCCTCTCAGAATTTACGGGATGTCCCGTCCGAAAATAAGTTGTTCGACGTTGCGCATTGTCGGGAACGTCTGCCCGGACCGCGCTTGCATCGTCACGAGTGCATACTGTTTGCCGCCTTCCTCCATTAAGAAGACCATCGTATAGCCTGATTCATCCGTATACCCGGTTTTTGTCGCCCGGACGAGGTCAGAATAATGGATACTGCGCTCATTGACGGCAGAACCTAGATGATACCACCAACGCCGTTTCTGGTTTCCGTCTTGGTCGATGAAGTTTGCCTCGTATTCATATGTACCGGCTATTTCGACCAGTTCCGGATAGTGACCGAACACGTACGCGATTTTAGCCATATCGTGGGCGGTCGTGTAGTGATCAGGGTCTGAGTAGCCATGGGCATTCATAAAATGCGTGCCCGTCAATCCTAACACGGTCGCCCGTGCGTTCATCAACTCGACGAACTCGCCCGTCGTCCCGCTCACATATTCAGCCAGACTGTTGGCTGCGTCATTTCCAGACTCGAGCAACGTCGCATACAGCGCCTGGCGGACGGAGAGTTGGTCACCGACGGCGAGATGGGCGATATGGCTGTCCCATGGAATATCAAGTGTCGAAGACTTGATTTTAATGAGCGGGGCGTCAAGCTCGTTTGAAACGGACGCCTTCTCATAGGCAAGGAGGGCGGTCATCAGTTTCGTCGTACTCGCAGGAAAGACACGGTCATCCCCGTTTTTGTCCATGAGAATGACACCATCGGTCAAATCGACGAATGTCATTGCACCGACGAGGATGTCGTCATACACGACGTCCGCAATCAGTCCTTGCTTCCATTCATTGATCGGGATGACAGGGAAATCCGGACCTTGACTGACCGGGGTCACTATTGGCGCGGCAGCTTTCGGCTCGACTGGCGTCTCGCGTTTGAAGCCGACGAGAGCCGGGATGAGTGCGATGACGGCGAGAAGTGCGAAACCAAAGATGAGGCGCCGCATCATATACGTTTGTTTTCGGTGTCTGCGTGTTTGCTTCACTATACATTCGCCCCTTTATGTTTTTACTTTTCTACCATAATGGATAACCGGTGTCCGAATCGTCTGAAAAATCTTGAAACAGGTCAATATTTTCTCAGAATGTCCACCTCTTTTCATTAATAGAGAGAAGAGGCACCACGTAGGGTGGTGCACGTGGATGTGCCGAAACAATAGGCAAGGACAACCGAATATAATAAAGTAGAAGTGTAACGACATAACGCATAGGAGTGGTATCGAGATGGAACTGACGAAACAGTGGCGTGACCATTTTAAACAACTACGGGCATTTGATGAGGCAATCTCTCTATTGTATTGGGATATGCGGACGCAAATGCCGGAGCAGTCGGCACCGCTTCGGGCCGAGACGATCGGATACTTGTCGACGGAGGCGTTCAAGCGACAGACGAGCGACTCGTTCAAACGGCTGCTCAACGAGATGGAGGAGACGAGCGGATTGACGATGACAGAGCAACGCTCGCTTCAAGTAGCGAAGACACAATACGAACGGAATGCAAAAATTCCGGCAAGTGAATATCAAGCATACGTGACACTCGTCTCCGAAGCGGAAACGGCGTGGGAAAAGGCAAAAGATCAGAACGATTGGGCCATGTTCGCGCCTTATCTGAAAAAAATCATTACGTATCAACGGAAGTTTGCCGATTACTTCGGTTATGACGCGCATCCGTATGATGCACTCTTGTACGATTTTGAGCCGGGAATGACGGTCGCCCAACTCGATGACCTGTTTGAGACGCTCCGTGACGAGCTCGTTCCGTTGATTCGCAACTTGCCTGGCGGCACCGCTTCGCTCGATTGGTCGATGGACCAAAAAGCACAAGAACGGATTTGTCATGACTGGATGCGAGTCGTCGATTACGACTTGAGCCGAGGACGGCTCGACGCGACCGTCCATCCGTTCGAAATCACGATCAACCGTCGCGATGTCCGGATCACGACCAAGTACGATGAAGCAGATTTCCGGAACGCCTTGTTCGGGACGATGCACGAGGCTGGTCATGCGACGTATGAGCAACAGATTGACGAGTCGCTCGATGAACTCGGACTCGGTGGCGGCGCCTCGATGGGGATTCACGAGTCGCAGTCGTTGTTTTTTGAGAATTTCGTCGGTCGGAGCGTCGCTTTCTTAAAGAGCGTCTATCCGAATCTGCAGGCCGAACATCCAGCCTTGCAAGCCGTCGACTTTGAAACGTTCTATGCCGGAGTGAATGAAGCGAAGCCATCGCTCATCCGCATCGAGGCAGACGAACTGACGTACAGTCTGCACATCATCATCCGCTACGAACTCGAGAAGGCGCTCATTCAAGGCGTCCTTACTGTCGACGAGTTGCCGGAAGCTTGGAACAAGCTTTACAAAGAGTATCTCGGTGTCGACGTCCCAAGCGATGCTAAAGGCGTGCTTCAAGACGTGCACTGGGCCGGCGGGTCGTTCGGTTACTTCCCGAGCTACGCGCTCGGATTGATTTATGCGGCTCAATTGACAGAGGCGTTAAAGGGTGAGCATCCCGATTTCGAGACGTGGGTCGCAACAGGCGAATTCGCGCCGATCAAGCAGTGGCTTGAAACGAACGTGCACCGCCATGGAAAAACGCTCACACCGAACGAGTTGATTCGTGCCGTCACCGGGGAAGACATCTCCGTTCGTCCGCTCGTCCGTTATTTGACAGCCAAATACGGCACCGCGTGAGGCAAACGTGATGAAGCTTTTTGCACACCGTGGAGTGATGGCGCATTACCCGGAAAACACGATGGCAGCTTTTCGTGCCGCCATCGTGGCCGGGGCTGACGGGATTGAGACGGACGTTCATATGACGCGCGACGGTGTACTTGTGCTCATCCATGACGAATCGCTCGAACGTACGACGGACGGGCGCGGACGCGTCGTCGACTTGACGTTAGCTGAGCTTCGAACGGCCAACGCGGCGGTCCATTTCGAGGGAAGCGAACCGGTCCCGACGCTTGAAGAGTTTCTAGCGCTGGTCATGCCGACGGGGTTGTGTGTAAACCTTGAATTAAAGACAGACATCGAACATTATCCAGGCATCGAAGAGCGTCTCGTCGAGGTCGTCGAGCGGACAGACTTTCCTGCAAATCGCCTTGTAATCTCTTCTTTTAATCATGACACGTTAAGACGTTTACGGAAGTTGTCGACCGAGTATGAACTTGCGGCCCTCTCCTCAAGGCGGATCGCGGACCCGGTCGCGTACTTGAAACAACTCGATGCGAGCGCATTCCATCCGAGTGTACGCGCATCGACGGACGCGGAGATCGCGACGTTAGTCGAAGCAGGTGTCAAAGTCCGGCCATACACCGTCAAGACGCTTGACCAATTGACCCGGTTTCAGAAACTCGGTGTGGATGCACTGTTCGTCAATGACATCGAATGGGCGCGAACACATTTAGCCTTGTGACGATACACGTCACAGGGTTTTTCTTTTAATGAGACAGGGTAGTAAAGAGAGTGTAAAGAAAGCGGTATCATCTGGAAAGTCGACGTAGCACATTCCGGACACACTGCCACCTTTACGCCGTTGCTCCGTTGTCTTAAGTTTAAGATGTCACCAGCTACATAGCAATCAGATGTAGCACGCTATGCAGCATCACACCAAACTTGTCGTACGCAGTCAATCGGTCAACCCAAGGGGAAAAAGGAGGAAATTTCACATGAAGAAATTGATGTCTTTGCTCGGAACGCTCGCACTCGCGTTCGCACTCGTCTTACCAGTCAGCGCGGACGGCCATGAAGGCGATGCGATGGTCCGGGTGCTTCACGCTTCACCTGACGCACCGGCGGTCGACGTGTATGTTAACGGCGAAGTCGCGGTCGAAGGCGCAGAGTTCAAAGCGCTCACAGATTATTTGACACTACCAGCCGGTGATTACAACGTTGAGATCAAGCCAGCCGGTGACACGGAAACGGTCGTCGTCGCAGCTGACCTCTCGCTCGAAGCCGGCAAGTTCTACACAGCGGCAGCAATCGGTCAATTAGAAAACATCGAGATCGCAGCGATGGAAGATGACGCCAACTTCGAAGACGGCAAATCGAAAGTCCGCGTTGCCCACTTCTCACCAGATGCTCCAGCGGTAGATGTCGCGCCTAAAGGCGGAGACCCGCTCTTCTCGAACCTCGAGTTCAAAGCGGTATCTGACTACGGTACACTCGACGCTGGCACGTATGACCTTGAAATTCGTCCAGCCGGAGCGACAGACGTCGTGAAAGCGCTCGACGGCGTTGCTCTTGAAGGCGGCAAGAACTATACAGCATTCGCAATCGGTCTTCTTGAAGGAGAGCCGGCGTTTGAAGTATTGCTCGCAGCAGACGGTGGGGAAATGGCCGGAGCTCCTGAAACAGGACAAGGCGGTCTCGCCCAAACTGCTTCAATGAACTGGTTGCTCGCAGCAGCGGCACTTGGTGCGGCAGCAGCTGGCTTCTACGTCTTTCGTCGTAAACAGCAAGACGCTTAAGTTACTCTTGATTGGGACGTTCCTATTTCTCACGGTTTCCGCCTCGGCCGATGCGCCTGACGCAACGCCGAAGCTGAAAACGGTCGGTTTTTCTGAACCGCTCGTTCTCGCCTCGACAGAAGTCGAGCGGCAGTCGTTTCATCGTGAGACGTTCATCCCGAAACGATTGATCATCCCATCGATTGACGTCGATGCGAAGGTGCAACCGGTCGGGAAAGACCGACTCGACCGGATGGACACCCCGGATCATGTCAACGAAGTCGGATGGTATCAATATGGCGCCAAAGCTGGTGCCCTCGGTAACGTCGTACTGTCTGGTCATCTCGATGATCTGCAGGGTCCTGCCATCTTTAGCGACCTCGGGACGTTACAGCGTGGAGAGATGGTGACACTCCAGCATAGCGAACAGGTTGCCAAATACGAGGTCGTCTCTGTGGAACGGTACCGGCTCGAAGATGTGCCGCTCGCTTCGATTTTCGCAGCGACACAATCTGAGCGGTTGCAACTCATCACGTGTGCAGGTCCATACGATCCTGAACACGGGTATCGTGACCGCATCGTCGTGACGGCCAAACTTATACGTTGATTAAATCGACAGCCCGGAGTGATTGCTACTCCGGGCTGTTTGTCGTTTAATTAGGTGAAGCCAATCTTCCATTCAATACGCAGAACGGGGATGAATACGATCACGTTAATAAACAAATATGCCTCGTCGGTCGGATTATGGTTGATCATCTGGTTCCTCGCCTATACGACGGTGGACAATATCGGATGGAGTGTTCTGATTGCGACAATGAGCTATCTGGTCTTGCGGAGCGTGTTCAAAAGATCAGAGCAAAGACAGACGCGGACGTTTGAACGAAAACTTAGAGGTGCGCGTCTCCGCAATGAGGAGGAATTGTATACCGAAGAAAAACGCAGATGGGATCAGTTGGGACGGGACCGAGCGGCTGACGATAAAAACATCGATAAAAAATAAGCCCCAGACCTCATCCAGAAGATGGGGCTGCGGCTTATTTTTGATGTCGACGTAGACTGTTAGGCGTCCATGCGGTCGAGCAACTTCGAGAGGACGATCAGTTCTTCGTCCGAGAAGTCCTCAAACACGTCCATCAAATATTCGATCTTCATATCTTCTAACGTTTCGAACAAGGCGCGGCCTTCTTCTGTCGCTTGAAGTTCAACGACGCGACGATCGCGTTCACTGCGCTCACGCGAAATGAGACCTTTCTTCGTCAACTCGTCCGCTAACGCGGTGATCATCGACGCTGAAAATTGGAACTCGTTCGACAGGGCCGAAGCGATTTGCGGGCTCGTTTGGCAGAGCGACCGAAGGATGAAGAATTCATTGCGTGTTAAATACTGTGAGAACATCGCCCGGAGGTTTTTTTTCACTCCGCGATAGTTCATGCGAATCCCGCGTTCAGCGTCAGCAACGAGCTGACGGCGGGATGCTGTTTGGACAGGTGTTGTCATCCTCGGAAGTCCCTCCTACTAAAAAATCATTATTTGCATATATTTCAGAACATAAAAACATTCTACATCAAAAACATGAAGTCTGTAAAGTTATGTTGGCTCTTCTCGGACGCGTAATTGTTGGATAATTTCATCATAATGTTTCAAATCCGGATAGAACCGGCGGAAGAAGAACTCGATTTGTTGATCGTCCCCTTCGGCAAGCAGCTTGGCCAGGACGGCATAGACGACTCCCATGCCTTGGCGCGGCAAAAGAGAAGACGGTAATAGAGTGGCGCAGTTGACGGCTTGTTTAAAATAATGGTCGAGCGTATCACTTAAATCTTGAAACGTTCGAATCTCTGCATAATGGAACATGCGCGTCAACTCGATGATCGTCGAGAGGTCCGTCTCGAGCAGCCAGTCGCTTTGGAAGATAGCGTTATCGAGTTTCTCGACGGTGACGTCGTTGGCGATATAGTAGTTCAAGTTGTCACGGGTGATCGTGACTTCCTCTGGCGACTCGACGATGCGCTCGACTGTCTCTTGTTCGAACGTCCGCAGCTGCTTACGAATGTTCACAAACTCCGAGTCGGCGATCTCAAGCAGTCCGGCGACTCGGCTGAAGCTGCGTTTGATTTCAGGCGGCACCGCGTTCGGATTCTTATAGCCGAGGTCGTGCTCGATTTCTGCCCAAGCGTGTTGCAAGATCGACCGGACTTGAATCTCCGCTTCTTTCTCTTCATAGCGCCGGTATTCCCCGAGCGCAAGCCGCTTGTCGTTCAATCCGACGACGTAATGGACAGACAAATAACCGAACTCGTTCGGGTCGAGCAGCGTCGACTTGTCAATCGACTGTTCCCGGTCGATCCGAAACTCTTCTTCGAGGATTTGAGCGACGGCGCGCACGTCGTCGTGAAAATACGTCACGATCCGAATACCGGCCAAGTCTTGTACGTCTCGGAGCGACCGGTATTGGTACGGCTTTCTAGATAGTTTGGCGTAGAGGCTCTCGGCTTCCTTCGCCCGGGCGACGATGGAATGGAACTGAATTCCGGCATCATCGAGCAATTCGCTAAGTAGTTGTTTCAGCTTGGCGGCGAACGCCTCGTAATCTTCCTTTTCATTCAAGTAGTCGAGCATGATCGCATTCATATCATGTGTCGGCATCCGTATCACTCCTTGTCTCATTGTCTTAAGTATAGCATCATTGAAATGCGGACACATATGACGTAGATACAGAATGTATAGGGGAGGTGCTACGATGAGGGCAAACCACTCGTTCGAATCAAACGAACTAGAAAAACTTGAGATTGCGGCGTCCATCTTGCAACAGTCCGGTTACCGAATCTCACGCATCCAGCGACAAGGGACGTCGGTATCTTTCACGGCCACGTGTACAGCGGTCGCCTCTGAACAGGAAGAGCGGGCGCGGATTGAAACGCTCGTCGAACATTTCGCGATTGAGGCCTGGTCGGTTCGATTCGGTTAAGGACGCCTTTCTGACGCTCATCATAAAATCGGGTTTTACGTCTCATTTTTGGGGAATAGTATATTATTCGATTTTTACGAAGGTGAACGTTTAGGAGGATGAATGATGTTAGAAACGAGAATTGTACGAGATATGATGTCGGTCGACCATGAAGTGAACGGGATGGTTTCGGGCGGCTGTGTGAACGAGCATATTTACTTATTTGCGAAAGACGAAGAGTTGACGCTTCGCCTTGCCGCCGAAGCGGGCGTCCAGCCTTACCGCATCACGGAAAAAGGGCTCTGGGAGTCGCTCGTCTCAAAATTCACGAAGAACTCAGACGATCGGATCGAACAACTGGAGAGCCTCGGTTTGACGAAAGAAATGGTCGAATCGCTTGAAGGGGAAATCCAAGACGGCAAAATTGTGCTCGTCTGTGACAAATCATAACGAACTCATACGAAACGGACCTGACGCGCGTCAGGTCCGTTTTTTTATTTCGTATCGTAATACGCGTCGACGATTCGTTTGAGCGACTGTTCGTTCAAATCGAGCGGGGCATACCCGGCCTCGGCGAGCAACTGTTTCGTGTTCGAATCGACAAAACTGATGTCGCGATTCAAGTAAGGATTGAATACTTTGACCATGTCATTGAATGCCTGTTCGACCACGCTCAAGGACGTCGTCGGTGTGTCCGTGATGCGCAAGTGCGGGAAGGCGAGCGCATGTTTCATGTAACCAAGCATGTCTTCATTACGGGGCGGTGTGTCGTTCGTCACGTTATAGATCGTGTTCGGTCGAGCGTGTTCGATCGCGGCAAGTAGCACGTCAGCGACGTAGTCGACCGGGACGAGGTTCGATGTACCTGTCTCGGATCCGACGAGCCGAATCGGTCCATCCGGTGCACCGCGGCGCTCAAGACGGCGTTTGAACACTTCAAGGGCACGCATGTACCCGTACATCGTGAATTTCGAGTCGGCTTCGCCGGTCTTCGAGTCCCCGACGATGATGGCCGGACGGAAGATTGATACGTCGAGATGATGTCGCTCATCCCAGACCGCCTGTTCCGCGTGGGCTTTGCTTTCTTCATACGGGTTGTGGAATGGTTGATCCGTCGCATAGAGTGTCTCGTGACCGACTTCGCGGACACCGAGCGTATAAGCGGTACTCACATGGAAGAAGCGGGGGCAATCGAGCGCTTTCGTGAGCGCGAGAGCTTGTTTCGTCCCGGTGAGGTTCGTCTCGAACAGTTCATCCCGAAGTTCTTCATCGAACTTGACGAGCGCCGCCATATGGAGCACCAAGTCAATTTTCTTTTTGTTCGTCTCGATGAACGCATCATCGGCTCCAAGCAACGGTGACGTCAAATCCCCGGCGAGGACGTCGATGGATGCGAGTTGCTCTGTCGAGAAGGTGCGCTTCACTTTTTCCGGTGAGCGGGCGAGCAAGTAGAGCCGATGCCCCCGGGCAATCAATTCACGTGCCAGCCGACCTCCTAAAAATCCTGTCGCGCCTGTCATAAATATGTTCACAGCGTTCTTCCTCTCTGTCTCAGTCTTCTACCATCATACCAACAAGGGGCCATTTGAGCCACTTTGACCATTTGTTTTCGAATTTGGGGTTTAACAATTTTTAAAGTGGGTTATGACTTAAAGAGAAGCGTACGCAAGGTACGTCATGACAGTGTTGACCTGTCAAATAACTTAAGTGAGGTTTTTTAGAATCATGGCAAATCTATTCGGAACTGATAAGGATGGCTACAGGAAGAAGCAAGCAGAGATCGAGAAGACGGTCGAAGAGAAAGGGATCACCCAGATTCACATGTATTTCTCGGACGTGCTCGGAGATCTGAAACTGTTGACTCTGTCTGCGAAGTTGTTGCCGGAAGTCTTTGAAGGGAAGACGATGTTTGACGGGTCGTCCATCGATGGTTTCTCCTCAATCAAAAACTCAGACTTATTCTTACGCCCGGATTTAGATCGACCACGCTACGAACAAGACGGTGACGAGAGCATCCTCGCCTTTTTCTGTGACGTTTGTAAGCCGGACGGCGAACGCTACGAGTTCGATCCCCGGAACGTCTTGAAAGATGCGCTAGAGCGTGCTGCTCGTGACGGCTACTCGATTTTTGTAGGAGCCGAGCCTGAGTTCTTCATCTTTGACGAAAACGGTGAATTTTACGACGAGGCGGGTTACTTCTCGACGCGTTCAGAAGATAAAGGGTACGAAGTCCGCCAGCACATCGCCAACCGCTTGAGCGAGGTCGGCTTCAATATCGAAGCGGTCCACCACGAGGTCGCGCCGGCCCAGCATGAGATCGGTATCAAGTATGATGATGCGCTCCACACAGCGGACAACATTCAATTCTTCAAGGAAATCGTCCAACTTGCCGCCCAAGAGAAAGGCGCGAAAGTATCGTTCTTGCCAAAACCGCTCCGTGACGTGAACGGGTCGGGGATGCACCTCAACATCTCGGTCTGGAAGAACGATAAAGATGGCAACCCGACAGACAACGCCTTCGAAGAGCCGAAATCGGACTATGGCCTCTCGGATACGGCTCGCTACTTCATCGAAGGGATCTTGAAGCATGCGCGGGCGACGGCCATCTTCACGAACCCGCTCCCTGAGTCGTATGAACGTCTCGTCCCAGGTTTTGAAGCTCCGGTCAACATTTGCTGGAGCCCATCGAACCGCAGCTCGATGATCCGTATCCCGGCGTCGCGCGGCAGTGCCACTCGCGTCGAAGTACGAAATCCGGATCCGAGCGCGAACCCGTATTTGGCGCTCGCAGCGCTCATCTACGCGGGACTCGAAGGGATCGAGCAACAGCTCGAACCATCGGCCCCGAACGAAGACGACTTGTTCGAATACTCGGCGAAACAAATCGAGAGTCAAGGCATCGCCTCGCTCCCGTCGACGTTCCACGAGTCGATTCAATCGCTTAAATCGGACAGCTTCCACGATTACTTCAATGAAGATTTAATCGACCGCTACTTGTCGCTCATTCAAGTGCGCAAGTAATAACAAAAGACGCCGTTCCTCCGACGAGAGGAATGGCGTCTTTTTTAGTGGATTCCGCGCATGTACGTTTTAATGACCGGTGCGAGCGCGAACAAGATGAGACTGAGGACGATGGCCGCGCCACCGATGACCCCGAAGTAAACCATCTCGTTCTCCGGTGAGTAAAAGCGGACGAGCTGCGCATTGATCCCTTGTGCTGCAGCGTTCGACAAGAACCAAAGGGACATCGTCTGGGCCGAGAAGGCAGACGGTGCGAGTTTCGTCGTCGCCGACAGACCGACCGGTGACAAGCTCAGCTCGCCGAGGACGACGATGAAGTAACTGAGGACGAGCCAGAGCGGATTGACGAGCGTGTCGGGTCCGCCGAAATAAGCCGGCAACAAGATGACCAAAAAACTGAGTCCCGCGAACAAGATACCGAACGCGAACTTGACCGGGATGCTCGGCTCCCGGTCACCGAGACGCACCCATAACCAAGCGAACACCGGCGCGAGCATGATGATGAAGAGCGGGTTCAGTGATTGGAACCATGCTGCCTTCAGCTCGATTCCAAGGAAGTTCAAGTTTGTCCGTTGATCGGCGTAGTTCGCGAGAATCGTCGCCCCTTGCTCTTGAATGGCCCAGAACATGACCGAGGCGATAAAGAGCGGGATATAGGCGATGATCCGCGACCGCTCGACTTCTGTCGTTTTCGGACTGCGATACATGACGATGAAGTAAATCGTCGGAATTGCGATCCCGAACACCCCGACGAGTCCGATGAACGTATTGATTGTGAACAGACCGCGCGGGATCAAGACGGCGAGCAGGCCTCCGATCAAGAGGACGGCGATTGTTGAGTATTTGATCGCGTTCTTTCGTTCTGTCGGTGTCAGCGGGTTTGGCACGTAAGATCCGGCCAAGCCGAGATTGCCTTTCTTCGTGACGATGAACACGACGAGTCCGATGAACATCCCGACGGCGGCGAGGGCAAAGCCCCAGTGGAAGCCGTAATCGGCCTGAACTTGTCCGACGATGAGCGGCGAGATGAACGCCCCTAAGTTAATCCCCATGTAGAAGATGCTGAAGCCGGCGTCACGACGACGATCCGTCTCATGATACAAGTCTCCGACGATGCTCGAAACGTTCGGTTTCAATAAACCGGTCCCGATGACAATCAACCCCATCGAAATGAACAAGAACGTCAAACTGCCCGGAACAGACAAGACGATATGTCCGAGCATGATGAACACACCACCATAGAAGACGGCGCGTGACGTCCCGAACACCCGGTCGGCGAGCCAGCCCCCGATGACACCGGACATATAGACGAGCGCTCCGTACACCGACATGATCGACAACGCGACGTTCCGGTCTAGGCCGAGTCCGCCTTCGGACACCTCGTAATACATGTAGAACACGAGGATGGCCCGCATCCCATAGTACGAGAACCGTTCCCAGAACTCGGTGAAGAACAACGTGAACAACCCTTTAGGCTGTCCGAAAAATCCTTTTTGTGGCACACTGTCCACGATTTTCTGCTTATCGATTCTTTCCATGAAGATTCCTCCCAACTGTCATATCATAAAAAGAACCGTTATGTTTGTAAAGTAAAATAGAATCATAATTTCAAAATTTAATTATTTTGAAACGAAACTAAAAACCACACTAAACGTCTAGGTTTAGTGTGGCTAAAAGTCAGGCCGTCTTCTGTTTCGCCTCTGCGGCACGCACACGGCGCCCGAGCTGCCAGTAGATGAGACCGGAGACGCAACTGGCGGCACCGACGAGGAGGAGCGCGACGTGGCCGGCACCCCGATTGAAGAACAAACTCGCAAAGAGCGGGGCCGTCACGCCGCCGATCAACCATTGGATGCTGGCCGCCCCGTTGTAAGCTCCGCGCATATTTTCAGGCGCGATCATGGCGATGAACGTCTGCTGGACCGGGGACATGATCATCTCACCGAGCGTATAGAACGCATAGACGGCGAGGAGGATCGAGACGAGCATGAGGTACGGCGTGCCGAGCGAATAAAGGAGACGCGGCACGACGGCAAGAAGCATCATGCCGACGCCGAACACGGTCGCCCCGGCGAGCATGACGTTACCGAACGGCTTTCGTCCGAGTTTCGAGGCAATCGGGAACTGGAACAATACGACCATGAGCCCGTTCAAGGCGAGCAAATAAGGGAACGGGTTTTCGCGGTCCGTGAACGACGGGAGCGATTCTTTCAAAAACAGCGGTAACATGCTCTCGACGATGGCGAAACCCATCGAGATGAAAACGCCGGCGAAGATGAAGACGAGAAAGACGCGGTCTTGAGAGAAGACGCGCAACACGTCTTGATTCGACAACGGCTCGTGCTCGGTCGTTTCCGGCAACGTCTCCCGAATGAATCGGGCCAGGACGAGGGCGTAGACGGCGAATACGGCCGCGGCCGCGAAAAAGATATATTGTCGGTCGAGGAAGAGCACGGCGCTGCCGAGAAGCGGGCCGAACGCCGCCCCGATGTTGTGCCCCATCCGAAGAAGACCGAACGCCTCGTTCAGTTGTTCCGGTTCGGTCACGTCGGCGACCATGGCGCTCGCGGCCGGATGGAACAGCGAGTTCGTCAAGCCGAGCATCGCGTTCAAAAGCAGTAACGGCCAGAACGAGTCGGCAAAGGCGAAGCCGACGAGGGCGACGGCATCTCCGATGATCGCAATCATCATGACGGGCTTACGGCCATAAAGGTCTGCGAATCGTCCGCCGACGACCGAACCGATGAGCGCCATAATCGGTCCTGTCGCAAGGATGATCCCGACTTGGACGTAACTGTCTAGTTTGTCACTATAGTAAAGGACGAGGAACGGGGCAATCATGAACATCATGACGCCGGTAATCGTCTCGCCGAGAAAACGGATCCAAATATTGCGGTCGAGCCGCTTGAGTGATTGATACATAAGGTTTCACCTGTTTCTATGGAATGAAAAAAGGGACGAGTATGCACGGAGCATACTCGTCCCTGTAAACGCGCGCATGCCACGGAAGGCAGGCGAAACCGTTCTCTGTCAAGAAAGTCGAGGCGCCCGCCTGTCAATATGAAGTTCCGTTTGGTGCATGATCATGACTGACATGGGGCAACCTCCTTTCGTGAATGTTGTGGTGTCTACGTTTCAAATGTATGACAGATAGTTTCAATGTGTCAACACATTTTTCTTGCTAGAGGAGCTCGTTCAAGTTCTTGCGGGTGAGCCGATAATCGATGAGCCGCGACAAGATGACTTGGATCATCGCCGTCACCGGCACACTGACGAACATGCCGACGAGACCGAACAAGCTGCCGCCGATGATGATCGAAGTGATGACCCAGAATGGGGTGATGCCGACGCTGTCCCCGAGAATTTTAGGTCCGAGCCACAGTCCGTCGAACTGTTGCAGTAAGAAGATGAACACTAAGACGAGTACGGCCGTGAACGGGTCATAGAAGTACGTGATGATGAACGCCGGAACCATGCCGAGGAGCGGACCGACGTACGGGATGAAGTTCAAGATGCCGATGATGACACCGAGCAACAGCGCATAAGGGGCGCCGATGATGAGCAGGCCGATGACGGCCATCACGCCGATGATGAGACAGTCGAGCGACTTCCCGATAATGTAGCGCTTGAAGATATAGTCCATCTCTTGAAAGATGTCGATCGTCGTCTTTGCTGTCGCGACCGGGAACATCGCATAGAGCAGACGTTTGAACATGCGGGCGAACACTTCCTTGTCTTTCAACAAGTAAATCGAGATGACGATACCGATCAAGAAGTTGATGAGCGTCATCGTGAAGCTCGAGACGTAGCTGACCGAGGACAAAACAGCCGCCTCGACCCAGCCCGAGTAGCGCTCCTCGAATCGTTTGAAGTCGAGCGTCTGGGCGATCGTCTCGTTATAGTCGTGTAAAAACGTGTTCAATTGGCCTAAAAACCCGTCGATTTGTCGAATGTAGAACGGAAGCTCCTCAATCAGCGAGGAGACGCTCGAGTAAATACGCGGAAACAACGTGATGGCCGAGATGACGAGCAGTCCGATGAACGTCACGTAGACGATCAACAGCCCTTGGTATCGTTTCAGTGCAAACCGTTCTTCCATATAAGAAAGGACCGTGTTCAACAACAAGGCGATGGCAATCCCCATGATGACGGGCGTCAACAGTTGAAACGTATATTGTAAGACGCGAGAGATTGTGTCCGGCTCACTGATGACTCGCCATAAGACGAGAAAGATTAGCCCGATCACACTTAATTTCCAAATCAATTGACGGTTTAGCTCCACTAGTCCATCCCCTCATCTTCTATTTTTTTCAGAATAACGTTCTTCTTTTACTATGACCGTTTTTTTTCAGGGTTTCAAGAGGGCTTCATCAATTTTCAAAATAAGGATTGACAGGATTGGTAACGTTTGGTTTACTAAAGGACATATTACACATAAATCGCATATAAACACTTTCTATCAAGAGAAGCGGAGGGACTGGCCCGATGAAGCTTCAGCAACAGATTGTTTTCCAATACTGTGCTAATTCCAGCAAGGTGACCTTGAGAGATGGGAAGGTGGTTGTTTGAATACGTCCGTATCTCGACACCCCTTTCCGCGGAAAGGGGTGTTTTTTGCATAGGAGGACCATCCATGGCAGACAGACGTTCAAACTTACTTAAAACTTTACCACCGCAGCATTTCGTCGGGCTCGCGGCCGAAGTGGCCGCGCTCGAACAGGCAGGGGCGGAGATCATCCGGCTCGGACAAGGCACGCCGGACTTGCCGACACCCGCGCCGATCTGCGAGGCGCTCGAGGCGGCGCTCCTCGACCCCACTACCCACCAGTACGGACCGTTCCGGGGACAAGACCGATTGAAACGGGCGGTCGCGACGTTCTATTTGAACGAGTACGGGGTCGAAGTCGACGCCGCGAGCGAAGTGGCCATCTTGATCGGCTCTAAATCCGGGCTGATCACGTTGCCGCAATGTGTCCTCGAGCCGGGGGACGGCATCTTGCTCCCGAACCCTGGCTATCCGGATTACATCTCGGGGGCCCGGCTCGCCGGGGCGCACGTTCATGACCTCGTCTTGACAGAAGCCAACGATTTTCTTCCCGACTACCACACACTCGACACGCATGGGGCGCGGCTCATGTATTTGAACTACCCGAGTAATCCGACAGGTGCCGTCGCGAGTCCGGCTTTCTTCGAGGAGACGGTACGGTTCGCCAAGGAGCGGGACCTCATGGTCGTCCATGACTTCGCCTACGGCAGCATCGGCTTTGATGGCCATGTGCCCCCGAGCTTTCTCCAAGCCGGCGGGGCGAAAGACGTCGGCATCGAAGTGTACACGATGTCAAAAGCGTTCAACATGTCCGGTTGGCGCGTCGCGTTCGCCGTCGGCAACAAAGATATCATCGAAGCGATCAACACGTACCAGGATCACGTCCACGTCAGCGTCTTCTCGGCCATCCAGGAGGCGGCGGTGGCGGCACTCGAATCCCCGAAATCCCTTCGCGATGATTTGGCCCGTCTGTATGAGGCTCGGCGGGACCGATTGGTGAACGGGTTGCGTCAAGCTGGTTGGGACGTCCCGGCCCCGAAAGGCTCGTTCTTCGTTTGGGCAAAAGTTCCGGAAGGCGATGCCAAATCATTTTCTCAGAAGCTGCTCCATGAGGCCGGGGTGGCGGTGACGCCGGGGTATTTCTTCGGCACGGAAGGCGATCGGTACGTCCGGTTCGGCCTCGTGTCACCGGAACCGAAGATCGATGAGGCCGTCGCCCGCATCGAGCAGCTGTTCGCCGCTTATGAGGAGGTACGGACATGATTCGCCAAGCCGTCCTCGAGTATGATCACGCCGATGACGCCCTCGATCGGCTCGACGAACTGATTGGAGGCCGCCGGGTCCATGTGCTCTGCGGTCAAAGCGGTTACGAGGCCGTCAAGCGAATCCTGCCGGCGATCGCCGACTATCCGACAACTCGGTTTCGTGGCGAGTGCATGGATGCGGAGGCAGCACGGATCGACCTCGCAAATACTGCCGTGTTGATCGCCATCGGTGGCGGGAAACTCGTTGATACGGCAAAACTCGCGGCAGTAGAGCGGGACATCCCGCTCATCGTCATCCCGACGCTCGCGTCCAACTGTGCCGCTTTCACGCCGCTCAGTGTCGTGTACCGGGAGGACGGGAGTTATGATCGTTACGACGTGTTCCGTGTCGTCATTGAACGGGTCATCGTCGACGCGCGCGTCATCGTCAGCTCTCCGTACGACTATTTCCGGGCCGGGGTCATCGATACGGTCGCCAAGCATTATGAGGCCCGCTATTTGAGCGGTGAACGTTCGCGAGACGCCGGGGTCAACTCGGGACTCGTCCTCGCCGAGCAATGTGGTCGTCTAGTCGAGCTCGACTTGAGCGAGGCGGCCTTCCGCGCCTACGGGGAAGACATCCGTTTCGCCGTCGACCACGTGCTTGCCATCGGCGGGGCCGTCGGCGGCTTCGGGGACGCCGGGACACGTGTCGCGGTCGCCCATGCCGTCCATAACGCCCTCAGTCAGTTCGTGACGACCCATGCGTTCTTGCACGGGGACAAAGTCGGGTTTGGGCTGCTCGTCCAAGAATCGTTGCGCCGTTCACCTGACGTGGACCGCCTTCATTCTTGGCTCGAGCAAGTAGGGGCCCCGACGACGCTCGAGGCACTCGGATTGTCCGTAGACGATATCCCGCGACTCGTGGCATCGGTCATCGGTGAGACGACGCTTCAACAGTTGCCTGAACCGGTCAATAGTGACTATTTGAAAATAATTTTTGAAAATTTACAGAAAACTATTTACAGATAAAAGAAAAATGAGTAATATTAAGACAATTACATAAGACCGATTGCTTATCAAGAGTGGTGGAGGGACTGGCCCTGTGAAACCCGGCAACCAGATCGTTATGATCATGGTGCTAATTCCAACAGACGGAAACGTCTGGGAGATGAGCGTGTCCGACTTTGCTGTGTCGTGCCCGCCTCTCTTGATGAGTGGCGGGCTTTCATTTTGGAGGAGGAATTATCCATGAACATCAAATCAAAAACAGTACTTGCCGGAACATCACTACTCGCAGCGATCGCCTTATCGGCGTGCGGACAAACGGACGCGAGCGAGGCGCTCAGCACCGAAGCGCTCACAATCGGCGTGACCGGCGGGCCGCACCAACAGATCGCTGAGGAAGTGAAGAAACTCGCGGCCGAGGATGGGCTCGAGCTCGACATCAAGGTGTTCAACGATTACAACACCCCGAACGCGGCATTGGCCGAAGGCAGCCTCGACGTCAACAGCTATCAGACGCTGTCGTTCCTCGAGCTGCAAAAAGCCGACAAAGGGTATAAGATCGACGACGTCTTCAAGACGGTCGCGTTCCCGATGGGGCTCTATTCGGACAAGCTGACCGACATCGACGACTTGAAGGAAGGCGACAAAGTCGCCGTGCCGAACGACCCGGCGAACGAACTCCGTGCCCTTCGCCTTTACGAGACGGCCGGCCTGATCACGCTGAAGGAAGGTTTGACGGATAAAGCGACGAAACGTGACATCGCCGAGAACCCGCTCAACCTCGAATTCATCGAGCTCGAGGCGTCGCAGCTCCCGACACAGCTCCCGGAAGTCGCGCTCGCCGCCATCAACACGAACTTCGCGATGGGAGCAGGACTCTCGATCAACGAGGACGCCCTGTTCCACGAAGACACGGTCGACAACCCGTATCCGAACTACGTCGTCGTCCGGAGCGACAATAAAGAGGATGAAGTCGTCGAGACGCTCAAGTCGTACTACCACTCAGACGAGATTCGGACGTTCATCGAAGAGACGTTCAACGGCTCGATCGTCCCGGCATTTTAAGGAGGCGCCATGATTGCACTAAAACAGATCAAAAAGACGTTCACTGTCAACAAAGGTACGGTCACGGCGCTCGATGACGTCTCGCTCACGATTGAAAAAGGCGAGATTTTCGGCATCATCGGACGAAGCGGTGCCGGGAAGAGTACGCTCATCCGGATGATCAACCTGCTTGAACGCCCGACGTCGGGCCAAGTCGAGATCGAAGGGCAAGACATCACGAAACTCGGGAAAAAGGAACTCTCGAAGCTCCGGCACCGCATCGGGATGATCTTCCAACATTACAACTTGCTCAAAACGGCCACGGTCGAAGACAACGTCGCCATCCCGCTCCGCTTAGAGGGACTCGATAAACAAACGATCCGACAACGCGTCGACAAATACCTCGACATCGTCGGACTGACCGACCATCGTAATCATTACCCGGAGCAGCTCTCAGGTGGCCAAAAACAACGCGTCGCCATCGCCCGTGCCCTCGCGCATGAGCCGGACATTCTGCTCAGCGATGAGGCGACGAGCGCGCTCGACCCGGAGACGACCGAGTCGATTCTCGACTTGTTGCTGGAAATCAACCGCGAGCTCGGGTTGACGATTTTCCTCATCACCCACGAGATGGAAGTCATCGAGCGGATCTGTGACCGTGTCGCCGTCATCGACGGTGGCAAGATCGTCGAAGAGGGGAACGTGCTCGACGTGTTCTCGGACCCACAACACGCGACGACGCAAAAATTCTTGAAGACGAACCTCGACGTCCCGGAAGAAGTCGTCGAGGAACTGAGCACTCACGGGACGCTCGTCCACTTGTCGTTCATCGGCAGCCAAACTGAACAGGCGGTGCTCGCCCAGCTGACGAAGCGGTTCGGGCTGCTCCCGAACATCATCGGCGGTGGCATCAAAAAGTTAAAAGGCGGTCTCGTCGGCAACTTGCTCGTTCACCTCGACGGCGAGGCGGGACAGACCGATCAAGCTGTCCGCTACCTCGAAGCGAGCGGTGTGAAAGTGAAGGAGGTGACGAACCATGCTACAGTTTTGGACCGATTGGGGTGACTTGATTTGGAACGGGACGCTCCAGACGTTGACGATGACCGGCATCGCCCTCGTCATCTCGACGTTCATCGGACTGCCGCTCGGGCCGCTCCTCGTCTTGACGCGTCCGAGCGGGCGACTGTCGAACCGTTACGTCTATGGTGCCCTTTCTAGCGTCATCAACGTCGTCCGTTCGATCCCGTTCATCATCCTGTTATTCTTCATCTTGCCGTTCACGCGCTTCATCATGGGGACGACGATCGGCGTGCAAGGTGTCCTTCTCCCGCTCATCGTCTTCACGGCACCGTATATCGCGAGGCTGATGGAGTCGGCGCTCCTCGAGGTCGACCGTGGCGTCGTCGAGGCGTATGAGGCGATGGGCATCTCGACGCGGAAAATCATCTGGTACGTCCTCATCCGTGAGGCCCGCTCGTCGATTGTGCTCGGTTTGACGATCGCGACGATCGGATTGATCGGGGCGACCGCGATGGCCGGTCTCGTTGGGGCGGGCGGTCTCGGCGATATCGCTTATCAATACGGGCATCTCCGTTTCGAACCGGAAGTCATGTACGTGACGATCTTCGTCTTGATCTTGCTCGTCCAGTCGATTCAATCGTTCGGTAACCGTTTGGCGGCCCATCTGAAGAAGGCATAAGAAAAAGAGCTCTGCTTCGGCAGGGCTCTTACTTGTTGTCGAGCAATCGTTTGAGCTCGGCGATCCGGTCATGTCGGGGGATGAACGTGCGAATCTCTTTCTCGCTGAACCCGATCTGGATTCGGTTGTCATCGACGACGATCGGACTTTTCAAAATCTGTGGGTGCGTCGCCACAAAACTATACAGTTCGCGGAGCGACATCTCATCCAATTGGTCCGCCGCCTGTTTATACACACTCTTCTGTACGGACAACAGGTCGGTCGTCCCATTCTCGGTGAGTCGGAGCATATCTTTGAACTCGTTGAATGACATCCCTTGATCGGTCAATTTTTTCTCGATGAACGGGATATTCTGTTCACGTAACCAATCGATCGTCTTGCGGGAAGAACTGCAACTTGTATGCGTGAATACGGTGACCGCCACGACAACCACATCTCCTTTTTGTAAGGTTGGATCATTTTATTTTCTCTCATCCATACGAGACGGAGCAAGAATATGTTTCAAATCACATACACTTTTTTTCATGAGGACAGTACGGTTCGTTCTAAGCGAGTTCGGGTACATGACGAAAGAGACTACAACCAAGGAGGGAAACGCATGTTTGATTACACAGTGAAGACGGATCAATCGGTGGCGGATGTCGTCGAGAAGTTGAAAGTGACGCTCAAAGAAGAAGAGTTTGGCGTGTTGTGGGATTTCGATTTGAGCGAGACGCTCGAGGAAAAAGGACAGGCGATTGACGGGGACTATCGCATCCTTGAGGTGTGTAACCCGAAAGAGGCGAAAAAAGTGTTGACGGCGCACCGCGAGGGCGGCTATTTCCTCCCGTGCAAGCTCGCCGTGTTCACGAAGGACGGCGCGACTCATGTCGGGATGCCGAAGCCGACGAAACTGATTGAGTTGATTGAAGATGATTCGCTCCAGTCGATCGCCAGAGATGTCGAGACGCGACTGACGCGTGCCATCGATCGAAGTGTATAAGTGATGACGCCCGCCCACAAGGCGGGTTTTTTATGTATTTTAATAAGTAAGATAATGGTAAAATTGGAGCATCAAGAAAAAAGGGGCGGTACGATTGAAGCCGAAAATGATAGCAATCGCGTTGAGTCTGCTCATCCTCTCAGGGTGCGGGAGCGAGCGGGACAGCGCACTGAAATTAGATTATATCGATGAACATTGGATTGTCGGCCATTATACGACAGATAAGAAGCCGATGACTGATGTCGGAACGGTGCTCGAGGCGTGTACGGGTGAATTGACGACGGTACTCGAGGGTGAACTGATTGTACACGATACAATCGTAGTGAGCCGTCCTCCGTTCACGAACGCAGGAGATGACTTCATGTACAAGGCGGTCACGTATGTGGAAGGGGACCAACTGTACGCGGTCTGCCGGGACATGGTCTCGCCGTACCTCCAGGCGGAAGTCGTTCAATCGTTCCCGCAACAAGTCGCCTCCGCGCAACCGGTCGACCGGGCACCGGTCGTGTTACCGGTCTCAGCATCGGACAAGGAAGCATTCCTCAAAGCGGATACGTTGCAGGACCATCCGTTCAAGCTCGAACCGTTCCGTGATGCCGTGTTCTCTTACTCACAGGCGTTCTACGGTGAAATCGAGATTGCAATCGACGGATGGCCGCCGTTGTTCCCGCTTCATATGTTTGAACCGGCGTCCGCAGGGATCGGTGATATCCAGATGATGTTCGCATCGAGCGAGAGCGAGTCGTTACCTTACATCTTGATGCGATACGGGGACGGACACATCTCTTCCCAACCACTCGAGGTGACGTTCGATGCGACGGAGTCGGCCCCTCGCTTCGAGTCACTCGAGGTCGAACGGCTACCGCTCGATGCGGATGTCCTCATACCGGATGTGTCTTACCCGATTTTTGCATTTCATTATAAGAAAGAGGGGAAGAGCGAGACGTCTGAAGTGACCTTGACGTATCGGGAAGGGACGTTCAGTACAGAAGAAGACCGAGATCTGAGGCAGCAATTCGCAGACGAACAGTTGGCGAATCGGGGTGCGGAGCCATATGTATACGTCCATAAGAAACCGTTCAATTTTGACGAGACGCTCGGTTACCCGGACGTCCTCAAGGCAGCGGGGACCGATATGGATGAGCTAATCGAGGCCATCGAGTTGGCCGAGCCCGTCAAACGGAGCGGCGAGACGGGTGCGTACCCACTACTGACAATCGTGGACGGCTTGAAAGGACAGCAGTTCGCCATCTCGTTTAAACAACGGTCGAAGAAACATGACGTGTACATCACCGACCTCTTGTCGGAACAGACGTATAAATTGACGAGTGAAGGGGCCGAGACGTTCTTTTCGTACTTCCCCCAAGTGAGAAAGTGAGTGTCGCCATGAATCGAGAAAGATGTAAAACTAAATACTTCTATTTGATCGCCTTCGGACTCATCCTTACGCTATCAGGTTGCGATGAATCGGAGGATGTCGTGCGGTATAATTATATCGAGTCCCATTGGACGGCCGAACGTGTGACGATGGATGAACAGGTCCAACAAGCCGACCCGAAAACGATTCTCACACAATGTGAGGAGCAGGAGCTGGTCTCTGAAATCGAAGGGGAGGCTTTGACGATGCTCGGTATCGCCTATGCAACACGAATGCCCTTCACTGAGCAAGATGGAACGACGTACGCGTTCTCCCAAGTCGCATATGTCGAAGGGGAGTCGCTCTATGCGCTCTGTCAATCCAATCATCTTGAAGGATATCGGGCCGTCAAGCTTGAGACACGTCCTGATTTTCTGAAGGACGAGCAAGGAATCGAAATACCAATACGCCCTCATATCGAATCGGCCGCAGATGAGGCGCGGGACACGCTACAGCGTAAAGACTCGATTTATGAAGACGGTCAAGGACAGAGAATACGACCGTTCACCGAAACATTGATGACAATCTCACCTAGCTTCAATGGGGTCATCGAATTCGGTATCGGAGATGAAGGGATTTATCATCCGTATTTCGACTTTGCACCTTACCTCGTTAAACAAGACACATACGTCGCGCTCGGGTATGATGTGAGTACAAATCTACCTTATATGCTCCTTTCACATGATGGCAGATACTACGGGACGCACCCGATACACGACAGCGACTTCGTTCAAGGGGCAGACCACGTTTCGGTACGGGCGTTAGTTGAGGAAAAAACATTAGACCCTCTTCAACCGTCTCCATTATATGAATTAACGTTTGAGTTAGACGGACAGATTGTCACGAAGAAGCTCTCGATTCGTTTTCACCCCAACGCCCTGTTACGAGAACCATCAGAAGTTGAACCTATGTCACTCGCCTATCTACATCGAAGCGCTTATCAACCGAACGTGCCGTTTTATTACCCGGATGCGATCAGTCTCGGCCATGATGCGCATGAGCGATTGATTGAAGCGCTTAATGAAGCGAACCCGACGAAACGAGTCGGTGAGTCCGGCGCGTACAACTATTTGACGCTATTCCAAGGAAACCGTGGCCAACAGTTTGAGCTTTCCTATCACAAAAGGTCAAGTAAGCTTGATGTTTACATAAAAGAGATTGACACAGAGCGGCAGTTTAAGTTGACGAGTGAAGGGGCTGAGACGTTCCAGGACGTATTCCCCCAAGCGTTCAAATGAAGAAACAACCGGCGCTGAAAAACATCTGGAACACCCAATTTCGGGTGTTCCTTTCTTGCTTAATGAAAAGGATTCTACATGGTAAATACTTCAAACTCAAGATATTGACCATCTGTACAAATCCTCACTAGGCGGGACTTTTCTCACACGGTAAACTGAAATTCCAACACATTAAAGGGATAAAGTCCTAATACAATTCATGTAACTAAGGTGGGATTAATCGGAATGACACAACTTAGCAATCGTACGCTCGCAGCACCGGACGTCTTGACTACAATCGCCGCCAATATGGCGATGATCCGTTTCGACCGTCAGCGCCGCGTCGTCGACGTGAACGACTTGTTCGCCAAGACGATGAAATATCGCCGTGATGAGATGATCGGCATGCAACACCATTTGTTCTGCACGCCGCAATTCGTCGGCAGTTCCGATTATCAGGCGTTTTGGAACAAACTGTTCAGCGGCTTCAGTGCATCCGACAAGATCGAGCGCATCGACGCCCGCGGCGAATCGATCTGGCTCGAGGCGACGTATATGCCGATCTTCGAAGGGGACGAGGTCGTTGGTGTCGTGAAAATCGCTTCGGACATCACCGATCGGCAGCTGACGATCGAACGTTATGCGCGCTCATTCCGGGACTTGGCAGAAGACTTGGACGCGCGGGCTCAGAGCGGTATGGAAGAGAGCCATCATTTGAAGAAGACGATCGAGCGCCTTGAGCGGGACGCGTCCGTCAACTTGTCGACGCTCGGGAAGCTGCAAGAGCAAGCCAGTGAGATTACGAAAATCGCGAGCACGATTAAAGAAATCGCCGCGCAGACAAATTTATTGTCGCTCAATGCGGCAATCGAAGCGGCCCGGGCCGGGGAGCACGGGAACGGGTTTAACGTCGTCGCGACAGAAGTACGCAACCTATCCCGTCTCGTCGAACGTGCCGTCATCGAAGTGCGCGCCAATACGGACGGGATGAACAAAGAGCTCGCCTCCATCGTCGACGGGGTATCACGATCGAACGAGGACATCCACGCCAGCGTGACCATCATGGAAGAGACATTGCGTCGGTTCGAGAGCATCGAACAGTCGGCCGAATCGTTGAACGGCGCGACCGAGCAGTTCACCACGGTCATCTGAAGAATTAAAACCAATCGTCCGGGGCAGGAAACGCCCTCGTTCAATTGGTTTTTTTGATGCGCAGCGTATGTCCATTTTGTCGGAGCCAATCCTTCGCCCATGCCACGTTCGGATAGACCGATTCGACGGTCGACCAAAAAGATTTTGAATGATCGAAATGGACGAGATGCGCCCACTCGTGCGCAATCACATAATCGAGCACTTCCGGTGGGGCGAGCATGAGGCGGACGTTGATCGAGATGGTGCCTGTTGAGCTGCAGGAGCCCCAACGCGTCTTTTGGTGGCCGATCCGAATGTTTGTCGCACGCACCCCGAGCAACCGCTCGTAACGCGCCGCGCGTTCCGTGACATGCCGCAGCGCCTCCTCGCGGAGCCAGCGCTCGTACGCGTCTCGTAACGTCGGTTCGTCCCAGTGGCCTGGGCAGAGGAACTTCTCCCCGTCATATGTAAACGAACGGGTGGAGCTTGAACGGATGAGAGGTAACGTGTCGCCCCGGTAGAAGAGACGATTTTCCGGCAACGGGCTCACTTGCGGTATGGCAGCAAGCCGCGTCTCGATCCAGTCCGCGTGGTCGCGCAAGATGGCATCGACTACCCGTTGCGGGAGCCGGGCCGGGATACGGAGCTCGACGCCTTCTGTCGTCACATAAAATGCGGCCCGTTTTCGCCGCTTATGGCGGATGACGGTCACGGTCATCGTTCTCACCTCCATGTCTTTGTCTTGCTCGATTATAGACCACGTCTCGAAAATCTGCCACGCTTTTGCCGACAAGGACCTCTTCATTTTTGTTACAGTAAGAAGAGGAGGGATGAACATGAAATCAATCTTACATCAAACGCTCGACCGGACCGGCACCGACTCGGTGAAATGGGATGGACTTGAGCGCTGGTTCCATTTGAAATCGGATGTGCTCCCGTTATGGGTGGCGGATATCGATGTCCGCACCGCACCCGCCATCAGCGAGGCACTCACGGCACGGGCAGCGACGGGGGAGTTTGGGTATACACTCTTCTCCCGTGATGCACAACGAGCGGTCAGTGACTGGTACAGTCGTCGTCATGACGTCAAGTTCGACCCGAACCATGTCTTGTTCTCAAGCGGTGTCGTCCCCGGGCTGACCCATATCGTCGAGGCGTTGACCGAAGAAGGGGACGGGGTCGTCATCCAGTCACCCGTCTATCCTCCGTTCCATGAACTCGTGACAGGATTGAAGCGTGAACTGCTCGACGCCCCGCTCATCCAAGTCAATGGTCGTTACGAAATGGACTTTGACGCCCTTGAGGCGGCGATGCGCCAAGCGAAACTGTTCTTACTCTGCTCGCCGCACAATCCGGTCGGACGCGTGTGGACGGAGTCCGAGCTCGCTCGTGTCATCGAGTTGGCGCGACGTCATGACGTCATCATCGTCGCCGATGAGATTCACGCCGACTTGACCTATCCGTCCCAACAGCACGTTGCGATCGGAAAGCTCGATGAACAAGTCATCACGGTGAGTGCGCCTTCGAAGGCGTTCAACATCGCAGGACTGTTCGCTTCGTACATCATCTGTCCGGATGACGCCTGGCGCAAGCGCATCATCCAAGTCCAGAACAAACATCACGTCCTGCCGACGCCGTTCGCCAATACGGCCATCATCGCGGCGTACACGGACCCCCGGGCCGAGCGGTGGCTCGATCAGTTGACGGCCGAGCTCGAGGAACAGGCGCAATATGTCGTCGGTCGCTTCCGTGATTCGATGCCGCAACTGACTTGTTATATGCCTGAGGCGAGCTATCTGCTCTGGATCGACTTCGAGCCGCTCGGTCTCGAACCGGAGGCGCGTAAGAAGTGGCTGCAAGAAGACGTTCGCATCTTCCTCTCGCCAGGGGTGCCGTTCGGGGAATCCGGGCGCTCGTTCGAACGATTGAACTTCGGGACGCGTCGCACCCTCATCGACGAGGCTCTCGAGCGCTTGATTCGGCAAGTGGGCGAGAATGAACAACGCACAGGAAACGCGTTTGTATGAAACGAGAAACGGGAAAAATTTCACAACGAGCCAACGAACATGGCGCTAGAAAGCAGGTGAGACGATGGAGACGATCAATTGGAAGAAAAAGATGGAGGAGCAGCTGAGACGGAGCGGCTTCACGCTCCAGGTCGAAAATATGGCCAATCTCGGACTGACCGAGATCCACGCGTCCTCGTCTCCGCTCATCTTCTATCCGCTCCGGGTCCGGCTTTATGAACGGATGGGCTGGCTTATGTGCACCGTCGACGCGACGACGGTCGACCGGAGCGAAGAGCATCCCTTGTTCGAGCGCATGGTCGCCGCTGTGTTCGAACGGATCGTCCGCCATTTGTACCACGCCTACGATTTCCACTTGTTGACGTATATCGGGAACACCGGCAACTACATCGCTCCGAAAGATTCAGAGACAGGCGAAATCGTCCGTCTGCTCGCCCAAGTTTGGAATGACCGCTCGTACTTGCACCTTGAGACGTACGAGGAGTACCCGGCTTTATACGTGACGCCGCCTTGGGCCCACCAGGCGTATGCGTTCGAAAGCACGGATGATGAGTGGATCGTCTACGCCGGACGGAGCGGGCGACCGGCGACAGACTACCGCGCTGACGGGACGGAGCTTCGGCCCCATCGACTCAGTGAGGGGGATTTATTTTTCCCGGTCGATCGCATCTCGAAAGAACGAGGTCCGCTCGCCCTTGCGGAATGGCTCCGGCTTGAGCGGCGGGAAGTCGAGGACTTCATGCTCGCCTTCATGCGGACGATTCGAAAATTCGATCCCTCGTTCGGTTTTGCCTGGGGCGGGACGGAGACGTTCTTCCATGGCGTCCCGGTCGAGCCTTACGCTCAAGTGCTTCGGCTCGAGAGTGGCAAACGCCGCTATCGTGTCATGAACAACTCCGCCAAGCGCTTGTTCGCGGTCGCCGACGATCCGATTGTTTGCCTGAATGAAGTCGAACAGACGTTACGGACGGTACGGCTGCCAGACCATCGCGTCTCGGCGCTCGGTCAACTCGTCATGGGGATTTGGCAACAGTTCGAGTCGGACGAGGCGACGTATATACAAGAAGTTGCGTACCGGGGTATTTCTAAATTCCAAATCGAAGAGAAAATCGGGCACGCGCTCGCCAATCAACAACGCGTCCGTTGGATCGAGAAATCCGACCCCCATCAGTCGGTCATCGAATACGCACATTTACGCGTCTCGTTCCCGAAACGGCCGCCTGGACTCGTCACTGTCGAGCCGCTCGAGTCTCCTTATGAAAGAGGTGCCTTATGAGAATTGTCGATGCTAGAGCGATGCCGATCAGCCATGAGGATTTGATCGCCGTCACCGACTCATCCGTCTACTATCGCGAAAAGTCAGGAGAGACAGGTTTCTCCATCTATCGTTTCGATGAGGTGGACGGGGCCGTCACCAAGATCAACCGGCGCCCTTATGAAGACTACGGAATCTCTAAACTGTTCATGAGCAACGGCCGCGTGTACTTTTTGAACGAGACACCGGACCGGTCGGGTGTCGTCCGGACCGAGCTCGTCGCGCTCGACTATCGTTCCGGCCGTGAAGACGTGCTCGCCACGTTCGAGAAACGGGGCAACAGCACACTCTATTGGGCGCTCGCGGATCGTTACTTCCTCTTTTTGACGAACTATGAATCGACAGACGAGGCGTGGCTTTTTGACGCCGAGACGGGCCGCCAAGAGCGGATTCGCGATGAGCGGCTCATCGGTCAGGCCGGACGTTTCCGGGAACTGTATTTGTTCACGACCGAGTTCGAAGGGGTCCCGTACGTCGTCTGCAACGCACGCCTCGACGAATTCGATTATTATGACGCGCTAGAATCGGGCCGGGTCTCCCCGGACGACCCGATTGACCACTCGGAGGCGATCCTCGTCTGCTCTCTCGAAGAGGCCGTCGAATCGATTTGGGCCAAGGCGGAAGAAGTTCCGTTCGAGGACTTGATTCGGCTGCACGGGGAAGGGGACACCGTGCAGTATCTCGGAGAGAAAGATGGACATCTCCGGTTCGCGGCGTTCATCGATGAAGCGAACGAAGAGACGATTTACGAACTGACGGCACCTGACGTATTGCGTGAGGTCGGGGTCATCGATTGGGGCGCTTACGAACCGATCGACTTCACGTACGATGATGTCGGCTCGACGATCTTCATCAAAGTCGAAGAGTCGGCAGAGCATACGGAACTCATCGATGCGACGACGGGCGCGCGCTATTTAGACACGGCCCCGTTCGAGCGCGTGCTCGCTGGGACATATTTTGTCCACGAATCGGCAGAGGGCGAACGCGGGGGCGTCAGCATCTTCCATCTCGAGGCGAACGAACGTCAGTCGTTCGAGGACGCTTACTATACGGTGCTCGATGACACGATCGTCATCTTGTCGACACGACAATTGTGAAAAGACACGGTTCCCTGAAACATGGGGACCGTGTCTTTATAGTCTGGTTTACATAATAAGTTATCGTAAACCGGTTATCGCTTGTTTTTTCTTCTCGTCACCGATATGGGCATACACTTGTGTCGTCGCGACCGATTCGTGTCCGAGCAGTTGTTGGATCGTCAACACGTCGACCCCTGCCATCGCCAGACGTGAGGCAAACGTATGACGAAGTTTGTGCGGCGTCACTTGTTTATGGACGAGGAAAGGCAAATACGGCTTCAACCGGTCGATGTGACCCTTCAACATATGCTGCACCGTTCGCACGGCGATCCGTTTTCCGGCATCGGACCGAAGCAACGGGCCGCTACGCGGACTTGCCGACTGTTCGAGCAAGGCGATCAACGGGGTCGCGAGCGGGAGGAGGCGTTCTTTATCACCTTTTCCGATGACGCGGATCGTGCCGGTCGTCAAGTCGATATCGCTCCAATCGAGGCCGGTGAGCTCCGAGACGCGCATGCCGGTCAGCCCGAGCAGTTGGATGATGAGGAAGTCCCGGTCCCGGTTCCGTTCGAACCAAGCCGCCTCGCGGTCGGACATGCCGACGTTGCTGCGGACGAGCGTCGAGAAGTCGAGCCATTCCTGCTCGGTCAAGTAGATCGGGTTGCGTTTGGCCCGCTTCGGCCGCTCTACGGCTTGGAACGGATTCGTCGTCGTGACTCCGCTCTCGATCAAGAAATTGAAGAGCGACTGCATCGAGGACAACTTCCGATTGATGACGCTCGGTGCGTTGTCGAGCTCGAGGGCAAGGTATGTCGCGTACGCATCGGCTCCCGCATGGTCGAACTCGATGAACGAGTCGGCCTCGACGGTCGATGGGTCGACTTCTGCCGCACTCGCCATCTCGACCCACCGGAAGAAGTCCATAAAGTCGTATAAATAGCGCTGGGCGGTCTGTTCAGAGTAGTGCTTGGCCGCCATGTGGTTCAAAAATCGTTGGATGAAGCCGGGCATCCGCTCATAACCGTTCAAGTCAAAACGGCGTGCAGCGGTTGGTGCCGGCGCTTGACCGAGTTGACGAAACAAACTCAACAGTAATCACTCCTTCATTAACAAATCGATGTGATGACCCGGTCTTTTCCGGCCTGTTTACCAGCCCGTAGCCGGTCATCGGCTTCTTTGACAAGCGTCTCGACACATGCGGCGGCGGATCCGTCCCGGTATGAGACACCGAACGTCATCGTCACATGTAAACGTGACCCTTCATAGATCGTCTCGGTAGATTTGATACGGGCGCGCAGCTCGTCGAGGCTCGTCGCGACTTCCTCTTCTGACTGGCCCTCGATGAACAGGAGCAACTCTGCGCCGCCCCAACGGACGCAAACGGCGTCCGTCCACGTCAAGGTGGCGGCGACACGTTTCAAGACGAGGTCGCCGCAGTCGTGTCCGTACCGTTCATTGAACGCTTTGAAGTGGTCGATGTCGGCGAGAGCGACAGCATAAGGCCGCCCTGCTGAGACGGTCCGTTCGATCGCCGTCTCGATATGGGCCGACCCGGTCATGCGGTTGTAGAGGCCGGTCAGTCCGTCTCGCGAGGCGAGCGTATGCAGGCGCCCGTTCGTCCGTTCGAGCTCGGACGTCACCTCGACGACCGACCCTTCGAAGATGAACGAGAGTCCGGCGATGAGTCCGATCGTCGACAAAAGGCAAAAGAGGCCCAGTCCTTGCTCGAACGACGGGGTGAGCGGTTGCGTCCCTGTCGTCACGGTGACGTACAGGAAACCGTAAATAGCCATGGCGAGGCCTGTCGTCGCGATACGGACGAGTCGGCTCACGTTCGGCATGAAGAACACACCGTAAGCGGCCATGATGATGAAATAGTGGACGTTCGCACCCCAGCCGAGGACGATCGTCGAGATGACGGCGTTGTAGACGACTTCGATGAACAAGCCGGTGAAGAACGTCCGATAGTAACGCTTATGTACGAAATAAAATGAAATCGAGTAGTAAAGGACGCTCGCGACGTTCGACCAGGCGAGCAGACCGACGTCGAGCCGCCAAAATGTGATTAAGAACACGACGTGGATGAACCAGGCGAGCGCGTTCCCGTATAAAGTGATGCGGTAGTTGTATAACGTACCGCGACGTTCCTCATAGGCAGTCCCCACGTGAACACCTCCTTTTACCAGTATACCGAACTCACCTCCGTTTGCCCATGCAAGTTCGTGAAATCACGTCAATCTGTCTGTCGAGAACCGCTAAGAACGGTCCGTATAATTGCGTGAAATAGATATTTCACGCAACGTTCTTGTGTGGGCGATTTTACACCCGAACGAACATCGACCAGTATATTCGATAATCGAAGGCTCTTAACATGGTTTACATAATAAGTTATAGTAAACCAATTGATTTGTTTTAAAAAAAGGAAAGAGTTACAGTTGTATGTAAATTGAAAATAAACCTTGAACCGCGATTAGGGGAACGGTACACTGAGAACGTAAACAAAAGGGGGCTACTGGAATGGACGACCAGCGTTTGAAACAATTGCTCGAGGAAGCGAAGACGATTGCCGTCGTCGGGATCTCCTCGAATCCGAACAAGACGGCCAACCAGATCGCAGACTATCTGCTGCTGCAAGGGTACACGGTCATCCCGGTCAACCCGACGCTCGAGACGTGGAACGGACGCAAGGTGTATCCGACCGTCGAAAGCATCCCGGGCCATATCGATATCGTCGATGTGTTCCGGCGCAGTGAGTATTTGGCCGGCGTCGCCGAGGATGCTGTCCGGCACGGGGATGTCGGGCTCATTTTCAACCAACTCGGGCTCTCGAGTGCCGAGGCCGAACGAATCGCCCGCGACGCCGGGATCGATTACGTCGAGAACCGATGCATCTACGTCGAGCATGCCCGCTTGATCGGCTAAGACCTGCCTCCTTGGTAGGTCTCCTTTTTTTCACGTGTCAAGCGTGACAAGGGAGGCTTGCCAGAATTCAAAAATCGCTATACAATAGGTTAGAAAAACGAACGTGTGTTCGAAATTGAGGTGACGGAAATGTCAACAGATTTATTCAATTACAATGAAGACGCCATCCAGGTGCTCGAAGGACTCACGGCCGTACGAAAACGCCCAGGAATGTACATCGGTTCGACCGACCACCGCGGGCTGCATCACCTCGTCTATGAGATCGTCGATAACGCGATCGATGAGGCGCTCGCCGGCTTCGGCGGACAGATCGACGTGACGATCCATAAAGACGATGCCATCACGGTCCGTGACCACGGACGTGGCATGCCGACGGGAATGCATGCTTCCGGCAAACCGACGCCAGAGGTCATCTTCACCGTCCTCCACGCCGGCGGAAAGTTCGGCCAAGGCGGCTATAAGACGTCCGGAGGGCTCCACGGGGTCGGCGCCTCGGTCGTGAACGCCCTCTCGAGCAAGGTCGTCGTGACGATTTACCGTGACGGCAAAATATTTGAGCAGACGTTTGCCGATGGCGGCGTCCCACAGACGACTCTTCTCGAGACCGGGAAGACACGCCAGACCGGGACGAGTGTCACTTTCAAACCGGACGCAAGCATTTTCTCGACGACGACGTACAACTACGACACGCTCGCCGAACGGCTGCGGGAATCGGCTTTCCTGTTGAAAGGATTGACGATCACGCTGACGGACGAGCGTTCTGGTAAAGAAGAGACGTTCCATTACGAGGAAGGGATCGCCGAATTCGTCCAGTATTTGAACGACGACAAGGCGACACTCCACCCGATCGTCTACTTCGAAGGGACCGAGAACGACATCGAGCTCGAACTCGCCTTCCAGTTCACGGACGCCTACTCAGAGAACGTGCTCTCGTTCGTCAATAACGTCCGCACGCGCGATGGTGGTACACACGAAGTCGGTGCCAAGACGGCGATGACCCGAATCGTGAACGAGTACGCCCGGAAGAACGGCTTGTTGAAAGAGAAAGATAAGAACCTTGACGGCGGTGACGTCCGTGAAGGGCTCACGCTCATCGTCTCGGTACGGATCCCAGAGGAATTCCTCCAGTTCGAGGGACAGACGAAGTCGAAACTCGGCTCGCCTGAGGCCCGTACGAGTGCCGACGGGGTCATGGCCAAGCAACTGACGATCTTCCTCGAGGAGAACCCGCAGATGGCGACGATGCTGATCAAGAAAGCGATCCGCGCCGCCCAGGCCCGCGAGGCCGCCCGGAAAGCCCGGGAAGAAGCGCGTAACGGCAAGAAGAAGAAACGCTCGAGCATCTTGAACGGGAAACTGACACCGGCGACGTCGAAGAACGCCGCCAAGAACGAACTGTTTCTCGTCGAGGGTGACTCGGCCGGCGGTTCGGCCAAACAAGGCCGTGACCGGACGTTCCAAGCCATCTTGCCGCTCCGTGGGAAAGTCATCAACTCGGAGAAGTCAAAACTTCAAGACATCATGAAAAACGAGGAAATCAACACGATCATCCACGCGATCGGGGCCGGTGTCGGCCACGATTTCGACCTCGAGGACTGCAATTTCGACAAAATCATCATCATGACCGATGCCGATACGGACGGGGCCCACATTCAAGTGCTCTTGTTGACGTTCTTCTTCCGCTACATGCGCCCGCTCGTCGAGGCCGGCAAAGTGTTCGTCGCCTTGCCGCCGCTCTATCGCATCTCGAAAGGGAAAGGCAAGTCGGAACAGTTCGAGTACGCCTGGGACGAAGAGGCGCTCGAGAAGCTCGTCAAAGTGTATAAGAAAGGCTATATCCTCCAACGCTACAAAGGTCTCGGTGAGATGAACGCCGACCAGCTGTGGGAGACGACGATGAACCCGGACACACGGACGCTCATCCGCGTCACAGTCGATGATGCCGCCGTCGCCGACAAGCGCGTCTCGGTGCTCATGGGAGACAACGTCGCCCATCGCCGGGAGTGGATCGAGGAGAACGTCGCCTTCGGCCTCCAGGAAGATGATTCGATCATCGCCAATGAACACGTGACTAAAGCGATTGAGGAAGTGATGTAACGATGTCGACGATTCAACACATTTTAAACTTGTCGCTCGAACAGGTCGTCGGTGACCGCTTCGGGCGTTACTCGAAATATATCATCCAGGACCGGGCCCTCCCGGACGCGCGCGACGGGCTCAAACCCGTCCAGCGCCGCATCCTGTATGCGATGCACCATGAAGGCAACACGAACGAGAAACCGTACCGCAAATCGGCCAAGACGGTCGGGAACGTCATCGGTAACTATCACCCGCACGGTGACAGCTCCGTCTATGAGGCGATGGTGCGCTTGTCGCAGGACTGGAAGTTGCGTTATCCGCTGATCGACATGCACGGGAACAACGGCTCGATGGACGGCGACTCGGCTGCCGCGATGCGGTACACCGAGGCCCGGTTATCGAAGATCGCCGGTGTCATGCTGACGTCGATCGCGAAGAACACGGTCGACTACACGCCGAACTTTGACGATTCGACCGAAGAACCGCTCGTCTTGCCTTCACTCCTCCCGAACTTGCTCATGAACGGGACGACAGGGATTTCCGCAGGTTATGCGACCGAGATTCCGCCGCACAACTTGACCGAGGTGCTCAATCTCGCCATCGCCCGCTTGAAAGGCGAGGTCGATACGGCGACAGACGCCCTCGAATATATGCAAGGACCGGACTTCCCGTCCGGTGGGATCGTCATGGGACGCGACGGCATCTTGAAGGCGTTCGAGACCGGCAAAGGAAAAGTCATCATCCGCGCCAAATCGGTCGTCGAGCCGCTCAAAGGCGGACGTGAACAGATTACGATCACCGAGCTCCCGTATGAGGTGAACAAGGCGAACCTCGTCAAGAAGATGGAAGAGCTTCGTCTCGACAAGAAAGTTGAAGGCGTCGCCGAAGTCCGTGACGAGACGGACCGGACCGGTGTCCGCGTCGTCATCGAGTTGAAAAAAGAAGCCGATGCGGAAGGTGTGCTCCACTTCTTCTTGAAGCATACCGACCTGCAACTCGCCTATAACTACAACATGGTCGCCATCGTCAACCGGACGCCGAAACAGATGGGACTCTTGCCGATCATCGACGCGTATTTGAAACACGTTGAAGAAGTCGTCACCCGCCGGACGACGTTCGAGCTCGACCAGGCGAAGAAACGCGCCGAAATCGTCGATGCGCTCGAACAGGCCATCTCGGTCTTAGACGAGACGCTCGAACTCATCCGGTCGGCGAAAGACAAGGCTGAGGCGAAGCAGAAGCTTATGACACGCTTCTCGTTCTCGGACCGTCAAGCCGAAGCGGTCGTCATGCTTCAATTGTATCGTTTGACGAACACGGATATCGTCGAGCTTCAAAAAGAAGCGTCGGCGCTCCAGAAAGAGATTGGCCGTCTCGCCAATATTTTGAACGTCGATGCGACGAAGCGGAAGCTCATCTCGAAAGAGTTGACAGCGCTCCGTGACGAGTTCGGCGACGCACGGCGCTCGGTCATCGAGTCAGAGGTCGAAGAGTTGAAACTGAAGACCGAGGTCATGATCGCCGTCGAGGAGACGATGGTGTTCGTCAGCCGCGATGGCTACGTCAAACGCTCATCGATGCGCTCATATGGCGCCTCGAGCGACGATATGCCGGAGATGAAACAGAAAGACCGTCCTGTCCTCGTCACGCAGGCGATGACGACGGACCATCTGCTCGTCTGGACGAACAAAGGCAGCTACCTGCTCATCCCGGTCCATCAGATTCCGGAGTCAAAATGGAAAGACGCCGGTCAACACGTGGCCAACCTCGTGCCGATCGAAGGCGAGCAAGTCGTGTCGGCTGACGTCGTCTCGACGTTCGAGTCGGACGCGCACTGCCTGTTCGTCACGCGTGAAGGGATGGTCAAACGGACACCGCTCCGTGACTATGACGCCCAGCGCAAGTCGAAGGCGCTCATGGCACTGAAGCTGAAAGGTGATGACGAGGTCGTCTTCGCCGGGATCAGTGACGGTCCAGGTCAACTCTTCCTCGTGTCGGAGCGGGGTTACGGGCTCTGGTTCAAAGAAGATGACGTACCGGTCGTCGGCCAGCGAGCCGCTGGTGTCAAAGCGATGAATTTGAAAGACGGAGATCTCGTCGCCGACGCGTTCGCTTTCTTCACGCCGCCGATGTTCGTCCTCGTGACGCAACGCGGGGCCGTCAAGAAAATGAAGCTCGAGGACCAGTTCGACTGCACGAACCGCAACTTGCGCGGGACGATGCTCATCCGTGAGGTCAAATCGAAACCGCACCAGATTCGCCGTGTCTTGCCGGTGCATGGGGATGAGACAATCCACATCGTCGGCAAAGAGAAAGCGAAGACGGTCAAGGCGAAGCAATTGACGCTCTTAGACCGCTACGCCAACGGCTCGTTCGTCTTTGACGAGGAGACGTTCGGTGAAATTGAGGACGTGTACCTCGATTAATGCGAAAACCCTTGTACAACAGCCGTTGTGCAGGGTTTTTTTGTTTCGTTATACTGAGAGTGAGTAGAATTGGAAAACAGTTCTTTAGGGAGGTGACAGGTTGTACAGGAGTAATCGTTCCGAGATCGGTTATGACCAAACGATGTGCAATCAGGGGAAGTACAGAACGTATCGGGTACTTTTGTTTCAAGGTACATTGTGAATGAGTACGTGGTGAGATAACGCTCAACAAGAAACGAGGCAATCATTCCATGCGAGAATTACTGAACGACCCAAACATGAACAACTACCCGGAGTTCCGCACGTTTTGTGAATTGAAGGATCGGGGATTTCGGAAACAGGCACTCGCTGCGCTGACACCGTTTATTGAAACAGTGAAGGATTGTGATTTCGAGCAACGACAGGAGTTCGTCGCCTGGCTGTTCACGCTCAGTGAACCAACACGGCAAGACGATGTCCCTGATGTATTCGTGTATCCACTCGTCACGAACATACTAAAACCGACGCTCGTTGAGTGGACGGAGCGGTCATCTGAAGACGCTCGTCCATACCGTTGGCTCGGCCTTTATGCGTTTGAAGAGTTATGGCACGAACGACTCGAACGAGCAATCGAACTTGGGGGAATGGCAGAACAGCGTGCGATCGAGGCACTCATGACTCATAAAATCTCTACCCTTAAGTTCTCGTTTCACCATATTAACGAAAACGTGTATCTCGGCGAGGTCAATCGGGATCGCGCAACCATCGCAGAAGCGAGAAAGTTGATCCACCATGTATTGAATGAGGAGAAACGAGCGGGTTATGAGATCGAATTGAGTTACCATAGTGAGTTGCTCGCGGATTGGGTCACATATACGCAATCGGATTCGGGGCAGGAACGTTTTCTCGACTGGTGTGAACGGAACGGGCGCGATTATTTTATTACCGATACTTTTTATTTCGAAGAATGATCGAACACGGCCTTTATTTATGAATCATGCTGTCATCATATACTTTTTAGGAGGAGCGGGTACGAGGAAAAAGGAACAACTCGCTCATATGGCGAAATGGATAAACAGGACAAACGATGGAGGGATGACTATGTCACAATGGCTCATGTGGGCCAAACGGCTCCAGGCGCTCTCACAGGCCGGCCAGACGTTCACGAAAGACGAGTACGACCGGGAACGCTATCTCGAGATCCAACAAATCGCGACTGAGATGTTTGAACAGCAGTCGAATCTAGCGCTTCATGAGCGGACAGAGCTTATTCATGTCGACGGTTATCCGACTCCGAAGCTCGATGTTCGCGGTGTCGTGTTTCGGGAGGACCGCTTGTTGCTCGTCAAAGAACGCTCTGACGGTCTATGGACGCTCCCGGGCGGCTTCTGCGAAGTCGGGTTGTCCCCGGCGGAGAACATCGTCAAAGAGATTGAGGAAGAGTCAGGCTTCGATGTAGCCCCGATTCGGCTTGTCGCCTTATTCGATATGCATCACCATCCACATCCGCCTTTGTCCCAGCACTACTATAAGCTGTTCATCGAGTGCGAAGTGATCGGCGGGGAGGCGCAGGTGAGCCAAGAAACGAGTGACGTCGGCTTCTTCGGCCGAGACGACTTGCCTCCGCTCTCGCTTGCCCGGAATACGCTTGAACAGCTTCATATGTGTTTTGAGGCCCGTTGGCAAGACGACTGGGTCACGTTGTTCGATTAAGGGGGAGGGGATTTTGTGTTGGTCACACGTCTAGAACATGTTCACCAGCTGACGTTTTATGCACCGGTGCTGCCGATCAACGTACAATTGATCGAGAAGGAACTAGGGCTCGTCTTGATCGATACCGCTTTGGAACGGAATGCGGCAGACATCCTCGCGTACATCGAGGCGCTCGAACAGCCGCTTCTCGCGATTTTATTGACACACGCCCACGGAGACCATGTCGGGGGCGTCGACGCGATTTTGAAGGCTCACCCCCATGCGGAGCTGTACGTGTCGCGTCGGGATGCGAGGTTGCTCGACGGGGATCGGACGTTAGATCCAGATGAACGAGAGTTGAAAGTAAAAGGTTCCCTCCCCAAAATCCATTCGTTACCCGACCAGTTGTTGGATCCCGGGGAGCGGTTGTTTGGTCTTCGTGTGTATCCGGCAGCGGGGCATACGCCGGGTTCCATCGCTTATTTCGACGAGGGCAACCGCATACTGTTCGCCGGCGACGCATTCCAATCCCACGGGGGAGTCGCGGTGGCGGGGGATGTCAGACCGCTCTTTCCGCTTCCTGGGTGGGCGACATGGGATAAACGGGCAGCGGTCGAGAATGCTGAGCGGCTGATCGACTTGGCGCCGCGACATACGTTCGTCGGTCACGGTCCGGAGATTGCCGGGACGCATCGGTTATATCGTGCGCTTAAACGCGCCAAACGTAAGCAAGCACGGTTGTTTGCCAGATGATGCCGGAGGTGCCACATGATGGAGTTACGTGAAATTTATACGACGAATTATGCAGCGGCTGAGCAAATGCTCGAGATCCAACGAAACGCCTATGCAGTCGAGGCCGAATTGATCGGGTTTGATGAGATTCCAGCCCGGTACGAGACGGTCGAGGTCATTCAAAACTTGCCGGGCACGAGTTACGGCTTGTATAATGACGAGCGGCTGATCGGGTTCATCACGATCGAAGCGGCCGAGAACACGGTCGAGGTCACGAAACTATGCATCGATCCGACGTATTTCAGGGCACGTCTGGCGACGACGTTGCTCGAACACGTGCTCAGTTTGCATGAAGACAAACTTGTCTATGTGCACACTGGGAAACATAACGGACCGGCGAAGCGGCTTTATATGAAACTGGGGTTTGAACCGAGCGCTGAGTTCGAGCCCGAACCAGGTGTCACATTGATCCGATTCACTAGAAATTGAATCTCAGCTCTCAATCTCACATTCCGTCTCACTTCTTTAAGTATACTAAAGGATTGAGACGGAGTTTTATTTTCACTGATAATATATGTTATGTTAACTAGAAGAAAAAAGAGAAACGCAATGTCAGATTTGACGTCTCGCCTCTCAGCTGCAACTCAGAATATCTTGTACCAATACAACGTCAGTTCGATGTTCGGATTGCCGGTTTGCTTTAGCGTATCCACACCACCGAGTTCGAACCCTTCTTTCGTATAAAATCGACACGCGATCACATTATCGTTCTGCGCTTCGAGCGACAATCCAAGCAACGATTGCTCTTTTGCCCACGTTTCTGCAACACCGATCAGCATATGACCGAGCCCGCTGTTTCGATACGCTTTCTGCACAGCGATGTTCTCGATATATGCAAAACGGTTCCAGTCTCTTACGACGCGGATTTGTCCGATACAAGCCGTCTCATCGAATGCCAAGAATACTTGTTTGTCCTCACGATTGATGTATTCAGACCAGTCCAGTGAATCGTCCGGGAATCTCGTCTCTTGAACTTTCCCATATAACTGTTCCTCATACGTCCAAACTCCGTCACTAAAGCTCGGAATGATTTTCCCGATGACTGGAAACGGATCATTTGCCTCGTTCACGACGCTGACGGAATCCTCATTTAACGCTTGAATCGAGATATCTAGGAATTCTCTCATTGGATCTTTCTCCTTTTGGCCGCTCCTATATCGTCTCCTCAGACTAGCCATACAGTGGCGGTTATGAAATCAAACTTGGAGGTTCTGTCGACAACACTTCGATTACATCATGTGGTGTCAGGAACACATAATGGTGAATATCATAGATTTTTTCGTAAATGTTGTCTGACTCTTCAGCTAGCCATTCCAAATAGTTTGAATCGGTCACTTGGAAGAGTGTCCAGTCGCCAAAATAATCCGCGTCATAATGTTTGTATAGATGGTCTAGCATTTTGAAAAGCGTTCCTTCGTCTGTATTTCGATACGAAAACACAAGTCCGTCAAATAAGAATGTATAGTTGTTCTCATCCGCATCGGTAAACACGAGTTTTAATCCGTCTTTATCATCAATTAGAGCCTGCAATTCTAGTTTAGCCGGCACCTCTTTATTGACGTTGCATCTTTCCGATTTCGCCATTCGCATCCCCTTCTTTTATTGTGATCGTCACGCACGCACATTACATACCCATAAAGAATAGGGTCATGAAATTCCAAAGCGATAACGCGAGCGGAATGAGGGAAAAGATGGTAACCCATCTTTTCTTCATAAATAGTCCGATCAAAAGTGTGAGTAAGCCGATTATTAAAACGACGATCATAGTCATAAATGTCATGGTTGGTCCATCCTCCGGAGCTAGATGATTGTAATTGGATGCAAAGATAGCTGCATACCATTCGTATTTTACATGATTTGCTATATTGATGTGAAAATCCTCTTTCTCTATAGTCAACATTAACGGTTTGGTGACTCAATTTCGTTCATTTTTGAACGTAGTTCGTCCCCACCCGCTCAAATCCTTTTTATACAAATTCATATCTGTTTCGAATAAATAGATAAACTGTGTCACTTCACTGAATCGTTCATTCAAGGACATGTTAGCGCTTTATGTATTTATGTTTCAAATATAATTTATCGCCTGTTTCAAAGTGTTTAGGAGTTGCCACAGGACTAGTGTCATGCTATTTTTAGACAGATGATAACTTAAGGAGGAACTTGAATGAAACGTATGACAAAAGGTTTGGCAGCATCCCTATTACTCGCTGTCCCGCTCGCGGCGTGTGGTGATTCTAGCACCGATCAGGCCGAGACTTCGCGCTGGGACGAGATCAAAGAAGAAGGTACACTTACGGTCGGTACGGCCGGCACGCTCTACCCTGCTTCGTTCCGGGCTGAAGAGAGCGACGAGTTGACAGGATTCGATGTCGAGTTGATGAAAGAGATCGGGCAACGGCTTGACCTCGAGGTTCAATTCAAAGAGATGGCGTTTGACAACATGTTGACGAGCGTTCAAAACGGGCAAGTCGACGTCGCGGCGAACGATATTTCGGTCACAGAAGACCGGAAAGAAAAGTTCGCGTTCTCGACGCCTTATAAGTACACGTACGGGACGGCCATCGTCCGAAAGAGTGACCTCTCAGGCATCGACTCGCTCGAGGACTTGAAAGGCAAGAGAGCCGCTGGTGAAGCGACGACCGTCTTCATGGAAGTGGCCCGTCAGTACGGAGCAGAAGAAGTGATCTATGATAACGCGACGAACGACCAGTATCTTCGTGACGTCTCGACGGGGCGGACCGATGTCATCTTGAACGACTACTACTTGCAGACGCTCGCCCTAGCCTTCTTCCCGGAGTTTGATATCGCCATCCACCCGGATATCGCCTACAACCCGCAAGAAGTCGCGTTCCTCATGGCGAAAGAGAACGATGAGTTGCAACAAAACATCGACCGCGTTCTCGCTGAGATGCTTGAGGACGGTACGGTGAAAGAATTGTCGGAGAAGTTCTATAACGGCGCGGACGTCTCGGTCGAGCCGGACGTCGATGCGACGATCGTCGAATTGGACTGAGCATGTTCGAAGGAGTGAAATGGGAGGCGATCTTTGACGCCGACTTGGCCATCCGCTCGTTCCCGTATCTTCTCGGAGGACTGCCGAACACGCTATGGATCTCATTCGTCAGCATGTTCTTCGGACTCGTGCTCGGGCTCATCCTTGCCCTCGGTAAGCTGTCACCGTCGCGTTTGTTGCGCTTCCCGTCGACGTTTTATATCTCGTTCATGCGCGGTGTCCCGATTCTGATCATTTTGTTTATCTTATATTCCGGATTCCCGTTCATCGGGATTCAGTTTGCGGCGTTGACGGCGGCGATCATCGGGTTCAGTTTGAACTCGGCCGCCTATATCGCCGAGATCATCCGGGCCTCGATTCGGGCAGTGGATAACGGACAGGTCGAAGCGGCCCGCTCGCTCGGGATGAACAAGTGGCTGACGCTCAAAGGGGTCATCTTGCCACAAGCGACACGGATCGCGCTCCCCCCGCTCTCGAACGTGTTTCTCGACTTGATCAAAGCGAGCTCGCTCGCGGCCATGATCACCGTCCCTGAGATCTTCAACAAGGCGAAGATCGTCGGGGGCCGCGAGTTCGATTACATGACGGTCTATTTGGTCGTCGCCCTCATCTATTGGGGCATCTGCACGTTCATGTCGTTCTTCCAAGACTGGCTCGAACGGCATTTTGAACGCTACTTGGATTCACCGAAACGATGACGCTGCCGTCATCGTTTTTTCTTTTCGTATCATACGAGCGTTTTAATGTGCTATGATTTTCTTAAATATTCAGAAAAAGACGGGGGAACTAAAATGATACAACCATGGACCACATATTTGAACGACCAGGTGATCGGACAGTCGAAAGCCATCAAGCTGTCGACGATCGCCCTCCTTTCTGGCGGACACGTACTGCTTGAAGACCGGCCGGGGACCGGGAAGACGACGCTCGCACGGAGTCTCGCCTCTTCCGTGTCTGCTGCCTTCCAACGGGTGCAATGTACGCCGGACACGCTTCCGAGCGATATTTTAGGGATGGAGCTGTTCAATCCGACGACCGGTTCATTCGAGCGCCGGACTGGACCAATCTTCACATCGATCTTGCTCGTCGATGAGATCAACCGGACGACGCCACGGACGCAATCCGCACTCCTTGAGGCGATGCAGGAACGCCAAGTGACACTCGGGGAAGTCTCACTCCGTCTACCGGACCCGTTTTTCGTCATCGCGACGCAAAACCCGTTCGACGGGCAAGGCACGTTCCCGCTCCCACAAGCCCAACTTGACCGTTTCTTGTTCAAACTGTCGCTCGCACCGTTATCTCGTGAATCGGAACGTCGACTGCTTCGGAACGAACATTTGAGTGCGGCGCCGTTCACGCTGAAACAAGACGAACTCGCCAAGATGCAACAAGCGGTCCGTGACGTGACGTTCCACGAGGCGATAGAGGATTATCTCCTCGATTTCGTCGAGGCGCTACGCCATCACCGGGACATCGAGGTCGGTCCGAGCCCGCGTGCGACGCTTGCCTATACGATGGCAGCACGGGCCCACGCTTTCATGGACGGACGCGATTACGTGTCACCGGAAGACATTCGGGCGCTCGCCTTGCCGATTCTTGGCCACCGTGTCGTACTGACGGTCGAGGCGTCGCTCAAGACGAAACCGGCAAAACTCATCAAGTCTGTTCTTGAGACCATCGCGGTCCCATCAGAGGTGTGACATGCAACTCGTCAGCCCTCGCTACCTCGAGTCCGGGTATATGTGGCTCTTGTTCGTCGTCGGGGTGTTCATCGCTCTGTACGGCAACGTCTTCCTCGCGAGTGCGATTCTCGGCTTCAGCCTGTATGCGCTCATCATGCCGGAGCTGTTGTTCCGTCTCGCCGATCATGTGCATGTCGACGTGACCGATGAGTTGAAGCTGTTCCCGGGGGACGAGGAGACGTATACGATCAACTTGCTGTCGACGGCGCCGGTGCCGCTCGGCGTCGTCCGGTTGTCGGGTTACCTGCATCCGACCGTCGATTCGGAGGACCACGCGTTTTGGCGCCAAGAGAACTATGTCGGCCGGGAAGCGGAAGTCGGGTATACGTTGCCGCTAAAGGCAATCAAACGCGGACCGATTCGGATCGAAGCGATCGGCATGGAGATTCGCGACCCGCTCCGCATGTTCTCGCTCTATAAAGAAGAACCGCTCGAACGGATCGGTTACGTCTTTCCAGACTTTTTGCCATATCCGATCCCGAAACGACCTCCGACGTTACCGGGAGAAGAGATGGTACGTCATAGTGCTTATCGCGACCCGGAGACGTTCCAATCGGTGGCGCCGTACCACGGACAGCCGATGCGACAACTATACTGGTCAGCGTACGCGAAGACGGGGGAACTGCTCGCCCGGACCGAGCAACCCGTCCAGGCGAACGAGTACGTCGTCGTCCTCGACTTGCTGACGAAAGACGGGCGCGCCCTCACCCATCAGATGGAGCGGTTGATCTCACAGGCAGCCGCATTATGCCGCGACTTCGAGAAAGAGAACGCGAGCTACGGACTCATCGTGCCGACGCTCACAAAAGACGGCATCACGTACGACCTTGCCCCGGGAAGCGGTGAGACCCATTTCCGCAAAGTGATGACAACGCTCGCTTGTCTATCAGAGCGTGACTTCCCGCTCGCGCGGTCGTTGTTCGAACGGAAAGTCGCGAAGTACGGGGGCAGCCAGTCGATTCTTCGCCTTGGAGGTGACGGACGATGAAACTGTTGTGGTGGGTATTTGCCGCCTTCTATGTCGGTCACGTCTTCCCGCTCGTCTATCTCTTCACCCTCCGTCTGCCGCGCAATTGGCAACTTGGGGCTCAGACAGCGTTAAGCGTCGCGGCGCTTTTCTTTTCCTATGAGATGAGCATCACGTTGCTCTTGTTCACATACGTCCATGCCTTCATCCGGACGCTCGACTGGACGGACCGCTACGCGATCGCGAGCGTTCTGTTCCTTATCGCCGATTGGTTGTTCCCGCCGGCGTCGCAGCCGCTCGCGATGATTGCGTTTCCGTTCCTGTTCTTGTTCTGGCAACGGAGCCTCTATTACCGACGTGACTACAAACGGATGTTGTCGATGCTCTTCATCGGGCTCACCGTCGGTCTCGTCCTCGCCTTGCTTCTCCGTACGGTGAAAGAGCTCTTGTTCGGGGACTTGGTCGCATGGGTCAGTCCGTTCCTCATGTGGCTTGGCGGTTGGTTCGACGGCATCACGCTCGACCCGTCGGACCGGGTGAACCGCTTCATGGTGCCGGACAACCCGAACCTCGATGCGGAGACGATGACGAATGAGACGTTCTTCGAGACGGCGTCGAATCAGACGATGCTCTTCCTCGGATTCTTCATTTTCTTACTGGTCGCGGGTCTCGCTTTGTTCTTCTATGTGCGAAAGCGGAACGAGGTACAAGAAGACGCGGTCGTACCAAGACGGACCCATACGCCGCACATGCGGTCGTCACGTGCCGTGCGGACACCGAAGCATGTCCGGTTACTCGATGCCGGGCGACGGCTCGAGAAGGCTCATCCGCGTCATCGAGAAGAGACGGCGCATGATTGGCTGACACGCATCCGGTTCACCGACGCCCCGCTCTTTGCCTCTTGGCTCGAGGCGGCCGAATACGGGGAGAAGGATGCCCCGAACCCGATTGTCGAAGCGTTCGAGCAACATGTCAAAAAAGTGCTCAAACAATAAGACCAGCGCGACCTTGAAGGGTCCAGCGCTGGTCTTTTCTTATAAGATCGGGCTGAGCAACCGGGATACGCTCTCTTTGAAGCGAATCCATTTCGTCCGCGTCTCGTAGCGCTCGATCGTCAATCGTTCGGCGCATGCCGTATCACGCTCGAACGCCTCGATGACAGAACGGGCGACCGTCTCATCATAGACGAGGGCCGAAATCTCGAAATTCAAATGAAAACTTCGGGCGTCGATGTTCGTCGTCCCGATCGAGGCGACCTCATGATCGATGACGAGCGTCTTCGCGTGCAAAAACCCTTTCTCATACGTGTAGACGTCAGCGCCGTAACGGACGAGTTCGGCCGCGTTGGCGTACGTCGCCCAGTAGACAAACATATGGTCCGGTTTGTTCGGGATCATCAAATGGATCTTTGTCCCGGACATGAGCGCGATTCGACACGCATCAAGGAAACTCGCGTCAGGGATGAAGTAAGGGGTTTGGATATAGATGGCGTCTTTCGCCTCGGTGATCATTTTGACGAGCATGTTTTTCAAATGCTCGGTCGTCGAATTCGGGCCCGACGTGACGATTTGGACCGGTGCAGCGAATGTGTCAAGCGTCCCTTGCGGCCAGACGAACGCTTCTTTCTCCGTCTTCTGCTTTGTCGGGACGGAGCGGTTCCAGTCGAGCAGGAAACGTTCGAGCAGCTCGCGCACGGCTTCACCTCGGATGCGCAAGTGAACGTCGCGCCAATAGCCGAACTGTCGATTCGTCCCTAAATACTCATTACCGACATTGAAGCCACCGATATAGCCGATTTCGCCATCGATGACACACAACTTGCGGTGGTTCCGGTTGTTGACACGGAAGTTGATGCCAAGCCGTGACGGAAAGAACGATTTCACTTCACCTCCATGGGCGAGCAGCTCTTTGAAATGATGCCGCCGCAAGCCACGGGATCCGACCGCGTCATACAAGAGACGGACACGGACACCTTGCTTCGCCCGCTCCGTGAGAGCAGCGATGAGCGCTTGGCCGAGCGAATCGTTTTGGATGATGTAGTATTGGATGTTGATTTCGCTCGTTGCCGCATCGATATCATGAAACAATGCCTCAAACTTCTGCTCCCCATCATGAATGACTTGAATGGCGTTATGATACGTCACGAGGGCGTTCGTCGACAGCAAGTTCAGACGGGCGAGGCGCCGGTACTTCGATAGGAGCGGATCGCTCGTGAACAAGTCTTGCCTTGCGTCTAGTTCGTCGAGCTGTTGTTGGACGTGATGAGCGTATTCGATCCGTCGTTCTTCATCGACTTGATAAAAATTGTTCGACTTGATCAAGCGTCCGAAGAAGATATAGATGAAGAAGCCGACGAGCGGCAAAAAGAACAAGACGAGAAGCCAGGCCCACGTCGAGCCGATGTCGCGTCGTTCGAAAAAGATGATGGTGATGGCGAATATCATGTTCAGAATGATCAAGATCATCCCGAGCACGCTTAAGATGATTTCTGTCGTCAGCATTTGATTCACCTTCCCTTTCCTGTTGTTTACCCGCCATCGTCAAAGATGAAGACACAAAAAAACACCGCGTATGCGGTGTTTTTGGGGTCGTACGAATTAGTTTAATACTGTGATTTTGACAGATTGACGACCAAATTGGATCGCTTGTTCTTGTGTCGGCATCAAGAGATCGATTTTGTTCCCTTTGATTGCGCCGCCAGTGTCTCCAGCGATGGCTTCGCCGTAACCTTCAACATAAACTTTAGAGCCGAGCGGGATGACTGAAGGGTCAACCGCGATGACTTTTTGGTTCGGGTTTGAACGGACGTCGATTCCTGTTGCTGTGATACCTGAGCATCCTGCACAGTATGGTGTATAAGCTGTGGCTTCAACTGTCATCGTCTTACCCGAAGCCGGAGCTTGAGTTTGCGTTGTCGACGTAGACTGTTTCGTCACAGGTGTAGATGTTGAAGCTTTTGGTTTCGCTGCAGGGGCGTTATTCGCTACTGATGCAGCGGCTGCGCCTTTCACCGCGAATTGTTGACCTGGGAAGATAAGATCCGATGAGAGACCGTTCCAAGTCATCAATTGGTTGACAGTGACGCCGTTGTTAGTCGCGATTCGATACAACGTGTCGCCTGATTTAACTGTATACGTATTAGATGAGTTCGAAGCTTTTGCTTCTGCCTTGCCAAGTTTCAATACTTGGTTCGGGTAGATCATATTTGAGTTTAAGCCGTTCGCTTGTTTAATGTCGTTTACAGAGACGTTGTTGTTCACGGCGATACGATACAATGTATCTCCAGACTGAACTGTGTGTGTTGATGCTGCCGAAGCTGGAGCAGCGACTCCTAAACTAAGGCCAGCGAGTGCCGTTAGTGTCAATAGTGGTTTTTTCATAAGAATATTCCTCCCTTTTCTAACGCTCCCTAACTGTAACACCTCTATATTTCAGCGCCGTTACAGTGCGATATGAGAGTGATATCAGTTCAGTTACAGAACTTTATTGGTGCGAAGTCAAGGGTGAGTTTCTTACAAATCGGATACAAATGGCTTTGTTGAGCCGTTTCGAGGTATACTGAACGGAGAAGAAAGGGGTGGATAGTCTTTGGAACTATTACTGCTATATTACATTGTGACTAATTTACTAGCTTTTATGACATTCTTTCTCGATAAACGACGGGCAAAAGCCGGTTCGTGGCGTATTTCGGAAAAAACGTTGCTCACGATGGTATGGGTCGGCGGGGCGTTCGGCGCGTATGTGGCGATGCGGCTGTTTCGTCACAAGACGTTGAAGCCAGCCTTTCGGCTCGGCGTGCCGATTGCGATCTTGATTCACGCAGGCATCACGGCGTACTTCATCTTTTAACGCCATTATATAGAAGGAACATGATTCGTCCATTTTCGCGAGGATGGATCAGAAATGTCAGAATCATCGTCTTTTTAACTGGAAATAGATTATCAGGACGGCGGAAATTCAAAAGAAATGTTCTATTGTTGAGGTGGATGAGTTTGAACGATACAGGAACGATTCTTTATGTAGAATGGTCGGGCGAACAGGTGCCGACGATCGGATTAGACGTGACGACGCATTTCCATGCGTTCATCGTCAGGCAAGGTCGAGCCGACTTGTTGCTCAATGGGGAAAAGATCCGGCTCAAAACGGGAACGGGGCTCCTTGTCGGTCCGGGGCAATTGATGAGACGCGTCGGATGGACCGACGAGACCCGTCTCGTGGAGATCAAGGTCGACCCGTATGATTTGTTCGCACCGGCGTTGGCGGAACAGTATGTGACGCCTTATATGAACACGTCTCATCTGACGAGGAAACAGCTGACACCGACAAATCGCCCCGAAAAGGCGGTGCTTGATACAATCGATAAGGTAGCCCGGACCGTTAAATCCGATACCCCGTTCTCTTGTCTCGACGCCGCGCTCCAATCGACCGTCCTCTGGCGCTATTGGATACAGCAAAAATGCGAGGAACCTCCACGCATGACGGGGAAAGATCGGATGACGGCGATGCTCGCTCATATCCATGCACACGTCACGCATCGTCTGACTCTCGAGCAAATCGCCACTGCGGGGGGCTTGAGCCGAGCGGAATGTTGCCGCTATTTCACGAAGTGGTGTGAGACGACCCCGCTCTCATATGCGTGTGACGTCCGGATGGAAGCGGCGGCGCGTCGATTAAAGGAGACGTCTGATTCGGTCGCCGTGATCGCGGACCAGTTCGGCTATTCGAGCGTCAGCCATTTCGTCCAAACGTTTAAGAAAGTACATAAAGTTACGCCACTTGCCTACCGTAAAGGAAAGAAGGCAAACTAAAAGCCGACATGAGTCGGCTATTTTTGTAGTTAGCGAGCGGTCCAACCGCCGTCTGCTTTCAGCACGTCACCGTTGACGAAACTTGAATCATCCGAGGCGAGGAAGAGCGCGACCTTGGCAATCTGTTCCGGTTCGCCCATCGGTGCCTCCCCTGCTCCTTGGATGGCCCGCATCCCGAGTTCGCTCGGTGCGGTGATCGTGGCGCCGATGTTCGTATTCACACCGCCCGGGGCAATCGCGTTCGCCCGAATCTTATGGAACGTACCGTATGTTGCGGCAATGTTTTTCGTCAATCCGATCAGTGCATGTTTCGAAGCGACGTACGAAGCACCGCCCCGCGTCCCGAATAGCCCCCCGACCGAGGCGTTATTGATGATGACTCCGCCCGAGTCTTGCTTGTCCATGACCTGAATCGCGGCCCGGGCCAATTTCATCGGTCCAGTCAAGTTGACGGCGATGACCCGGTCCCACACTTCGTCGGTCACTTCTCCGACCGTCAAGAAGTTGTCCATGATGCCGGCGTTGTTGACCAAGATGTCGAGGGAGCCGAACATATTCGTTGCCGTCTCAACCATCTTGTCGATGTCTTCCTGCTTCGTGACGTTCCCCGCGACCGCGACCGCTTCGCCGCCAGCATCCTTAATGTCACGCACCGCCGCTTCGACCGCATCCCCGTTCATGTCGACGGCGACGATGCGCGCCCCTTCTTTTGCGAAAAGCTTGGCGATGGCGAGTCCCATCCCTGAACCGGCACCGGTCACAAGCGCTGTCTTCCCTGATAATTTCACACAGCATTCCTCCTTGTCTACGTAACGGACGACATAGAAAAACGACAAGTGCGACTGAACACATGTCATTATAGATATACCCCGATTTATACGCAATCATCTGGCGAGATGAGGAACTTTTCTACAATTTTTTGGTCTCTTCCCGTACAATAGACACATACAGATATTGGGAGTTGAAAGGGGTGAGTCGAGTGAGTCGTTATCATGCAGAAGTGGTCGGGCGTGGGATCCCCGTTTTGTTTTTACCGTCCGGTGGATTCACTGGAGAGGAAGGGCGTTCGCTCGCCGAGGCGTTGCGCGACGAATTTGAGGTCCATTTGCTGGATTTGCCCGGGTTCGGAAGAAGCGAAGGGATAGGACAGGTTGTCGATGCCAAACAGTTGGCCGATTGGGTCAAAGGCTACGTAGAGTCCCGGCGACTCGGTCCCGTACACGTGATCGCTCACTCGCTCGGCGGCGCCGTCGCGCTCGCTTTCGCTGTTCATTATCCCGAACAAGTGGAGCGGCTCGTGTTGCTCGACCAAGGACACAAGTCGTTCCCGCGCGTTCCTATAAAAGAGTATGAGGTCTTTGGCTTCGCAGTACCGATCTTGAGCGGACTCTATCGTCTGCTAGGACCGCGGTTTTTAGAGCACATCGAACGAAAAGTGGTGTCGGACAAACCGTCCTCATCCATCTCAGATGACAGGTTCCAAGTTTTTTGTAAGCAGACCGGTCTCCCTGAACGAGATGAGATTCGTCATGCGTTGGACGCACCAGCCAAGCTCGAACGAGGTGGATTACAGTTGTTGTTCGGCTTCTATCACCTTGATGTGCCATTTCTTATGCGTTCACTTCAAGTACCGACCTTGCTCGTCTACGCTGATTTTGTCGGACTGGACGCCAAAGAAGCCCGATTGACGAAGTCAGCCATTATCGACCTGCAACGGCATGAGCTGCCAATTACCTACATACGTCTGACTGGGGGCCATTTCGTCCATTGGAACCCTGCGTTCCCGATTGAACAGGTGCTCCAGTTTTTACAATCTCAGAAAGTGAGTGGTCTTAGATGAAGCGTCAGCAAAAGATTGTCCTGATGATTGTTTCCGTATTGTTGTTATCAGCCGGAGTTGCCTGGGGAGTTGAGAAGACGAAGCAACCCCAGTTGCCTGAGGGAGCGGAACCGATTCTCACTTACGACCTGACTGACCGTGACATGAGTCTTCGCTTTTTCACGCAACGTTATGTCGACGAGTTGAGCGACGACACATCCACACAAGGCGTTGGCCTCGAAATTACCATCGACGACCGCATCGAGTCGATCGCTTCGATTTCTCTGTCTGAGGAAGATCTCATGTGGTCGACTGCCGGCCAAACGTGCGAAAATCGGTCAGGGGGTGTGCCCTACGACATCCTCTACGGCGTGAACCAAGGCATGACGACTCGAGTCGTCGTCGAATTGAACGGAGAGCAGTACGAACCAGAGTTGTTAAAGACGAAGGCCGGGAATGATGTCTGGTTCGTCATCGTCGATCAAATCGAGTCAATCGAGTTAATCACCGGGTATGATGCTGCCGGTAACGTGACATACGAGTTCAAAAATAAAACAGACTGAGGACGAGCCCCCAGTCTGTTATCGTTCACAAGCGATGCCGTCTTTATCCCGGTCTTTCGTGATGTTTGCTTGATACAGCGCTGCATCGACATGCGGTTTAAATTTTGTTTTTCCACCTACATTTTTGACGGTCTTGTTTTTTGCGACTCCGCCTTTATACGTTTTGTTTAACTCGGTGCAGTTCTTGAATTTCTTGGCAGCGGCATCGACGGATGACGTCGGGGTAACGCTCATCGTGAATAGCGCAATCCCTGCGACGGTGGCATAAAGTAGTTTCTTCATCGACTCTTCCTCCTTCTTAATGAGCGATTGGTGACAGTGTTCTGTTTCATTATAGGAGGAGTTATCGGTAATTACCTGATTTTTAAAATGAACGACAGAAGGCAATCCGTTATGGACTTGTTTATTTTGATGCAAGACCGGGCCCTCCCGTTACTGCTGCGTCGAACCTGTGGGCAGTTTTTCCGAATACTTGGCCTTTCCCAGAGACGCTCCAGGAGACGATGGCCAAGACATATGCCGAATGGTTGCCGACGTCTGGTTATGAGCTAGCCGACTTACCAAGCAGCTCGTTCACGAAGCATGACGGCCCGTCTATAGCGAAGTCTGGATGGCGGGTAAAGAGAAAAAATTGGAAGCGACATTTTAAATAGGAGAACCCCTTAGTAAAGAACATACTCTTTACTAAGGGGTTCAATCTGCTTTATAGCGAGTCACCTGACCTATTCATTAATGGCTATTGTATCTTTAATAATATGCAGAAAGAATTCCTCAAATGACAGTAGACGTTCATCGTGATCATAATCTTCTTCTGGGACGTTCGTGTTCCTGTACACGACACTCGGCTCTCCGTTCACCTCGTTATCAAGATCAAGGCAAGCATAAAAGTCTTCTAAGTCGTCATAATAAACAGCTATTAGATTTTCTGCCAGCCCATATTCATAGTCAGTCGGATGATGAAGTTGTCGGTTAATTTCAATCAATTCTTCATCCTCCAAAGAAAAGAATATATTCTCTCCGAATAGCCCTCCCCCGAACTCTTTCAAGAACGTAGCGTAGCTCCCTTTAAATGTTACCCCTAGTTTGTTTTCGATAGCTATAACTTGTTGATTGGTATAGCCACTTCCTAACTCCGAAAGCTCAGGGTGCTCAAGAATCAATTGTTTCGCCTGTTGATATGAATCTTGTGGAATACTATGCGAGAGAGGCTTCGAAAGCCGAGCGTCAACGTCCGGTCTTTCCGTAGTACTCATCTTACTTGAATAAGTAGAAACGGCGCTTCGACAAACTTCATAAAACATCTCTGTGAAGGAATCTTCTAAATACTCTGGCCCAATCGGTTCAGGTGGATAGACACTAATCTTCCTATCTATTCCATTCTCAACCCTTGCACTCGTATCCATACAAATCATGGATAAATCAAACTCACCTTCTTGAATCCCGAATAAAGACGAGGGCAACGTCGGAACGAACCGTCTCATAAGCTCTTTGTTGAACTCTTTCGTTTGAGAAACGATATCGTATGTATTTTCTTCAGGAGAAATCCCCCAGATGGATTCATCTTCCGTAATCAAGTAGCTATATTGCAACAAGAATTTTCGATACATCGCTGGGAACGTCACTCCAAGACTCTTTTCTACTTCATCGATGTCAGTTTCAGATGCTCCAGGTCCAACGGTAAATGCGTTCGGATATTTCTGTATCATCTTTTCGACTCTTTCGAATTTTGATATGAGTTTGCTCATTTGTTTCCTCCTTTTTAATAAAAGATGAGCTATGATTTATACTCCCATCTTCTTTACATAGTCAATCAATATCAGTTTATGATTGACGTGATGCTGTCCCTGTCGTTTGTAGCCAAGCTTCTCATAGAAATGATGATTCCTAGTATTCAAATGAGGCGTATCCAGAACCCATTCTTTAGCGAGAGGAAATTGTGCCTCAATTAGGTGAATCAATTCTGTTCCGAAGCCTTTATTTTGATACTGTTTCGATAAAAAAACTCGATTCAAACGATACTTCCCGTCACCGTTATCGCGTACGTCTGCTCCACCAGCAATCTCTCCATCAATCCAGATGGTGTAATGAATAAATAGTTGAATTTTCTTGATTAGACGCTCGATCGGCTCGTTGACGGGGTTCGTCTCATAATCTTCGTAGGTGATTAAATCTTCTTGAAAAGCTTCTTTTTGTATATCTAACAGAACAGCTGCTTCATGTATCGTTGACCGTTTAAGGGATAACATTGTCTGTCTCCAATCGTATGTAATATAGCGTTGCAAGTCATGTCCATTTCAGATTTATATCATTTGAAATACGTTTTCTTTTGGATGCATATTTCGAGGATTAAATACAATGCATCAGCGTTCTGTTTGGCTTCTACTTGGATAGTATCTTGGATGATATCGTGTAAAAACTCAGCATTTTTTATTCATCTTGTTTCTTCTCCTTATACTCGTGCTCGTTTATAGATGTCGATGTCCCCACTTCTGAAATCGATGCGTGCGTTCCAGTTCCGGACGTCAGATTGAATGACGAACACATCGTCTGACTCCCAACGACTCGTCCCGAAATATAATGAGAACGCGTTAAAGCTCGCAATCTCCTCAATCACCTTCGTATGAAACAGTCTTATCCCTTTTTCGTACCCTTCAATCCAAAACGTCGCACCGGTCACCGAGACGATCAATTTGAAAAGCACGATCTGATTGCGTTTTTTGTTCGCTTTCGGCGTCTTATTCAACAAGACGACCAACTTATAGTCGTTCATTTCAATCTGTTTCAGGCAATGCTCGATGATGTCAGAAATCGGCCGTTCTGTGCTGATCATCTGTTCATCTAACAATGGCACGAGCACGTCCCGAATGACCATCGCGAACTGGTGAAACTTCTCTTTCTCCTCTAGCATCATCACATACGTCTCGTAATCGAACGTCTCATGCGTGAACTCGTGTGTCACTCGTTGATGATGTGTGTCATCAAACGTATGTATGTTGTATGTATGATGTGTCTCAGCATAGATAAGGTTGATCCCTATCACATCAAGGTCTCTGAAACGAATGTCCCCGCTTTCCATGAAACGTGACAACGCACGTGATAGCAATTCTTCAAAGACGTATGACGAGTGAACCGCTGTGATGTGTTTCTTTGCCCAGTTCCGGTCACGCTGCGCGTTTACCCTCGAATCTAGGCGAATCGTGATGTGGCTCATCTGATCTCCCTCATTTCTCTCACTTCTTCATTATACAAAAAACTCCTTTTGACAATCATTAAGATCATCAAAAGGAGTCTGAGATTACTTTACCGGTTCGTACGCGAGCGCTTCCCCGTTCGTTTCAATCACGTGTTTGTACCAATCGAACGAATCTTTTTTCATCCGCTCCATCGAACCATTGCCTTCGTTGTCACGGTCGACGTAAATCATGCCGTAGCGCTTCTTCATCTCGCCCGTCGTGAACGAGACGATGTCGATGATGCCCCATGGCGTGTAGCCGATCAAGTCGACACCGTCATGGACGACCGCTTGTTTCAACTGTTCGATGTGCGCCTTTAAGTAATCGATGCGGGCCGCGTCGTGAATCTTCCCGTCGACGATCTCATCGACAGCACCGAATCCGTTCTCAACGATGAAGAGCGGGATTTGGTAACGGTCATACAACCGGTTGAGCACGTAGCGGAGACCGACCGGATCGATGGCCCAACCCCAGTCGCTCGACTTGATATACGGGTTCTCGACGCCGTTCGGCAGACCGCCGTTGACGATGTCGCCACTGTTATCGGCAACGACGTCACTCTTCACGGTCGTCGACATGTAGTAACTGAAGCCGAGGTAATCGACGGTCCCGTTCCTCAAGATCTCCTCGTCCCCGTCAAGGAACGGAATCGTATAGCCTTCCCGCTCGAACTCATTCAAGGCGTAGCTCGGGTAGACCCCGCGCACTTGCACGTCCGGGAAGAAATAACGTTGGCGCATCATCTCTTCAGCGAGCATGACGTCGTCCGGGTTCGACGAGAACGGATAGATCGGCACGTGCGACACCATCGCTCCGATCTCGAAGTCCGGGTTGATCGCCTTTCCTTTTGAGACAGCGAGAGCGCTCGCAATCAATTCGTGGTGACCGGTCTGATACATGACTTCACGCGCGTTTTCCCCTTCTTCGACGATAACGCCTGAGTTCGTCCATAAGAAGAGCGGGTTGTTGACGTCCATCTTGTTGTTAATCTCGTTGAACGTCATCCAGTATTTCACCTTATCTTTGTAGCGGTCAAAACACACCTCGGCGAAACGGACGAAATGGTCGACGACTTTACGGTTGCGGAACCCGCCGTACTCACGCGCGAGGTGGAGTGGCATCTCGAAATGCGACAACGTGATGATCGGTTCGATGCCGTGCTTCAACAGTTCGTCGAACAAGTCGTCATAAAACTTCAGACCGGCCTCGTTCGGCTCCGCGTCGTCCCCGTTCGGGAAGATCCGGCTCCAGCCGATTGAGGTACGGAGGCACTTCAAGCCCATCTCGGCAAACAAGGCGACGTCGTCTTTATAGCGGTGATAGAAGTCGATGGCCTCATGGTTCGGATAAAACTCGTCTGGCTCGACCTTGTCCGTGATGCGACGCGCGACGCCGTGGGCGCCTGCTGTCAACACGTCAACGACGCTCGGTCCTTTGCCGTCTGCGTTCCAGCCGCCTTCAAATTGGTGAGCGGCGAGCGCGCCGCCCCATAGAAAGTCTTTCGGTAATGTCTTCATTGTAGTTCCTCCTTAATTGTTCACAACCGTGAGCATCGCTTGTGTTGAATCTGTTTTTTGGTTTGGTTGGACGAGCACATCGGCGTATGTCGCGCTATTCGTCACGATGACCGGTGTGATTGCTGAAATGTTGTGGGCAGCGATCATGTCGCGGTCGAATGACGTCAACACATCGCCCGCTTTGAAACTGTCCCCATCGTTGACGTGCACCGTGAACGGTTTGCCGTCGAGCGTCACCGTATCGAGCCCGATATGAATCAAGAGCTCGATTCCTGAGTTCGAACGGAGACCGATTGCATGCTTCGTCGGTGCGACCATGACGACCGTCCCATCGAACGGTGCAATGACTTCATTCCCGTCTGGTTCGACGGCATAACCTTTCCCCATCGCGCCGGAGCTGAACACGTCGTCCGGAACATCGGTCAATGTGATGACACGGCCTGAAAGCGGTGATGTGACTGTTTCTTCTTGAACGACCGTCGCACTCGCTTCAGAAGCTGCCGGTGTCGCTAATTCTTCGTTTGCCTGTTTGGCCGTATCTTCCCCGAAGCCGAAAATTTGAATCAAGACGACCGGAAGGATGATGGCAATCGCCGTTCCAATTAACAGTCCCCAAATCGACGTCGGTACGTCTTCACTGATCCCGTTGACGAGTGTGAGCGGACCTGGTAAGCCGGCGTAGGCGAAGTAGTACGGGTTGAAGAAACTCGCGACGATGGCACCGGTCGCACCCGAAATGCACCCGAAGATGAACGGTTTTTTGAAACGGAGCGTCACACCGTAGATGGCAGGCTCGGTGATCCCGAACAGACCGGTGATGCCAGCCGAGACACCAACTTTTTTGATTTCCTGACTTTTCGCTTTCAAGATGACACCGAGTACGGCACCGACTTGGGCGATAACGGCGATCGTCTGATAGGCCTGGAACGAGTCCCGCCCGTATAAGTCGAAGTTCGCGAGCACCATCGGCGTCACACCCCAATGGACGCCGAAGATGACGACGACTTGCCAAAGTCCTCCGATGATGGCACCGGCGAGCATTGGTGCGTTCTCCGCTAAGAAGTTATACCCGTTCGCGATTCCGACCGCACCCATCGTCGTGATCGGTCCGATGACGAGAATCGTGAGCGGCACCATGAGCACCAAACTGAAGAATGGGACGAACAAAGGACGAATAACCTCATTCATATGCCGGTTCAAGAACCGCTCGACGTAAGATAAGATCCAAACGAGGAAGAGCGGTGGTAAGACGGACGAGGTGTACGTCGTCCCTGATAAGGCAAGACCGAGGAAACTGATTGTCTCCCCTGACGTGATGCGTGCCGCCATCTCGGCCCATGTCGGACTGACTAAGGCGGCACTTGCCGCGACAGCGATGAACGTGTTCGTCTTGAAGTGTTTCGACGCGGTGATGGCAATGAAGATCGGTAAGAACGTGAACGGTGCCCATGAGATGAAGCTGAACACTTCGTACGTTCCTGTCTCGGCAAAACCTTCGAACAATAAAGTCGTTAAAATGAGTACCCCTTGCAGAATCCCGGCTGCGGCCAAAATATAGATGAACGGTGCGAACACCGCGGACATCGTTGCGATGATCCGGTTGAGGACCGTTCCCTTGTTGCCCTCGTCTGTCTCGTTCGTCTCCATCTTCACGAGCTTCGAGAACTCCTCGAACACTTCCCCGACGTGCTGCCCGATGACGACTTGGAACTGTCCGCCCGTCTCGACGACCGTGATGACCCCTGGCATCGCCATGACACGCTCTTTCGCTTGCGGGTTTGACCGCTTCAACACGAGGCGAAGCCGTGTCGCACACCGTGCCGCATTGATGACGTTCTCTTCCCCACCGACCGCATCTAAAATGTCACGAGCGAGCTTTGAATAATCCCGAACTTTACTCAATTGAAAATCCTCCTTTGATGTAACGCTTACATTTTGTACACTCTTACTATAATTGTACCGGTACAATTAATCAAGACCGATATAAAATATTTGTGTGACCATTTTTCTAATGCCCGTATGATATAATACAGATATCATGACAATGTAGAAGAGGGACAAGGATGCTAAAATACCAACAGATTGCAGCAGAGATTGAGCAGTACATTACGAATCAGGATTTAAAACAAGGCGATAAGCTGCCCGTGCTCGAGCAGTTGATGAGCCAATACAGCGTCAGTAAGAGCACTGTCACGAAAGCGCTCGAGTTGTTGGAACGCCGCGGTGTCATCTTTCAGTTGCGCGGGAGTGGAATCTTCGTCCGGCGTCATAATCGCCCGGGTTATATGAGTCTGTTCTCGACGCAAGGGTTTAAGAGTAACCTCGGCGACCGCGTCTTGACGTCGGACGTGCTCGATGTATCGGTCACGAAGCCGAGTGAAGACGTCGCCGAGAACTTGGGGATTGGTGTGTCGGATGACGTGTATCGAGTCGAACGGGTCCGTTACGTCGACGGGGAAGTATTTTGTTACGAGGTGTCGTATTATTTGAAGGCGATCGTGCCGTATTTGAACCGGGAGATTGTCGCCGACTCGATCTTCGACTACGTCCAAAGCGCGCTCGGTGTCACAATCGGCTTCTCCGACATGTACATGCAGGTCGGGCGATTGAACAAGACAGAAGCCGGCTATCTTGGCCTGCAGACAGACGACCCGACACTTCGCATCGAGACAATCTTCCATCTGACGAACGGGAAACCGTTCGACTACTCACGCATCACCTACCATTACGAACACTCCCAGTTCGTCGTTCAGGCGAACGGACCGTACATGTGAAAACACCGCTCGACGCGATTTGCGTGGAGCGGTGTTTTTAGGTAGTTTAGACGAGCGGTTTACGTTTCAAATCCAGTAGCGCATCATCCGTTTTATAAAGTAATTCGTTGAATCGTTCTGCACCATGCGCTTCGATGAACGCTTCTTCGGATGGGTAGATGGGAATGAACCAGACCGGTACAACCGTTTGTTCGTCCCCTTCATACGCATGAAACGATTCATCAAAATAAAAAGGTGTCGCCACATAAATCGAGGAGAATTTTAATCGTTTGAAGACGTTCGGAGGGAGTTCAAAATATTCGCCGAGGTCGAAAGCGTGATGTGTCTCAAGTGCATGCGTCGTTAATTGCCACAGTAACTCAAGCACGTCTTCATACGCAAGTTTTTGTTTGAAACTCAACAGCAGCTCTTGATGTGTCTGAGTCTCATCCTCGTTTTGCAGCGTATGCCAGTGAAGGCCTAGCGTCGAGATGGTGAACGCATCGGTTGCAGGACTGTCATCAAACTGCAAGAACTGCACGGCCTGTTCTAACAAATCCTCTGTCTCGAATTGATTCGTGAACTCTCCACAGTGGGATTCTAAATGCTCTAAATAATTCATTATGTTTCCAACTTTCCTCATAGATTCTTACTTTACTATGGGTCCCTGTTCTCGATTCACCCAATCCATAATAAACCTCTCTTGGTGGCTGTTCAATGTTGGAAGTTCATGGCGTGAGAAAAAACGATGCTCGTGACTCTCTTCTCCTTCCTGCGCAAGTTCTCCTGAAAATCCCGTCGCATGAAAGATGACTTGTACACTAAAGACTTGATCTCCATTTTCGTAAGAAGCATATCCTTCTTTTCCTGAATATAGCCCAAACAAGCTTAGCTGACTGACTGTAAGACCTGTTTCTTCAAACGTTTCGCGTTGTGCTGCGCTCTCGAATGTTTCACCAGGTTCCATGACACCACCCGGGATTCCCCAAACGTCATGATCTTTACGATGCTGAAGCAAAATTTGATCATTGTGCTCGATTATGACGCCGCAACCGACCGTCATTAATAAGTTATTTCCAATGAGATTCCGCATGTCCTGTATGTAGTTCAATCTATTTCCCCCTTCCCATTATGAATTTCAAAACCGCTTGATTGAACCGTTCACATGATCAAGAAAGTGATACACGTCGTTTGCATCGTGTGCCAGTACGAAGTTTCCGAAGATATGAGGATGATACTCTCCGATGAACGTTTCAAGTGTCTGTACAGACGTAAGGGATGAGAGGGACTGCCAAAACCGTTTTGCTTTCGGAATCTCTAGTTGAGGCAACAACCCGTCTTCAATCAACTTCTTCCAGTCGTCATCATGAAGCGTCAATCGATACACTTCCTCCCTCGGGCCGAACGTTCCTCCGAGACAGAACGTCAACTCGATTGGAAACACACCCTTTGTCACATGGTGAAAGAACGTCTCGTAATCCGCTGTATCGATCGATTCAACGGATTCAATAGTCGTCCCTTGAAGTGTCAGCCCCTCACGGTAATAGCTTACCAACCAATCCGTTTCATTTGAGAACGTGACGACTTCTTCGCGCTGGTCGTCACAGAAAAGTGTCAGCCATGGTGCAATATCCTCATGATTATAAACGATTCCGGATGTGACAAACTCCTCTTTTAAGCGTTCAAACGAGAAACGATGTCGCTTCGGCAACCGTACTGACGTCTTTCGTTCGACGCGTAACGGGAACGCTGCGCCAGCAAGATGTCGGTAGATTAGATGATTTGTCTCTTTCTCTTTTAATGCATCGCTCGGCAAAATCAGCATCTCTGTCTGATGATAGATGATTCGACACGGTTTCACGTCCGGCTCGTTCCCGTAGTCCGTAAAACATGTCGCGAGCGCGTCCGCCGCCTCAGGCAATCGCCGCTCTAACTCCGTCCAACCGTAAAACTCAACGATATCCGGCAATCCGCTCTCATCGGTGATGGCGTCCCAAAATGCGTCCCAGTTCATGCCATAGTGCGAAGGGAATTGTAACTGTTCTTTGAATAGTCGATGTAACTCGGTTTCCGCCGCGATGTTCGAGACATCTAGTGTCACACGAGTGACTCGTTCATTCTGTTGACACACTTCGACCGGATGCATCCAGACATACACCGTCTCAACGACCCCAGATGGTATGACATCGACATAGACGGCTCTTGTGAACGGGTGCAAGACGAGGAATCGCAATATCGTCTCATTTGTAAAGCCTTCATCGATTTGTAAGTCATCCGGATAAAACGAGAAGATGTCGGCAGCTTGTCGACGAATCGAACGATACACGTCATCAAGCGTTTGGTCATAAACTTGGTCGAATTCATAACGAGCCACTTTCCATAACGTCACATCGTTCGAAAATGATAAACTCTCCGTCTTTTGTTCAAATTCATCCGTGTGCACCGCATGTCGACGCAGAAATAAAGCCGTGGCCGCATCGACTTTATGCAACCACGGACGTTTCAAATTCATCTTTTTCCTCTCCTCCGGTACAAAAGATAACCGAGCGGGAGCCCCGCCAACAACGCGAGTCCAAGCATCCAATACGATGTCGGCTCTGTCGTCTGAACATCACCTGAACCACTAGTGAGGGCATCCTCCGTGGAACCTTGATCGTTTGAACGTGTCTCGACCAAGAGTTTCTGATACATCTCGAGCGTGATCGTGTCTCCTTCGATGAACCGTTTCGCATCGGTCGTCAAGGCGGTCAACGTCTGCCCATCATAGTCAAACCAGGCGTTCTCGCGCGCGGAATGGACCAATGTACCGGACACATCAGCTAAGGCAATGGCCAACTCGTCACCATACCCGAACGTGGAGAAGGCGAAGAGGCCTGGCTCTTGCTCGTACGTCCCGATGACATTTCTCGGCTCCCCATCTTGTAGGACGGCTGATACGTACTCCTTGCTCGAGACGAACGTACACATTTCGTCCGACGAATAACAGGATTGTTCGGCGATCATCACTTCATGGAGCGGACCGAACGAGATGGCGCGACTTTCCGTCAAGTGATAGTTACCCGGGTCGTCTCCTTCGATATGGTCGAGGACGATCGACTCGAAATGTTCTTCAGCGAAACGCTCCGCGGATCGTTCTGTCGACGCCGCAGCTGCGGACGTAGCAGCGAGCGCGAGGGACAAGGCTAAAGCAAATGTTGTGATTAGGCGGAACATGTTGTTTCTCCTTTCAACCGACAGACATCTGTTTGAGAAGTGACGCGTCAATCCGAATCAGTTCCGCATGGGGATGTTTTTGTCGGTCGATGATTTGGTCAAATCGTTTCGAGGCGACGAATCGATCGGATTCGTGAATCCACGCCAAACGCACGAGGGCGAGGCGCAGTTGCTTACGACCGTCACTCATTCGCAGGTGATCAATCTGATTATCGGCATCGAGCCGATTGATGAACAGTTCGACTTTACAATCTTCCTTCACTAAATAGGATACCAAATAAGCGGCTTGTTGAATCAGTTCCTCATAGCGCGCGTGAAGACCGTTTCCGAGCGGCCCGCTCAAGTCGAGCACGAGCGTGAACGTATCGAGGTTTTGGCGTTGATACACTTTCGCCTGTAGCTTCCCTGTCTTGGCTGTAGCGACCCAGTCGATTTGTTTGACCGGCTCTTGCTCATATCGTTTTGTGCTTTGAATCATCAACGGGTCGTTGAGTGGTGAATGCTTGACGAGTCGATCCCCCATGCGCAACATGCGTGAGTCGAACCTGTTCTGTCTCGTGATGGATGGGAGGATGATCCAGGACGGAAGCGTATGATCTGTGACGAAGATGGTGCCGAGCCCAAATGGGAGTCTGAACTGAAGTGTACATTCATCGATTTGGACGGGCCCGCGCTGTTTCGCGTGGATCGGAAGCAAATAGGTCGATTCAGCACGAAGTGGAATGACATGTACGTGCTGATCTTCGTCAAACGTCAAACCGTGTCCCGTGACCAGGCGGACCGATGCCGGGATTCCGAGTTCTTGGAGACGCTCGATGCCTGTCACTTCCATCTTGAGCGTGACGCAATCATTCACGAACAACAACTGCTCCTTTTGATGAAATAACAAGCTTGTCGCCTCAACAATTTTCTTCGTCAACCACTTTCGTACGAGCATCAACCCTAAAATCGCGCCAGACAGATAAGCAAGCGGCCAGACGTACGGGAACCAAACGAATAGGACGAGGATACTCGTGTAGGCCGGCCAAAGCTTTTCATCTAAGAGGGATGGTGTACTTACTTCGACCTGACGCATCTTCACACCTTCTCGACTGGGACGTCGACTCGCTCCAAGATGTCAGTGAGGACTTCCCGTTTTGTCGATTTCACGTCCCCTTCGAGCGTGAGTGTCAATCGGTGCGCCAACACATGCGTCGCGACGGCTTGGACATCTTCCGGCGTCACGAATTCTCGTTCCTGGATATAGGCATAGGCTTGAGACGCCTTGACGAGGGCGAGCGTCGCCCGAGGGCTGGCCCCGACTTCGACAAGCGGATGGTGTCGCGTCTCTTGGATGAGCGCGAGCAGGTAGGTCACGACGTCCTCATGGATACGGACAGCTTCAACTTCTCCCTGTGCTGCTAAAAATGTCTCGGACGACATGAGAGCATGTACGACGTGCCGCGTTTTTGAAATCGTCTGTAGAATCAACTGCCGCTCCTCCCCCGCTTCAGGGTAGCCGACTTGAAGGGACATTAAGAACCGGTCGAGTTGAGCGTCCGGCAAAGCGAACGTCCCTGCCGATTCGATCGGATTTTGTGTCGCGATGACGAAGAACGGTTGCGGCAGTTGATACGTGACCCCGCCAATCGAGACTTGCCGCTCCTCCATCGCCTCAAGCAAGGCGGATTGCGTTCGTGGCACAGCACGGTTCACTTCGTCAATCAAGAGGATATTCGTGAAGATCGGTCCCGTCCGATTTTCGAACGTCTGCGTCTGCACGTTAAAGAAATCTGATCCGATGATGTCTGACGGTAGTAGATCGGCCGTGAACTGGATGCGTGTGAACTCAGCCTCGAAGCTTTTCGCGATGCTTTTCGCAAGTAATGTCTTCCCGGTACCTGGCACGTCTTCTAACAGAATATGTCCGTTCGCGAGTAGCGCCGTGCAACAGAGGCGCGTGATTTCAGGTTTTCCAAGATAAATCTGGTCCAGTTGTTCCAATACGCGTTTGATGGTCATGGGGTAGACTCCTTTTCTAAGCGAAGTAGGTAGGCATCAAGCTGTTGTTTAAACACTTCTTCACGTTGTGGCGTGATTTCGACTTGGTCATAACGGATCTCTAAATAGCTCAGTAGTGAGGCGTCGAGTTGGATGCGTCTCGCCCAGGCGGACAACGTCTCGAACGGACGTCGTCGTTGTTGTGGCGGCAGCGCTTGTTCGAATTGAATCAGGTGTTGCCGTAATGGGGAATCCGGCAGCGGATGGACGGGACGTTTTGGCTCTTCGATCGTTCCATCTGAATTTTGATTTGGATGAATCCTCTCGTCTGTCGGAACGGCTTCCCTCACTTTTTTCCTCAAGCGATGCCTGCGCCACATCCATGCGCCAATCAACAGAAGGATTGCACTGAGGATGTAAGGTAACGGGAAAAAGCGATTGACTTCGTCATTAGATGGTTTACCGTATGACGGAGACAAGTCCTCCCGATTTCCTCTTGGTGTGCCGCCTTCCTCATCCGATGGTCCAACAATGCTTCCACTTCCAGAAGACTTAGACGCAGACTCTTCGTCAGTGCCACCTCCGCACCAACGATTCGTGTCAACCACTTCGATAATCCCAAACAACTTTCGTTTGTCGTGGCAGTCCGTCACCCAACTCGTGATAGGGCTCCCGGAGATGTCCAACCCTTTGTAATATGTATATGCGACCTGACCTGAGAATGAAATGAGCGCGACAAACAGAAAGGAAATCAAGACTACTGATATAAAAAGAACTTTGGCTTTTCTCATGTGACGGTCCGTACGTGAATATGTAGATTCGACTGCATCCCATTCAACAGCTCCTTTCATTCAAAGATTCCATTTAATCCTTTTTATGGAAAAAGTAATTGATAGGATTATAGCATACGGATTAATGGAATATTCAGTTTTTTTCACAAAAAAAGTTGCCCGCTTATTGAACGAGCAACCAGACTTCTCCGCTATGTATGTTATCCTCCTCTTGAATCATCTCATGAAACCGACACACCTCGATATCCGCCGGAAGGTTGAATCGCTGTAAGCACACAGAGTCGACTGACAACCGCGTCCATGTCTGCTCTGAAGTATCCCGATCCATAAACGCCTTCAGTCGTGCATCACTTTCGAATACGAGAAGTTCGGACTGCCAAAGCGACGGCAAGTCGATCAAGACGACGACCCGGTACCGCTCCTGTTCTCGGAGGCGCACAAGACGTAAGGCCCCCTTTACCATCGCCTCGATGACGGCGTGCTGAATCCGGCTATTCTCCTCTATCGACAGCAAGAACGGTTGATCGATCGGAATCTTGTTATGCCAATACCCGTCATGAAACGTTGTCGGGAACGAATCGGTCTGTTCGCCGACATACAGGCGCAACCGTTTCAGTCTTCGTCTGACACCGCGTACTTTCGCTCGTCTCTTCAAGATGTTCTTCCCAATAGGACGTCGACTTGCTGCTGGTGGTGCCTGTCATGCTCGATGAACTCGGTGACGATATAGGCAAGTGTATACGGGACACCCTGATGCGGGCAATGAGTTGCTCCGTTCGCGGTCGTGTGTAGCGTCAACGTCTCTTGACGCAATGACTGAAGCGCTTCGACGAGCGAACCCCGACTCGTTTTGGCTAACTGGAGCACTTTTTCTCCCGAGAGACGCTTCGCTTTTTGGGTCGCTCGCGCGTTAAACGAGTCGAACTCCGGGAAAATCATCCCTTCCCCGTTCTTGACGGCCGGGATGATGACGTTCAACAGATGGTTGTCCCAATGGGCGATGTGCAAGACGATTGCTTTGATTGACCATTTGTCGGTCGCAATCGAACTCTCCCACGTCGATTCATCCAATTCCGTTAGCGTGTTAAGCCATTTTGTATAGGATGCAAACTCGTCGATGACGTTTGAAGTGTTCGTCATGAAAGTGTCCTCCTTCGGTTATAGGCTAAGAAAATTGTATCATGTTAAATCTCTTTTGTTCGGATCAAATAGCTCTAAGATTCCCCAATCATAAAATACTTGATAGAGGCGGTTGGACCTCTATGCGTCTAAAGAAATGGACAGCTTCTTTTTCGATTGTCGCGTCATCCCATCAATCGAGATTGAACCGTAAGTGATGGCGACACCCTCTGGAGATGGGATAATCGAAAGGGGAAACATATCTAACCAGTTCGCTGACGTCGGAAACGAATCTGGTGCCCAGTCGAGCTCCATCTCGTGCCCTGCTACTGCATAGGCATACGGTATGCGTTGATACACGTCTAAAAGCAGTCGTTCGATACTGGTCGTAATGCTCGCAATCGATTCTGTATCATTTGTGTCTGTGAACACGTCCTCCCAATCCAAATCAATGAGCAGCCCATCAAAATTGAGTTCGTCTTTCAACGACACGGTCACGACTTGATTGATTCGACCGAATCGATTGGTCGTTAGCGTGACCGTGCCATAATATCGAATGTGAGACAAGTCGGGATTTGCGTCTTTCGGTTCAATCGCCACCCACTCATTCCCGGCCTCATCATTGCTATAAGAAATGCGTGTGATTCTCCCACCCGTTATCATCAACGCTTCGCAAACGATGCGAAGATTTTGATCCCGTCCGTTTCCTTTTGCGAAAGCCATCCCGATTGAAACGAACCCTCCTGATTTCCCCATCGAATCTCCCCCTTTGTTTTCATCATACAAAAAAACGGCACCGTATACACGGTACCGCCCTATCTTATAGCCAGACTGGTAAAGAAAAGAAAACCAAGAACAACACGGTCAAGACACCGACGACCGGACTGAGTGACCGGTAGCCCTTCTTGAACAAGACAATCATCGTGTAGGCGATGAAGCCGAGCCCGATGCCATCAACGATGGAATACGTGAACGGGATCATGATGATGACGAGAATCGCCGGGAAGGCGTGCTCCCAATTGTCGAGCGGGAGATGCTTCACGTTCTGGAACATCATCATGCCGATGATGATCAACACCGGCGCAATCGCCGTCACCGGGATGATCGCGAACAGCGGCAGCAACAAGAGCGAGACAACGTACAGCCCTGACGTGACGAACGAGGCGATGCCGCCCCGCGCCCCGACCGAGATGCCGGCCGCGACCTCGACCGTCGACACGGTCGGGCTCGAGCCGAATAAGGCACCGGCCATCGTCGACAATCCTTGCGCGACGAGTCCTTTCGGTGCGTCTGCATCTTTGCCGATGGCGCGCGTCTGATTCTGGATCAGGCTGATGTTCTCGATCAACAACACGAGCGTCAACACGCCGACGGCGACGAGGAAGAGTGGCGACATCGATTCCGTGAACGAGACGCTCCCGAACACGGTACCGAACGACTCGAAGAACGGTGTGAGCGCGAACTCACCTGTCCAGTCGAGAGTACCCATGACAGCGCTCAAGCCGACCCCGAACGCAATCGTCCAGAGGAAACTGCTCGGTCCCATCTTCAAGAAAAGCAGGATCGCGACGAAGAGCGTCAGGAACGCGACCTGTACCGGCCGTTCCCCGAGGTCTCCGATGTGGAGCAGTGCCCCACCGCCGCCCGAGACGATCCCCGCCGCCTCGAGCCCAATCAAGATGAGGAACAGGCCGAGCCCGACCGTCAATCCGTCATGAATGATCGGCGGGAACGCGTTCGCCAGTTTCCTTGCCACCTTTGTCACTGTCAACAGGACGACGAGCGCCCCCGAGACAAACGAGACGGCGAGCGCGCCTTGCCAGCTCAGTCCCATCTGCAGGACGAGCGTGTACGTGAACAACGCGTTGATGCCCATCCCTGGTAACAGGAGCAGCGGCAAGTTAAAGAGCCCTGCGATGAACGTCCCGATGATGCTTGTCAAAATCGCTCCGACGAGCGCTCCCTCGAACGGGAGTCCGGCTTGTGTCAAGATTGCCGCATGCACGGCCGGGATGTATGCTGTCGCCAGAAAGTTCAGCACGCCCCCGTATGTTTCTGTTTTCCATTCTGTTTGTTTTGCCATAGGAATCAATCCTTTGTTGGCACCCTCACCCACCCATGTGGTTACACACGAAGCTGATTATATCCCGTCTGACTTCCGACATGCAACACTCTTGTAGTTCAATTCCATCTTTGGACCCAGTGCTGAGACGACTCCATCTAAAGGTTCATTTTATAAAACAAGAACAAACGTTCTTGTTTTTAGCATCTTTTTTGCCCTGAATCTGCTATAATGAAAGGGCAGGTTAACACAGCAATAGTGGGGTCAGCCGTCAATTCCGCAATGGAGGAAGGCGGTGGTGCGGATGGAACAACTGTGGAATTGGGTCGGCGATTACGTAATCGTCCCGATCCTCGCTCCGATCATTGTTCACTTGGTCATTCACCAATCATCCGATCGTGCAACGTCTGAACGCACAAAAAAATGACCCCCTCGGCGCAATGAGATGGGTCACTTTCTGATTCACTAACCATTGTGACGGCTGGGCCACTCTTAAAGTGGTAGCCTGTTTGACAGAGGTCGGTGTATCCAGCACCGGTCTCTTTCTACTTGCATCATACCATATCTGTTCCCAGTTTTCAGTAGTGGAAACACAAAAACCATGAATTTGACGTGACATACAAACACGACCAGGCTGACGTCAGCCTGGTCGTTTCGTGTCTTGTTCAACTGTATAACGTGAGAACCAGGCGAGCATAGCATCGGCCTCATGTTTTGGAATGTCTTCAATCGACTCGATTGACAACAAGCCGCCCCGCGTCGACAAGGTGACGTTACAGAGGCCAAAACGGCGTTGCAGCCAGGACTGGGTCACATGGATTTGTTCGATGCGTGGCTTATCTGTCACGAACGAGCGGACGTTGAACGCGCCTGTCCGTAATTGGATGAAGGCGCCGTTCCGCGCATAGCGGGTCGTGTAGTAGCTGAGCACGCGCCCTCCGATGATGAGCGACCATAAGAGGAGGAGCCACCAGGCAAAGTCACGGAAGAAATACAGGACGATGCCGGTGACGATGACGCCGAACCAGCTGATGCGCATCAATTTGATCCCCAACGATTTTTTTGGTAAACGATGGAGCGTGTCGGCCCAGGCGAACTGGTTGAAGTGTTCGTTTAGCACCGCCATCGCCTTGTCCCGTTTGACGAACGGGAGGATCGTCGACGACTCGTCTTTCAATTCTTCCTGGGTACCGGCTGCGACGAGTTCGACACCGATGATGTTGAACCAGCGTCGGATGAACGTCTCTTTGATACGGATGGCTTGAATCTTCTCATATGGGATTTCTTTGGCCGACCGATTCAACAGTCCTTTCTCAACACGGATCCGGTCGCCTCTTCGTTCGAGGAGAAAGTTTCCATACTTCAAAAAGTTGATCACCATACCGATGGCGACCGAGAGAAGTAAAATCGCGAGCACGAGCACACCGATGGCAATGATCGAGGCGCTGATGACCCAGTCCCCGATTTGGTCGACCGTTCCATCAATGCTGATAAAGTCATCGATGTACGTGATGATCGTTGAGGCGACCGGGAAGATCGCGAATACCGACAGTGACGTGAGCGAGGCGATGAGGATTTCGCGTGTCGACAACGTGTACAGACGAACGCCTTTCGGTTTCTCGATTGCGGCCGGTTCATCCGTGACCGGTTCATCGGTCTCGCTCGGCTCGGCCGCAACTTCAAGCCGTCGACGTCTGGACTGATCCAACACGTCCTCGAGCCGTTTCGCCTCACTCGGGAAGACGCCTGCGAGCTTGAACGAAGCGTCATCGCTATTCGCATTCGTGTCGAACGTCAATTCGGCGACGCCGAGAAGCCGGTAAAAGAACGGGCTGTTGGAATGAACGCTCTGAATCTTATAAAGCGGTAACGATTTCTCTTGCTTCATCCAGTTCCCTTCGATGACGTACATCGTCTTCTCGTCCAAGGCGTACCGGAAATTGCGCCATCCAAAAAACTTTTGAATCAAATCGAAGCCGATGAAGAAAAGCACCCCGACGCGGAGGATGATTCCAAAGGTCGTCTCCCAATCGTTGTTTAAGACGAACAAGATGACAATCGGGATGGCGAACGACTTCAATATGTCGACAATCCGTAGCAACAGCACGCGTTTCGGGAGGCGATGCCACGTGAGTGACGCTTCGCTCATACGACATCCTCCTCTTCAATCCGGGCGTAGACGGCGATCTGTTCCCGAAGCGTCTTCGCGAACGACTCTTCAATCGCGTAAATCTCGTGGGACCCGGCCGCTGTACCGATCGTGATCGTCTGCAAGCCGTACTTTCGGAGAAGCGGTCCTTGTTTGGCATGCACGTATTGCACTTTCGTCATCGGGATCAAGACGTCGTGTGTCGTGATGATCCCGTGATGCAAACGAATCTCGAGCGGTTGGACGAGATACGTGAAGCGTTCTTGTTTCCACTTTTGGAAGACGATGATATCGACCAAGCTATATATCACATCGATCGCGAGCAATACGAACGCGGTGATTTGAAGCCAGCTCGGCCAGTCGAACCAGACGGCCGCGAATGCGAGCGCCCCGGTGACGAGGAATCCAATTAAATAAAAGATGGCACTCGACAAGCGGAACACGGTCCGGGCCTCGACGGGCAACTTCCCGCTGATTGTTGATGGTGTTTCAAGTTCTGACATTGGTGTTTCCCCCTATCCGTTCGGACGTTTGTCCGTCTCTCTCTTCAGTATACGCCGTTTTTCTGAAAAAAGTTTCATTCTAAGACGGGGAAAGCGGCGAGTTGCTCGTTGATTAGTCGAAACCGTTGCCTTTCCTCAGGCTCGACTTCCTCGACGATGGTGGTTAACGCTTCTTGGGCGGAACGTTTCAGCGGATCCGTGATATGCCCGGTCAGTTTGATTGAGGCGAACGCACTTGCGAGGATGACGACGTCACATGCGAATCGGTCCCCGTTTTGCATCCAGTCATCCGGCGTCGAGATGTCTTCTTCGAGCCAGTCTGAAAGAATCGCATACGCCCCTTCCAGAAAATCGACGTCTCGGTCTTTTCGAAGCGCTTCTCCGAACATGTCGAGGACGTCGGCCCCTTCGTCGCTCCCGAACGGGGCAAACTCGTCCGTGCAGTCCAAATAATAGTCTTCATGGAAATACTGCATGAACGCCGGGTGGGCCGTCAGCGGATGCGGCCCGACTTCCGGGTCGTCCACGTACAGATGTGTGTCCCAGTCATACTCGACTTCAACATAGCCTTTCTTCAGTTTTTGACGGACGAGTTTGTCCGCTTCCTTCTTACATTCTTCCGCCGTATCGAACGACTTTAATTGGACTTTCCCGACCGTGTCGCGTTTGCCGTATTGGACGACGAACTCGTCCGTGCCGACACGAATAATCCAGAATTTGGTGTTGTGTTGTAAATGCATTTTCATAAAAAACCTCCAAAATCATATATGAGTTCAGTCAATTGTGGGTAAGACAAAGAGACGTTTTCTGGGTTTAAACGTTAAAATTTCTTCATGACGCTCTCCTTTCTCTTCCACAGAAATTCGTAGCGTGTAAATACTGTCTGGATTCGGTTCGGCACCTAAAAATGCGAACTCATACGAGTTACTTTGAAGCATCTCAATCGGATCACCTACAATCTCCCCGGTAAGTTGGGTATCGTTTTCATAGAATGATAGATTGACGATGACGCCTTCTGACTCATCCCACTCCACCTGACCCGCCCACGTCTCTTTTAAAGAATGTGAAACCGTATAAACTGCATCAAACTTTCCGTCATTTGAACTCGCAACGAGCTTTGGCGGAAGGGTGAGTGAGATAATCATCCATGTTCCTAATAAAAGCGTAACAACACCAATACTTACTTTCTTGTTCAAAAATATTCCCTCCTCTTTGTGTTTCTGATACCTTTTACATTCAGCAGCAACTTTATATATTCCTTTTTATTCCATAAAAAAAGCCAAGCCGCTTCTGCGCCTTGGCAATCCGTTAATCTTCAAAGAACCATTTCTTGCGTGGTTCCACTTTCAAGTTGTCCCCATGCTTTTTCATCTCTGTGATGAGGTAGCGTTCGAGCTCGTTCATTGCCTTGACCCAGTCCGTCATCGTTGCGACGAGCGGGACGACGGTCAAGATGAGGTCTTCCTCTTCATCCCGCATCTTCTCAATCATCAGTTTGGCGAAATCGAAGTTCTCATGGATGAGATCTTCTTCCCGGTCGATGATATGCTCGTTCTCGAGTTCATACGCCGAGAACAGCCGTTCATGACGGCGCAACAAGTGCCGAATGTGACGTAGCAATTCTTCTTCAAGTTGTGGCGGCAGATGTTCGATCGTTAAATAGTCGTCGTGAAGCTTGTCAAGAACGTGGATGGCGGCACTGTTCGTGTCGATCATCTTCGACTTGAGGACGGCCCGACGATAGATCGGAGTCTTCTTCTCGAGCCAGCGGTTCGCTTTGATCTCTTCTTCAAAATAATCATATGTCGTCTTTGAGCTACGATGTTTCTTTTTCGTCTCTTCGAGCGACTCAAACGAAGAACGTCCTCCGTCCGTCTCTGAGAATAGGCGCGCGATGCGGACGGCCATTTGGAATACCGTCGTGATCTCGTCCTCGAGCTTCCGCTCATAGCGTGGCGGGAACAAGAGCGCGTTGACGAGAAGCGCGACCGTGATCCCCATCATGATGAGCAAGTAACGTTCCCCGGCGAACATCCAAATCGGCATTTCCGATTGGCTCGCCCCTTCCATAATCAAGATCGTCGTCAAGATGACGGTCCGTGTCGTCGATTCAAGGTTCAAGAACAGAAGAATCGAGATGGCGATGATGATGACGACGCCGATCGCGATTGGCGTTGGGTTCGGTGTCAACAGTAAGGAGAAGACGGCGAGCAACGCCCCAATCAAGTTCCCTTTCATCTCTTCTAAAAGCCGGACACCGGTCTGATATACCGACGGCAGTAAAGCGAGTGATGCGGCGAGTGCCGGGACGACGATTTGTTCAAATTGAAACGCTTCAGCAATCAGTAACACCAGGGCGACAGAAATCCCGGTTTTAATCGTTCTAGCTCCAAATCTCATGCGGTGTCGACAGCGAACTGTCTTCCTCCCTTTTACACGTCTTCTTTTTTTGTATCCCACTTGTCAGCGAGTGAAACATCGAAACGCATGAAGCCTTGAAACGCTGTTTCGAGAGCGCTTCCGTGGTATGATGGCGTTGGATATTTTCTTTCATCTTGATGGGGAGGGGTTTACTTGTCAACCATTGCTTTATTCGGAGGGAGCGGCCGCACGGGGATGCGGTTGCTCGAGAAATTAGTAGAAGCCGGTCATGAGGTGAGACTCTTGTCTCGTCAACCGATCGAATCACGTGAAGGCGTCACGGTCATATTAGGGGATGCGACCGATCAAGAGGCAGTCGTCGAGACGATCAGCACAGCAGACGTCGTCTTCTCAGCGCTAGGGACCGATAAACAAAACGTCTTGTCCCGTTTCACTCCGCTCGTGATTGACGCGATGCGACAACTTGGCGTCACACGCATCGTCACGGTCGGGACGGCCGGCATCCTGCAGGCCCAAGGCACCGACGCCTATCGCTTCCAGACACGGGAGTCGAAGCGCTCGATGACCACTGCGGCCGAGGACCATGCTCATGCGTATGAGTTGCTCGATGCTTCAGGTCTCGACTACACGGTCGTCTGCCCGACACAGTTGATTGACGAGCCGTCAGTCGGCAAACTCGTCATCACTCAAGACGAGCTCGGGACGCTCCATTCCGGACCGATCTCACGCGATGACGTCGCCGACCTCGTCCTTGACGTCTGGCAAGAAAACAAATATGTAGGACACCGCGTCGGCATTACGACGGAATCATGAGGGGATGGGGACTTTGAACGAACAACGTATGCGCCTCGCGCAATTGACCGACCTGTTTGAAACGCAAGATGAGACCGATATGGCCCGTCTTGCCTGGACGGCACTTCGTAAAGTGACACGTGATGAGATATGGATCGCCGTCTGCGGTCACTTCTCCGCCGGAAAATCGACACTGCTTAACAACTGGCTAGGAGACGGCGTCTTGCCGACGAGCCCGATTCCGACGAGCGCCAACATCGTCACGCTTCGAAGCGGTGCGACGGGGGCCTCGGTTGCCATCAATGACACGGATTGGATTCAACTCGAGGCAGAGGGACTCTCTCGGTTGAGCGACTATTGCAAGATTGAGGAAATCAAAGAAGTCGAATACGCCCTGCCCCGCTTCCCGTTCGGGGACGACGTCGTCTTGATGGATACGCCAGGCATCGATTCGACCGATGAGCGCCACCGTCAGGCGACGGAACGCTCATTGTTCCTCGCGGATCACTTGTTTTTCATGATGGACTACAACCACGTCCAATCAGCACAAAATATTCAACTCATGAAACAGTTTAGCGCCGAGGGACGTCCGTATTCAATCATCATCAACCAAATCGACAAGCATGATGAGAGCGAGTTGTCGTTCTCGTCATTCAAACAGACGCTCGCGGCAGCGTTCGCACACCACGACATCGAGCCGGATGACGTATTCTATATCTCGCTCCGTGATCTCGACCATACGGAAAACGAAGTGCCGCGGCTACGGTCATACGTCGAACGAGTCATCACTACAGCAAGGGACAATCGTCTCGAAAGTGCCGAGCAGTTGACGGACACGCTCCTCGCGCGTTCGGAACAGATGTACGTCCGTTCACTCGAGCAGTTGCCCGATGTGGAGAAACATCCGACCGAGATTCAGGCCCGCCTGCAGCGACTCGAGAAAAAACACGTCTGGCTCAGTGCGTTCCGCCGCGAGTTCTTCCGCCACCAGGCCCCAATCGTCGCCAGCGCCCCAATCATGAACTACGAGTTCCGTGAACTGTTGCGGGACTATTTGGAAAGCTGTGTCCCGACGTTCAAGGTCGGCCTCTTCTTCTCAAAAGACAAGACGCGGCAAGAACGGTCGCGCCGTGAAGAGATCGCCGTCAAAGAGTTCAACCGCCTGCTCGACACGAACTTGCGCCCGCACTTAATCAAATACGCAGAAGACATCATTCGCGACTTGAAGTTACCTGAAACGGCACTCGCCCGACCGGACACGTTACCAGAAGCGCCGGCCACGCTCATCACCGACCAAGTGAAAAGCGGCGCCTCGCTTAGCGGGGACACGGTCCTTCAGTTCAGCCGGGACATCGAGTCCGCCCTCGCCGCCTGGGTGACGAAAGCGTCCGACCCGTGGGTCACGTCGGTCGAAACGTATCTCGAGACAGACGGTGCGGATCGGCTTGAACGAATCACGACCGAACAAGATTCGCTTTACGATATGTTGGACACGCTCGGTATGAGACGTCGCCTCCTTGAGCGACAAGCTTCACTTCGTGCTTTTACCGAACGAACACTATTGACGGAACGAATTGAGGAACTCGAAGTCCGTCACTACGTCGATGTCGAACATTTACCGAAGCAACAAAGCGCCCAGCAGCAACAAGAAGTTGCACCGACGGCGATTTTGGATGATACTTTTACGACTTTTTTGTCTGATTTTTCTTATGAATATGCGGTATGTGAAATATTAGAGAGCCATCCACTGTTCACGTCCCGGGTGAAGTCGCTCCGCCGCAAACTCGAACGCGCCGAATCGGAAACATACACGCTCGCCATCTTCGGTGCGTTCTCATCCGGCAAATCGTCGACGTTGAACGCCCTACTCGGCGAGACGGTGTTGCCGACGTCGCCGAACCCGCTCACCGCCTCAATCACGAAAATCGTCCCGCCGAACGGACGGGCGCACAAGAGCGCCACGATCACGTTCAAATCGCGCGACGAGCTCGAGACAGAACTAAACAGTTACGGGACGACGCTCGAGACGCTCGCACTCGACCATCCGTTCGTGAACGCGGTGAAACACGCCCCACTCCAACATCTCGGAACGTCGGAGACGGTCGATTATGACACGTTCGCCTCGTTCGTCACGGAAGAAGCGAAGAGTTGCATCGTCAAAGAAATCGAGCTGTACGTCGACTCCCCTTGGGCCGAGCGCGGCATCATCTTCGTCGATACACCGGGCGCCGACTCGCAGTTCAACCGACATAGCGAGGTCCAGTTCGGCTATATGCGCGACGCTGATGCGGTGTTGTTCGTGACGTATTACAATCACGCCTTTACCGAGGCCGACCGTGAACTCGTCATCCAGCTCGGACGTGTCCAAGGGACGGGCGACCACCAGATGTTCTTCCTCGTCAACGCCTCTGACTTGGCAGCGGACGAGACAGAACGGGATGCCGTGACCGACTATGTGGCCCAGCAATTGACGAAGCTTGGCGTGAGACACCCTTCCGTGTTACCGATCTCGAGCCGAAACGCCATGAACGGGCGCGACGAAGGATTCGACCGCTTCGCTGAACGGCTCGGCCAGTTCGTCGACCACGACCTGCGCCAAGCGAACGCGCTTCGCATCAAGGAAGAGACGGCCGCACTCCTCGCCTCGTTCGAAGAGGTCGTTCGGGAAGCAGACGCCGACGCGAGTGTCAAAGCGAAACGTCGCGAACGACTCGAACGGTTACAAAGTGGGCAAGTTCTCCCGGTCACGTCACTTGACGCACCGTTCGCCCGGGAAGCGAAGGAGCTGCTTGCCCACCTCGAGACGCGGTCGCTCCTGCGCTTGTCGGACTTCGTCAAAGAGACGTTCCATCCGGTCGAAGTGGACGGTTCGAAGGCGAGTCTAGAACGCGCCCTCGTCCGCACGCTCGACAAGTACGCTTATGACGTCCATCAAGAACTCCAAGTGTTCAAATATCGGCTTGAGAAGTTTTTGAAGAACGAGACGGCCCGACTCATCGCGCAAGAGACTGAGAAGTTACGTCCGCTGTTGCCGACGTTCGCGTTCGACGAGGACGTGACGATCGACTGGCTGCGTGACACGGTCGAGACGGTGTCGTTTGACCAAACCGCTTTCCGTCCGGTGTTAAAACAGTTCAAGAACACGAGCCAGTTCTTCGAAGGAGACGGCCGGACGATGCTCCGGGACGACTTGAGCGCACGCTTGCGCCTTGCTGTCCGTGAACAGCTCGAAGCAATCGGTGCCCGAGAAATCGAACGGACGTCTCGTGAGCTCATCGGACTCGAGGAAAGCCTAAGTGCCGCGTGGAACGATGAAGTGCGTGAACTCGTCTCCGGCGAGCTGAGCGTCCTCTCAGACGGACAGTCGTTCACGGACATGAGACAGCGCCTCGGAGCGCTCGGAAAGGAATGAACGCATGGGATCTATACTCCTTGTCGGCTTGATTCCGGCCGTGATCATGACGATCGCGCTCGGTCTGTTCATCCGACACCTATATATCACGAACAAAGAATGAAACAAGCCTCGAGCGCATATCAGCACTCGAGGCTTGTTTTTATTCATCTGCCGGGTAACGGACGTCGATTTGGCGGCGCATATCGGTCATGACATCGGCAAGCATGCGCATGTCGTCATGCGTATGACGCGATGTCTCCCGCTCCCCCGCCTCGATTAAATGAATGAACTCCTGAATCTCGAACGCCATCGGGTTTATTTGTTCGCTGACGAGCTCCTCGGTCGTCCCGTCACGCCCTTCGAACGTCAACCGGTCGAACGTGGCGATGTCGTCAATCAAAATACGCCCCGTCTCCCCAATAACTTCAGACGGTGAGTTCGAGCCGTGAATCTTCGAATGGAGCACGACGATGTCCATCCCGTCATACGATAGGATGGCCGAGCCGCTGCCGTCGACACCCGACTCGAGTTTGATGGCGTTCGCCAATACCGTATTTGGTCGACCGAACAGTTTGAGCGCGGGTCCGAGACAGTAGACGCCGAGATCCATGAGTGACCCGTTCGAGAAGTCCGGGTTGAACGTGTTCGGGTTATCCCCACGTTTATACAGGTCATAGCGTGACGAGTACTGCGATTTGTTCAAGACGACGCGCCGGACCGGACCGATGCGATGAAGTTCTTGACGCAACACGTCGAAGTTCGGCATGAACAAGTTGCGAAGCGCCTCGAGCAAGACGACGTCATGCGCACGTGCCGTCTCGAGCATCGCGTCGACCTCGCGGACGTTCGAGGCGAACGGTTTCTCGCAGAGAACGTGCTTGTTGTGACGCATGAACAGGATGCTCTGCTCGGCGTGTAGCGAGTTCGGGCTCGCGATATAGACCGCGTCGATGACGTCACTCGTGGCCATCGCTTCAAGCGATGTGAACGTATGTAAGATGTTATGTTGAGCGGCGTATGTGTCCGCCCGCTCAGCCGTTCTTGAATAGACGGCCGTCACTTCTCCACCATTGATTTGTTGGACTGTGTCTACGAAGGTGTCGGTGATGAAGTTCGTGCCGATGATGCCGAATCGAATCATAAGTCGTCTCCTCGTTTCTTTTTTTACTAAATTTGGCGAGAATTCCCCCACCTCCAAGCGTCTCGGGCGAAGCCCAGCATAGGTGGGAGATGAATCGCCTGCTAGCAAATCCTTTGGATATCCCTGTGACAGATATGACTAACATAAGTTCGTTATTCCGTCAGATTTCCTCTCCCCCTCCGCGGGTATCGGATGAGGAAGGCGCTCATCACGATCATCGGCCGAGAGGAGGGAGAAACATGCTGAAGGGCTACAAATATCGGCTCCACCCGACGGCGGCGCAGGCCGAGTTCCTGGTCAAGACGATCGGCTGCGCCCGCTTCGTCTACAACAAGCTGCTCGAGGACCGCATCGCCATCCACGAGGAGGCGAAGGCGGGCGGCGGCCCGAGGCGCAAGCCGCCGACGCCGGCCTCCTACAAGCCGCTGTTCCCGTTCCTGTGCGAGGCGGACAGCCTCGCGCTCGCGAACGCGAAGCTGCACCTCGACGCGGCGTTCGCGAAGTTCTCCGCCGGGACGGCCGGCTTCCCAGTGTTCAAGTCGAGACGGCGGTCGCGCGCGTCCTACACGACGAACAACCAGCACGGCACGATCCGCATCGAAGGGGACCGGGTCCGGCTCCCGAAGGTCGGGTTCATCCGTTGCACACAGCACCGCGGCCTCGACGGCGAGATCCGCTCGGCGACCGTGTCGATGACACGGACGGGCAAATTCTTCGTGTCGCTCCTCGTCGAGCAGGCCGACGCGCCGTGGGTCCCGGCAGAACATAAGATCGGGGTCGACCTCGGCCTCGCGCACTTCGCCACCATGACGGACGACGACCTCGTCACGGAGAAGATCCCGAACCCGCGCAACCTGCGGGAGGCCGAGGCGCGGCTCAAGCGGGCGCAGCGCACGCTCGCCCGCAAGAAGCCCGGTAGCCGGAACCGCGAGAAGGCGCGGCTCCTTCTGGCCAAAAAGCATGAAGAAGTACGGGACCGCCGGCATGACTTCCTCCACAAGCTGTCGCGACGCATCGTCGACGAGAACCAAGTCGTCGTGGTCGAGACGCTGAGACCGAGGGAGATGATGCGGGACCGCCGCCTGGCGAAATCGATCGGGGACGCCGGGTGGGGCGAGTTCGTCCGGCAACTCGAGTATAAATGTAAATTCTACGGGCGGACGCTCGTCAAGGCCGACCCGTGGTTCGCCTCGACCCAGGTCTGTTCGGCCTGCGGCGAGAACGGCGGCAAGAAGGGCCTGCACATCCGCGAGTGGACGTGTGCCGCGTGCGGCGCGCACCACGACCGCGACGTCAACGCGAGCCGCAACCTGTTGCGCCTCGCCGACCGAAACACCCCAGGGCAGGGACTGCCCGACGAGCTTGGCCCATAACCGTGGCTACCAAAAGCACGGTCTTCCCAAGAAGCTCCCACTTCAGGTTGCGAAGCAAGCAAGTGGTGAGTAGTTCACCGTCCATTCTTATAGGTTGTCAATCACAGGAAGACACTCAAAAGGAAAATGATCCGAGTAAAGTCGCTCAACAAACTGAAGCGAGTCCATCTTCAGAAGATGGCGCGGAGAAGATGAAGATCAAAGACTCGATCGCAAAGATTAGCATTTCAAAAGACGGTGAGGTAATCAGTTTAAATGATGATGCGTCGATTGAAACGTTACGTGCAGTCATTGAAAGTGCCACGAAAGAAGATGGGATTGTGAACATGTCTAATCCTACACACTATGTAGATGTTGTTTATGCGAACGAAGACAAACAACGTTTTTATTTCTGGTTAGGTGAAGCAGGTGAACGAAGTGCGATTATGAGCGCAGACGACAAACATTCCATTTATACAGTTTCAGCAGCGTTGACAGAAAAAATCATCATTTTAACTCAATAAGATTAACAATAGACCTCAACTCGAGGTCTATTCTTTTCATGCTAGTTTTCAAACGCTTTCTCGAAACAAATATATCGTTCATGCCCTTTAGGTTTTGAATCAAAATGAACACTACCACGTTCGACATAACCATGGCGTTGATAAAAGTTACATGCAGTTTCATTACCCGAAAAACTGTCGAGCCGGATGCTGTGATACCCTTGCTCCTTTGCCAAACGCTCCGAAGCGTGGAGAACGAGGTTCCCGATTCCCTTACCTTGTTGCGACGGATGGACCATGAGCGAGTGAATGACGAGCGGTTTCTCGCCTTGCCATTCAATTTCGTTCCATTCCGCAGATTGCCATTCATCAAGCACGACGATTCCGAGCAACTGTTCACCGTCTTTCATGATATAGACGGAGCCTTCTTTGATACAATCCTCGAAATAGGCGCGGTTCGGGTAAGGGTCGTCCCATTGGAAAATCTGTCTGTGGAGCAAATCGTCTTTACAGGCGAGATAAAGTTGTTCGATTGCATTCACATCTGATGGTGTAGCTAAAGAGATTGTGGTCATTCCAATGCTCCATTCTTAAAAGTGACTATTTTTTATTGATCATCCGTTCATATTTTTTATACTCGTCACGGGACATGCTTAGACCGAGCAGCTCAGTGATCGTGTCTTGTCGCCACGTGCTGGGATTGAAATATTGTGAGCCCGTATTGAACCAGCGCCCCTTTTGATCAAATCCCCATTTATACTTCACACGGTCAAGTCCTTGCTTGATGAGCATCTTTCCTTCTTTCGGATTAGTACGCATGCGATGTTCTCCGAGCTTCATATATGGTTCGACCGCCCACGGGCATCGTTCAATCGCCCGTTGAACATATGTATAATCGAAATGATTAACGTCTCTCCTCGCCAACGCAATGCACAGCAAGCCACTTACTTCTTCTGGCCCACGTTCGATGAGCGTTTCTGCCAAGACGACATCCTCGTCTGTGATGACAAAATCGTTCCAACCCATCCAATATAAAGCGAGCGCATAATAGAACGGATCATCCGGATGATATGTATAGGCGGTTAGCGCGAAGCGATTCACCCGTTCAAAATCTTCGATGGTATCTATCAATTCATACCCGATGAGCCAGTCCCATCGGCTTTTATCGGTCGGGTCCATCATCACCTGGTCAATTAACATCTGTTCGATACCCTGTGTCTGTTGAAGGTAATACTCGAGCTGCTTGAACTGTTTTGCCTCAATGTGTGCATTAATGCAATCCATCATCGCTTGTTGCTCTGCCGAAAAAACCTCGTTCCCTGAGTAAAGCTCAAAAATATACCCTCTCGTGTAATCATTCAAATTCGAATCTCCTCTCACACGTCGCTTTCCACAATACGGGCTAGTTCTTCAATCCCTTCACGTGTGATGCCTACTCGCTGCTCGATGGCGAGCGGATGGTCGGTCGGCTCAAGTTCGATGTAAGGACGCATGCCGACCTCTCGAATATGGACGTTCGTCTTCAAGTTGATCGTGTCCGGATAATCGGGCAAGTCTGTCGAGAACCAACCGAACATCGGTTCAAGTTCGACACGAGCCGTATCTTCCCACGCGTCAAGCATCCGAAAGAAATTATCCGCGCTGAGTGACACCCAGACGTTCCAAGTGAAGACGTCGTCCTCTCCGATAATCGGAAGTTCGAGACAACCATTCACAAAAAAATGTTCCTCGTCTAGGACGCAGACGTCATCGGTCAAAACGACGCGCCGCTTCATCTCTTTCTTAGAGAATTCCTCGATATAAGTCGGCATGAGTGAGCCATATCCGAGCGGTGTGTCGATCGGCGTCTGGCAGACCGAGCAGGCACACTGGGCGCTATGCTTGCGCTTCTGTTTAAAACAGTTCATCATTCTTACAACTTCTCCTTTAAAAATTACAAATTCGGTATTTGAAATAAAATTAGTCTTCTTCTTCGATGGCTTCTAGGACGGTTTCGGGATCGTACTCCATCCCTTTCAAGTCACTCGACCAATCCAATCCACATAGCAACCCGTCATCCGCCATATTCGGCAACCAGCCCGCGACGAACAAATCAAGTGGCAACTCGATAAGCTGATAGTCTTCCCATTCCTCAGCCCTACAAGCAAGTGCGCGTTCACGAGTCGAGAAGAACAGCAACACGTCTGTCGCCTCAATGATTGAAGGCGCATATGCCCAGCCATTGTCCGCTTCGGCCGATAAGCCGAACACCGTCTCGCTTTCAAGGACACGCGCACAGAATCGCTCGATCACGTCCGACTCCAATCGGACCACTTCGACGAACGCATCGATTGAGTCGGCAACTCGCTCGAGTTCCTCCGTCTCATGCCACCAGATATAGATCGTCTCGACGTCTGAAGTCAAAAAACCGAGCTCGTCCCCGCTCCCGTTCGCAGCGACCGTGATAAAGTCTTCCGGTAACCCGCGCTCGTCTCTGTTCGCACGGATGATGTCGTCCCACGTTTTATTGAAGAAGCGTTCGTCTTTGATTGGGTAAAAGAACCACTCCCCGACCTCAAACTTATTGTCGTGAAGCCACGCCTCCCGGAGTCCGTTCGGCAAACGGCTCCCGAGCGCTTGTTCGACCGCTTCGATTGTTTCTAACGTAAATCCTGGCAAATTGGTTTCGATTCGCATTGCAATCCCTCATTTCGTCATTCAATCACATAAAGTATACTTTTTTTGGTGAAAAGAGGGAATGTGTTTTTCGTCTTTGCTGTCTGAACGACTCACACACGAAGCAACGTGACATCCGTTCCGTCAATTTGAATAAACCCGCCAGCACACCCGCGCAGGTCACCGGTCACTCTCCCGCATCGGGTCGGCTTCTCACGCCGACCGAACGCCCAACGATACAATTCGCCGCCCGTCACAAAATAAGCCGCTTCTTCGACAATCGTCATCGCCTCGCTTTCATGGAGCATTTTCGGTGTACGATAGACGATAATTTGTCCGTTACGATCGATATGTGTCAACTCACCGTCGAGTGACGGGAAAGTCCAGACGCCTGAAGCGGTCGTAACGAGGTGCTCACAGTCAACGATAATCGGTGCTTTACGCGTTTCGGGATTATAGCGAAACAGGACGTCACCGCCCTTTGAAAAACAAACGAGCGCCTCCGTCGCGATGCCTTCACCAAAAATCCCTTCATCGCCGTATCCGACCCAAATCCTTGACGTATCAACGGCAACGGACGCGATACATTGACCGGCATGAAATGAAGTCTCGATGCTGCCATCCGTTCGAACAGTCCAAGCATTCGGTTTTGTATCATCGCGAGTAAAGTCGACAATGACAAATGTCGCCTCGTCGATCACCCGGATGAACGGGTCGGTCAGGTCGAGTTTGAGTTTGATCGTATTCGCTCGCCACGTCACGATGGCAACGCCATCTGCATGATGTAACGTGATGAGCTCCTCACCCCACCAATCGGCATCAACAGCTTCATACATTGTCTCGTTCATCGTTATACTCCTTTCGTCTTCTTGTTAGAACGTCGTTTTTGAATCGAGTCGTCTAAGTTGCGTCCATCCCGCTTCACTATAGACATGTTGGCGTGCGACGTGGCTAGAAGGGGAAACGCTTAAGATTTGGAGTGCCAATCGCTCCGCCTCCTCTTCACTAAGCAGTTTGTCCAGAATGACATGAAAGAATAATACATACTCTTTCAACCGAACATCGTCAGGATCAAGTTCAGTGGCCCTTATCGCGTGTGAAAAACTCCGCTCATAGGCGCCTGCATGGTGACAAAACGGCTGGCTTAATAAAAGCGAGGCGATTTCATGCCATTGTGCCGTCTCTTCTATTTGAATGATTTCGACGATAAAATCATAAAGCGAGAGGTCACCTTCGTCATATCCAACTGTTAAAAACAAATCGCGCACCGTGTCGTCATCATATGTAGCAGCCATTGCAAGCACGGTCCGTACGTCTCGGCACCGGATCGCACGTCGAAAAGCCACACCATCTAAATGCTCGAACCATCCCATGTTTTGACCTCCTCAGTCGTCTCTCACACGTTCATATGTGCCGTATCGTGCGTCATACACCTCGCGCACCGGATCAAGCGTCACGTCGTTGATCGTGACGAGCCCTTCTTCCCAAACGACTGTCACTTCTTCGCATGGATATTCCCAGAAGATACGCTCATGTTCTGTCGACCCACGGTGTTCGATTTCTCCTAACATCGCAAAGTCGGTCGTCGCCCCACCGCTCGTTCGATAGAAGAACATCGTCTGTGTCCCGTCAGGTGAGACTGATTCATAGACGAGCTCGCCCTTTGGCACACCATCGATCGTGTCGCCTGCTGTTACGAAACGATATGCACCGTACCCGAGCGCAGCCCAGACACATAAACTGATTAGACCAAGGGCAAACAACCAACCACCATGTACATTCTTCAAGTTCGCTCACCTTCCAATCTGTCCAAGCCTGATCGTTCTAAACGTTTCCGCTCTAGCGTTTGACCGGTCACGCACCACTTCCCGTCTTGTTTCGGGTAGACACGAAATCTGTACCGGTCTCCGAGCCACCCGATCACATCCAACGTATAGAGTGAATCCCAGTGCAACTTGTACACCTGACGAGAGATTCGATACCCTCTCGGAAAGGAACGATCGAACGACGATGCATCGACCTCGATGACGGCTTCCCGTTTCATCCAGCGACGTTTACCATGAATGTCATATAAATCAAGCGATACCCTAGCTTTATCCTCTCTTATCGTGACAATCAAGTTCGCCCGAATCGTCTCGTTCTTATTTTTCGCTCGCATCAAGTTTGCTTCGAACGTATAGTCGTGACGCTCGACGTGATCGCGCAACGTATGTCGCACGTCTGGCGTGAAAACGTTCGGTGCAAAGAAGCGTAATGCACGCTCCAACTCGGTCAGCGCCCGTTCCGGGGTGACTTCTTCATTGATTGGTGCCACATACACCGGTGTGCTGTTATGCTGAAACACAATGGCCTGAAGCGATTCACTCGACAATGTGTCACAACAGACAACCGTCAGCGACGCGTCACAAGGAAGTGTAAGCTTCAAGCTCCGAATCTTCTGATGAAGTAACGTAATCAAGGCATCCAATTTAGGTATCTCGCGCGTCAGCCCGCCTTGACCCAACTGTTCGATTGAAATCCTCATCGTCACCCCTCCCTTTCTCGCAGATCGTCAATCCAACGCTCGAGCTCTTCTCTCTCATGCCAATATACACCCGGCTCTACCTGAAGGTCGACCCCGTGCAAAAACGTCAGCCCGTCCATCACACTCGCATCAACGTGCATGTCTTCCGTCCGCTCTAATGCGTCCGCTGCCAAATCGGAGACGTTTTCGAACGTCAGCGCGCCTGTACGGACAGCGCATAACCAATCGACAAGATCCTCGCGAGACGGGACGTTCCGGCGCCTCGGAAGTTCATCTGTCGCCAGCTTTCCTCTGTTCACCTGCTTAAAGAGTTCGATGAGCCGCTGGTTTGTCGGCGCAATGTCGAGCACCGTCTCAATCGGCGTCCGAATCGATTTGATCTGATTGTTCATCTCATTCCATAAAAAGAGCGTCTCATCTCGTCCGTACATGAGCCAATCACCGGAAGCGTCATATCCGATTCGTTGCCCGAGCGGAGATAATGGAAGGTGTGACGCATCCTCAATAGTGAGGAGCGTCGCAGGCAGCCGTTCACCCGAAGAGGTCGTCATGGTGACGGGACACTCTTCGGTCGGGAGAAACTTTCGCACGTCTTCCCATGTCATCGTTCTGACTGCAACCAATCTTCAAACGAAGGCGCGATTTGCTCGACATGATCACCTGTCTCATGGTCAACGATGACGACTTCATTTGTCTTCAAGTCGACACAGACGAGGTCCCCGAGGAAATCTTCATATCCGATGACGGGGAGATGGTTTGGCCACGGCTCTTCCTCATCGAAAACCTCTCCTTGTACCTCGTCAAAACGGTCGCGTTCGTTTAAGAATGCGAAACGCGGCAGCCCTTCTGCATCCTTCAATCGAATTTCCGTTTCGGACGTCGGTAATAACGCCAGCAATTCTTCTTTCGTCATATGACTACCTCCCTCTATTTTTCTTCATTTTACCTCATCATCCTTAAAATATGTTTTATATTCCCATTGATTCTAATTGACAACGATTTTGTATAGTGTAAAATTACACTTGTAAGTTATTGTCATAATATCCTTTTTAGTAGTCAATTGAGGTGGACCATGAATAAGAACGATTTTATCCAAACTATTTCAAAACATATGAAATCGATTCGGATCGAGCAACAGTTTTCGCAAGAAGAAATGGCCGAGGTGCTCGGCATCTCAAAAAAAACGCTCATCCAAATCGAGAAAGAACGGACTGTCGCCAACTGGGGCACGGTCGTCACGCTCTGCACGCTCTTCAATGATAGCGAAATTCTGTTAAATGAGATTGGGGACGACCCGGTCGAGTTCGTGAAATTGCTCGCTAAAGAGGTCGCCTATGAGCCGAAATCGAAGACGCTCGGCGGCCGGGTCTGGTGGAAGCAGATCTCGACAGATGGTGATTATGTGATGCAACAAAACGTCATCAGTAGCCATTACCGTATCCTCGATTCAAAAGACGTCCGTTGGTACAGCTCGTTCGATGCGGACGATGCCATGCACGTTTTGGCCAGACTCGCGCGAAATCAATGAAAGGAGCTTCAACATGAACATTAAAAAACGATGCATCGTGACGCTATCGTGCGTCTATGCTATCGCCTTTGTCTTAAACGTCATCCCTTCGGTCACGTTCCCCGATGCGACAATCGGACCACTTCAGGCAACGGCGTCCGTCTTGCTCGTCCTCTGTATGATTGGGACGTGCGTTTTGAACGACCGGGTCGCCAAGCTTTATGTGACCGCCCTCTTGTTCGCCGGTGTGACCGTGTTCACGTTACATAGCTTCGAGACGTATGTGTACGACATCGTCATCCTTGACGCCTTGTTCGCGATTCAATATCCGCTCTACTTGTTATTCGTGGCCCCACTTTTCGGGCTCAACTTCTTTTTCAACGTCGAGGCAGACTTCATCGCCTTGTTCGCTTTTTTCATCGGACTGTTCATCCTTGGTATCCATGAGATTGCGATGATGGTGTCACGGAGATCGACATGAGCCGTTGGTTGCTGATTGGATTGGCCAGTCTCATCACCGCCCTCATCCATTTCCTACTTTCGCCGAATCTGCCTGACGTGAATGAATCGATTTGGTTAGGCGGAACAGTAGGGCTTCTCCTGTTGTCCGTCATGGGATTCAGTACCCTTCTCGGACAGAAGCATCATTGGACTTACCGCCAACGGTTCGTTGTCGGAATCGGACTGATTGTCGCTTTTGCGCTGTCATTCAGTCTCATCCTTTGGTGGGTCGTCGCAGTTAACTTGAATCAAATTTAAATGGGAGGAAACTCAATGTACTACTATATCGGGTCAGGGTTTAATAACATCGAGAACGTCAGACGGTTACGCGATCTGCTCACCGCACAAGGGGCATACCCATACATACGATTGGACGCGTAATGCGCGAGCCGATTCGGTCGATGCGCTACGCGACATCGGAGAGAAAGAGCGTGACGCCATCAAGACTTCTGACTTTGTCGTCATCTTGCTTCCGGCCGGGAAAGGCAGCCACGTGGAGCTCGGGATTGCCATCGGCTCAGGCGTGCCGGTGTTTCTTCACGACACGACCGACAGCATGACGAATGTCGAGACGACAAGCACGTTTTATCACGTCTCGCATGTCGTCCAGCTGACTGATGACCTTGAAGACGTTCCACATCAAATCGATTCTTATTTCTCGTCTGCAAGCTTCTAAACGTTGTTTCTCCTCTGTCGTGTACTTCAACTCCCTTCCCTTTCCCACACAAAATTTTGAATTTACTTGATTTTTATGGCGCCTCAGTCATTTTTGTGACATACTGTTCAAAATTGATTTGAACGGAGACGATTGCGATGCGATCTTGGAAACAACCTTTACTTTTGCTCACTGGGGTCGGCATCTCGAACCTCGGGGCTTGGGTGTACTTCATCGCCCTCAACTTGATCGTCCTCGAGATGACGCAGTCGCCGTTCGCCGTGTCCGTCCTCTACATGCTCGTCCCGCTCGCGGCTCTCTGTGCCAACTTCTGGTCAGGTACGGTCATCGACCGCACGGATACACGACGCCTGATGATTTTGCTCGACGCGCTACGCGCCGTCGTCGTCTTCAGTCTCGCCTTCATCGACTCGCTCGCGCTCATTTACGTGCTCGTCTTTCTATTGAACATCGCCAGTTCCGTCTTTGAATCGGCGTCCCTCGTCTACATGACGAAACTCGTCCCGAGTGGCGACCGCCAGCGGTTTAACGCCATGAAGAACTTTGTTCAATCGGCTGGTTTTATCCTAGGACCAGCTATCGCCGGGCTTTTGTTTATGATTGGCAGTCCGACGCTCGCCATTCAGTTGAATGCGTTGGCGCTACTCGTCTCGGTCGGCATCCTCGCGCTTTTGCCGACGCTATACACGGCCCGTGACGTAGTCGAGGTGTTCAGTGTACGCATGATCATCGAGGATTGGAAGACGGTCGTACGCTTCGCGTCGACGAAGCGCTACGTGACGCTCGTTTATAGCCTTTTCTGCGTCATGACGATTTTCATGTCCGGACTCGACTCGCTCGAGGCATCATTTGCGACGCAAGTGCTCGATTTCTCCGAGAGCCGTTACGGCTTTCTTGTCAGTGTCGCCGGAGCCGGGATTATCGCCGGATCAATCATCAATGCGACGTTCAGTGCGAGGATGACGTTGCCGTTCTTGATTAGTTTCGGTGCTGTGATGACGCCTATCGGCTATCTCGTCTTTGCCTTCTCGGAATCATTCGTGGTCGCGTCTGTCGGCTTCTTCTTACTCACGTTCGCCTTGTCATTCGCGAACACCGGCTTCTTGTCGTTTTATCAAAACAACGTCCCGACCGACCTGATGGGCCGCTTCTCCGGGGTGATCAGCGTCGCGGAGTCTGTCTTGATTATCAGCTTGACGTTCGGTATCGGTTTGCTCGCAGAATTTGTCGGGATCCGCTCGACGTACGTCGCCTTCTCGCTCGCGTTCTTGCTCGTCGGCTTAATCACGATCCGGGTTGTGCTCGAACGTTCGAGACGTTCATTGTACGATACCGCATCATTTGAAGAAGCGTCATGAATGAACAGAGACAGTCGTTTATAGGAAACGGCTGTCTCTGTTCGTTTTACCTTGAAATATGTAAGGAATGTACTCGCTTCATTTCGAAAAGTCGATAATCCGACGCCATCCCTTGTTCTATAATGAACATAAAGTGCCTTCTCTTGGTTAACCCACCTATACATGGGATAATTGTGAGGGAAAGCCTCAAACTCAAAAGATACACAAGGAGGGATGACTATGAACCGATGGACCAACGAATCGTTAAAGCTGATTGGTCTAATCTCTTCCCTGCTCATCGGAACGATACTCTATACCATCTTGCTCGTGGAAAGTGACAGCGGATTTCTCGGCTTATTGATTTTGCCGGTCATCGTCATAACTTCACTCGCCTTCGGGATGCGGGCTGGCTTGTCGATTTCTGTGACACTGCTCGTCTTTCTCTTCATCTACTTCCAATCGTTTGCCCCACTAAATGCACAAGGGGAAGTCCAGTTCTTCAATTGGCGCGGGATCGGGTTTACCACACTTCTCCTCATGCTATCTGTCGTTTCTGGCCTCGTTCACCAACTCGTGAAGCGCGTTCAACGATCGCGATACGCACTTGAAGAACGTGCGCGACAACTGATTGCCGTTGACCCCGAAACGTGGCTCGATAACGCCGAGCGGTTTCAACTGAACGTCAACAGCGAACGTGACCGTCTCGTCCGCCATGGTGGTGCTTTCTCGGTTTCGTTCATTCAATTTGACGACTTTATGCGTTTCGAAGAGACATATGGACGCACGGAGTATGAATGGTTTTTGAATTACTTCAGTGACGAACTCCACAGGGCGACACGGCGTACGGACCAAAAATACCGAATCGCCCATGACACGTTCGCCATCATCTTTCCGTACACGTCTCCAGAGGCGGCGCAAGTCGTCCACGACCGCATCCGTCCGTTGCTCGAGGACTATGAGTTACAGAGCGGCGAGCACGTGAGACTGACATACGAGGACATGTTTTATGAAGTGACGCTTGAGAACGCCACGGTCATGGTCGATGCAATTCTTGAGAGGGCTTCATCGCTTCATTAGAATCGTTTTGACCTAGTAAGCCCTTGAACGATCCGTCGGAGGACGTGATTGTTCAAGGGCTTTTTCGTAGTCTGCGTGACTTGTCTTGTCTGTACAGGAATCACGTCACACGAGAGCGAAATCAATATATAACACACCATCAAGGAGGCATGATTCCCATTTCATCGACCGTCTATAGCATTAAACCGATCCAGTCACCACGCGAACTCGACGCATCGTTCCTCGTCATGAACCAATTGCGGACCGACCTGACCCTCGACGCCTATCGTGAGCTCGTCGCCGCCATGCGGCCCCAAGGCTATGAACTTTATGCGCTATACGCAGACGATACGATCGTATCGCTCGCGGGCATAGAAGTTCGCGTCAATCTCTATCTCGAGAAGCACGTCTACATATATGACCTCGTGACGTGCGCCGCGCATCGTTCGAACGGGTACGGTGAGATGCTGCTTCACTTCGTCCACGAATACGCACGCGATCGTGGCGCCCATTACGTTGCCCTCGAGTCTGGACTCGCCCGAACCGAGGCGCACCGTTTTTATACGGACAAGATGGACTACGCCATCACGAGTTATTCCTTCCGAAAAAAACTTTGATATACATGAAAAAAAGAAGAGCAAGTCGCTCTTCCCATTTTCATTATATCGAAATTCTCGAACCAAACACAGACTATTTCCCTCTAATTTCATCCACTACACTATGAAGACAGCCTGACTGAAGGAGAGATGATACATGAACGATGACAACACACCGCTCGACCGTGGCCCGTTCTTTCACGGGACGAAAGCCGAACTGAAGCTTGGAGAGTTACTGGAACCGCGACGCGATTCGAACTATCAAGACAAACAATCGAACTATATCTACTTCACGGCCACCCTCGACGCCGCCAAATGGGGAGCCGAACTGGCGAGCGGGGATGCCCGTGAACGCATTTATCTCGTCGAACCGACCGGTGACTTCGAGAACGATCCGAACTTGACGGACAAACGCTTCCCCGGCAATCCGACGCGGTCGTACCGCTCGAGCGAACCGATCAAAGTCGTGGCCGAGCTTGGTGCTTGGGAACGCCATTCCGTCGAACAAATCGACCAGATGCGCGCCGCGCTTGAGAAGCTCCGTCTAGAAGGGAAAGATGTCATTGAAGACTAACATGAAGGAGAAGTACGTTGAAGAAATCGTATCAGAAACGTAAATGGCTCATCCTCGTCTTCACTATCTCCGGATTATTGTATGCGACGACGTACATCCCGCAACGCGTCATCACGACAACACCATCGAGCGTCGCTCGCATTCACATATTTGACGGTCAGAGCGGTTACGAGCTCGACTTGAGTGACCGAGACGACATCAACGCCGTCATGCAAAATTTGAATGATGTCACGTTCCAAAAAGGGAAAGTGAGCTTCGGTTATATGGGGTACTCGTACCGCATCACATTGTATGACAAAGACGGGGATGAGCTCGATGAATTTATTGTCAATAGTGCCGACACCGTCCGTTACCGCGGCTTCTTTTACACGGCGAAATCAGGAAGAATCGACTATGACATGCTTGATGAATGGATGCAAGAGCTCAAATCATACCCCGAAGATTAATGACTTTATGTTTCTTCAATTCATGAGTTGCAAAAACGGATGGGATCAGTAACTGATTCCATCCGTTCTCTTTTGGTTCCCCTGTTGAAGCGCACCATCCGCATGAACGAGCGTGAACGGATCGGCGAGCGAGGCCGCTGCCGCCTCTGCTTGCGAAACCGTCTCATCGACCACGATCGCTTCTTGACGTCGTAACCGGAAAGCCCAGTCGGCTCGTCAATAATTTACTAAGAGAGACTAGCGAGGTAAGCGCAAAGAACTGATATTTTTTTGTGTCTCCGTTAATCACTTCAATCTCTATTCAATTTTTACTTAGAAGCAAAGTCGATTACATATACATGTTCTCCAATAAACAAGTTTCCATTTACAAGTAATGCAACGCGGTCAACTTCTGAAGGGATCTCATAGGTCAACAAAACTTTGACGTTTGCCGGGACGGTTAGCTGGGATTTGCCATCCCATCCTCCCTCCTCAAGAATCGTTACATCTTTCACTTCATACTTATCTCCTTGTCCATCGAGTAAAGGATAGTGTTGAGGCATGAACCTAAAGGGAAAATCTTCTTGGCCCGGGACATCTTCTGGCTTTACCGTAACTTGAACGGGAATGGTGAGTAAACGTGCTGTCGGAGTGGAAATCTGTATGCCACCTGGCGTATCGACCGGATTGAAAACTTGTATTTCTTCACCTTCACGTTCTGCATTCGTTACTTCATAGAAACGAAATGCCGCTTCCCCCCGTTCTTGGATGGCGTCTTCTACCACAACGACTTCTTCCCCAGGAGACGTCTCCTCGTTTTTCTTATCCTGAAGATCTGCTAATTTCTCACCTGTCGTTCCTTGTACAATCGGCTTGTCCACATCAGGTGATCCAAGCTCGCCCGCTTCTGGTAACGCAAAGAAGAACAGCGTCAAGACGGCTGCGCCGAGCCCGCCTGCGACAGACCCGAGGACCCACTTGAAGCGACGCTCGGTCCGTCTCGTGTTCACCTGCGTCCCGCGCATCGCTTGATACGGCAAAACGTTGACGGCCATCTGGGCCGGGAGCAACGCGCCAACGACTCCGGTCAAAATTGGAACGAAGAGCGTCGCCGAGAGGAACAACACTTCGGTGAGCGGGAGCGATCCATACACGTTCCAGACGAGCACACCGGCGACGATTAGACCAAGCAGACCGGCCAATAGCCCGAGCAGTCCGCCTTCGACAAGCACGAGGCGGCGCACGTTGGCCGAGCGCCATCCGGTCGCCTTCAGGATGGCGATCTCACTTCTGCGTTCATTAATGTTCTGCCACATGACCTCTGTCGTGGTCAGGACCGCGATGAGGAGGGACACCCCCATGGCGACATAGTGCATCGTCCCGACCTCGAGGGCGACGTACTCCCCGAGGAGCGACGTAAACATGACGCCTTGCAGGCGGACCGAGACGAACAGGAAGAACATGAACAGGCTCGTCGGCACGGCGATGGCGAGAAGCGTCAACAGTGTGCGCTTCCATTGCGTCACGAGCTGGTTTAGCGCCATTCCGAGCACGCCCTCGGCCCGGACTAGCCGCAACCCACGCGTCGTCGCACCGGAACGGAGCGCCTCGTACGGTTTAATTTGTCGGATCATCAACATCGGGACGAGTGACCCGAGCACATAAATCCCGAGCCCCCCCAACCCGATCAAGACGACACGAAGACCTGTCGTCGCCGTGTCCCCGGCAAGAAGGAACGCGCCCAAGATCGACCAAGCGACAAGGGCGACGACACCGCCGAGCAAGAGAGCCTCAATCAAGAGGAGACGAGACAATTGACGCGGACCCCAGCCCAGCGAGAGGAGCACCGCGAACTCTTTCTTGCGTGCGTACAACATGATCACGTTCGACGTGAACACGTACAAAATCGCGACGAGGATAACGCTCGCAATGACACCGCCCATGCCCATCTTCGTCTCTTCGAAGATGGTGAACGAGGACCCTAATCGGACCCAAGGCTGTTGGACCCAGCCGAGCGCCTCGCCTTCTTTGAGACCCGGTAAGTACGTCAACGCCATCTGCGGGGACGACCCGAGCGTGACGTCGGTGATGAGTCCGGTCGTCTCCTCAATCTCTTTCGCGACGGCCTGGAGCTTCGCCTCACTCACCTCGTTCAATTCGTCGACACCGCTCACGTTGACCCGAATCGCCGAGATTGGCTTGTCGCCGAGGATGGCCACCGCCGCATCGAGCGTCGTCAGGACGAGCGGCGGTCTCGTGAGAAAGCCACGGTCGTTGTTGAGCGGCAACATTTGTTTCACCGGGTTGACCGGCTCGTCATTCGCATCGATGACCCAGTCGGCCTTAGCCGGGAAATACGTCTCCATCGGCAGGTCGGTGAGTGGGTCGCGTGCCATATCGAGCTTCTCTGGATCAAAGGCCCCGATATAATTCAGCTTTACCTTCGGCCAATCCAATCCCGTCTCACTGAACATATTGAGCGGCCGATACATCTGTTTGAACGGATAAATGCTATCCTCAGGGACCTCGTAAGGTTTCACCTGATAGGCGAACGGCCAACGCTCAGCGAACGGGCTCGTGACGGTCTCATAGTCCAGTGAAGAGGGACGCATCATAAGGAAGTTGAATGCATCATTCTCATCCGAGAAGCCGAGTTGCTCCCCGTTCAGCAGCGACTGGATGACTTCCTTATGCACTTCCTTACTACCGACGGGATCGACTTCATCAATCTTTTTCCCGGAAAGGCTCTCGAGATAGTCCTTTCCCCCTTTGTCCCGTACGTAATTGGCGATTTCTCGGGTGTCTGTTGTGTCGATAGGGAGTTTAACTTCTTCTAACTCATAGGCCATGGTCATATCGACAAAGTTCTCGGTGCTCATGATCACGGGAACTTGAACGATTCCCTGTTCATTCAAACTCGCGTTATCTGATTCAGAGAAATACTGACTATGCTCAGTCTTCACTACCGCCTGTTCCAGACCGACCAATTTCGCCTCTGCCTCCGGATCGATACCGGCAATCATGAAATTGGAAGCCAAAATCGGCTCGATGGTCTCTCCGACGTCAGCTGGCGACATACCATAGTTCGGGTCGGCTTCCATCGGGCGCCAGTCCCCTAGAACATAGAGGTGAGAAATGTCTTCCTCAATCCCTGCACCCGTGTTCGTACGTTCAATAAATTTCACGCGATATACTTTCGGCTCGTCCGTTTGAAACGTGCCGATTTTCTTGAAGTATTCGTAAGAGCCAATCATCGCGATTGGTGCCGCTACCTCGATGTCGCTAATTTGTTTGATTTGTTCATACTGCTCGAGCGTGATTCCGCCGTCTAAACCGCTCATATAGTTTGGCTCGAGCAGGTTCAGCTCCTCAGTCACGCTCCGCGAGCCCGGGGGCCGTACGACGATATGATACGAGGACTTCCAACGCTTCTCGAGCTCAGAGACGACCGTCCCCTTGTTCGACTCGGTCAATCCGACGAGATAAGACAACCCGGTACTGACGATTAAGACACCGACGAGGAGCAGGATGAATCGCTCCTTGTTGCGCCACCACGAATTCCAGATGAACTTAAGCATGTCCCGACACCCTCGTATCCATCACCTCGATGATTTCGCCATCCTTCATACGAATCTGTACCTCGGCCCGCTCGGCGATACTCGGGTCATGGGTCACACAGATGACGCCGCAACCCTTCTCTTGATTCAACTCCCGTAGCAATTCGAAAATGACCTCGCCCGTCTCCGAGTCGAGGTTCCCGGTCGGCTCGTCGGCGAGTAGCCACTCTGGCTCATGGATGAGGGCACGTGCGACCGCGACACGTTGTTGCTGCCCGCCCGATAACTGGGACGGCAACGACTCCGCCTTCTCCTGTAACCCTACACGTGCGAGTAGCGACAAAGCCCGCTCTTTTTTGTCATAGTCTACCTTACGACCGAAGAGTGGTGCCATCACGTTCTCGACGGCCGTCAATGTCGGGATAAGGTGAAACTGTTGGAAGATGAATCCGACTTTCTCAAATCGAAAGTCGGCCAGCTCCTTCGCGTTCATTTGACTTAACTTTTCCCCGTCAAAAAACAAATCCCCACTCGTCGGCACGTCGAGCGTTCCTAGAAGACTCAGTAATGTCGATTTTCCTGACCCAGATGGTCCAATGACAGAGACGAAGTCCCCTGTTTTGAAATCTATGCTGATTGGTTTCAACGCATATGTATCGATTCCGTCCCCCTGAAACTTTCGAGACATTTGTACGCATTTAAATTCACCCATATTTTTACCTCCAAGTTATCATTTGGTAATTATTAGTTGAATCAATTATAGCAAGATTTATCCAAATAACCATTATTTTATTTGATTATTCTGACATCAATGTGTACGAAGTTGTTTGACGTAACAGAAAAAGGCGTTCCCGATGAAGGGAATGCCTCTTCTAACCGATATCATTTAAACGCTTGTGACGATTTAGTTGAAGCGCACCATCCGCATGAACGAGCGTGAACGGATCGGCGAGCGAGGCCGCTGCCGCCTCTGCTTGCGAGACCGTCTCATCGACCACGATCGCTTCTTGACGTCGTAACCGGAAAGCCCGCTCGAGTCGGCTCGTCAACAAATTGCTGAGGAAGACGAGCAAGGACAGTCCGATGGCCGGGACGAGGAAGATATGACTCGTCATCCAAGTCGTCGCCGTGAACTGCTTGAAATAATACCCGAACATCGACGACCATTCGAATAGCGTCGGCATGACCCCTTCAAACAAGAACACGGTTCCTCCAAAGAAGACACCGAACAACGACAGATGGATGAGTAACATCAACGTTTGCACGAACTGCTGCATGAAGACGATCACCAACGTCGGGACGAGGTGCGGCCACAGATGTCGTCTCGTCCGATGCCAAACGCCGCCTCCTAACGTCTCAGCGACGACCATGAACTCTTGTTTCAGCAGTTGCCTCACTTCTGTGATCAAATAAAGCGTGACAGCAGGTAACCCGAGTAGGATGAAGACGGTGAGCTGGAGCGAGACGCGATCCACGAGTGGTGGCACCATCGTCGAGTCGGCGAACATCAAGGACGAGAACAACATCATCATCGCGAGTAACGAGATCGGTAGAATTAAAAAACCGTCCAACACCATTTTGAAGTAACGATTCAACCGCGCCCCGCGGAACGCGAGCGGAATCCCGACGAGTAACCCGAGCGCCATCCGCCCGAGCGCAACGGTCGCACAAATGCCGACCGTCCATTTGAACCCTTCAATCATCATTTGGAACAAGTCGTTCCCGGCCCGGTCCGTCCCGAGCCATTGGTCTTTCGACGGTTCAAGCGGCGGGATGCCAATCAATCGCCCTTCCTCTGAGTACCGATTCAAGAATTGATCGACTTGCCCGTCGCGAAAAATCGTATTGCCGATACTGAGTACAAGTAAGCCCATTAAAATCGTGAAGACGATTAAGAAAATCGGATCACGCATGAGTGCGCGGCGCATCAAACCCCTCCTTTCCATGCATCCGGGATAAGCCATTCCGCCAACACGTCCACAAGAAAGATCGGAATATAAACGACCAGTAAAATGACGAGGAGGATCGGCATCACCGGATTATAGACGACGAAACGGAAGATGCCTTGCACGTTGAACAAATACTCGATAATCAAAAGACTCGATAGTACCGTAATCAAATTCGATCGGAAAAAGAGGTAGAATCGATACACCAAATTCGGGAGCAAGTGTTTCCAGAACAAGGCGGCCGGTCGGACACCTTTGGCCCGAGCCAGCTCGAGGAACGGGGTCGCTTCCTCCTCAAGGATATGCTTCGTCAACCATTTAAGTAAGAAAAACAAAATGGTGAGTGTCAGCGTCACAATCGGCAAAAAACGTATGTACTCGGCAAAGCCACCCGCGACCTCGATACGATTGAATCCCGTCTGTTTGTAGAGCGTGATGGCGAGGAATTGCGTGAAGATAAGCCAAAACAGATCCGGGACCATCTCGAGCGTCTGACTCGTTTGTTGTAACACCGTCCGCACACGCTTCCCGCTCCGATAAAAGAAATAAGCGTAGAGTAGGGCGAACGCGACCGAGACGGCAAGTGACGTCATAAAGATGATGACGGTCTCTTTCATGAGCGGCGCGAGCGCTGGCAGTAACGGTAACTCTTGTTGCGCCGTGACGTTGTAATACGTGATCTCATCAAGTTTCGTCAACTGACTGAATTGTTGTTGCAGCCCGTTCCAGTAGTTCGATGGCACGAACTCGAGTTGCACGACGAGTGACGGCAAAGCACTGATCGCAATCAACACAAACAATGTGATAAAAAACTGAGCCGATTTTTGAGCAATCCAGTGCATCGTGTTCTTCCCCTTTCCAAAAATACATCGATTTCGTATAACCTTGTCGTGCTTTCATGTATGCAATCCATAATATAGCTTATAATACGGATACTAAAGTTAAAAATATCCATATACACTGTTATGATTCTATCACAATCAGCATGTGAATAAATACAATATTCCGAAAATTATTTGCGAATAAAATCTGGAATCGTGAATACATTATGCTACTGTCTATGCCCTCAACAACTCAAATGACGAACTTGCTATCACGATTATCTGATTAGAAAAGGAGACTTTCATGACCAACTTCCTCAAGTTACAATCGATCTCAATCTTACTGGCCCTCACCTTACTCATTAATATTCAGCTCCTCGCCAACAGCGGTCGTCTGTATTTGTTGATTGGTGACGGGTATGTGCTCGTCATCGCCGTGAGCGGACTCGCCTCACTCGTTTTGTTCGCGCGCGTCCTCATCAAGCTCCTACTGTTGCTCCCTATGTCACGTTGGAACTTCTTCCTTTACATCTTATGGCTTCCCTACTTAGCTTTGTTCACGTACGTGTGGACACGGCTCGTTCCTCCCCCGGGCGAGGCGGCATGGCCGAGTCCCGTCATCGGTCTCTTGATCATCGCCCTCACGCTCGTATTCCCGCTCTACGTGCTCGTCGTCCATATGATTGCCCGCTCCCCAAAAAGAACGCTCCAAATCGAAGACAAGGCGTAACCGAAATCCGGTCACGCCTTGTCTGTGTTTACCATTCTTGGCGTCGCTTCTGCCACGCCACGAGTAAGATGCTGATGATGACGAGCAAGAACCACGACGACAGTTTGCCGAGGTCGACGAGCGCCCAGCCGCTCAACTGGTTCGGATACGCCCAACCGTTATAGAACGTGACGATATTCTCGGCGAACCAGATGAAACAGGCGATCAAAAAGAAGGCGACGACGACGGGCATCGTGAAGCGACGGTCGTCGAGCCGATACGTGACGATGGCCCGACCGAACGTAAGAAAGACAAGACCAATCAACACCCAGCGCAAGTCGAGCCAAATGTGGTGCCAAAAGAAGTTAAAATAGATGGCGATCCCGAGACCGAAGGCGATGAGCGGCGGCGGCATCTTCAAAAACTCGAGGTCGAGCCGACGCCACGATTGGACGACGTAGCTGCCGACGCTCGCATACATGAACCCAGCATAGAGCGGCACGCCGAACCATTTCGTCAGTGCCTCGTCCGGATAGCTCCACGACCCCATCTGGACTTTGAACAGCTCAAGGCCGAGCCCGATGACGTGGAACCAGCTGATTACTTTTAGTTCTTCCATTGTCTCGAGCCCAGTCTTGACGAGCACGACTTGGACGAACAGACACCAGATGAGGAGGACGTCGTAGCGCGGAATCGGAAAGTCGATCCATTTCGTCAACGCGAGCGCGCCGAAGATGGCGACCGCGAAGAGGCAACTGAGTGCCTGTTCGTAGCCGAAGATGAATAAGTATCGGAGGCGTCGCATCGGATCACCTACAATTCGATGTATTCGTAGAGGAATGACGACTCGCCGTCAAAGAAACGCGGGTCGAATAGACCGAGTCGCTCGTCTTCCTCGACAACGACAACGAAGGGTGACCATTGCTTCAGCGTGAGTGCCTCTTTATTCTCATCAAAGAGCGGAGTCAAGTCAGCGTCGTCCGCACTCGTCAATTCATATTGAAGTTCAGACGATTGATACACTGAATCACTGAAAATCGAGACAGTATCGTCCGTCTTCGTGACGACCGTGAACTGGGTCGGGATGAACGACGCCGATAATGCGACTTCTTCATGATCTTTCGCGTACGACTGATACAGGTACGCCCCTTGTGCACTTTGAATCAAGACGTGGACAAGGATAGCAGCCCAGGCGTAACGGTACACCGTGTGCCTCACGTCAGTCCGGCGCGCGATGAGCCACGCGACGAGGAAAATACCCCAATAGACGAAGTCGACGATCGGGATGACGCCTAACGTGAGCCTAGCGTCGGACAACGGCTCGAAGTAACCCGTCCCCCAGGCGTTGAACACGTCGGCCGTGTTGTGGATGAATACCGAGAGCATCGCCCAGTAAAAATAACGCTTATCCGTTACCTTGAAGAGAACGCGGACGAGCCAATAGATGAGCAGCGCGAATATTGGGACGAGGAAAATCGAGTGCGTGATGCCGCGATGCCACATCTGATACATCCCTTCCGTGTCCCAAAGCCGCGAGATGACATCCGCATCCGGGATTTGACTCCCGACGAGCGTCGTCACGAGCAACGCCCGCTTCTCATTTTTCTGTAACTCGCGCTTGTCTGCTGCTCCATATAATGTGAGACCGAACAGCGTATGTGTGATCGTATCCATCTATTCCCTCCTTTCTCTTTGAAAAGACATCCTCCTCAAAGCGAGAAGGATGTCCTCAATTTATTTATCTTGGTCCATTTTCATGGCGCGTCTCGCGACGACAGCAACAAAAATGACAGCGACAATCGGAATGATTAATGGCATCCAATTCAACATCCGCCTGTCCCCTTTCTACAAGTGTCGCAAGCAGTATATCACAACTTCAAATCAATCGTTTCAATGGATGCTCGCCTTCGCATATCGACTTGCCATCGACTCGATTGTCTCCCGCATATGGTCGCGGAGCGTCACCGGTTCGAGCACCTCGACTTGATCGCCGAGGGACAACAGCCAAAAGACGAATCCGTCCGATACGGCCGCGTCAAAACGGATGTGGAAACGCTCATTCACTTCAGTGATCGATACGTCTTCCCCTAGTTTGTCGAAGATGACCGGTAGCACGCGCTCCTCGACGGTCAAGACGACTTCTTCATCGAGCCCGTTGTACATGTTGAACGATTTTTGGAAATAGTCATCGGGCAAGTGGTGTTTTTGACGCGGTGAATCGTCCTCGACGATCTCCGAGTTGACGATCCGGTCGACCCGGTAGTTGCGAACTTCCCCGATCGATTCGTCGATACCGATCAAGTAGTACTGCTCGTGATTCCAATGCAAATCGATTGGATTGACGACGTAGCGTTCCCCGTCACGCCGGAGCGGGAACGTCCGCTTGGCGACGTCGAAGCCGACGACGTCCGTGTATTGGAACGAGATGGCTTTTTGTTCTTGAATCGCCCGTTGGATCCGGTCGATATGATATGGGATATAGTTCACTTTCTTTTTCGGTGTCTTGATGATCGACTGGAGCGTCTCTGCTTCCGGGATGCTCGTCAAATGGCGGAGCTTGTCGACGATCTGTTCGGTCACGTCTTCCGAGATGAATTTCGCGGCGACGATCGCATCGACCATCATCCGCAGTTCATGGCTTTCGAACAAACGCGCTGAATGCCAGTATTTTTTGG
>NZ_JAFIFD010000019.1 GCF_020832205.1 Exiguobacterium sp. | reverse complement strand
TTTTACATACTCGCCATCTTGTTTACCGTGTCGCTGTCAGTCATCATCATCTTCTTGTACACTTTCGACTTCGGTCGTGGAGGTTCGGACAAGAAGCGGCTATCGATCACGGTGCCCGAGAACTTGCATGACGAGACGGCTTTTGACGGGGTGCTCGCGGCGCATTATAAATACTACGCGCTCCGCTCGGTCGAGACGACGAACCTCGGCACGATGATCCAGCTCGTCTATATCGTCCAAAACAAAGACGGCGTGAAAGACAAACAGATTATCGACGAACTGCGTAAGATGAACGGCAACCTCAAAGTGTCCGTCAATTATTTAAATACTGAAATTTTCTAAGTCCGCGCTTTCTCCAACAGACCTGGAGGGAGCGCTTTTTTATTTTACTTTCCACAGCGCCTTTTCAATTCTTTTCTCATTACTAAACATAACGCTCCCCTTTTTACAATAAAGTAGTAATTAATTTACCGACTTTAAAAACTATATCAAAAATAGGAATTTCTTTAATTTGCTTTATTGATACAATTGATTAGTCTAATCTTTTTTATCCTCTACAGGACGTCTACTACCTTTGGAACAACTTCTCAGGTGACGCCTTTAATGAACGTATATGGCACAACCTATGAAATGTAGAGAGGGCTTAAGTCGCTTCGATTCTGACGTTCATTTTGAACGCACTCATCGAAATCATACGGCAGTCGTCTATTACGGATGGAGCTCGATTTCTTTAAGTCCATGAAATCTGCCCTTTCTCATCTCTCCTATTTCATCGCCTTCCCATTTATCGGGAAGTGACAGACCAAGCGACAACTCTCGAATCAAGTTGACAATTTGTCATTCACTCGGTACAGTGACGATAACATCATACGAACTCGCGATGAGAAAGAAGAGTAGTGCGGACGTGACGTCTCCAGAAAGCCGGTGGTCGATGTGAACCGGTGGCGTCACCCGCATGAATGGGCTTTTGAGCGTTCAGACCGATACGTAGGCTCTGACGGGTCCTCCCGTTACCGAGGACAGCGAATGATCGTTCGCGATGAGTGGGGAGAAGTGGATTCTCTCAACGAAGGTGGCAACACGGGGAAATCTCCTCGTCCTTCATGTCTGTTTGGGCATGAGGGGCGGGGAGATTTTTTATTTTAAGGAGGTCAATCTTATGGAACAACGAATCATCAATGGCGACGAACTGACACCGGTGGCGATTTTCCACCGTCTAGAAGGTGAACGGAAAGTGTTGCTCGAGAGCCGCTCCGAAGGCAAGCACGGCCGCTACTCGATCATCGCGGCGAACCCGGTCGAGACGATTCGTGTCGACGGAAAAAAGGTGACGGACGCGAACGGCACGATCGAGACGGACGACCCGCTCGCTCACTTGTCCGCATTGATTGAAAGAGACGTTCCGGACGCACCGTACCCGTTCGTCGGCGGCGGCATCGGCTATATCGGTTATGACATGCAGCGCGTCTACGAACCGATTCCGAACACGCCGAGCGAGACGCGCGGTTTGCCGGACGCGTTGTTCCAACGCTATGAGACGGTCGTCTTGTATGACCACCTCGAGGAACAAGTCATCTTGATCGACACCGGCGCGACGGACGCAACGGCACGGCTCGAGGCGGTGCAGCTTCAACTTGAGACGGCGAAGACACATACGCTCGAACCGGTCGTCCGGACGAGCGAGCGCATCTTGACCGAGAAAGACGAATTCATCGAACGCGTCTTGAAGGCGAAAGAAGCGATTCTCGCCGGTGAGGTGTTCCAACTCGTCTTGTCGCAACGGATCGACGCGACGTTCACCGGCGACCCGTTCCACTTTTACCGGACGCTCCGGAAACAGAACCCGAGCCCGTACTTGTTCTATATCGACCTCGGGGAAGCGATCGTCCTCGGCGCCTCTCCGGAGAGCCTCGTCCAAGTGAGCGGGAGCCGGGTGACGACGAACCCGATCGCCGGCACCCGACCGCGCGGCAAGACGGTCGAAGAAGACATCCGTCACGGCGAATCGCTCCTCGCTGACGAGAAAGAACTGGCCGAGCACCGAATGCTCCTTGACCTCGGTCGAAACGATATCGGCCGCGTCGCCAAAGTCGGCACCGTCACGATTCCGAAACAAATCGAGCTCGAGCGCTTCAAAAACGTCATGCACCTCGTCTCCGAAGTGGCAGGCGAACTGCGTGACGACTTAAATCCGATCGACGCCCTGCGCGCCTGTCTTCCGGCTGGTACGGTTTCCGGGGCGCCGAAGATTCGGGCGATGCAGCTCATTGACGAGCTCGAGACGGTGAAACGGGAAGTATACGCCGGGGCGGTCGGGTATCTCGACGTCCGGGGCGGCTTCGACTTCGCCCTTGCCATCCGGACGATGATCGTCCAAGGCGATACGGCTCATGTCCAAGCCGGAGCCGGTATCGTTTATGACTCGGACCCGGTGTCGGAATACGAAGAGACGTTGCATAAAGCCAAATCCCTTTTGGAGGTGTTCGCATGATCTTACTCATCGATAACTACGACTCGTTCACGTATAACGTCTATCAAGACGTCGCCAGCTTTGATGATGTCAAAGTTGTCCGGAACGATGAACTGACGGTCGCAGACATTCGTGACTTCAATCCATCTGGCATCATCATCTCCCCTGGTCCCGGCGGTCCGTATGACGCCGGTGTCTCACTCGACGTCGTCCGGGAACTTTCGGGCGTCATCCCCATTCTCGGCGTCTGTCTCGGCCATCAAGTCATCGCCGAGGCGTTCGGTGGAACGGTCGGACGGGCCCAGGAAGTCATGCATGGGAAGACGTCGATGATTGAGACCGTACCCGGTGTCCTCTTCGACGGCAAGCCGATAGACGTCATGCGTTATCATTCGCTCGTCGTCCAAGCGACGGAACTCACCGTGACAGCCACGACTGCGGACGGTGTCATCATGGCGCTCGAGCATCCGGAGCACCCGACGTACGGCGTCCAATTCCATCCCGAGTCGATTGGGACGCCAGAGGGGCGGGACTTGTTCGAGCGGTTCGTTGAGAAGTGCGCGAAAAGACCGGGGCACGTGTCCCCGGTCTGAGTGTCGAACTTCCGTAATTAATCCGGACGTGCGACAAATAAGACGAGTCCTATCAATCAAGCGCGTCTTCGCAGAAGTCGAAGATGCGCTTTCTCATGCCGATTCATGAGAAGAATCCGAACTATCAGTGAAAAGCATTTAGCCTTGCAATTCATCATCATTGACTATATAGTTAAGTTAACTAAACTAAATCAATAGCAAGTCGTATCTCAATCGCCCATTCATAATCAGCTTACGAATCGAATAATCAACGTATTAACCTTCCAGTTCTGTTTGTTACTAGAACAATTAATACTAAGGAGAATCAATATGAATCTGTTTGAATACATCAGTTTGTCTGCCACCGCATGGTTTATGGGATTCTTTCCTATGTTCGAGATTTATTTGGCCATCCCGAGTACGATGTTACTCGGTCTCGATAGTGTCTCTGCGGTGCTTTGGGCCGGGTTCGGTAACTTCTTGCCTGTTCCCCTGCTCGCTTACTTTTACGATTGGTTGCATCGTTTTAAACGTCTTAGCGGCTGGCTCGACCGATTAGAGAAACACCGATTCAGTCATTTGATGCGCGAGCACGGCAGCTGGTCGATCATCCTTGTCACGCCGCTACTCGGCTCATGGGTCGTCGGTGTGATTGGCCACTCCATCGGGATGAGGCGCTCCACTCTCCTCATCTATTCCGCTATCAGCATATTCGGATATGGTGTATTGATTGCTTGGCTCACCTCGAAAGGCATCGCGTTCACAATCTAGGGCATCATAGAAAATGAAAGGTATCTGGCTCATTCTATATTGAATGAATCAGATACCTTTTTAATCGCGCTAGATTGCTCAATCGTTATGCTTTAAAAATTCATCCATTTGAAAGTCATGCTTGTCGAGCACAATCTGCTCGCGCGGGATGCCCCGTTCACGCAGCGTCGCGATTGTCTCCCGTAAGAAGTCATCGCTCCCGACGACGTAATACAATCCGTCCATATCCTCTGCGAGCGTCTTGACCGTCTCGTGATAACGGCCGCGGCTATCGACGAATTCAGCCGTGAACGTATCCGTCGACGTGAAGACGTTCTCGAACAGATAGTTTTGTGATGAGTCGACGTTCAACGAATGGAGGTGCGGCACGCCTTCCCCGTTCGCCAAATAGTCAAGGACGAGCGGACGGAACGTCGCGAGGCCGACCCCGGCCGACAGCAGATAGACGTTCTTCCCAACGCGCTTCAACGGCACGTTCGAATGCGTCTTGAAGATGGCGACGTTCTCGCCGAGCTCCATTCCCCGAAGCAACGACTTGAACGTCGAGCATTCGTCTTTGATTCGGGTCGTGATGCCGATCACGCCTTCTCGCGGTAGCGTCGAAATCGACATGTGGCGAATCAAACTCCGGTTCGGTTTATCTTCTTTGTTGAACCCTTCTAAGGCGAAATGCGTATGCGCCCCTTCCTCCCACGTGAAGCCGTCCGGCCGTTCAAGTTGGAACGTGTATGTATCTGGCGCCTCTTTTACAATTTGTTGAATCGGTGTCCAGTATATGTGCATCGTCGTCACTTCCTTCTATATTAGTAGACCGCGATCGGTCCGTATGGCCCTTGGATGATCTCGAGCTTCGTCTCAAAGATGTCGGACAGGATTTTCCCGTCCATGATCTCATCGACCGTCCCGAACGCGGCGATCTTCCCGTCTTTCATCGCACAGATCCGATCCGAATATTTCGCCGCGAAGTTGATATCGTGGAGCACGGTGACGATCGTCCGGCCGAACTCATCGGCAACGTGGCGCAAATATTCCATCATCTGCACCGAGCGGGCGATGTCCAAGTTGTTGAGCGGCTCGTCGAGCAGGACATATTCCGTCTCCTGACAGAGCACCATCGCGACGTACGCCCGTTGGCGCTGCCCGCCCGACAGTTCGTCGAGATAGCGGTGCTCGAGGTGCGTCAAATCGAGGAAGTCGATGTATTTCGAGATGATCGCCTCGTCTTCTTTCGTCAGCCGTCCTTTCGAGTACGGAAAACGGCCGAAGCCGGCAAGTTGGCGCACAGTCAGACGCGTCACGAAATGGTTCTCTTGCCGCAAAATGGTGACGATTTTCGCCAAGTCTTTCGATTTCGTGCTCGACACGTCCATGCCGGCAACTTGAATCTGACCTTCATCCAAATTGAGCAGACGCCCGATCATCATGAGCGTCGTCGATTTCCCCGCCCCGTTCGGTCCGATCAACGACGTGAACCCGGCTTTCGGGATATCGAGGTCGATCGGTCCGATGTGGACGTCATCCGTATACGATTTTTTCACTTGTTCGAGTTGTATCATAGTGACCTCTTTCTTAAAATGACTGCCAAGAAAATGACGCCGCCGAACAGTTCGATGATGACGGAGACGACGCTTGGCGTGTTGAAGATGTGGTACATGAAGAAATAGGCGCTCGTCAAAACGAAGAACCCGAGCGCGAACGCCATCGGGAAGACGTATTTATGGTCATACGTCGAAGCGACTTGATAGCTGAGCGTCGCGACAAGGAAGCCGAAGAACGTGAGCGGTCCGATCAAAGCGGTCGACACCGACATTAAGAGCGAGATGAGAATGAGCGTATAGATGACGCTCCCGCGATGGTTCACCCCGAACGTCGTCGCGACGTCTTTCCCGAGCGAGACAATATTGAGTCGGTTCGAGAACGCATAAAGCAAGACGCCGACGACGAGCACGATCGGGATGACGATCGGAAAGTAAGCCGCGTCCGCGTTCGTCACCGAACCGAACAGCCGCGCCTGCAGGATATCAAAGTCAGACGGCGCGAGCATGCGGCGCATGAACGTCGATACCGAGTTGAGCCCGGTCCCGATGATAATCCCGATCAAGAGCATGAGCTGCAGGTTGGCGTATTTCCCCGATAACAGCCAGCCGTACAACAATAGACTCATTAGCACCATCAGCCCGACTTGCGTCAAAAACGCCCCCGTCCCGGTGAAGCCGACTAAGGCACCGGCCCCGAAGAAGAAAATCATGCTCGTCTGAATCGTCGAATAAAGCGCGTCGTACCCGAGGAGCGACGGCGTGATGATGCGGTTGTTCGTCACCGAATGGAAAGCGACGGTGGCGAGACTTTGACAAAGTGCCGCGATCGCCATCGTCGTGACGGCGACGATGCGCCGCTCGACGACCGGCCAAAACGACGGCGAATCGATCGGCACCGGGTTGTTGTACAGCAACAGACCGAGCGCACAAAGAATGCCTCCGACGATGAAAGCGGCGAGGAACAACCAATAGCGGCGTTCTTCTCGTTTCGACCGAAACGCGGAGGCGCTCCGTTCTGCTCCTTCGAGCGGATGGACGTCGACCTCGTACACGTCTTTCTCTATGACCGTACTCATCGAACCCCTCCTTGCTTGCGTTGTCTCAGTAAGATCGTGATGAAGACAATCGCCCCGACTGTTCCGAGAATAAGTGATACCGGCAGTTCGAACGGCGCGATGATCGTCCGTGAGATCAAGTCACTGACGAGGATCGCCCCCATCCCGACGACACACACCCACGGCAAGTTGCTGCGCAGGTCGTCCCCGCGAAACATCGAGACGAGGTTCGGGACGATCAAGCCGAGGAACGGCAAGTTACCGATGACCGTCGCGACGACGCCGACCGATAGTGCGATGAGTCCCGTCGCGATCATCATGAGCTGATTGTAGTTGACGCCGAGGCTCGTCGCGACATCTTCCCCGAGCCCGGCGAGCGTCAACCGGTTCGCGAGCAAGAAGATGAGCACCGTGGCGATGATGATGAGCCATAAATACTCGTAACGCCCGACCTGCACCGAGGCGAACGAACCGACGAACCAGCCTTCTAGCGTCTGGCTCATGCGGAAGAAGAGACCGAGGAACGTCGAGACGGCCGAGATGACCGCACCGAGCATGAGCCCGATGATCGGGACGATCAACGACGAACGCAGTTTGACCGACCGCAAAAACCAAAAGAACACCATCGTGCCGACGAACGAGAACACGATCGCTCCCGTCATCCGCATCATGAGCGTCGGAGCCGGGACGAGCAAGTATACGGTCAAAAGCCCGAGCCCGGCCCATTCGAGCGTACCGGTCGTCGTCGGTTCGACGAGTCGGTTTTGGGTGATGAGTTGCATGACGAGTCCAGACATCGCCATCGCCGCACCCGTCAACATGAGAGCGACCGTCCGCGGGACACGGGTGATCCAAAACATATCGAAGTCGGCGCGAATGTCATAGACGCCCGTAAAGAGCGATAAGACCGCGAGCATCAACACAAAGAGCGTCGCGATGAGAAAAGACTTCGTCCAAATAGTAGAAAAGGAGGGCTGAGACAATGTCTCAACCCGAGTTAGTGGTTTTTGCACGACAGCACGCCCTTACTTCTTGAGCGCCGCTGCGATGTCGTTGAACATTTCAGAGTACGTTTGAATCGACTCGTTCAAGTACGTGTCGTTCGGTGCGTAGACGATGTTTCCGTCTTTGACGGCTGTCGTCTTTTGAAGTGCCGGAGCGTTGTCGATGACGTCCGCCGCCGGTACCGCACCTTCCGCACTAGCGAGCGGTGCGTCACGGTCAAGCACGAACAACCAGTCCGGGTTGCTTTCAGCGATCGCTTCGACCGAGACTTCATCGCCTTGGTGGTCGCCTGTCGTCTTCTCGACTTCTAGCGCCGGTGTCCAACCGAAGATGTCGTACATCGGTCCGTAGACGCGACCCGAAATCGGTGCCGAGAACCCGATGTCTCCGCCTGAGACGATGACCGACATGATCGTGTCTTCACCGTTGTAAGCTGATTTCACACCGTCGATTGAGTTGTCGAGATCGGCGACGAGCTGTGCCGCCTCGTCGTTCTTATCAAAGATTTTCCCGAGTGTGAGCGTCGTATCCGTCAATCCTTTGACTAAAATCTCACCTGGTGTCCCGATATCTTCCGGGATGTCAATGTACAAGTCGATCACGGCCGCGTTCGGCACGAGTTTTTTGATGTCTTCGTAGTAATCGGCGAAACGTTGGCCGACGATGACGACGTCCGGGTCGACTCCCGCGATCGCCTCTAAGTTCGGCTCAAAGTGCATACCGACGTCAGCGATATCGCTATCTTTTGCGTACGGTGACTCGGCCGGCAACAACCCGATCGGTGCCGCCGCGAGTTCGATGTTCCACGCCGCGAGCGTCTCGAACGTGCGGTTATCGAGAGCGACGACTTTCTCCGGATTGACCGGGACTTCGATCGTGCCGTGGGCATCCGTGATCTCAACCGTTTTTGGCGCTTCCGCCCCTTCTACTTCTCCTGTGTCTTTCGTCTCTGTCGTCCCGCCGCATGCGGCAAGTACGAAGACGAGCAATGTCAACATGAGTGACACTTTAAATTTCCCCATTCCGTCCATCTCCTTATGTATCTGTGTTGAATGACGATCGTCTCAATTCGAACGTGTCCACATCCTCTGTTCTATGTATGGATTCTCATGTGAACACTTTCTCATTGATAATGATTATCATTGTCGTTTTCATTGAGAAGCATATCAAACAAAAAAAGGATGTGCAATGCCAAATTTTCAAAACAGGATTGGAAATCTTTTTCCTACCATTAATGCAAAATAAAAAGAAAGTGGTGCTCGACCACTTTCTGAAGGGGGGATCGTTCAGTTTTTCTTATTTCTCTTTCTCCCGAGAATGCTGTAAGTGAGAAATAACACGAACGTGTACGTGAACGAAAAGAGGATGATTTGCAGGAGGCCGTCGGGGAGCAGTTTCACGATGAAAAATAGTGAAAAGATGATGACGATAATCAAATGAGGGCCCCGGATATCTTCAGGCAGATTGCGCCAGTAGATGACGACGAGTGCCAACGCGAGAGGTCCGCAGAGAGCACACAAGATGAAAAACGGGACAGGCCGCATCAAAAATGGCGCGTTTGGTTCATCGCCTCTCATGTTTCCGAAATCCCATTCGCGAGGAGCAACAGAAAAATCCAAATCGATAGCGGCACAATCAACCCGATGTTCGCTAGGAGGCTGAACACTTTTACAAACTTGTCTTTTGAGAATAGACCCCAGATGAGTGTGGCGAGTAACGCGATATCCAAGGCGAGGTACACCCAAATCGCTGTTAGCAAGTCTAAATTCGGAAAGACGCGGCCGTTCAATGTGAACAGCGTTAGCAGTGTCACCAAAAAAAGCGCGAGCGTGGTGTAGAGTGGTGCGTATAGACCGCGGTTCATACAAACACCCTGTGCTTCTGTCGGACCATCTCACAGCATCGAATGACACACGTATCAACGTATCCTTCGAATTGATGCGGTAAAAACATCGTGTATGTGCCTTCAATTGTTGCTTGTGCATCCTGCTCGATTTTCTTAATCAGTTCGAACAGTTCATCTGTCACATCGGTCTTCAACATCTCGAAATCAAAGTTGCCAAGACGTTTCGCTAGCGGCGCGTTATAGGCGTCAAAGTCAGCGTAGTAAGCTGTCTGTTTTGACTGATCCTGCGTAATGACTTGCTTCAACCAGCCCTTATAGAAACCTTGCAACCAAATCTCGTCCGCGACGAGGTGACAATAATAACCGAGCCGAAAGGACATGTCTGTATGAATGCTCTCTGCCCAATACCGCTCAATGTCGAGCCTACGCGTCAAATCGTTGTGGTTTCCTGCATAATAATGTGTATCCTGCTTCACCGTCGTCGCGTCAGGTGCTAGATTTCCAAGCAAAAATCCCTTTTGATCAACATTCGATAAACGTGGCCATACCTCATTCGCGATGACGAGATGCATCAAGTGTGAACCCACGGCTCCACCTCCTTTTTCCTAATTATCCCATCACCTCATTTTATCGACAACCCTCATATATTTTGCTACATTCACAGCAACGTACAGAAAGTGATGACATTGAATACAATACTGACGTTGTTGGAGGTCACGGTTATATGGGTTTTGCTTATCTAGTTGCCGCGATTATCGCGGAAGTGTTCGGCTCGAGCATGTTAAAACTGAACGCGACGTCGACGAACCGTCTCCCGATTATCGGGGTCGCGCTCGGTTACGTGACCGCGTTTTATTTGTTATCGCTCGCCCTCTTGTCCATCCCGCTCAGTTTCGCCTACGCGTTTTGGAGCGGGGTCGGCACGGCCGCGACGGCGCTCATCGGCTTCCTCGTCTTCAACGAGCAAGTCCGCAAACAGACCGTCCTCGGCATCGGGCTCGTCATCGTTGGGCTCGTCTTGATGAAAATATAGGAGGGACACGAATGAAAGGTTATATCATCTTGCTGTTCTCGATCGCGTTCGAGGTGCTCGGGACGTCGATGTTGAAGCTGTCGGACGGGTTCACTCAGCTCATCCCAAGCGTGATCTTGCTCGTGAGTTTCGCCGTCTCGTTCACGCTCATGGGCATCGTCTTGAAGACGATTCCGCTCAGCATCGCTTACAGTGTCTGGGCCGGACTCGGTACGGTGGCGACGGGGCTCATCGGTGTGTTCGTCTACGGCGAAGTGTTGTCGACGCTGAACAGTATCGGACTCATCGTCATCGTGCTCGGTGTTATCGTCATGAATTTCGGGAAAACGAATACGGTACACGGTTAACGTTTTTTCGGAAGGAGTGACGCGATGCTTGCCCCATTGATCGAAGAGAAAGAACGGCTGTTGTTGACGAAGGAAGTGCGGACGTCGCCGGAGCGGTTGCGCGAACTCGTGACCGAGGATTTCTTTGAAATCGGCAGTTCCGGACGCCTCCTCTACAAAGAAGAGGACACGAACACGATGGACCTCGGAGAGATCGACGTCTCGCTCACCGACTTCAACCTCGAAGTCATCCGTGACGACGTCGTCCTCGCCACGTACCGGACCGAGAACCACGCGACCGGAAAGACTGCGCTTCGCAGCTCGATTTGGGTCAGGATTGACGGCGTGTGGAAAATGCGATTCCATCAAGGGACAATCGCCGCTTAACAACGGAGCACCCGATTTCGGGCGCTCCTTTTTTTCGTTCATCTGGATCATTATTGTCATCACCTTTGTTGTCATGATGCTCTAAAATATAGTTTCATGACACATCAAGACGGAGCGAATGAACATGAACACGGGTAAACTGACACGTTTGGCACCGACGATCCGAAAGCCGGGCAGTACGGCAGATGAAAAATTGGCGCTCATGGAAGAGCGTCGAAAGAAGTTGATGTTCGAGCCGACGATTCCGCTCGATGCGATCCGTAAAAGACGACCGACAATCATCGTCAGGTTTTCTGTCGGCGGCTTCGGCGTCCATAACGAGTCCACGTTGACGTTTTTTGAAGACGGATCGGTCAAACGGGACATCCTATGGCGCGAGGAATACGATTTGAGCGTGGCCATCCCTCGTTCGGGTTGGTATGAAAAAGAGGATGCGCTGCGCGTCCACGAGCGATTCGTCTCCTTCTCCTTCCATCGTTGGCCCGACGAGTTCGTGGAAAAAGGGTATTATACGACCGATGGGACGCAGTGGAGCCTCGTTGTGAAACGTCACGGGAAACTGTTGCATCAACACTCGGGCAGCAACGCCTACCCATCGAGCTGGACAGCCGTCACGGAACTGTTCGGCATCTCCTAAAACACGACAAAGGGAGCACCCATCGCGGGTGCTCCCTCTTCATATGGCTTGAATCATCTCCACTCGGTTTCCGAACGGATCACGGAACTCGAACCGGTCGAAACCAGGGATCGGGATGCCTTTTATCCGTTCGATTCCTTCTGCCTCAAGCTTCCGTTCCCAGACTGTCAAATCAGTCACGGCGTAGGCGACGTGTGCTTTGGTCGTCAGCCGGTCGAATCCGTCCTCGGTGCCGACGTGGACGCTTTGACCGCCGACTTGAAGCCAAAATCCGCCGCGTCCTTGCAGGGAGGCAGGCTTTTCCATCTCTTTTAATCCGAGGACTCCGCAATAAAAGTCACGGGCACGCGGCTCCTCTCCTTTTGGAATCGTAATTTGCACGTGATGGATGCCTGTGATCATGTCGTGTCCCCTTTCCGATACGTCAATCCAACAAACTGGAGCTTTTCGTTGAACAGGCGCGGATACGCGAGATACCCGACCATGACGGCCGAGATCGTCGCCGTCGTCAAGATGAGGAACAAGATGAGAAGTTGATACAATACCGCCTCCATCGGGTCGGCCCCGCCGATGATGAGACCGCTCATCATCCCTGGCAGTTGGACGAGACCCATCGTCTTTTGCGCCTCGACGGTCGGGATCATGCTCGTGCGGATGGCGTTCTTCAAACTCCGGTCGATCGCCGTCTTCGGCGCCCCGCCCATCGACAAGATGAGCTCGATGACTTCATCGCTCCGCTCGACCTCGTCTTTGAACTTGTTCAAGAAGAGGAGCGACAACACCATACAGTTTCCGATGACCATCCCGCTGATTGGGATGACTTTGTCCGGCTCGAACGGGATAATCCCGAGCCCGAGCATGAGTCCCATCGTCAGCGCCTCGACCGTGACGAGCGTGAGGACGATCATCCACGTGATACCGGGGATGCCATCCCCTTTTTTGATGATGTTCTGCGTTGCCGCCCCGATCATGAGAAGGATCATGAGCAACATGAACACCGGGTTGTCGCTCTCGAAGACGAACGTCAAGATGTAGCCGATGAGGAGCAGTTGGACGATCGAGCGGACCGTCGCGATCAAAATATCGCGCTCGAGTCCGAGCTTCAAGAACAACGCCAGTCCGAGCGGAATCGCCACGAAAATGAGCGACGTCATCAATTCAACGAACGTCATAGCTCTTCCCCCCTCACGAACCGTCCGATCATCGGGTTATCGGATTGATCGATGAACGAGGCGTCCCCGAACTCGATCAATTCCCCTTTCCGTAAAAACCACATGTCGTCACTGACGCGTCTCGCTTGATCCAAGTCGTGCGTGATCCAAATGACGGTCACCCCGAAGTCTTTTTGAAGCTTCACGATGAGCCGCTCAATCTCTTTCACCGTCCGATAGTCGAGACTCGCCGTGATCTCGTCTAACAGCAACACGTCCGGCTTGTTGACGAGCGTCCGGGCGATGGCGACCCGGCTCCGCTCCCCGCCGGACAACGTTTTGATTGGCTTGTCGAGCGAGAGGTTATCCAAGTCGACTTTTTCAAGCAAGTCTTTCGCTTTGTCCCGGTCAAGCGTCTCTCCGAAAATCGCTTTCGGCAAGTTCAAGTTGTCGTACACCGTCCCGTCAACCATCGGCGCGCTCTGGAACGCCATACCGATTCGTTTCCGCAACGCGATGATGTCGATGTCCCGAATGTTCTCGCCTTTGAAGTAGATGTCGCCCGAATCCGGCGACAACAGCCCGTTAATATGTTTCATACATGTCGTCTTGCCGGCGCCGCTCGGTCCGACGAACGTCGTGATCCGGCCTTCCCGAAAATAGCCCGTCACGTTATGTAAAATGTCCCCGTGACTGACCTCCTTAAATTCGATGATGTGCATGTGACTTCGATCCTTTCTCCATCCGATTCATCATGACTGAACGTGAGACACCGCATCGACGACGACGTTTCCGTTCGCGTCAACAAGCGGCGTGATGCCGCCGCTCGTGCCGACCCACGTCTGGATATAGTTGACGCCTGTCACTTGGTCGACGAGGATCGTGACTTGCCCGAGTTCCGGCAACTGTTCCGTCAGCTTCACAACAAATCGCTTCGTTCCTGCTTCTTCTGTTTCTGCTTTCTTTTTGAACAACATCATATCCCGCCTTTCTACTATCAACTTTACGCAACATGAGCGAGCGTTGCAATGAATGAGGGGCGTCGAAGCCTATGACGAGATCGCTTGCGAATCATGACGACAAAAAAACACGCCGATAGTCGGCGTGTTCAGGCATAGCTCCGCTCGATGACGAAACTCGTCTTGTCCCCTCTGAAGTAAGACCGTGAATACTCAATTGTTTTCCCTGACGCGTCCTCGGTCACCGTCTCGATATAAAAGCAAGGGGTCCCGAGCGGACAGTCGAGAAGGTCGCTCACTTTCTCATCGGAGAGTGCGATCTCGAGCGCCTCGGTCGTCTTCGCGACATGAACGTCATGGACGTTCGCGAGCGTCTGGAACAGCGAGTGCTCGGCCTCATCTTTCGTGATGCCCGGCGCGATGCTCCACGGGATAAATGAAATCTCGTACTGCGTCGGATGCCCGTCGGCGTGACGAATCCGCTCAATCTTTTGAATCGGTGCCTGTTCGTCGACTGCGAAAATATCGGCGAGCTGCTTCGTCGCCGAGACGACCGATAGTTCGATGAGCGACACTTGGCCGCGCTTCCCTTGCACGGCGAGTTGGGCCGCATAATTGTTCGGTGTATGTGATAACGTCTGGCGCACTTTCTTTCCGGCGACGAACGTGCCGCGTCCTTGCTGGCGGACGAGATAGCCTTCCGTCGTCAGTTGGTTGAGCGCACCGCGCACCGTCGTCCGGCTGACGTCGAACTCTTCACAGAGCGCGTACTCGGTCGGAAACTTCTCGCCTTCTTTATAGTGACCGCTCTTGATGCGGGCTAGTAACTCTTCTTTAATCGCTGTTTGAAGCGTCGATTGCGACATGCCGTCACCCCTTTGTCTCATCCTTCTTTCCTTTATTCTGATACAGCAAACATACAAATGCAAATACAAAAAACAATTTGTATTATTTGTACTTTTTATATTGCGACAAGTTGTATCATTCGTTATATTTGTTACAACAAAAAGAAATCGCTTTCACAAAGGAGGAGTTGGCACCATGGCAGTCAAGGTCGTCATCATCGGCGGAGGTTCCAGTTATACCCCAGAAATCATTGAAGGATTCATTCAACGGCAAGCGACGTTCCCCGTTCGGGAGATCGTCCTCGTCGACATCGAGGAAGGAAGTGAGAAATTAGACATCGTCGGCCGTCTCGCCGAACGGATGATCCAAAAGGCGGGCGTCGACATCCGACTCAGTTGGACGCTCGACCGGAAAGCGGCGCTACACGGGGCCGACTTCGTCTCGACCCAGATTCGTGTCGGTGGTCTGGCCGCTCGTGCCCTTGACGAGCGCATCCCGCTCAAGCACGGCTTCATCGGGCAAGAGACGAACGGGGCCGGCGGTTTGTTCAAGGCGTTCCGGACGATTCCGGTCTTGATTGAGCTCGCCAATGAGATGGCCGAGATTTGCCCGGACGCTTGGCTCGTCAACTTCACGAACCCGGCCGGCATCGTCACCGAGGCCGTGTTGCAGCACTCGGCCCACAAGAAAGTCATCGGTGTCTGCAACATTCCGTTCAACATGCGCAACTCGGTCGCCGAGATTTTACAGACACCGGTCGAACGGGTCGAGATCGAGTTCATCGGATTGAACCATTTCGTCTTCGGCCGTCACGTCTGGGTCGACGGGATCGATCGCACGGACGACGTGCTCGCGTCACTGAATGACGGCACCGATTACTCACCGGCGAACATCGTCGGACTCGGCTGGAGCGAATCGTTCTTGCAGTCGCTCCGCATGCTCCCAAACCCGTACCACCAGTACTACTTCCAAACGGCGGACGTATTGAAAAAAGACATGGCGGCGTATGAACAGAACGGCACGCGCGCTGAAATCGTCCAACAAGTCGAGGCGCAACTGTTCGAGAAGTATAAAAACGTTGAGCTCGACGTGAAGCCAGAAGAACTTGAACAACGCGGAGGCGCCTATTATTCAGACGCGGCCTGCAACTTGATGGACTCGATCTATAACGACCGCGGCGACATCCAGACGGTGAACACGTTGAACCGCGGCACGATTCGCGATCTTCCGGACGACGCCGTCATCGAAGTGAACGCCATCATCACGAAGGCCGGTCCGCGTCCAATCAATATCGGTTCGCTCCCGCTCCCGATCAAAGGACTCATCACCAACTTGAAGACGTTCGAACAGCTCGCCATTCAAGCGGCCATTTCGGGCTCGTATCATGACGCCTATCTCGCTTGCCTCATGAACCCGCTCATCCAAGATGAGAAACGGATCGACGCGCTGCTTCGTGACTTGTTCGATGCGCACGAAACGTACTTACCCCAATTCAAGAAGGAGGTCTATTCATGAACAAATTCATCGAAATCGCTGGGCGCATCGGCTCCCAGCGTCACTTGGTCGCCATCCGTGACGGCTTCGTGTCGGTCATGCCGCTCATCATCGTCGGCTCGCTCGCTGTCCTGATCAACAACTTCCCGGCCATCAACTTAGGTGCCTTCTCGCTCGACTTCGTCGGCATGATGAACAACGCCTTCGGCGAAGGCAATTGGCAAGGGCTCGGCGGCAACATTTGGACGGCCTCGTTCGCCATACTCGGGCTGCTCGTCGCCTTCTCGATCGGCTATAACTTGGCCCGGTCGTACGGTGTCGACGGGCTCGCCGCCGGGATTCTCTCGGTCGCCTCATACATCATGCTCGTCCCGGTCACAGCCGACTGGGGGCTGAGCTTCGCCTGGCTCGGCGCCCAAGGGCTATTCGTCGCTATCATCGTATCGATCGTCGTCACCGAACTGTTCCGTTACCTCATTAACACGAAACTGACGATTAAAATGCCGGACGGCGTCCCGGGCGGTGTCACGCGCTCGTTCCAAGCTTTGATTCCATCGATGCTCATCTTGACGCTCGTCGCCGGTGTCCAGTTGTTCATGACGCTCCAAGTCGAGCTCAGCATTTTCGAGGTCATCTTCAAAGTCATCCAACAACCGCTCCAAGGGTTCGGCGACTCGCTCGCGGCTGGTCTCGTCATCGCGTTCTTGAACCACATCCTTTGGTTCTTCGGATTACATGGCACGAACATCATCGGTTCGGTCATCGAGCCGATCTACTTGCCGCTCATCGAGCAGAACTTGGCCGCCTTCCAAGCCGGTGCCTCGGCATATGATGTGCCGTTCACGGTGACAAAACCGTTCCTCGACACGTTCGTCTTCATGGGCGGATCGGGTACGACGTTCGCGCTTCTCCTCGCCATCTTCATCGTCGTGAGAAAGCAGCGCCAACATCCGTATCATCAAGTCGCGAAACTGTCGGCCCCGGCTGGACTCTTCAACATTAACGAACCGGTCATCTTCGGTCTCCCGATCGTGTTGAACCCGGTCATGTTGATCCCGTTCATCCTAGTGCCGGTCACGCTCACGATCGTCTCGTACGTCGCCCTCACGACAGGGATGGTGCCGAAGACGGTCGCCATCGTGCCATGGACGACACCACCGATCATCAGCGGTTACCTCGTCACCGGCGGCAGCGTCCGCGGCGTCTTGCTCCAACTCGTCAACTTGACGATTGCGACGGCGATGTACATCCCGTTCGTCATGGCCGGCGCGAAAGCGATGACGGCTGAAATGAATAAAAATAAAGCAGAAGTCAACGAAGGAGAGAAAATCTCGTGAAAACCGAAACGATGCAACAACTGTCATTCATGATCATCTTGCACGCCGGCAACGCCCGTTCGGCCGCGTTCGAAGCGATCCATGCCGCTAAGCGCGATGAAGTCGAAACGGCCGAAGGAAAAATGAAAGAAGCCGACGCAGCCTTTTTAGAGGCCCATAAGATGCAGACCGAACTGCTGCAAGAAGAGGCGCGCGGGACGACGAGCGACATGAGCGTCCTGCTCGTCCACGCCCAAGACCACCTCATGACGGCGATGACCGTCAAAGAACTCGCACTTGAAATGATCGACATGATCACGCGACTTAATCAATTGGAGGAAACGAAATGAACATCTTACTCGTCTGTTCGGCAGGTATGTCGACATCGATCCTTGTGGAAAAAATGCGCACCGAGGCCGTGGCTCGCGGTTTAGACGCAACGATTGAAGCGATCCCGGAGTCGCGCCTAAAAGAACAAACGGACGTCGACGTCATCTTGATCGGCCCGCAAGTCCGCTATCTCGAAAGCAAAATCAAGGCATCGGTTACGGTACCGGTCGCCGTCATCGACAACATGGCGTACGGTCTCATGAAAGGCGACCAAGTGCTCGATCAAGCGCTCGGACTCGTCCATGCGTAAGACGCACGTCTTGATCAACGCCGACGACTTCGGACTGACGCCCGGCGTGAACAGCGGGATCATCGACAGCCACGTCCACGGCATCGTCAACTCGGCGACGATGATTATGAACGGCCACGCCGTCGAGGAGGCGGTCGTGCTCGCGAAGCAACATCCTTCCCTACACGTCGGGGTGCACCTCGCCTTGACGTGGGGACGGCCGCTCGCCGAGACGAGCGCACCGCTCACGAAAGCAGACGGCACGTTCCGCTACACGAACCGTTTTCTGACGGAGACACCTCCTGACGCAGAGCTCGTCTATCTCGAATGGAAAGCCCAAATCGAGGCGTTTCGTGCGACCGGTCTCCCGCTCCATCACCTCGACAGCCACCATCACGTCCACGGTTGGCCGGCGCTCGATGCGGTCATCGTACGCCTCGCCGAAGAGTACGGCACGACGTTTCGGGCCTTAGCGAACCTCGAGGCAAGACGGGATTTGTGGGTGACCGAACGGTTCAGTGACCAGTTTTACGGCGACGGTGTGTCCCGTGCGACGCTTGACGCGATTCGACCGGGCGGCTCGATCGAAGTGATGGTCCATCCGGCAGACGTCGACGAGTTGTTGCCGAGCGTCACGTCTTATCTGGACGAGCGTCTCCAAGAGAAAGAACTGTTGACCGCTTATGATTGCCCTGACTGGTGGGCATAAGAAAAACGAGCTCCTTCACGGGCTCGTTTTTGTCATAGCTTGAAATGTTGTTTAATGCGCGCAGCGACCGTCGCCGCGTCAAGATGCGTGTTGTCGATCCGTAAATAGTTGTCGACGTCGAGCTCCCCGTCCCGCGAGTTCAACCGGTGCATCGTCGCCGTCTGCTTCAACTCGCCTTCCGACCAGGCGATATCCCGCTTCGTCGGCTTGTGGGTGAGCCGGTTCTCCGTCGTGTTGCGGACGAGCCGCTCCTCGATGTCCGCCTCGAGCTCGACGTAGTAAATGTCGGCCCCGTTCGCCTCGAAGATGCCCGTCACGTGCTCCACGTACGCCCAGTCCTCTTCCATGTCGAACGCCCAGACGAACGTGAAAATCATGCCGGGCAAGTCACTTTTGGCGACGGATTCAAACAGTTCTTCTCGGAACAGCTGGACGAGCCGCCGCCCTTCTTCCGTCCCGTAACTGAAAAACGGGCTGACGAGGTCGATCGTCATGTGGTTATGGAACAGCTTCAGCCCCGTCTCTTTCGCCAACGCTTGCCCGACCGTCATCTTCCCGACGGCCTGCGGGCCGAACAAAATGACAAACTTCATATGTACTCATCCCCCGATTCGTTTTCAAAAGTTTACCATACATGACGGCTCCATATTTCGGGAATAGGATGGTGATTTCCATTGAAGGAGGCATCTTTATGCCAAAAGATCCAAAACTAGAGCGCTTCGTCTTGCGCGTCTCCGTCTTCGCCTCACTCTTCTTCGCCATCGCCGGCATTCTCGTCGGCCTCTGGCTGTCTTCTTCGTTCATCTTGTTCGACGGTGTCTACTCCTTCTTAAGTGTCATCATGAGCTGGATCTCGCTCCGAGCCGGCGTCTTCATGTTGACGGCGGACAAGCGCTTTCCGTTCGGCAAGAGTACGATCGAGCCGTTCATCATCTTGTTCCAATATGGCGTCCTCTTGTTCGTCATCGTCAACGCCTTTCTCGGTGCGATCGAGGATATTCGCGCCGGCGGCAACGACCTCGTCCTCGGCGGGGCGCTCGCCTATTTGACGGTCAGCGGTTTGATCACGTATGCGATTTTCCGGTATTTGAAATCGTTCCAGCTGAAAGCGAATTCCGGTCTCGTCACGGCCGAGGTCGTGCAGTGGCGCCTCAGTGCCATCCTCACGTTCAGCGCGCTCGTCGGCTACTTGATCGCCCAAATCCTCGTCTGGCTGTCATTCGATGCCATCGCCCCGTACATCGACCCGCTCATGCTCATGTTGATCACACTTTGGCTCGTCCGAACCCCGCTCGTCGAGATGTGGACGGCGATCAAAGAATTGATCGACATGGACACCGAAACACCGTACAGCAAGCAAATCCGGTTGACGGTGCTTCAAATCGCCCACCGGTACGAAGTTGACAAGACGTACGTCCGGACGACAAAATCTGGAAACGTCTTGTTCCTTGAGATCGACCTCGTCGTCCCGAAGGATTATCCGTACGACACGATCGCCGACCAGGACCGCATCCGCCAACAACTGTCCGACGCCCTCGCGTTCTTGCCGTACGAGAAATGGCTGACGGTGTCATTCACGCATGACAATCGTTGGGCAGAATAAAAGCGAGCGACGTGCGCTCGCTTTGTTCATGATTCAAACGCCCGCCGTAATATCTCTTCTTCGTCGGTATGCCCTAAGTTTCGGTTCACGACCCGATTGACCTCGATGTCGAGCTCTTCTTTCAGCAAGTTGGCACTTCGGTCTTGACCGACGATGACGACGTTGCTCCATTGATATTGCTTACGCAGCGAGCGGATCTCATCGGCGACGTCCCGATAAAAGGCTCGAACTTGATTTTCTTTCCTGCTGTCGAACTGGTCGACTTGGCTACTCGACGACGCATGGCCCCCTGCACCGCGCCCTTGATACCGTCTCCATTGATCCGTATCTAAGTCGAGATCGAACACGACGACGTCTTCGACTTCCCCGAGCCGCGTATCATAGACCGTGATGCTGTCGAGTTGTGCGAGCAAGATTCCCGTGTTCGGGAACTCGGCGTCGAGTCGCTCGATTTGGTCCACGTTAGGTTTGTCCCCATAATGGAAGTCGTTATCGACATCGAGTTGAAGAAAATGGAGTTTGAACAGCCCGTCATCCCCTTCTGCGAACAAGACGATACTGCGCAACAGCTTGTGTTCGTTATTCTTAATTTCTTGTTCAGCACGTTCCCGAACAGCCTTGAACGCTTTCAATTTCGCCTCGTCACCGCCTGCCTCGACTTCTTGCTCGAGTCGGCGCAGCTCGTTCTTTAAATGGATTTCCCATTTGTCACGCTCACTCGGTTTCGTGCTCAAGTACAAACTGAGTACACCCGACTCCCCGTTGTGAAGTTGTTTAATCTGACCAAGTTCTTTTGATAGTGCCATAACGTCCCCTCCTCAATGAATGAAAGCAACGAGTCTACTAATATACAAAAATGGAATCGTGAACGACATATAGTCTTTTCCCGTTTTTTAAAAGTTCAGTCCATCCCGGTCACCGCCTGCCTACACAAATATTTGTTTACCCCCTAAGCTTTTGAGGAATAGGCATACATCTTATGCTTTAGAAAGAAGGTGTCATCCTCGTGACTTGCCCAAAATGCGGAACGAAAACCCGCTCGCGAACGACTGCTTGTCCGACGTGTGGCCACCGCGCGCGTCGCTATCGATTGCTTGTCATTCCATTCGCCTTAGCCCTCATCGCCTTCATCGCTGTCGTGACACACGCTTATTTGAAGGACAGTTCGCGCTCGACCGATTCTTTGGCCGACAAAGTGAAATTGAACATCACGGACGACACCGTCTCCGCCGACGGCGCGACGACCGTCGACCTCGATTCGCTCCAAGAGAGCCTCTATACCGTCAGTTATGGAACCGGCTTTTTAATCAGCCCGCAAGACGTGTTGACGGCGGCCTCGAACGTCGCCGGCCTGACCGACGTCACGCTACAGCGGGACGGGGAAGACGTGTCCGGCACGGTCGTCGGACGGACCGATTCGATCGCGGTCATCCGGATCGAAGAAGTCGATTTCACCCCGTTCTCGTTCACCCAAGCGATTGCCGCGAACGATGAATCGCTCTTGACGATGACGACGAAAGACCGCCTGAACGGCACGGTCACATTCAATGAGACGGGATACGTCCGCAACTTTGATTTGCCGCGCTACGCCATCGGCAGCCCGCTCTTGACCGAGAACGGTCGTGTGCTCGCCATCCATTTACGCGGGAAAGCGTTGCCGGTCGCTCTATTTGAACAAGACGTCCGCGCGTTCCTCGAGTCGGACACACCGGCCCCGCCGACGGCTGATCTCGCACCGGTCGCGCCGATCGCACCGTTGCCAAAAGAAGCGCCTGTGACAGAAGAAGCGGCCCCACCCGCGCCGGCCCCTGCGCCAGAAGCGACACCAGAGCCAGAAGCCGCACCGGAAGCGCCCGTCGAAGAAGCGGCCCCGCCGGTTGAAGAGCCGGTCGAACCAACACCACCGCCAGAAGAAGAGACGACACCGGAGGAACCAGCGGAATCAGAGCAACCGACCGAAGAACAAGCCGAGCCCCCGGTCACAGAGCCACCGGCCGAACCGGAACCACCCGTGACAGAACCAGCTGAACCGGTCGAACCGGAGCAACCGGCAAAAGAAGCGGAAAAGCCGCTGAAAAAACAAGACAACAAACCGAAAGATAAACCGAAAGAAGAACCTCCCGTCAAAGAAGACAAGCCGAAAGAAGATGAACCAAAAGAAGAAAAGCCGAAACAAGACCCACCGGCATCGACCGATGAGCCACAAGATGAAGCAGACGAGGAAAGCACGCCTTCCGACTAAGGAAGACGTGCTTTTTTTCACGTGTCTTTCTTGAATTTCCGCTGCAAGTTGCCGAGTAATCCGCCGAGCAACAACAAGATGATCGACAGCATCCAAAACGGCATGACGTCTTGCAGCAACCAAACGAGCAAGGCGCTAAAGCCGATGACGGCGCCGAGCCACAAAAAGTTCCCTTGTCCCATACACTCACCTCGCCATTATCATAGCACATCGACACGATGCGCCGTCGCCTGCGGCGGCAAGGAACGTGTCATTTTCTCATCGTGTTCGACCCGGACGTATTGGCCGACGACGAGCGGCGGTTCGTGTTCGAACGCTTCTTCCAAATGAAACACGATCCCGTCGAACGGCTCCGCCTCGGCGTGGGGCGCAACCCGAATCGTCCCTTCCTCGACGTCGACGATATAGCCCGTGAACGTCACCATCTCCATCCCCTCCTTTGTTCGAAGCTCCACTCTTTTCTTTTCCCATTTTTTGAAAAAACTCTACTCCGTGCGCGCATTCGCTTGTATAATAAAGCAACAATCACAAACGTACGGAGGGACCCCATTTGAAACACACCATCGATTTACACACCCCAGAATTTCAGCGTACGTTCCTCGAGATGATGCTCCTCGAAGAATTGAGCGAGGACTATAACACGGAAGCGATCGAGACGCTCGTCGTACGCGGCGAGACCGCGTTCCCGAACGACCCGTTCTTCCCGGCAATGCGCGCTTATCCGCTCATCCGTGAAGGCGAGTTTGACCGGGCGAAACAACAACTCGACAAAGCGAGCCAGCTTGGTGACCACTTTCTCATTCATTGCCTCCTCGGTGCCCTGAGCGACGATTCGGGATTCACATATGAAGCCGAGCAACACTATTTACGGGCGGTCGAACGCTATCCGGACGTGCCGATGGCGCAACGGGCGCTCGCCATCCACTACTTCCATCGCAAGTTTTACGGAGAGGCCGGGCTCCACTTGATGCATTACGTCCGCCTCGCCGGGTTCAATGAAGAGACGGTCCCGATGCTGCTCGAGTTCTTCCAAGTGTTCGACGAGATCCCGCTCGAGATGAACGACGAACTGATGAAGGCGGCGATCGGCTACTTGAACGCGAATCCGCGCAACCCGCGGGCGCACTCGCTCTACGCTTCCATCTGCAGCCACCGGGTCGAGATGCTCGTCAAACGTAACCCGGAGAACGAACTGCTCGACGACGAGACGGTCCACATGTTGATCGAAGTCCAAGAGCACGGCATGTGGAGTGCGACATACGACGACAGCGAAGATCAAATGTTCCGCGCCATGTTCGCCGACTATGTCGACAACGTCATCTTGCCGAACACGTCACGTTTCTACGTGTACCGCCTCCGTCTCCGCTATTGGTATCATCGGCTCACCCATCGCGTGACGGGTGGCTATCCGGATTCGATGCGACCGTCATGAACAGAAAACATCCCGCCTTCAGTCAACGAGGGCGGGATGTTTGTATTAAGCCATAAACGGATGAATCGGTCCACGCAGCTCAAACGAGTAGTCTTCATGGTTGACGATGCCGACGACTTCATCGCTTTCTAGCAGCTGCACTAAAAATTCTGCCATCTCTTCGGCCGTGTGATACTTCTCGACGTTGGCGCTGTAGTCGAAGTCCGCTTCTTCGCGGGCCCGGCTCGCAAATCCGGTCTCCGTCGCGGCCGGTGCGAGCACTTTCGCCTGCAGTTTGTCCCCGTTGTTCATGAGCTCACGCGCGATGCCTTCCGTGTAGGCGCTGACGAAGAACTTCGTCGCGCTGTACGTGACTCCTTTTTTCGCGATCCGGTAACCGACGACGGACGCGACGTTCAATAAAGTCGCCCCTTCGACGTTATGGTAATCGCGGACGTACAAATTCGACAAGACGGTGAGCGCCTCGACGTTCAACCGGATCATGTCCTCCATTTTCCCGACTTCGGCGTCTTTTACGAGATTCGAGTCTCCGAACCCGGCGTTGTTGATCCACGTCTCGATGTCGAGGTCGGCGAGCGACTCATAGAGCGCATACACGTTCTCGCTGTACGCCAAGTCGTTCGTCTTCAAAATGACGTCGCTGTTCGGTGAAATCGATTTGATCTCTTGCCGCAACTTCTCGAGTTCGTCCGTGCGGCGCGCCACGAGGACGAGCGACTTCCCTTTCTTCGCGAGCTGTTTCGCTGCCTCATAGCCGATTCCTGAACTAGCACCTGTAATGACCGTATATTTCATCGTCGTTCCCCTTTTCTACTTGAAATGCGTTCTTTTCGGCAATTCCCGAAACGAGGAGGCGTCAACCCTTCGAACGTACAAAAAGCCGTCCGCAGACGGCTCTTGTCACGTATTGAATTTGCCGATCAACGTCTGAAGGTCACCGGTCATGCTGCCGAGTGATTCGGCGACGCCGTTCAACTCTTGAATCATCGCGAGTTGGGAATCGGCCGTCTCGCCGACGCCACGCATCGTGCCGGCCATTTGTTCGCTCTCGCTCGCGATCCCGAGCGCGGCCGTCGCGACTTGTTTCGTCGTCACGGCGATCTCGTTTGATGCTTCACGGATGTGGAGCGTGTTCTCGACCGACTTCTCTAGCTGCTTGACGATTTGGCCGAACGCCTCCGTCGCCTTCTCGAGCAGTTTCGTGTTCGCCTCGACGCGTTTCGCGCTCATTTCATGACGGGTGAGCACCGCATTCGATTGGACTTGGATCGATTCAATCAACCCGGCGATCTTCGTCGCTGACTGCTTCGATTGTTCGGCGAGCTTCCGTACTTCTTCGGCGACGACGGCAAAGCCTTTCCCTTGTTCACCGGCCCGGGCCGCCTCGATCGCCGCGTTCAAGGCGAGCAAGTTCGTCTGGTCGGTGATCGATTGGATGACCTCGGTGATGAGGGCGATCTCGTCAGATTGCCGTTTCAGTGTCGCGATCGAGTCGCCCGTCAGACGCGTCTCGGTCTCAAGGGCGAGCACTTCTTGTTTCGCTTGCTGGATCGTCTCACCGCCGTCCTCGGCGAGCTTGAGGCTTGTCGAGACGTCATCGCTGATTGTCCCGATCGAACGGGCGATCTGATCGACCCCTTCGTCAGCCGCTGCGACCGCTTTCGCGCTTCCGGTCGCTTCTCTTGCCTGTGCGATCGTCTCTTCGACGACGCGCTCGATCATCCGTGTCGTCTCTTCCGTCTGCGAAGACATCTCTTCTGTGCTCGCATACAGTTCTTCCGACTGGGCGGTGATTTCTTGGGCGTTCCTGCTCACTTCATCGATCAACTCGCGAAGGTTCGTCTTCATGCCGTTGAAACCGACCATAAGTTGACCGATCTCGTCACGTGTCAACGCCTGCATGTCGTCTCGCGTCAAATCGCCGCTTGCGACGATGTCGACTTCTTTCGCGATGAGGCGGAGCGGGACGGTGACCATGCGCTGCAAGAAGTAACCGGCGCCGAGCGTCAAGATGAGAATGACGAGGGCCATGATGACCGAATATAAAAATGCACCTTCGCCGCGTTCTTTCAACTGGTCCTGCTTCGCGAGCATGGCCGCTTCAGACTCTTGCTGTATCGTCTCACCCGACTCGATGATCGAAGCCGTCACGTCCGGCATAAGGCGAAGAGCGAGCCGGTCGATGCTCTCTTGATTGCCGGCATCGATGGCGGTGATCAACTGCTTCGCTAAATCATCGTACCCTTTGGCGTAAGACAACAGGTTCTCGAGCTGTTTCGTCTCTTCTTCCGATTCCGACAACTCAAGCAACGCGTGGATCGCGGCTTCCTTGTCCGCTGAACCCCGGCGTTCGGCCTCGAGACGGGCATCATCTTGCTCGAGGATGTAGCCGCGCAGACCGTACGCTTGACGCGTCATACCGAGCGACAGCTCATCGGCCGCTTTCATTTTCATGACGTCTTTTGAAATCATCGCTTCGTAGCGGCTCGTCGTATCTTGTAACGTCCACAAGATGAACCCCATCCCGATCGCGACGAAAAGTAAAATCAATCCGATCCCACTAAATAGTTTTTGCGTTAAGGATAATGTTTTGAATCGTTTCATCTCTGCCGAGGAACTCGTCCTCTTCCACCTCTATTTCTTTCTGTTTTCATTTCACTCCTTTCATCGGAAGATATCCCCTAATTTGTACCAAACACAAAAAGTTCGACAGTTTATTGACCTATCTCGCCACTTTCCCGTTCCATTTTTTGTCACAAAAAAACCGCAACGGATTTTCGTTGCGGTCTCCTCACTATAGTTTGAACTGGGACACCCGGTTCGCGAGCTCGATCGCCCGTTGCTCGGTCTCGGTCATCCGGTGCTGGACGTCGGTGAACCGTTCAACGGACAGTTGGACTTTCTCCGAGATCGACTGCGTCCCGTCGGCTCCTTCGGTCACGGTCGTCGCGACTTCTTGGATGACCCCGAGGATGCTGTCGGTCATATGGCGCAGCTGAAGGGCATTCCCTTCGAACGTCTTCGCCGTCTCTCCGAAGACGCTCGCATCCGTCTCGTACTGTGTCGCCGATGCCTCAAGCCGGTCGTAGTCCGCGAGGACGGTCGTGTCGAGGAACGAGAGCATATCGGCCGAACTCGTGTTGAGTCGCTCGACCGAATCGATGACCGTGTGCGACACCGCTTGAATCTCGTTCACCGTCTGGCGTGAATTCTCGGCGAGCTTACGAATCTCTGAGGCGACGACGGCGAAGCCGCGTCCCGCATCGCCGGCCCGGGCCGCTTCGATCGAGGCGTTCAAGGCGAGCAAGTTCGTCTGGTCGGCGATGGTGAGGATTGCGCTCGTCAACACGCGGATTTCTTCGACCGACTTCGCGCCGCGAATCGCCTCGTCGAGTTCGACCCGTTTCGCTTCGATGATCGCGTTCGCCTCCGTCTTCGACTGAATCGCTTGCGTCCGCATCGCATGGGCGCGCTGTTCGACGTGTTGAGCCGTCTCGGCACTGTCGCTCGACAGTTCGACAATCGAATCGATCGAACCTCCCATCTCCATCGTCGACGCGCTCATCTCTTGCGACGAGGCCGCCGTCTCTTCCATGCCGGCCGTCAGTTCTTCGACCGTACCTGACGTCTCTTCCATGTATCGGCTGAGTTGCGTCACTTCTTCCGCGACTTCTTTTGAAGACGTGAGGACGACTTTCGCCGTCTCGTCGACATCGATCATGAGCTCACGGAGCGAGGCGATGAACGTGTTAAACGAACGGCTCACTTGCGCGATTTCGTCGTTCGACGTGATCGGGATTGACATCGTCAAGTCGCCGCCTTGCGTGGCGAGCTCGTCAAACTTCGTCTGGAGCGTCTGCATCGGCCGGATAATCGAACGGAGCAGGCTCAGTCCGAGGAAGAGGAGTAGTGTGACCGCACCGATCGTCACGGCGACGAGGGCGATGAGCGACTGCTTGAACTCACGTTCCATATCGGCCCCGACGCGCTGTGATCCTTCCGAGTTGTAAGCGACGAGCGCCGTCAACCGCTGTGTGAAGTTGTCGTACGTCGCTTGAGACTGGGCGTCATAGTAGGAACGCGCCATCCCGTTGTTGCCGGACGTGCTGAAGATGAGCATGTTGTCAGAGACACGCTGATACATCTCCCACTGACGGGCGAAGTAATCGAATAGTTCTCTGTCCGTCGCCCCGGTCGCCGTCGCTTCATACTTCGGGGCGATTTCGTTGATGCGGGCCCGGATGGCTTGCATCTCTGTCATCAATTCTTCTTTCCCGGCCGCGTCTTCCGTGACGATATGTTCGAGCTCGAGCGCGCGATAGTTCGCGGCGAGTGTGTTCAACTCATGCGCGTAGTCGAGTCCTTTGTTCCAGTTGTTGACGATGTCGTCCGCTTGCTTGTTCGCGTCGTTCAAGGAAAAGAGCGAATAGCCGCCGACCCCGATGACCATGAGGAGCGACATAAGAACGAGCCCCCATAGTTTTTTACGAATCGTCAGTCCTTTTCCGTTCCCGGCTTTCACCGATTTCGGCCGGATTCGGAACGGGCGCAGCTTCGGTCGCCCGCTCAACTTTTGCCGCAAGCTTGACCAGTCTAATTTCTTCTTCATATATGTAGTCCCCTCTCAAACCAACGTTTCTTCCTATATCGACCGTTTTCAGAAAACTTTGAAGACGATTGACCAACAATTAAAAAAGATGGCTGAACGCTCAGCCATCTTTCAGAAATTATTGGACGTTCAACACGGTCGTCGATCCTTCGATCATCTTGATCTCCGTCCACTTGACGACGTTTTTGCCGAGCGGGTCGTTCGCCACCATGAAGTCGGCGAGCGCTTTTACTTTCATCGGGTCGAGCGGTTGCTTGACGTTGTTCAAACGGAAGCGGGCCACTTTATTGAACGTATCCAAAAAGGCGATTTCGAGTTTTGTTTCAGTCATGAGTCATTCTCCTCCTTAAATGTTGGTGTTAGACTAAGTCGTATTCGCGGACGACGGCGAGTGTGAAGTCTTCTTGCTCGACCATATCGATCATGAGGTGGCCGAACGCCTCGGCCTCGTTGGCCGTGAGCGCGGCGCGAATCGGGCCGAAGCGCTGCGCTTTCTTCGTCGGTTTCAAGCTTTCAAGGTCGTGGTGTGTCGTCAGGACGAGCGTCGCTTTCTTTTCTGTCAGCTGTGCCATGGGGGATGGCTCCTTTCGGGGGATGATTACGTTTCAGAAGGATGGGTGGAGTCCAGGCGCTCGAGCAACTGAATCATGCGTTCGAGCCGCGTCTCAATCCGGTGGAGCAAATAGAGCGAGACGACGATTGGAAATCCAAGATTCGAGATGAGTTCGGGCCAACTCATGTGACCACCTGCTTATCGTGCCGGTTGTCTGCGGCGGGACGAGGGGGTATTCGCATAGGGGGTTCCTCCAGTTTAGACCGTCACGTGGAATTCACGTGATACGACGTACGTGGCGGAGTCGACTGAAAGTAGTCCGGTCAATAGATCGCCGAACTGTTTGATTTCTTCAGTCTCCATCCGCGCACCGAGCGGACCGAAACGGACGAGCTGACGTTTGTCTTTGCCGTCAACGAGCCGTTTCGTGTCGAGATAAAAGACGCTTGCGTATTCTCGATACACTGCCATATGTCTCACCTCCTTCGCCCCTATTAACCGAAGATGGGGGGAGTTTGCTCGCTGAAGTCCATTTTTTCTTTTCATGACTATCGACCTAGACTGTCTGAATATTAATTCATTTGTCTTTGAACCGCGTCATACTTGAGTTCTTATACAATTTAAGATATCGTTAAAAACGTTGAACTGAAATTGAAAATAAGTCGAAAGTCCCGGAATTTCATTCCCCCAATTTCAAAAAACTGACAGTTAATTTCTTGAAAATCGGGTACTATACGAGGGAAGGCATTTTCAGAAATGCCAGTTTGACTTGAAGAAGGAGATACTTCAGATGAACAGCTTAGACATCACACTAACCACCTCTATTCCTTCCGCTCAATTCGACTTCGACCATACCGACCTGACATTTCGCGCGACCGAATGGGATACGTACCGTCCGGAACACGGGAAACCGTTCCCACAACACGACCGGCACATGACCGTCTATCCGCTCAAAGAACTGAGCCGAGCGTTCAGCATCGCCGGCATCCCTCGCAGCCAGCAACAATTGATCAAATGGGAAACCGATGGCGTCTTGCCGCCGACCCCGTTCACGCTTGGCCGCAAACGGTACTATTCGGAAAATCAGATTCGCACGATCGTCGACATCGCTTTGGAATGCGGACTCCGGCCACGGACGCACGTCAAAAAGACAGGCTTCTCTGAATTGGTCCATAAAGAATTGTCGTACATACTTCAACTTGAACTCGCGGATGAACAGCCGCAAGCATGACGAAAACCGCCTTTCTTCACAAGAGGAAAAGCGGTTTTTATCATTCTCGTCATCGACTTATAACTTCTCCCGCGCCGCTTTCGGCACGTCTGAGACTTCGACCTCGTCATACGACGTGACCGCATCGTCTTTGACGTACAGCATCAAGAACGCGCCTTGGCGTAACTCTTTGGCGGCGCTGAACGTGACGTTTTGCGGCTCGCCGTCCGCGTCATACGCTTTCGTCTCATACGTATACCGGCGGACAACCTCTCCCGAGTCGAGCGTCGTCTCTTCGACGTTCGTCACGTCCCCGACTTGAACGTACACGTTCTCTTTGCCGAGCCGATTCCAGTCGATATTGATCACCCCGATCGTCACAAGGACGAACGCGAGCGCGAATCCAATCATTTTCTTCATATTTGATTCTCTCCTTATAGTACAGATTTTGTGAACCGTCGGACCGTCACGACATAATAAACCGCATAGACGGCCGAATAGACAGCCATCCAGACGACGACCGGGACGGTGAAGTCCATCGCGAGCATGTTCGAGAAGGCGATGAGCGCGACCGTCGCATGCAAGAGCCCAAGTGCGTAGGGGGCGAGGAAAACGACGGCGATTTGCTGGCGGACCGTCTGTCTGATGTCGCGTTTTGAGATGCCGACTTTGCGCAACACCGCATACTTCGCCCGGTCCTCTTCGGCTTCGGTCATCGTCTTGAAATAAATGACGCTCCCGGTCGCGACGAGGAAGACGAGCCCGAGGAAACTGCCGACGAAGAGAAGTGCCCCGTTCATCGCCATCGTGTCGCGGTACAGCTCGGTCGCGCTCGAGAAGCTCGTCTCGGTCGACAGCCGCTCGGACAACGCCCCTTGCTCTTTATAGTCGTCGACTTTCACCGCTTGGTACGCGACTTCCTCCGCGGTGATCGCGTCGTACACGTCGTCACGGGCGACGAGGAAGATGCCGCCGAACGTCATGACGTTGAGCGGGGTGTCGCCGATCCGCTCGCTGACCGGATACGTCGTCCCTTCGATTTCGACCGCATCGACGTCTTCACTGAACCGTTCATCATAGAACGGGTCGACGAGACGGACTTCGTTCCCACGGAGCGCGGCCGGTTCTTCCCAACCGAGCCCGCCGGTGACATCGCGATACGTCGACTCGTCGATTAGCCCGTATTCCCGCTCGCCGTATGCGTCCGGGAGACGGACCGTCTTTTTGAGGACGGTCGCCTCGGCGAGGACGTCCGCATCGATCGGTCGGGCCTCCCCTTCCCAGGCGAACGTGTACGGCGTGAACGAGGTGACGTTCTCTTCGGCGTAATAGTACATGCTGAAGATGGCCCCGCCGGCCGTGATGGCCGTCGCACTGATGATGCTGATCAACGTGAGCGTCTTCGCGTTGCCGCGAATCCGGTACAGTAACTGTGACGTCGTCAACATGTTCAAGCGGCGCCACGACCAACGCTCGTTCGCTTTCATTCGTCCGAGGATGAAGATGAGGACGCTGTGGAATAGTAGCGCCGATCCGACGACCGTCAAACCGATGATGACGAGCGGCATGGCGAGGCTCAAGACGCGCCAGAGCGGCGACGTCAAATCTTGAAGCGCGAGCCAATAGGCGACGCCGAGCGTCACGACACCGCCGAGTGCGGCGAGCGCGTTCGCTTTCGGCACGTCCTCACCTTGCTTGTCGGCGTGGAACAGCTCGATCAACTTGAAGCGATAAATGACCCGGTAGCCTTGGAACGACGTGAACAAGAAAATGCCGAGGAAAACGAGAAACGTCTCGACGAGCGCCGAGCCCGAGAAAGCGAAACCGATCGACAAGTCGCTGTTCATGAGCCGAAGCAGCACGTACAAGAGCGCGTTCGCCCCGACGCCCCCGAGCCCGATCCCGATGACGCGCGAGACGGCGCCGATGACAAGATTCTCGAACAAGAGCAGCTGTCCGATCTGTTTTTTCCGGACGCCGAGGAGCGAGTAAAGTCCGACTTCACGCTTGCGCCCCCTTAAGAAGAAGGCGTTCGAATAAGCGATGAACAAGGCGACGAAGATGAGCAAGATGAACGTCGAGGCGCTCATGAGACCACCGATTTGTTTCGACGTCTCGGCGAGCGCACTGATCTCACCGCTATGTTTAAGCGTTGCGAACGTGAAGTAAATGATGATTGAGAAAATCGTCGTCCCGACGTAGAGCGCGTAGCGCGACAAGTTGCGGGCGACGTTATTTTTCGCCAAATCAAAGAGCGTCATCGGACGCACCGCCCTTCAACTCTTCTAGAATGGCCTCATAAAACGCGTCACGCGACGTCGCACCGCGGATGAGTTCTTTTGACAGACGCCCGTCCTGGATGTAGAGGACACGGCGGCAAAAGCTCGCGGCGTAAGCGTCGTGCGTCACCATCATGATTGTCGTCTCGGCCTCGTTCAGCCCGGCGAGCGTGTGGAGCAAGTCGGTCGCCGACTTCGAATCGAGCGCTCCCGTCGGCTCGTCGGCGAAGATGAGTTTAGGGTTCGAGATGAGCGCCCGGCAGACGGCCGTCCGTTGTTTTTGTCCGCCCGAGATCTGATACGGGTATTGGTCGAGAATTTGGTTCAGACCGAACCGTTTGGCGAGCGCGTCGACACGCGATCTCGTCTCCTCGACCGGCGTCTTCGAGACGGCGAGCGGCAGCAAGATGTTCTCGCGCACCGTGAGCGAGTCGAGCAAGTTATAGTCTTGAAAGATAAAACCGAGATGGTCGCGCCGGAAGTCCGATAGCGATTCCTCATCGAGCTTTGCGATGTTTTCCCCGTCGACGAGGATGTCCCCTTGCGTCGGGGTATCGATCGTCGCGAGCACGTTCAACAACGTCGACTTCCCTGCCCCCGACGGACCCATGATGCCGACGAACTCGCCGTGGTCGATCGAAAACGAGACATCGTCGAGCGCCTTGAACGTCGTGCCGCCTTTCCCGTATGTCTTTTCAATGTGGTTGACTTGTAATAATGATTCCATGAATAGCACCTCTTTCTACTGACTACGATACAGGCGCCACCTTAACTGAAAATCACGCGTACCTTACGAAATCCTTAAATGATATGCTTGAAGGAGAGGTGATCACATGGAACAACCACGCATCCTAATCGTCGATGACGAGAAAGATTTATGTACACTCATTCAAAAAGCGCTCGAGAAAGAAGGCTTCACCCACATCGAGACGGCGCATACGGTGAAAGGCGGGATCGAGACGTTCCGCGCCTTCGGTCCGCACATCGCCATCCTTGACGTCATGTTGCCGGACGGGGAAGGTTACGACCTGTGCCGGCAAATCCGGGCCACATCGAACATCCCGATCTTGTTTTTGTCGGCCAAGTCCGACGAGATCGACAAGATCCTCGGCCTCGCCATCGGTGGCGACGACTACATCACGAAGCCGTTCAGCCCGAAAGAAGTCGCCTTCCGCATCAAGGCGCAACTGCGGCGGGTGTCGATGTATGACACGCCTGCGCCGCAAGACGTCACCGTCGGCCCGTTCCGGATGAACGCGGACGGCAACGAGGTGTACTTGCATGACAAACGGCTCGAGCTGACGGCGAAAGAAGTCGGCCTGCTCGCTTGTTTCCTCCGCCACCCAAACCAAATCCTCAGCAAAGAGACGCTGTTCACCCGCGTCTGGGGCGAGGACTTTTACGGATCGGACAACACGGTCATGGTGCACATGCGCCGGCTCCGTGAAAAAATCGAGCCGAACCCTTCCGACCCGACATTTATCGTGACGGTCAAAGGGCTCGGCTATCGGTTCAACGCATAGGAGGTGACACGTTGTGAAATGGAAATTGACCGGACGCTACTTACTGTCCGTCCTCCTCATCGTCACGGCCATCGTCATCTTGAACATCGCCATCCTCGTCGGCCTGCTCGTCAACGAGCGGACCGGGCTCGACGATGTCGAGAGCAACTCCGGTGAGACGTTCACGCGCACGTTCAACCAATACATGACGCTCGAGGACGGCGCGCCGGTCGTGTCCGAGGCAGGGCTTGAGGCGCTCGAACGGAACAGCGCCTGGCTCCAAGTCCTCGATACGTCAGGAAACGTCGTAACGGACGCGTTCGCCCCGGAGACAGCACCCGACGCGTACACCCCGCTCGAGTTGATTCATATCTATAAGTACAAAGACGACGACTTGACGCTCTACTTCGTCGGCGGCTTCGAGTCATACAGCTATCTCGTCGCGTTTCCTGAAGCGACCGAGGGCAGGCTCGTCACGATGATCGACCCCGAGTCCCTCATCGCCTACTTGTCGAAAGCAGGTCTCATCTTGCTCATCGTCGACCTCATCGTCGCCGCGCTCATCGGGCTCGCCTTCAGCTCCCGCTTGACGCGTCCCGTTTATCGTCTGACCGAACGGATCGCCCAATTGAAGGCGCGCGACTTCTCGACCGTCGAACCGAAACGGCCCGGCATATATCGTCCCGTGTTCGCGAACTTGAACGACGTCTCGCAGACGCTGACGACGTATGAACGGGAACGCGAACAGCTCGACGTCCGGCGCAAAGAGTGGATGAGCAACGTCTCGCACGACTTGTTGACACCACTCGCTTCGATCCAAGGGTACGCCGAGCTGCTCGACGACACAGACGTCGACGAGACGGAGCGCCGCCAATACGCCTCCGTCATCGAACGGCAAGCCCGGTATATGAAAGAGTTGCTCGATGACTTCAACTTGACGATGCGGCTGCAGCATGGCGACTTCCCGCTCGACAAAGTCGCGACGAATCTTGAGCCGTTCGTCCGTGAACTCGTCATCGACGTGTTGAACGACCCGCGTTTCAGTCACCGCTCCATCGCGTTTTCAAGCGATGATGCGGCGACGCGGCACATCGATGCGCACTTCATGAAGCGGGCGCTCCTCAACTTCTTGTACAACGCCTTGCTCCACAACGACGATGCGGTGAATGTCACGGTCCGTGTCGATGGAGACACGGTCACGATCTCAGACGACGGGCGCGGTATCGATGCGGCTGACTTGCCGTACATCTTCGAACGATATTACCGCGGCACGAACACGGACGACTCGCTCGGGAGCGGGCTCGGCATGGCCATCTCTCGTGACATCATCGAAGCGCACGGGGGGGCGGTGTCGGTGACGAGCAGCCCAGGGCACGGCACGTCAATCCACATCACGTTGCCAGACAAATGATCTGCATACGCAAAAGAGGTTCGCCGCGCGGCGAACCTCTTTGTCATGTCGTTTCGTATTCGGCGATCCACTGTTCAAGCTCCTCAATCGGGAGCGGGCGCGAGAAGTGGAACCCTTGCATCTCGTCGCAGCCGAGCATCTTCAACGTTCGGCGCTGGCTGTCCGTCTCGATGCCTTCGCACACCGTCTTCAATCCGAGTCCGCGGGCGAGCTCGATGATCGACTGGACGATGACGTTGCCGGTCGGGTCGTTCTCCGTCACCTGGATGAACTGGCGGTCGATCTTGATCTCGTGGATCGGATAGTGTTTCAAGTAGACGAACGCCGAGAATCCGGTACCGAAATCGTCAATCGAGATCGAGAACCCTTCATTCCGGAAAGCGACGAAGCGCTCGATGACGTGTTGCTGGTTTTCCATGCCGACGCTTTCCGTGATCTCGAACGTCAAATACGTCGGACAGACGCCCATGTCTTTGACGATCCGAGAGAGCTTTTCAACGACCCCTTCAGACAAGAAGTGACGGGCCGACAAGTTGAGGGCGAGCCGATACGGGCGGTCCGAGGCGTGCCACGCTTTCAGCTGTCGGCACGCGAGCACGAGCATCTGCTCCTCGAGTGCGAGGATGACACCGGTCGACTCAGCGAGCGGGATGAAGTCGAGCGGAGGGATGAGCCCTTTTTTCGGATGGACCCATCGCATGAGCCCTTCGAACCCGTTCAGGCGTCCCGTCTTCGCATCGATTTTCGGCTGATAGTAGAGCGTGAACTCGTTCAAGGCGATGCCTTTTCGGAGGCTCATCTCGAGCGTCAGCTGGGCCGTCGCCTGTTCTCCCATCTCCGGCTCATAAAACGTAACGACGCTGCGCTGCACGTTGCCGCTCTCGGCGATGCGCGTCGCATGAATCAAATCGAGCGTCGAACGCGTCTTATCCTCGATGGCGATGAAGGCGCTCATCGTCAAGACGACGTCTAACGCGCCGACCGTGTACGGTTCTTTCGTCACCGTCTCACAGAGCATGTCAGCGATGCCGTACGCTTTGATGCGGTCCCCGTAAGGCGTCCAAATCATGAATCCGGACTGGGAGATGCGGGCTAGCATCGACGATTCGACTACGAGACTGAGCCGGGCCGCGACTTCTTTGACGAGCGCGTCCGATTTCTCGAGCCCGAGTGCGTCCTCGACCGAGCGGAACTTGTCGACTTTCACATAGATGAGCGAACCAAGGTGTTGGCTCGCCTCTTCACGGATGCGGTCAATCTGTTCGACGAACGCGTTCTCGTTCATGAGCCCGGTGAGCGCGTCCGTATAGGCGAGACGGGTGACATGGGCCTCGATCGACTGGCGCTCGAGCCGCAAGTATAGGATGGCGATAAAATCTGACAGCGTGCTGACGATGAGTTCTTCCATGTACGTCCACGCCCGGGGCGCGAACGTCTCACAGCAGATGACGCCTTTCGCCTTATTGTTCGCATAAATCGGGGCGTCGAGCATGGAATAGATGCGTTGCCCTTCGACGAAATATTGTGCGTACAGCTCTTTCACCCACGGGTGGCTGCGCACGTCATCGAACGGGAGGACCCGGTTCGTCCGGAGAGCGTCGAAGTAGACCGGCGCGTCCGCGCGATAGACGGTCAATTCCGGATAGCTCATCCCCGCCTCTTTCGAATAGGCGACTTGGCAACTGATTGACGCGTACGTGTCGGCAAAGTGCCAAATCGAGACGGTGTCGACGTCGAGCATGTCGGCGACGACTTCACACATGTAGCCGATCGCTTGCTGCACGGTCTCCTCGTTCACGTCAGGCATGCGGACGAGGTCGAACAGTTTCTCTTGATGTTTTCGATACGATTGTGCTGAAAAGTTCTCCTCGGTCATATATTCTTTACCTCATATCATCATTTTTATTTTAATGATAGCATGAAACAACACATTTAATATTTTCCAAAATTCAACATAAAGTCAATTTCCCATTCACCTTTTTTGGATATGAGAATCCATTTATGGATTCAACAAAAATATTGACCTTATTTTAAACACAACAGGCTAATATATGTTATTACGCCATTGCCCCTTCATTTCATAAACACGTACAATATAAATTGTATAGCATTTATCGTCAGTCATTAAAATTTTTCCATGAAGGAAGTGACTCTATGAATCATAAATCCGGTCTCATGTACTCATTCGCCGCTATTGCTGCTATAACTGTCCTCTCCCAGACCGATGATATTTCTGCCGCCAGCACCCATACGGTCCGTGCCGGAGATACGCTCTGGTCGATCAGCCAACAGCACAACGTATCGCTTTCGACGTTGAAGTCGGTGAATAACTTGTCGTCCGACCGCATCGCCATCGGACAAACGTTGAAACTGTCATCCGGACCCGTGACGCTTACAGCTACAAGCACCACGACGCAAGTCAAACGTACGACGACGGCCAACTTGAACCTCCGCGCGGGCGCGGGAACGACGCACAGCGTCCTCCTCACCATCCCGAAAGGGCAAACGCTCACACCACTCAAGACGAGCGGCGCTTGGTCGCAAGTGACGTATAACGGGAAGACGGGTTGGGTGCATAACGATTTCTTAAGCCAAGTCTCAGCCGCACCAAAGCCGGTAGTACCCGCTGCTCCGAAACCGGTGGCTACGGTCGTCACGCCGAGCGCTGCGACGACGTCGAAGACGACCGCCAACTTGAACTTGCGCGCCTCGAAATCGACGAGCGCCCGCGTCCTCGTGACGATCCCGAAAGGACAGACGGTCACCGTCTTGAAAGTCGAAGGCACGTGGTCACACATCAAATACGGTTCGCAGACGGGCTTCGTCGCGAATACATATTTAACGAAAGCCTCCGCCTCAGCTTCGACATCGGCTCCGACAGCGCCGAGCGCACCGGCCCAACCGGCGCAAGTGAAAGAAGAGAGCATCAACGTCTCGTACGTCACGACGGCCAACTTGAACGTCCGTCAAGGCGCTGGCGTCGGCTTCGCGCTCGTCACGACGGTCCCGAACGGTACGACCGTGACGGCGACGAAACAAAACGGTTCGTGGGTGTACGTGACGTACAACGGTAAGTCAGGTTACGTCAGCACTGGTTTCTTGAAGCAGACGACGACTACACCGAGTGCACCGGTCGCCCCGAACTTAGGGGACGCCGGCGCCGGAAACACCGACGTCGACTATATCGTCAACACACCGTCCTTGAACGTTCGCGCCTCGGCGACGACGAGTTCGTCCGTCATCGGCAGCGTCACCGCCGGACAGACGCTCCGCGTCGTCCAAACGGCAAACGGTTGGCATCAGATTTACATCGGCAACACGACCGGGTTCGTCTCAGCCTCATTCGTCAAACAAGTCCCGAAAGGCACGGCCGCGACACCGACGTGGGTGAGCGGTTCGTTCGATTCACATACGTTCTTCACGGCGAACCCGGCCGCGATCCGCGCCCAAGCGAACGAGACGAGCCCGATCGTCGGGTCGACGCTCCGCGGCGGTTTATTGAACGTCATCGGTGAGACGGCTACCCATTACCGGCTCGCCGAAGGGTTCGTCGCCAAGTCGTTCGTCACGCAAGTGAACGGCAAGTCCGCCCAAGCGACACGTCTCGCGACGATCGCCGTCGCCCAGCGCTTCGTCGGGACCCCTTACGTTTGGGCTTCATCAAGCCCGGTCAATGGCGGTTTCGACTGCTCGGGAATCATCTTCTATGCGTTCAACCAAGCGGGTGTCAACATCCCGCGCACGAACGTCGCCAACTATTGGGGCGGTGCTTATTTCGGCCCGCAGCTTCCGAAGTCGTTCACGCCACAAGCAGGAGATCTCGTCTTCTTCGAGAACACGTATACGGCCGGCCCGTCCCATATGGGCATCATGATCAACGCCGATACGTTCATCCATGCCGGCACGTCCGGTCTCGGTTACAACCAAATCAGCAAAGAGCCGTATTGGCAATCGCGCCTCATCGGCTACAAGCGCCCGTGACTTTCGTCGCATCCCGAAAACCCGACCTTAGTCGGGTTTTCTTTGCGTTATGCAGGATTTTGCCCCGATGACTCGAAATGCGATATAAGATAGGAAGAAAAAGGAGGTGTCCGATGGGTCAACATCGCTTCGCTAAAATCCCATATCGGATTTATACGATGGGACTCGCCATCGCCTGTCTCATCGGCGTGCTCTTGTTCGGGTTAGGATTGAGCTACTATTGGAAAGAAAAGCATGTCGCCGTCGAGCAGACGGTGATGAACTTGAACCATGCTGCCGACCTCGCCGGCGTCGAATCGTATCTCGTGCTCCACCATGCGGCCCGGCTGTATGAGACGAACTCGGAGCAACCGACATCGCTCCTCTCCTCCCCGTACCGGGAACGGGCGCTCCAATATAACATCCAGCTCCGCGACGACTTCGAGACAGGCGTGAACGAACGGGAACGCGAAGCGCTCCTCGCCTTCTCGGAAAATCTCGAGATGGCGCTCGACGAAGACCGATTCGATACGGTGCCGTTCGACGTCATCGAGTCAATCGACCGCCGCTGGCTGTACCAAGGGCTCGAACGGACCGCTCAAGAGAACACCGCCTACGAACTCACCGACGCCGTCATGCGCATGCAGATGACGTTCGTTCAAAACGTGACGAACTTGCTCGCGGAGACGCCGAACCAAGAAGCGCTTGAGAACGAGATCGCCCCGCTCGAGAACGAGGCCCGATTGATCGAGGAAATCATCGCGACCGACCCGACTTTGCAACGAAAATCGGTCGCCGACTTGATCGAGTCCGCGCTCGCCATGAGCCGGATCGCCACGTCCGAATCGACGCTCGAGGCCCGTTACGTCAACGGCACGACGTTTTATGAGGACACACATGACGTGCTCCGCTCGGTCCGTACGACAGCCGAGACGACGCTCGCGACCGAAAGGAACCGTTATGGCACTCTCGCCATCGCCGCCTTGTTGCTTACGCTCCTCTTGTCGACAGGACTGCTCGCGGCACTTTGCCTCACCCGGAAGTCGTACGCCCATGACCTCGATCATTTGAAAGCGCGCGCCCTCGCCATCGACCCGAGCAAGGAACCAGTCGAGGCGACGTTCCCGAACAGCCACGACTTCCGCGGCATCGAGGACGAGTTGCGTGAGATTGCCGTGAGCGTCCACTCGACCGTCCATACGCTCGAGGCGCAATCAACGGACCTGCTCCGCTATCACGAACGTTGGTCGTCACTTTTCTCCGAGACCGGCCTCGCCATCGCCCTCGTCGATGACACGTACGACTTCATCGAACGAAACGATGTGTTCCGCCAGTTTTTCGGGGAGCGCAACTTGTATGAGATCAACCAGCTACTCACCGATACCGGACGCCGCCTCTTCCGTGAGGCGCTTGACGGGGTGACCGAGCACGGGACGAGCGCCCAGTTCATTCTGCACTTGAAAGGTGAGCACGTCCGCTTCTTGAACGTGAAGATTATCCCGCTCAAACGCGGTGAAGCTTTGACGTATTACCTCATCCTAGAAGATGAGACCGAGCGCGTCGAGCGGGAGCGAAAAGTCGACCGGCTCGTCCGGTTCGACATCGCGACCGGGCTCTACAACGAGTATGGCTTCGTCCAAGCGTGGGCGAAGCAAGACATCGATGGCTCGTTCGTCGCGATCAAACTGAACGACTTCCACCATCTCGTCGATTGGTACGACGCGACGTACGCCGACTTGCTCATGACGGAGTTCGCCCGCCACGTCGAGGACCGGCTCGGGAAGTACGCCCACCACTTGTTCGGACGCTACCGGGACGACACGCTGATGCTGTACGTCAAAGGCTTCACGGCCGAGGACGAGCACGAGCTGCTCGAACTGTTCCCGACCGAGCTCCTCATCAATCAAAAGCGTCAGACCGTCCACGTTCAAATCGGGGCGACACATACGACGCCGAACTACACCGACTGTTTGTTCGAGGCGACGAAAGCGCTCCAGCACGCCAAAGAGACGCGGACGCCGTTCGTCTGGTACGACGCGAGCATCCTCGCCCAGCTTCAATGGGCCGCGCTCATCGAGCAGGCGCTTCCCGATGCGATCTCAAAAGGACAGATCACCGTCGCCTACCAGCCGCAAGTCGAGTTGAAGACGGGCCGAATCGTCGGCGCCGAGGCGCTGGCGCGGTGGCGCCACCCGGAAATCGGTCAAGTGCCGCCGAACGAGTTCATCCGCATCGCCGAGCGCTCCGACCAGATCCTCTGGTTGTCGCACTCGATTCTCGACCAAGTCATCGACCAGCTCGTTTCGTGGCGGGACACACCGTTCGCGGACATCTCGCTGTCGTACAACTTGTCGGCCCATTCGGTCGACCCGTCCATCGTCGCGAAGCTGCGTGATTTGATTGAAACGCATCCGTGGCTTCCGGACCGGTTGAAGATCGAGCTGACCGAGTCGGCCGACATCATGTCGCATACGGGTGAGCTCGACCGGCTCGAAGACATCGCCGACCTCGGCTACTGTCTGTCCATCGACGATTTCGGTACCGGGTACGCCTCGTTCGAAGCGATCTGGCATTTGCCAATCCAAGAAGTGAAGATCGACCGGATGTATGTGAGCGGCAAAGCGAAAGACAGTACATCGTTCCTGCGGGCCGTCTCCCGCTTCGCGAGCGAACAACAGCTCACCTCGCTAGCAGAAGGCATCGAGACCGAAGAAGACCTCGCCCGCATCCTCGCCGAAGGGGTCGACATCGGGCAAGGGTACTACTACGCCCCCGCCCTCGAGACGAACGCGTTCGAGGCGTGGGTACGCGAAAAGACGGGCTACTTGGAGAAGTGACCCGCCCGAACCGGCTGACCTTGTGTCAGCCGGTTTTTCGTTTAAATAGATTCAGCACGAGCTTCAGCGTGATCAAGCCGAAAATGATCGGCAAGACGACCGGCAGCGAGCCGCACGGCAACAAGCCGAAGACGATGAACACGGTCATGCCGACCGTAAAAAACAGTTTGATCCCACGGTCCACCGTGAACTTGTCCCACTGCCAGACGAGCAAGAGCAATGCGAATGGCGGGAAGAAGAACGTCAAGAAAAAGAACGGCATGTTGCGCGTGTACCACGGATTCATCGATCGATCACCTCCTCGTACAACGCCTCCGTCGCCTCATCCGTCTCTCTATTCACATAGATCGGTTTCCCGCTCCAGTCGATACGGATGGCGGACGAAACATCCCGGTCGATGAACAAGAGCACGTCTTCTTTGTCCGTCGTCCGGAAGTGCCCTGTCCACCGAGACGTCGTCGCCGCCCCGTTCGTCCGGCGCTCGACGGCCGGCACGTCCGTCAACGTGACGTCTGTGATCTCGTCAAACGGCACGGTCTGGCCGTAACTCCCTTCGATGACGAGCGCGGTGTCCGTGAGCGTGACCGCGCTCGGCTGAGAGAACCAGATGAAGATGCCCGGCACGACCGTGAGCAACAAGACGGAGACGAGGACAATCGGGATGAGTTTCTTCTTCCCACCCGGACGGAGCCGGCCGGACTCGTCAAAGATGTTGCCGTCGTATGCTTGGGCGCGCCAGAGGATCACGACGACGAACAACAGCAAGCCGATGAAGAACGGTTCAAGCGGGATGCCGAGCCCGAGCGTCTCGACGGCCGCGATGAGAAGAAAGATGATGCCGATTCCGTAACACATGATCCCGATGAGGCGGGCGACCGACTTGATGTCGACGCGGGCCTTCTGTTCCCGCTTCATCGTATTGTACCCCGAGATGAGGAAGTGCCAGCCGAGCCGATGGACGGCGAAGCCGAGGAAAAACATAAGGACTGCTGCGATTGCTAAAACCCACATGGATGGATCCCTCCTTCTCCCCTATTCTACTTGAAAGCGAGGGAAACGTTCCAACAATCACCGGACGTGTCTCCGCGAACAGAAGTTCAGTATACTGAACGTAGACCGAAAAAGGGGGAATCTCGATGTATCGTACGAAACAAGACTTCATCACCGATTGGGAGACGTCATCCCGCGGCACGCTCGACGTGCTCCGCGCCGTCACCGATGAGGCGCTCGGACAAGCGATCGTCCCGGGGCACAACTCGCTCGGATGGATCGGCTGGCACGTGACGACCGCGCTCGGCTACTTCACGAACTTGCTCGGCTTCCGGCTGTCGGCACTGAAATCACTCACGCAGCCGAACGAGGCGGCGACGATCGCCGACCAGTACGAACGGTACGCCGGTGAGATTTTGCGAGTGGCCGAACAGTTCACGGACGACTACTTGCTCGAAGAAGTCGACGTCCACGGCACGATGAAACCGCGCGGCGCCGTGCTGCGGATGATGATGGACCACCAGACGCACCACCGCGGCCAGATGACGGTGCTGCTCCGCCAGGCCGGCCTCACCGTCCCAGGCGTCATGGGACCGACGAAAGAACAAATGACTAAATAATTGACGTACAAAAAGACGAGACCTATGTAGCTTGTCTCGTCTCGTTTTATTTAGATGTCGGGGTGTTCGTCTTCTTTTGCATCCGACCAATGCCTTCATACTGTACATCGTGCGGGTCGCGGGCGAACTTCCAAGCGTTTCGGGCATCGATCAATCGCTTCTGCCGCATCCCGGCGAACGCTTCAGGGTTCAAGTTGACGATTTCTGGCCACTCCGTGACGAGGATGGCGTAGTCCGCTCCGGCGAGTGCTTCTTCCGCCGTCGCCGTTTGGCGATAGTTCCACGTCGCGAGCGGGTCGTACCCGACGACTTCGACTTCTTGCAACAACAACTGTTGCGCGAGCGCGACCGATGGGGCGTCGCGCATATCGTCCGTCCCCGGTTTGAAGGCGAGGCCGAGGAAAGCGACGCGCATGCCGCGTGTCACGTCGAGCTTCGAGAGCAAGTAGTGGAGCTGCGCCGTGTTCGTCTCGGCCGCGGCCCGGATGACCGGCAAGTCGAGCCCGTTGTCTCCAGCCACGTGAAGGAGCGCGTTCATGTCTTTCGGGAAGCACGAGCCGCCGTAGCCGAGACCGGCGTTCAAGAACGACCGGCCAATGCGCGGGTCAAGCCCCATGCCGTCGGCGATCGTCGTGATGTCGGCACCTGCCTTGTCGGCGAGACGCGACAAGTCGTTCATGAAACTGATCTTCGTCGCGAGAAACGCGTTCGACGCATATTTGATGAATTCGGCGTTGATCGGTGACGTGCAGACGAGCGGGACGCCGAGACGGCCGTATATGCCCGCGAGCTCTTCACACATCTCGAGGTCTTCGCTGCCGATGACGACGCGGTGCGGCTTCAACACGTCGGCGAGGGCGCGCCCTTCCTGTAAAAATTCAGGAACGATGGCGAACGTATGCGCCGGGTACATCACTTTGAGCAGATCCGTCGTCCCCGGCGGCACCGTGCTCCGGATGACGATCTTCTGTTTCGTCTTCACTTCGGCGAGCACGTCATCGACGAACGTCAAATCGCAACTTCCGTCCTCGCGGCTCGGTGTGCCGACGGCGAGAAACAAGTAATCGACGCCTTCTGTCGACGCGATCTCGTCTGTCAACGTGATCGCGTCAGCGAATTCCTGCAACACTTCGGCCATCCCCGGTTCGTGGAACGGGATCGTGCCGCCCCTCAACTGTTCGAGTTTCGGTGCCTGTTTCTCGACGCCGATGACCTCGTGCCCTGCTTTCGCCAGTCCACACAACGTCGCCAATCCGACGTATCCAAGACCAATAATTCCAAATTTCACGTCAGTTCCTCCTTCAATCATCTACTCTCAACTGTATCGAAACACCGCCGGTATGGGAAGGTTTCAACGTGCCGCAATGCTCTGTTTCATCGCTCACGAGTGCGTGTTTGCGCTTGAAAATGCTATAATGGGTCAAAATGACGCTAGAAAGGACTAACCGCATGGGCTTACTCGCTTTCTTTTTGATTACTTTACTCATCTATTATTGGTTTCCGGTCCGGGGGGGACTGAAAACGTTCCTATTGATCCTCATCATGGTGAGCGGTTGGCTCTCCATCTTTGAAATCGTATCCATCCTCGAAGCCCGTCCATGGGTCGCCGCACCTTTGCTTCTCGTCCTCGGCCTCGTCGTCTGGAAGTGGCGCAAAAATCGAAATCAGCAACAAAGAAGCGTTTGACGACAGTCAGATGCTCTTTTTATTAACATTCGATAAATAGCGATTTAATTCCTGTACCTACTAAAAAAAGCGCGATTCACATCGCACCTTTCGATAACTCTCTCATGAGATTTTTTTGAACTGGACAATATCGTTACAATCGGAAGGACAGAGAATCACTTACACATTGACCATAAACCTTTCATTGCGCCATATCCACTTCCACTTGATCACCCACTTGAATCTCACCTTTGATCACTTGCTCCATCTCCTCTAAACTGAACGCATCCAAAAGCTTAATCTTATTCACGTACACGGTTGGAACATAATCAACCCCTAGGTCTCTCGTATATAACCGAGCATTTTGAATTCCTTCATCGACCCGTGGGACGAGAAGTACTTCCGCGTTTACATCGAACGTTTCCGCGAGACGCCGAACGTATGCTTCTGTTCCGTAATCATCTATCTCAGCGTCACTCGCGATGTGACGTTGGAGCTCGTAATATTGCTCGGGTATCAGTTGTTCTGCATTCGCATCGACTGTAGCAAGTAACTGTGACCTTTCGTTTAACAATACGAGTGGCTGTCCTTTAAACGCTATCTCTCCGTTATCAAGCCATCGAGACTCAATTTGCGGTAGGACGTCCTCCATCCACTTTTTACACCACGGACAACTGTAGTCAAAGACAAAAACAATCTCATTCTGTCCATCACCAAGACTCACCTTGTCCTCAAGGGGCAATTCGTAAGCTTCATACGTGAAGGTTTCTGTCTTTTCCGCGTTCGAATGTTGGCTACATCCGGACAAGACCCATAGACACGACAATACAATCACGAGACATTGTTTCAAAAAGTATCACTCCTTATTTGCTCACTATTTCACAAATATAGTTATATCATAATGATTTGAAAAATACGAATAGAAGAATGAGTAATGTGCTCAATTATTTGAATAAAAAGGGAAAGGAAAACGATTCGATGGTATCATATTTTCATCGTTGCTTTTTAGAAAATCGGAGGGGTCATAATGCAGTTTTATTTATTAGAGTTCGCCCCATGGATTGAGCCAATTGCTCAGTTTGTGTTCTGGTACCCGTTCATGATGGCACTGTTTTGGATTTCAGGTGCGGTCTTATTCAGTTTCACACGAGAAAATGAAAAACCGCTCGATTTGAATGAGCGCGAATGGCCGCTTATCAGTATTCTCGTACCATGTTATAACGAACAAGATACAATTGAAGAGACAATCACTTATTTGGATCGACTCACTTACCCTCACCTTGAAATCATTGCCGTCAATGACGGGAGTTCAGATCGTACAGGGGAACTATTAATTGAGTTAGCGGAAAAACATGAGCGCCTTCGAGTCATCGATTGCCACGAAAATCGTGGGAAAGCAAATGCGCTCCATATGGCGGCCCATGCGGCACACTCGGAGTACTTGCTCTGTGTGGACTCTGACGCATTTTTAGCAGAAGAGGCTCCGTACCATCTCGTACGCCACTTCCTTGACAGAGGCGAACGCGTCGGCGCCGTAACTGGTAACCCGCGCATCCGAAATCGAGACACTTTACTTAGTCGCATGCAAATCGTGGAGTACGCATCCATCATCGGTTCAATCAAACGCACCCAACGTGTCATGGGGAAAATCATGACCGTATCCGGTGTCATCGTCATGTTTCGAAAAAAGGCGTTGCTCTCGGTCGGACTTTGGGATCGGGACATGATCACCGAAGATATCGCGGTATCGTGGAAGTTACAAAAAAAGTTTTGGGATATCCGCTATGAGCCACGGGCCATCTGTTGGATGCTGGTCCCAGAATCCCTTTCTGGCATTTGGAAACAACGTGTCCGGTGGTCCCAAGGCGGGCAAGAAGTCGTCCTTCGCCACTTCGATATTTTCAAAGATTGGCGTCAACGCCGTATTTGGCCTGTCTACTTTGAACAAGTCATCAGCGTATTGTGGGCGTATGCGTGGCTCCTCGTCACTATATATTTGATCGTGACCGCAGAAACGATTCAAGAAATGCTCGTTTGGTTCACGTACAACTCATTTGCTCTTGTGATGATTAGTCACATTCAATTACTCATCTCGCTTTGGAACGACGCTCGCTACGACAACGTGTTCCGCTACTACGTATGGGCCGCATGGTACCCGGTCATCTACTGGATGCTGAACACGTTCGTTGTCATCGCGGCAACACCTCGAGCCATCCGCTCAACCGTGAAAGGAGGGTACGCCACATGGAGTTCACCAGACCGAGGGACGCGACGGAGCAGTCTTTAACCGAAGGCGTCCTTGTTAAAACAAAACACTCCATCTTTCGAAAAATCTTTGATTTAGTGCTGACCATCATCTTTTGGGGGTATACGCTCGTCGTCACATGGTTTTTCCTCAGCGCGTTAATCGGTGTCAATGATCGCTACATCGCAACCGTGAAGACAGCCCTTAACGTCACAAATGCGGATATTCGCGGACTGCTCGCACTCGGCTTGATGGCACTCCTTGCGTCCGCACTTATCTTGTTCACGTGGCGAACATACAACAAAAAGCGATACGGTTCACTGAATCGGCGAAAGCCACCAACGCCGACAACGATCGAAGAATTGACCAGCTTAGGTTTGATGGACGAAGCCGATATTCAGCGACTTCAAACGGAAAAAGTCGTCGTCTTTACGGATAACCCAGTGAAAGAGTTACCAAAATGAGACGAGTGTTCAAATGGGTACTCGTCTTCTTGGTGGCGGTTAGTGTGACCTGGAAAGTGAACGACGTCGCCTCAAAGCGACCGTCGCTTCCTGACCCGACACAACTCACCGACAAAGGCACATGTGTTGGGTTAAGCTACCACCGAATCAAACGTCCCCACTTTTGGAACAAGACGATTGAGACGGTCACAGGCTCGGACGACTTGAAACGGTACAACGTTTATGCCGATGAGTTTGCAGAACAGATTCGCTGGATGAAACAACAAGACGCGCACTTTGCGACATTAGCCAACGTCACCGGTTACGTGAACGGCGAACCGATTCCAGATCGATGCGTCTGGATCTCGTTTGATGATGTCGATCATACGGTATACGAAAACGCGTTTCCCGTCTTAAAGCAAGAAGGTATCCCGTTCACCTTGTTCGTTATCACCAGACATGTCGGTGAATCGTTCCAAAATCTTCAACTTGCATCATGGGATGAATTACGAGAAATGAAAGAAAGCGGCCTTGCCGACTTTGGCTCTCACACTCATGATTTCCACTACATACAAGAAGGTCTCGCTACGTTCCGTGATCCAAATAATCACGAGGCGTTCGCAAAAGATTTACAGATGAGTCGCGACACGTTACAAACTGAGCTCGGCGTGACGACGACGGCGATTGCATACCCGTTCGGTGAGACGGATGACGCCGTGACGGCATTGATTGAACGAGCTGGTTATTCTGAGGCGTTCATTTTAAGTCCAAATCCGATCACAAACGAGAATTCGCCATTTTTTATCAATCGGTATTTGTTGGACAGTCATGTATTCGAAGGCTTCGTCAAACCGTACCTCGCGCGTTAGCAAAAAAGAAAGCAGCATCCTTCATTGGAAAGATGCCGCTTTCTTTTTTCGTGTTGATTTTGTTGGAGACGGCTCGAGAACCCGTTCGCCTGTGAACGGCTCCATCGTCGCAGCCGTCGAGGACGTGATTCCGTCCCGTCTTAACACTTTTCCGACCGTCAGCCAAATGATGTGCCAATCGTTTCGCCACGAGACGTGGTCGACGTATGTGACGTCTAGTTCAAAACGCTCGTTCCACGACAAGCGATTTCTTCCATTCACTTGGGCGAGACCGGTTAATCCGGGCCGCACCTCGTGTCGGCGTCGTTGCACCTCGTTGTAGAACGGCAAGTAGTCAACAAGGAGGGGACGTGGTCCGACGATGGCCAAGTCACCTTTCACGATATTCATCAGACTCGGCAATTCATCTAGACTCAACGAGCGTAACGTCTTACCGAAGCGCGTCAACCGCTGTTCGTCCGGTAACAACTCCCCATTCGCATCTCGCGCATTAGTCATCGTCCGAAATTTGTACAAATAGAAAATTTTGCCATCTTTCCCCGGTCGCGCTTGTCGAAACAGGATGGAAGGTCCAAGTTTGATTCGGACGAGGAGCGCGATGCCTAATAAGAGCGGGCTGAGGACGATGAGGGCGGTCGTTGCCAATAGAACGTCTTGCGGATGCTTGATATAGCGCGCATACATGCTGACTCCCTCCTATTCGACAGATGAGTACATCGCTTCGTAATACGATTGATACGCACCGGAGACAATCCGTTCGACCCATTCAGGATGACGAAGGTACCAATCAATCGTCTCCTCCATTCCTTTTTCAAACGAATATCGCGGCGTCCAGTCAAACTCGCGCGCCATCTTGCTCGCATCGATTGCGTAACGACGGTCATGCCCTGGGCGATCTTGAACGAATTGTATCAACGTTTCGGGACGGTCGAGCTTTTGCAAAATTAGCTTAACGAGCGCTAGATTTGTCTTCTCGTTATGGCCACCAATGTTATAGACGTCACCAAAACGTCCGCGTTGTCGGACGAGATCAATTGCCTCGCAGTGGTCATTGACATGAAGCCAGTCTCGAATTTGTTGTCCGTCCCCGTAGACTGGGAGCGACTTGCCAGCCAGACAGTTATGAATCATAAGCGGAATCAATTTTTCCGGGAATTGATACGGACCGTAGTTATTGCTGCAACGCGTCGTCTTAACCGGTAAGCCATACGTCTCATAATACGCGCGCACCAATAAATCCGAGCTAGCTTTTGATGCAGCGTACGGGCTATTCGGAGCAATCGGCGACGTCTCTGTGAAGAACCCTTCTGCGCCGAGTGAGCCATACACTTCGTCAGTCGAGACGTGAACAAAACAGACGCCTTCACGATAGTGCCGACTATGTTTATTCTTCGCATCTAGCTTCCAGTGCCACATCGCGGCGTCTAACAACACTTGCGTGCCAAGAACGTTCGTCGTCAAAAACACTTCCGGTTCCGTGATGCTCCGATCGACGTGGGACTCGGCCGCAAAGTGGACGACTTCGGTGACATCATACGTCTCGAACAAGCGACGGACAGCCTCCCGGTCCCGAATGTCGACTTTTTCGAAGTGATACAGTGCGTCTTCCGTAATTCCATCCAAATTTTCTAAGTTCCCGGCATATGTCAACGCGTCGACGTTAAGAATGCGGTACGTCGGATGTTTTTCCCGAAAGTGTCTTATGAAATTTGAACCGATGAACCCGGCTCCGCCAGTCACGAGTAACGTTCGCATCTGCTTCTTCCCCTTCCTTGACGAGTGATAGAAGATATTGTCCGTAATCCGTCATCTTCAGCGTCGCTCCAATGTCTGCGAGCTCATCACGGGTGATGAAGCCCCGGCGCCACGCAATCTCTTCTAAACAAGCGATGTAGTACCCTTGTCGCTCTTGGACAGTTTGAACGAAGATGGATGCTTTAATCATCCCTTCTGGCGTACCTGTATCAAGCCATGCCATGCCTCGGCCGAACAAGACAACGTTCAATTCGCCCCGTTCGAGGTACATGTTGTTGATGGACGTAATCTCAAGCTCGCCACGAGGGGATGGAGTGACGGCTTTCGCAAACTCGACAACTTGATTGTCATAGAAGTAGAGGCCCGGCACCGCGTAGTTCGATTTCGGGACCGCCGGCTTCTCTTCAATTGAAACGACGCGATGTTTATCGTCAAACTCGACAACGCCGAATGCCCGAGCGTCTTTCACCGGATAACCGAAGATAGTCGCGCCATGCTCGTTTTGCTTCGCATGTTGAAGGAATCGAGTCAAGTCCGGTCCATAGAAGACGTTATCCCCGAGAATCAAGCAAACCGAGTCGTCACCGATAAAGCCGGCACCCAGAATGAATGCATCAGCGAGGCCGACCGGTTTCGTTTGGACTTGGTATGTGATTTGAATACCAAGCTGGTGGCCATCACCGAACAACCGTTCATAGCCAGCGATATCTTTTGGGGTCGAGATGAGTAAGATTTCTCGAATGCCAGCTAACATGAGGACAGACATCGGATAATAGATGAGTGGCTTATCATAAATCGGTAATAACTGTTTTGAGACGGCTTTCGTCATCGGATAAAGCCTCGTCCCGTTCCCACCTGCTAAAATGATTCCTTTCATGTCGTCACTCCTCTCGTTACAACTTCACAAATTCGATGCACGTCTTCGTCACTCAACTCCGGATAGAGAGGGAGTGTCAATACGCGGGCAGCAATGTGTCTCGCGACCGGTGTGGCACGGCTCGCGAACCGATTCTCGTTCCACGTATAATCGGTCACGAGCGGATAGAAGTACTTCCGGCTATAAATACCTTCTCGTTCAAGTAGCGCATGGACGTGATCGCGAAGGTTAACAGTACCCGTAAACACAATCGGATAATAAGAATGGTTCGTCTCGACACCAGACTGCCGGGACAACAGGCGAACGCCCTTGACTGATTCCAACAATCGATCGTACATTTCCCGCACATGTCTGCGCCGGTTTATCACGTCGTCGATATGACGAAGGTTACAAATGCCCATAGCAGCTTGAAATTCGTTCATCTTAGCGTTACCGCCCGGTTCTTGTACTGTTTCTGGTCCCGTGATCCCGAAGTTTTTCAAGCGATTGAAGCGTCCTTTCAATTCGGTGTCGTTGAACGTCAGCGCCCCTCCTTCAATCGTGTGAAACACTTTTGTCGCATGGAAGCTAAACATCGAGACATCACCGTACGTGCCAATCCCACGTCCATTCACAGTCACTCCAAATGCATGCGCGGCGTCATAAATCACTTTTAAGTTGTGACTCTTCGCAATCCTTTCAATCGCCTCGACATCGCATACGTTGCCATACACGTGGACCGGCAGAATCGCCGATGTCTTTGTCGTGATCAACCGTTCGAGTTTCGTGGCGTCGAGCGTGTAATCGTCGGCGCGGATATCGCCATAGACAGGCGTCAAACCTTTTCGAATCAATGCATGGCTCGTCGAGGCGAACGTGAACGGGGTCGTGATGACTTCGCCCGTCAAGCCGAGCGCTTCAATCGCAGCTTCAAGTGCTAAATGCCCGTTCGTGAACAACGCGACGTTTTTAACACGTAAGTAGTCTTGCAACGAGGCCTCTAACTGTTGATGTTTCGATCCATTATTCGTCAACCATCGGGTCTCCCAGATGTCCTGTATTTCAGCCGTGTACTCTTCAAACGTCGGCATAACGGACTTTGTGACCGCAATGACGTTTGAGACGAGTTTTGGTTTCGGACGTTGACAGGGACCCGGGAGCGCGGTCGACTGGATATCGGCAATGTGTAGCATAGGACACCTCCTAGGTGACTTGGCGATTCGAGATGAGCTCATATCGGTCGAGCATCAGCTGCATTTCTTCTTTCGAACAGTGCATCATCAAATCAATGATGGACAAGTATGGCTCGAACTCGTCCGTCCCTTGATCGTACGGCGCGATGTCAGTGTCGATGAAAGAGAGTCGGATCCCTTTCTGTTCAAACGCATCGGCGTCGTAAAGCGCTCGGCCATTGATGGCGTTAATATAATCGGTCGCACCGAGCGCCTGACAGATGGCGAGGACGCGGTCTTGTCCTTTTAGCGTTTTACCGATAGCTAAATCGGAAGAACGGACGAATGTCGTCTGAATCCCTAACGACCGAGCGATGGTTTCAAGGCTATGTGCTAAGTACCGACTGACGTTTCGGTCCTCATACCGAAGGACTGGTTCAAGTAGCGGCATAACGCGTTCAAACTGTGGCGCGCGCCTGTAACCGTGGTAGAGATGCTTGAGTTGATGACGGGTCACGTCCTCGATGTTCGCCCGTTCATGTTCGAGGATGAGACGATTTTGACTCATTTTTTCAACCGACATTGTCAGCGGATGCTTATGCCCATCCACTAAGATATAGTTACGATGAATCCAGCCTTTTTTAATGAAGTGGACATCATCGTATATAACGAACGTGTCGACGGCGTGAATGAGCTGGTAATACCCGATATACGGAAAAAAATAAGGTTGCATGATTGCGACTTTCATGACCATCCTCCTTCATAGGATGAGTTTTTTCTCCCGCAACGTGTCGTAGTACCCTTTCGCCGTCACGTCGTTCCGATGAAATTTAACAAGTTCGCGTGACAGTTGACCATGTTCGATGAGTCGCTCAGGATGCTTCAAATATTGTTCAATACTCGCCTCGATCGACTCGACCGTCACATCACAGAAGTAACAATTCTCTTCACTGACCGAATGATGGGCGACGTTGTTAATTTGATTGCTGATGACGACCCCCATCCCAGAAGCACGTGCCTCGATGATTGTCCCGTTCCCGTTAGAATACGTTGCCGGGAGAATCAGGATATCAGCCTGTTCGTAAACACGCGGCATCTCGTCCCACGCTTTGATTTCATCTAAGAAGTGAACGTGTTCGAGGTTGTGTGTCTTGATGTATGCCTTACATTCCTCTAACAGCTGACCGGAATGATTTAAATAGAGTTCGAGTGAATAGCGTTTTGATAAGTTGCGATACGCCTCTAAGACGAGGAGGGGTTGGTAACGTTCGACGAGCCGATTGGCGAATAACAGCTTGAACGTGTCTCCCGGTTCTTTATGGCGTAAGGCATGATCGAAATATGCGTCGATGTCTTGCGCGTACGTCGCGTGCACGACTTTTTCAGAATCGAATTGGAGCTCGGTCTTAAACTGATCGACAGCAACGGTACCCATCCCGAAGTAGAGGTCCGCATCCTTGAACATCCAGTGGAGCAGCTTCGTCTTCGTCGGATTGTCTTGTCGGTTCATCAGCAAAGTCGAGGGGTCATCATCATTTTGAAGCGGTCGTAGCGGTTCGCTCATGATGACGACTTTCATCCCAAGTCGTTTGGCAAGCTTCGTCAGAACCGCATGACCTGGCATAAATCCACCGAGGAGTAAAATATCCGGTTTGAAACGAATGAGTTCCGGGATGAGTCCGAGCGAGAGATAACTCAGTTTCGGGAATCGTTTCGAGTATGGCAACACTTTACATCGGTCACCGAGCGGGATTTTCCACCAATCAGGCCGATTGCTGTCGAGATGTTCGTAAAACCAAAACTCGGCTTCAAAATACTCTTCCAGCGCGTAGCAAAGCTTCACTTGATACGGGGAGGCAATGTTACTAATAAAGACCAGCTTTTGTTTCATCGCTCAACTCTCCTTTACGGTCTGACGTGGGTCACGTGTTCCTTTCCATACCTCGCGCCGAATGTAGTCGGTGTAAGAGATGAGGATACGGACGACTTTATCGGAAACGTTCGGCATGCTGTAGTCACTGACGATTCGGGGGTGCGGTTGCTCCATCAAGACGGAGAGGCCTTGTAAGATTCGCTCTTTGTGCAGGCCGACCATGAGTACCGCCCCCTCTTCCATCGCTTCAGGACGTTCATGTGTCTCGCGGATATTTAAACCGCGTAAGCCGAGAATCGACGACTCTTCACTGATTGTTCCACTGTCGCTTAACACCGCTTTGGCATGAAGTTGTAAATGGTTGTAATCGATGAATCCGAGCGGTTTCAACAGACGAACGCGCGGGTGGAACGTGACGCTCAGCTCGTTGATCCGCTTCATCGTCCGGGGATGAGTACTGACGATGACCGGTAGCTCATACTTTGCTGCAATCGCGTTCAAACTATCGACGAGGGCGAGGAACGCTTCATCTGAATTAACGTTCTCTTCACGGTGGGCTGAGACGAGAAAATAATGCTCAGGTGCCAACTCGAGCCGCTCTAAGACGTCAGACCGTTCAATCGCTTCTCGTTTTGAAGCGAGGACTTCGTACATCGGACTCCCCGTCTTAATGATCCGCTCGGCCGGTAACCCTTCACGAAGCAAATATTCTCTGGCGATGTCGCTATACGTTAAATTCACGTCTGCTGTATGATCGACGATTTTTCGGTTAATCTCTTCAGGGACACGTTGATCGAAGCAACGATTTCCGGCTTCCATGTGGAAGATTGGAATCTTCCGCCGTTTCGCCGCGATGGCACAAAGACATGAATTCGTGTCGCCAAGAATCAAGACGGCATCAGGACGTTCAGTCTCGAGCACCGGATCAACTCGAATGAGAATGTTGCCAATCGTCTCGACGGGTGTTCCCGTGGCAGCGTCCAAGAAGTAATCCGGTTTACGAAGATCGAAGTCATTAAAGAACACTTCGTTCAGTTCGTAATCATAATTCTGGCCAGTGTGGACAAGTATGTGATCAATGGCTTCGGACTGTTCAAGTTTGTGGATGACGGCCGATAATCTGATGATTTCGGGCCGTGTCCCGACGATGGTCATCACTTTCAGACGTTTCATTTTGCACCTCCATGAAAATTGTGTCCGGGTTGGCTGCATCGAAAGCTTCATTCACCCACATGACCGTCACGAGGTCTGTCGTGCCGACATTCTCAATGTGGTGCGTATAGCCGACCGGGATGTCGACGACGCGCATCATGTCACCGGTGACATAGTAACTGATCACTTCATCTGTACCGACCTTTCGAAATCGAATAATAGCTTCCCCACTGACGACCAAAAACTTCTCGTTTTTCGTATGGTGCCAGTGATTCCCTTTCGTGATGCCAGGCTTTGCGACATTAATTGAAACTTGGCCGCGATCCGGCGTTCGAATAAACTCGGTGAACGACCCTCGCTTATCCTCATGCATCGTCAAGTCATAAGCGAAATGATCGACCGGTAAATAACTGAGATACGTGCTGTACAGCCGTTTCGTGAAAGAGTCCTCTAATTGAGGTACGGCAAGCGTCTTTCGGCTTTCTCGGAACGACAGGAGCAGTTCGGCGATTCGACCGAGTGAGACGGGCGGATGTGTCGAGACTTCTTGAAACGGCGCGTCTAGCTCACCGGGTGTGTCAAGTAGGGCAACAAGCGAGGCGAGCACGTCATCGATGTATGCCAGTTCCATCAAGCGGTCTGGCTCATGAATATCGAGCGGTAAGTTGCGCGCGACACGGTCACAAAACGTGGCGACAACGCTGTTATAACCTGGGCGTCCCCACTTCCCGAACAAGTTCGGGAAACGATACAAATAAATCCGTCGCCCCGTCGTCATCTGTTCGCGCATTAACAGCTCTTCGGCCATCCGCTTACTATTTCCGTACGGGTTGTCTTGTGTCGCCTGGATCGACGACGCAAACATGATTGGAGACAGGTTTTCAGCTTTCGTCAGCATATCGACGAGCTGTTTCGTGAACGTGACGTTTCCTTCGACGAACTCTGCTTCTTGCTCGGTCCGGTTAATACCGGCTAGATGGTAGACGAAGTCCGTCTGTTCGCAATACGCTGCTAACACATCCGTCGGCGTGTCTCGTGTGCAGCACAGCAACTCGTGATTTGTCCCTTGTAGCGTTGCCACTAAGTTTTTCCCGACGAACCCGTTCGCTCCGGTGATCAAGATGTTCATGACACCTTCACCCAGCTCGCGAGTTCTTCGCGAATGTACGGTAACGTCAACAAGAGTTGCTTCACTTGTTCGACGTTTAACTGTTCCGTGTTGGCGGAATTATATTCACCCTCGACCGTCAATTGTTTGCTCCCCTCGTTAAAATACTTGTCGTAGTTCAAGTCACGCGTATCGGCCGGGACCCGGTAAAACCCGCCCATGTCTTCCGCGACGACGTTTTCTTCGCGTGTCAGTAACGTCTCATACGCTTTCTCACCGTGCCGTGTCCCGATGACTTTGATCGGGTTAGAGGCATGGAAGAGTTCAAGTAGCGCTTGAGCGAGGACACCAATTGTTGAAGCGGGTGATTTTTGGACCATGATATCGCCGGCATGTGCATGCTTGAAGGCGAAGACGACAAGTTCGACCGCGTCTTCTAAGCTCATCAAGAAGCGTGTCATGAACGGATCGGTGACGGTAAGTGGCTCTCCTCGTTTGATTTGTTCGACGAAGAGCGGGATGACCGAGCCACGCGATGCCATAACGTTGCCGTAACGTGTGCCACAGATGAGCGTCTGATTCGGCGCGACTGCTTTCGCCTTGGCGACGAACACTTTCTCCATCATCGCTTTCGAGATGCCCATCGCGTTGATCGGATAGGCCGCCTTATCAGTCGAGAGACAAATCACTTTCTTCACGTTCTGCTCGATTGCCGCATTGAGCACGTTGTCTGTGCCGAGCACGTTCGTCTTGACCGCTTCGAGCGGGAAGAACTCACAAGACGGAACTTGTTTCAGTGCCGCCGCGTGGAAGACGTAGTCGACGCCGTACATGGCGTTTCGGACACTATTGATGTCTCGGACGTCCCCGATGTAAAACTTGAGCTTGTCGTCGTGATACAGTTTGCGCATGTCATCTTGCTTTTTCTCATCTCGGGAGAAGATGCGAATCTCTTTAATATCCGTCTTCAAAAAGCGCTGCATGACGGCGTTTCCGAACGACCCGGTCCCACCTGTGATGAGTAACGTTTTATCTTTGAACATAGCCAATTCTCTCCTTTTCATGATGTCTCCGAGCTGCGTAAGGTGATGGATGAACGAATTGGAATTCTAAGAAATAAGGATGATACTACGGTGATACCCGACTCGACTGAAAATAGGAAGGATATGTGTATCATTTTTTTGAAAGATGGTCGGTTCCACATTTCCCTATGATTGGAAAAGACATCCGCTCAGGATGTCTTTGAGACGCGCCGTACGACACTGAGTACCAACTGCTTTTCGCTCTCCCTAAAAGTGAAGAGCCAAAGAAACGCTGCGTACAGTGCACCCATCACGAGTGCTTTTAGTAAGAAGGCGAACAGCGAATCGACCGGGAAGTACGTTTGCATCAAGACGCCGACGATCGCCAAGAAGAAGAAGGCAGGCGCCGTCTTCACGTGACAAGCTAGAAAGAAACGCCACATGTTCAGGTTCAACACTTTCATATAGACGATATTCATGAAGATGACGGTCCCTACCACGTTCCCAATCAAGATGGCGACGGCGGCCCCGACCGCCCCGTATTGCGGTGACAAGATGAGCGACAACGTCACGCTGACCGTCGCGACGATGAGTGAGGCGAAGGCGCGAAACTTGATTTGATTGACGGCGATAAGTGTCGTGTAGGCAATCTCTTGGGTTAAGGTGATAAAACCTGGCACAATCAACAACAGCGCAATCAAGTACGACGTCTTGAACGCGTCCCCGACCCAAAGCCGGATGAATTCTTGCCCCATCGTCATGAACCCGACGATAATCAATCCGACGATGAACAGTTGAATCCGACCGACACGGATCAGCAAATCTTCAAGCGCGTCATGCCGATTGTTCGTCGTCATGCGCGTCACTTTCGGAAGGAAGAGCGACCCGATGGCCGAGGCGATTGTCCAAACATATCCTTCGATGACCATCCCAATCGAGAACAATGCAATCGAGGCACTACCGGCAACGGCACCAAGAATCGTTGGTGTGATGTTTAAGATGAACCGTTGTGCCAAGGCGATAATCGTCGTCCAAGAGGAGAATGAGAAGATGTCACGATACATAGCCCCACTTTGATAGAGCCATTCAACGACCGTGTCTGTCTTTTTAAATAAATACAGTCCTTTTCCGACGATGATGGCGAGCCCGACGATCGCATTGACGAAGACGAGCGCGTAAAGACCGAATCCGAGCAAGAGCGCCCCGACCATCATTAGCACCGTCAACACTTTCTCCGATAAGTTGAACCAATTTAAGACGACAAAGCGCTCGTTGGCGACAAAAATTCCATTGAACGGTTTCGTCGGGAACAAGACGACGATATAAAATCCGACCATGATGTAGAGCACTTTCAGTGTCTCGACCTCCGCTGGCGACAGACTCGCATAAATGGTCTCAATCATGACGTAGACGCCAATCAAGACGCACGCAATCAATCCGGCGATGCCGAGGAACAACTTGAACGCCACACCGAGAAACTTGGCCGCCCCGTCACGATCACCGAGGGCATAATACTTCGATAAGAAGCGAGAGACGGCCGCCTCGAGTCCGAAATCGAGCGCGAACATGCTGACGAGCGAGATGGAGAGCATATATAAGCCATAACTCGCCTGACCAATCTCCGCAATCATCCATGGGGTATAGAGCAGACCGGCCAAGACGTTAAATCCGATGGCGACATACGACATGAGCGCTCCGATTTTAATTTGACGAGAACTTTTCGCTTCGTCGACTTCGAGTTGAACTTTCGTCGCCACGTGACTCCCCTCCCTCATTATTGTTGCCAAAAGAATTGATATACCGGCTGATAACGGGCGAACAACAATACGAGCATCGTGACCGCCGTGTAATAGACGAGTAACCGTTCACGTTGATCAAATGAACGAATCAGCTCAGGGATGAGGAGCATGATGAAAATGGAGAAGTATTGGACGACTCGCATCATCGATGGATTGATGAACGTGAGTGGTAGAAAACAGAGCGCCAAGAGCAGCGCGTTCAAATAGTGCGTCACGTTCGGGTTGGCGGCAATCATTTGTTCACGTCGCCAAATCGCGACTCCTGTGATAGCGAGGAGCATGAGCGAAAAGTTAAGTGTCCCCGCCCCCGCGTAATACTCATACTCGTCGTACCCGCTAATCATCCGGAACAACTCGAATAGTTGAATCCGGAACACGAACAGAAATGGGATCAAGGCGCCCATGAACAATAAATAGCGCGTCGTAATCGTTTTGGTCGCCAAGAAATAAAACGGGATGAACACGAGTGCCGATTTATGGATCGTCGCAGCAAGGAGGACGACCGCGAGGAAAGGCCAAAAGCGGCGCTGTTGAATGAAATAATAGCCAATCAAGACGGCGATCGCCGTCGCCAACGTTTGCCGGATGCCGGTAATCGCGAAGAAGGCATAAAATAAAGTCGAGAAGATGATGAAGCTAAGTAGCGGCTCGGTCGAGTTTCGGTATATCCAAACGCCGAACGGGACGAGGAAGAGGATGGCGACAATCAAGAGATACCATTGATAGTTGTCCGTCATGAGTTGGGTCGTCTTTTGCAAGATATAGTAGCCCGGATCACGTCCTTCGACATCGCCGAATAAAATCGCAACGAAATTCTCACCTAGACGATTCCATGAGATCGCTTTCGTCTCATCAAACATCCATTTATATTGCAGCGTATCAGCGCCGACACTCACATGACGAAAGCCTGAGAGGACAATCCATTGAAGCGTGGCGATGCTGACAAAGAGCGCCTTTCCATGTCGAATCCCATCATCGCGCAATAGGAGAAACGCCCAGGCGATGAGTAGCATCATATTGATTAAGTAAATCACCATACGATTTCCCCCTCTCTTCATTCAGCGATAACGAAGATTCATGACCCCACGATAAGCCGTAATGAGGCGATGATAGACATCTGACGATAAGCGCCAGCGGTACTGTTCAACTTTCGTCACGTAGCGCTCTCCATGAAAACGCGCGAACAGTTCTTCTTGGGCGACACGGTCCGTCGAGCGATAGAGGGCACGGAACGTGGTCCGTAGGTGGTGACGGGACGGTTTTTCCTCACTCGTCAGACGCGTCAACAACCGTTCGAAAAAACGGGCCGTCTCAAGCGGCGCCAATTCAGCTATCCGTTTCGTCTGTTGTTTGGCGTGGACACGGGATAAGACGTGCTGATCTGTCGTGACCAAAAACGTGTACCCAGCAAGCGTCATATCAACCCAGCACATCCAATCTTGAATGTAGCGATAAGATGTCGGGAAACCACCGACGTCTTCGAGCGCTTTCCGTGGAATGAGGAGCGCACATCCACTTAGACATGCGTCTAGCAAAAGGTGGTCAAACATCTCCACGCTCGTGAAGGTCCCTTTCACGCGCTTTCGTGGCCGATGAATCGGGCGTCCTTCTCCATCAATCAAGCCGGTCCCACACGATAGGACAGTCGTCGAAGCCTGAGTCCCGAGTCGTTCGATTTGTTCGACTTGTGTTGCAACCTTCTCCGGTAAATACAAGTCGTCATGGCTGAGCCAGGAGAACCAGTCCCCGTTCATTTCACGAATCCCGAGGTTGAGTGCGGTCGATACACCCCCATTTGGTTTTTCGAAGTAGCGGATCTGGTCTCCGAATCGTTTCGCGATGGCTGCCGTCGCCCCGCCGTCGGTCGACCCGTCGTTGACGACGAGCACTTCCGTATGTTCATACGTTTGGGCGAGCGCGCTATGAATCGTTTCTTCTAAATAGTCTGATCCGTTGTAAACGGGGATGATGATGGAGACGAGTGGACGCGCCATTGTGAATCCCTTCCTTTCGTTTCCTGAAGCTGCTCATAGACGGTCAAGTAATCGGTCACCCGATCTTTCATTTGAAACGTTGCTTTCGCATATGTGACACATGACTCCTTAAACGCCTCACTTCCGATTTGGCGAATCGACGTCACCGCCTGAATCAACGCATCGAAATCGTGCGGGGTGACCACACGGCCACAACGGTCCGGGACGAGCTCTGGGTTGGCGGTCGCGTCATAGACGATGGCCGGTGTGCCAGAAGCGAGTGCTTCCACTGTCACTTTTCCAAACGACTCCTCTTCGGATAAATTTAAGAAGACGTCGGCGAGCGCGTAATAAGTGGCGAGTTCCTCGACGTCTGTCGTCGCCGGAACAGATCGAATGTTATTTGGTATGGATTGGTTCGGCATCGCCCCGACAAGGAGAATTTGGTCATTTGGCAAGCGTTTCGCGAGGTCAATCCAGTCAGCTAACCCTTTCGTGTCATCCCACGAACTGGCGACTCCCAAGAGAATGAAAGCGTCGTCCAATCCCATCTTTCTTCTCAGTGGAGATGTGTCGCGAGGATAAAAAATGTTGGGATCGACCCAATTATAAATGCGACGTAAAATCGTGGCGCGCTGTAAAAAGGAGAACCTTGCCTCAATCGTGATCCAATCTGAGACCCCGATGACGGCGAGACGGGGAATCGCTTCGAACCAACGTTTTTTGTCTTGCCACATCTCAGCCGTTCGGTCAAAAAAACAACTAGGGTTGTCTTGCTTTAGTTGAGGACACGTACCACACCCATCTAACCAGCGGTCGCAACCGGCCCGAGTGTAATGCGTGCACTTCCCGGTATAAAACCAACAGTCGTGAAGCGTCAACACCGTCGGTACGTCGTTGGCCGCCAACCACGTGAGTAACGTCTCCAAATGAATATAGTTTGAGTGTAAATTGTGTAAATGCACGACGTCCGGTCGGAATTGCTCCATGAAACGAACGAGATCTTCCGTAGCCGCTTTGGAAAAATATCCTTGCTTTCCACTCATCCGAGAAAGGAGGGCGTGCCGTTTTTGGTCGGCTTGTGAGCCAATTCGATAGCCGAGTCCGGTGTCAGGTCCCGTGGCATAGGCGACCACACTTTCATGCCCTTGGCTGCGTGCCACTTCCGACATTTCTTTACAGATTCGACCCGTACTCTTCTGTTCATGAATCGCGTTGATGTGCAAGATCTGCATGTCTCACATCCTCCTTTCCGCATCACCCATGAGCGTAGCTATAGTAAGAATCGGTACTGGTGCGTTCCCGGCGGTTCATGACGAGACCGAGGACGTTCGCACCGGACAAGACAAGTTGTTCTTTCGCCTGCAAGACGAGATCTCGATTCGAGTTGTCACAGCCAATGACAAGAATGGTTCCGTCTGCCTCGCTCGCAAGTAGCCGACTGTCTGCCACGTGCATGAGCGGCGGGGCATCCAAAATGACGAGGTCATACATACCTTTCACGTCATTTAAAACTTGCCGCATCATCGGCGAAGCCAACAGTTCTGACGGGTTCGGTGGAATTGGGCCGGCTGATAAAATGTGTAACTTTGGTACTTGGGTCGACTGAATCGCTCGCTCTAATGAAGACCGTTTAGCCAGTACCGTCGATAATCCTTGTGTGCCGACCAGTTGGAACGTCAGATGAATCGTCGGTTTACGCATATCGCAATCCATCAATAGGACGCGCTTTCCGAGTTGGGCATAGACGATCGCGAGGTTCGATGCCGTCGTTGATTTCCCTTCTCCAGGAGAGGCGGACGTCACGACAATCGTCTTCAGTTCTGCTCCGAGCGCAGTAAATTGTAGGTTCGTCCGGATGGTCCGATACTGTTCCGCGATCGGTGATTTCGGATTCGTCAGCGTAATCAAATGGCGCTCTGTATCACGAAGACTGTCGGGTTTCTTTGGTAGGTGGAACATGCGGCTCATCTCCTTTCGGTGGGATGTTTGAATCTTTTTTTGGCTTTACCACTTTCGGTTTCATGTCCCGCTTCTCGATGACCGGAACCGATCCGATGACGGGGAGTGATAACAATCGCATTGCCTCCGCCTCGTTATGGACCCGTTTATCGAACGTGAAACGGACGAGCGCGAGCGCGCCGCCGATAATGAACCCTGCGATGACACCGAGCGCAGTGTTCACCACGACGTTAGGGGAGACCGGTCCTTCCGGTACTTGCGCTTCCGACAAAATGCGAACGTTATCAATATTCATCAACTCGGGAATTTCTGTAGCGAACACGTTTGTGATGACGTTGGCGATTTCCGCGGCGACGGCAGCATCCGTATGCTCGACGACGATGTTGATGACTTGCGAGTCTTCTTCGCTCTCAACGAGTAGAATTTCACTAATATCGGCCGGAGCTTCCGGCACCCGTTCCTGTACTTCGTTTAAGATAGCCGGACTGCGCATGATGACGCGATACGTGTTGATCAAAGATAGCGAAGATGAGATTTGAGCACTATCGACTACGTTCGTGCCAGCCTCCTGTTTCGGGACGATGAGAATTTGTGTCGATGCCTCGTACGTCGGTTCCACAATCGAGTGGCTCACATAATAAGCGGCACCCCCGCCTATTAAAATGGTTAATGCAATCAGCCATTTGCTCTTTTTGAAAATGTCGAAAATCTCGGTCAATAACATCGTTTGACTTTTCACGTGTTAACCCTCCTTTAAATGAACCAGTATCCTCGAACGAGCGTAGCGAGGCGGGCTAGCTCTGTCTTACTCCTTACCCTGACCTTTATGCGAATCGGAAAGATAAACCGACCATTTTTTCATGAACTATCATGTCGCCTTGAATTGACCGAACTCCGAATAGATGCGTCGCATCTCTTCTTTCGAGCGCCCAACGTCAAACGCTTTTACCAACTCACTGTTGTGGAGTCCCATTTGGTGAGACAAATCAAAATCCAGTTGCATCGTCCGAATCGCTTTGGCGAACCCTGCGACATCAATCGGCGCTCGTTTATAGCCGGTGACCCCTTCAATGGAATAATCGTTAATCCCGTGAACGTTTGATGTGATGAGTGGGAGACCGGCCGCCATCGCTTCAAGCGCTGCCATTCCTAACCCTTCACGTTTCGATGGAAAAACAAAACAGTCTGCCGCCTTCATCACTTCGATGACGTCATCTCGGTAACCGAGTAATTGGACTTGGCCGGTCAAACCGAGTTCACGGACAAGCCGTTCGAGCTGGGCTCGATAGGCACCCGTCCCGGCAATCCAATACCGAAGCGTCGGTTCTTGCAAGGCAGCGATTGCCCGAATAATTGTCTCGTGGTTTTTATTTTCATTCAGCTCCCCGACAGACAATAAGACGAAATCGGTATCGGCATCGACCCCGAGTTTGCGACGTTTCGATTGGCGGTCAATCGTCACCGCTTCGATTCGTTTCGTATCGACACCGATACCTGGGATTCGATACGTGTGGGACGTCTTGAACGACTGGGCCCGTTGATAGTCCTCTTCATTGATGGTGATGATTGTATCCGTGAAGCGGGCGAGCGTTCGTTCAATCGGATAGTAAAGCATCCAATTGAGGGAAGGGCTACCTTTAAAGAAGTGGAACCCGTGCGCCGTGTACATGCATGGCGTATGCGTCTGTCGCGAAACAAGTCGACCGATCACGCCGCCAATCGGTGAATGGCAATGAATGAAGTCGTAGCGTTGTTTCGTCATGATTGCTTTCAACTGTTGATACGCGCGGACATGTCCATTCATCTTCTTAATGTCGCGCTCGAAATCGATTTGAAAGAGCGTCACCCCTTGTCGCGTTAAATCACTTCGAATCTGTTCGATTTTATCTTTCGAGTACATACTGCCCCACTCAAAATTTGTGGCGACGTGAACGTCATAGCCCATCTCCTGTAACAAACGAATATTGTCGCGATTGAAACTTTCAATCATCGACACGACCGAAGCCACCATCAGCATCCGTTTCATCATCTATCCCTCCTTTACACGCGTCTCCGCATGAAATCGACACCGCGCAATAGGAAGATGAGAGGTAACGTCTGTTCATGTTTACAGAGTGCGAAGAACGTCTTCCACTTCAAATCAAGATGCGACAAGTCGAACTGCGCGTAGGCACGTCGATAATCATCTTGTCGGAGCACGTCCCGGAGTGCTTTCGCCTGACCGCGCACTGATCTTGGCGATGCCAACTCATTCAATCCGATACCAATCATACTGAGAGCGATTCGGTTCGACAGCGCCTGGCGGTACTCGTCGCCCAAGTCGTGCCGCTCGATATAGTCCATCATGAAATGGAAGAAGTTGATGCGGGACGTGACGAGGTCTTGTTTGTAGACGGTCGATTCCGAGTTCATGTTCGTCTTCCGGTAATGGTAGACCGGGTAATCGACATAGACGAACCGTTTGCAACGTTCAAGCGCATGGATTTGGAAGTACAAGTCAACGAACGTTCCATGCGGTCCCCCGATTGGTACCCCATCAAGCAGTGTCCGTCGATAGAGGGTGATGCAGTTTGAGTTGAGGGCGTCAATCGTTTCCGGGTGGGCCAACTCTTCCCCAATCAGACCGAATAGACGGCGATGCACGTAGCGCTTCGTCTCTACTTCGTCGAACGACAAATAGTTCGTCGGGAAGATTTGTTTCGGTAGCGCCCGATTCTCGTACTCCCGGACATACGTGCCCATGACCACATCGGCTTGTTCGCGGTCCGCATGCTCAACGAGCACACGAATCGCCTCTAGGTCGAGCCAATCGTCGCTATCGATAAACATGACATATTCTCCGTTCGCCATGTCGAGCCCGCGAGCCCGGCAAGCCGTACAGCCTCGATTCATTTGATCGATGACTTGGACCCGCGGGTCTTCGACGTATGTCCGAGCGATATCTAAGCTATCGTCCGTACTTCCGTCGTTGATGCAGATGATTTCAAGGTGGGGGTACGTCTGATGAACAAGACTGTCTAGGCATTGATGTAAATAAGTGCTCGTGTTGTAAATCGGGACAATCAAACTAACGAGTGTCGTTAAGTTGGCCATCGGGTTCACTCCTTCTTGGATGTCGAATCAGGATGTAGGAAAACCGCTAATGCTACCCTCGTTCTTCCCGGAACGATTTCGTCGTAAATACCAATCCGAATGAGTGACAGATATTTTTTTCGTGAAATATAAAAACAAGTCGACCTGGAAGGTCAACTTGTCGTTTGGTGCGTCAGATTGTGAAAAATCGTCCGAAATAGACGTCTGTTCACGTGGTCGGACACGTATGAGTTATGGGGGGTGAGTTGGACGGCCGGATGCGTCCAGAACGGATGGTCAGCCGGCAAAGGTTCTGTCTCGAAGACGTCAAGCGCCACACCGGCGACTTTATTCGTTTCAAGCGCAGATAAGAGGGCGGATTCATCGATGATGGCACCGCGCGCCACGTTCAACAGGATGGCCTCATCTTTCAAGTGTTCGAACCTGGCTCGGTTGAACAGATGATACGTCTGTTCGGTCAACGGTAAGGCAATCACGACGACGTCACTTCGAGCGAGCACATCGTCAAGCTGATTGAATTGGACGTATTCGTCAACGAACGAGATGTCGCGCACCCGTCTTCCGACACCAATCACGTGCATGCCGAACGCACTGAGCCTTGTCGCGACGGCTTCACCTACATGGCCGACTCCTAGAATAGTCACGGTTCGGTCCGTCAGCTCCCTCAAGCGACGTTGTTTCTCCCACCGTTTCTCGTGTTGCTGCGAGCGAAATACGGCGCCGCGTTTATAAAAATCGAGCAGTTGCCAGACGACCCATTCAGCCATCGGGACGGCATAGGCGTCACCGGCGTTATAAAGCTCGATATGTCGCTCTTCCAACCGTGAAACCGGGACTCGATCGAGTCCCGCGCTCACGACTTGCACGAACCGAAGACGTGGAAAATCGTCCACATCGCGATACGTGAACAAATTGTTGCAAATGACGCCTTCTATCGCTGATACATCATACCCGACGACATCTTCTTCACGTTCTAACTGATGAAGCTTCACGCCGGTCTGTTCGATTTGTTGACACTCTTTTTCGCTGAAACGAAACCCGCTGCACAATACGTTCATGACAACATTCCTTTCCCTGTCTGGAGGTTCGCGACGACCGCTTGGACATCGGCCACCAATTGGAGGCGATTCTGTTCCAGCCAGTCGCTCGTCGCGGCGGCGAGCTGCTGCTCATACGCCCTGATTCTCCATACCCCTTCTTGGAACAGTTGAGCCTGTGTTTTGTTTATCGTTTGATTCGGGCTGATGTTACAAAAACTTCTGGAAAGAATCGCAAGTGTCGATCCGAGCCGAGCGTGTTCTGCGATTATTCGCTCAGCCGGTACACTTCCTTCCCCGATTCGCCCAATCCCGCCAAACCCGAACTCAATTGATGTTTGTGCAATCATCGAGGCTAACTGTTCAATCAAGCCGTCTGCCAACGGTTCGAATAGAAACGTTTGCCCGTAACTCAAATGAAGGTCGTTCAAACCGATATGGATGTAGTCAATTCCGGGGCTTCGAATCACTTCAGGCATACACTGAACCGCCTCTTTCGTCTCGCACAACAAGCATGCTTTAGCGCGGCCTGCGACGAAACGGATGAACGTCTCGACTTCTTTTACCGTCTTATAATAAGGGAGCATGACGATGTCCGCTCCTCGTCGAATAACATCGTCGATTTCTTCACGGGATCTTTCATGAATCGGGTTGACGCGTACGAGTAGCGACGCCGAGTGAAGTGCCGCTCGAATCAGGCTGACGTCCGCCGGTGCATGGCGTGAGATAACCGTGTCGAGATGACCTTGCCGTTCAACTTTGCCGAGCAGCTCTAAGTCGACAAAAATCCAGTCTACCCCTTGTTGTTCGGCGAGGACGGCGACTTCTGGTTGATTGGTGATATACATGAGCTTTAACGACATATAGGCCCGCTCCCCTCTTTCGATGAATACGATGAAAAAATAGCCGGATTCAACGACAATCAAACAGCGAAATGAAGAATGTTTTCGCAACGTATCGGCGTATTTCCGAACGCAGATATGACTTGAGCAGCATAAAAGGAATTTGGTTTGAAATCACGAATAGCGGTTATAGTACAGACATGAAAAGAGCGGTAACGAGAGAAATGAGGGAACATCATGGAAGACATCGTATTGTTTGGAGCGGGCGGCCATACGAAAGTATTAATTGATATCATTGAAAAGATGGGACGACACCAAATCATCGGTATTTATGACGACAGGTCCGAGCTCTTTGGTACAAACTATTTTGGTTATCCCGTCATCGGTCCGATTCGCTCAAATTATGCTGTCAAACGGGGTATCATCGGGATCGGAGACAACGATAGCCGGGCGGCCGTATCTCGAGCCATCCTTCAACAATCGCCCGAGTTCGAGTTCATCCGGGCCATCCACCCTAGCGCAAGCATTGGTCGAGACGTCACGATTGAAGCAGGGACCGTGGTGATGGCGGGGGCTGTAATCAACCCAGGTACAACGATCGGGTCTCACTGTATCGTCAATACGATGGCGTCCGTCGATCATGATTGTCGAGTGGACGAGTTCGCATCCGTCGGACCAGGAAGCCATCTAGGGGGCAACGTACACGTGAAGGCACGCTCGTTTGTCGGCATTGGTGCGACCGTCATCCATCAAATCACTATCGGATCGGACAGCGTCATCGGTGCCGGGGCGACCGTCCTTCACGACATTTCTAATAACGTCATTGCGATTGGATCACCAGCAAAACCGATGCGAACACGGGAGGCGAACGAAAAATTTCTATAAGAAAAAACATCAGTGCTAAGCTGATGTTTTTTATGCTGCTATATCGATTGTAATCAGTTTTTCAGCGTTGTGAATAGAAATCGAGCATTCAGTCTGAACCCAGTTCTTTTTCCAATATAACGTCATCATCGTGATGCCGAAGTCGTCTCTTTTAGTTGTTTGAACGGCAAGACGGTCTCACCCTTTTCAATCTTATCCTCATCGTCTAGTTGAGTTCTCGATTCAATTCCCGGTCGGTGATGTAGTCAGGTTCAAGTTTTAATAGGGCGCGTTCACATAGACGTTGCAGGACGAATACAGTAAGAAGTAACGTGAAAAGCGGACTTAGGGATGCGCTCCCTGTCAAGCCGATATCATGCCCCCAAAGCAGTAGCAAAAAACCGAGCAAGCCGAAAAACGTAAGCCAAAACGGGAGGCGCACGAGCCGTTGGTATGTCGGGTCTTCGTTGAACGAGCGACGAATTGTACCGAGCTTCCATTCGCGGACGAGAAGTGGAACGACACCGAGCAAGCCGAGAGAAATGATGAGCGGCTCCGACGACTCGACCGTTCGCAGTAGCGTTCCTGTGATGAGAATCGAACTCACCAAAATGATGAATGTTTTTCCTTTGCCTTGTCGCGCGTAGTCGACGAGTTGGCGGATATGTTGTTCGCGTCTCATGGGCTTCCCTCCTTTTTCATTCTATGTATACGGATTGATCGTAAAAAAGTTTCCGAATCAAAAAAATACTGCATCTATAGAAGAGAGAAACCGAGCACCTGTGTTCATGACAAGAAATCTGAAAATTCCTAAATGTAAGCGTTGACATTATGTTTTGACGCATGCTACATTTCAAGTATCAAATAACAACTGAATGGTTTCCTGCGCAGGAATGTTACCTTCACGGGCATAACCTGGCTCGAGTCAAATCGGCATACGTCTTTTCACGTATCCATTTGACTCGGGTCAGGTTTTTTATTTGAACAAATCCAACGTAAAGGAATGAGACGGACATGAAATACGAACAGCTCGCACGCGACATTATCCAACACGTCGGCGGCAAAGAGAACGTTAACAGCGTCGTCCACTGTATCACCCGTTTGCGTTTTAAACTGAAAGATGAAAGTAAAGCCAACACAGAAGCCATCAAAAACATGGACGGTGTCGTTACCGTCATGAAGAGCGGCGGCCAATACCAGGTCGTCATCGGCAACCACGTCCCAGACGTGTATAAAGCGGTCGTCGAGGTCGGCGGCTTCCAAAACCAATCGCCAATCGAAGACGAGGACGGACCTAAAGGATCACTCTTTAGCCGTTTCATCGATATCATCTCTAGCATCTTCACCCCGATCCTCGGCGTCTTGGCCGCGACCGGGATGATCAAAGGGTTCAACGCCCTCTTCGTCGCCCTCGGTTGGTTATCTGCCGAATCCGGCACGTACCAACTGTTGAACGCCGTCGGGGACTCGCTCTTCTACTTCTTCCCGATTTTCCTCGGTTATACGGCGATTAAGAAATTCGGCGGCAGTCCGTTCATCGGGATGGCCATCGGGGCATCGCTCGTCTATCCGACGCTCTCAACACTTACGGCCGGTGACCCGCTCTACACCGTCTTCGCCGGTACGATGTTCGAGTCACCGATTCACATCACGTTCTTCGGTATCCCGGTCATCTTGATGACGTACTCGACGTCCGTCATTCCAATCATCATCGCCGCGTTCTTCGCTGCGAAACTTGAGAACTTCTTGAAGACGGTTATCCCGGACGTCATCAAAATGTTTATCGTCCCACTCCTGACGTTACTCGTCATCGTCCCGCTCACGTTCATTTTGATCGGACCGATCGCGACATGGGCCGGTATGTTGCTCGGTAGCGCCACGGTCGCCGTCTACAACTTGAGCCCGCTCATCGCCGGTCTCTTCCTCGGTGGCCTCTGGCAAGTATTCGTCATCTTCGGTCTACACTGGGGACTCGTTCCGGTCGCCATCAACAACTTGACATCGCTCGGCTCGGACCCTGTGCTCGCACTCGTCTTCGCGGCCTCGTTCGCGCAGATCGGTGCCGTGCTTGCGGTCTTCCTACGAATTAAAAATCAAAAGGTGAAGACGCTCAGTATCCCGGCCTTCATTTCAGGTATCTTCGGTGTCACCGAGCCTGCGATTTACGGGGTCACGCTCCCGCTTAAAAAACCGTTCATCATGAGCTGTATCGGTGGTGCCGTCGGTGGTGGAATCATGGGTGTCATGGGGACGCAAGTATACATGATCGGCGGTCTCGGCGTGTTCGGCTACCCGTCAAACATTTCACCGGAAGGGATCACAGCTGGTTTCTACGGTGCACTCATCGGGACAGCGGTCGCTTTCGTCGTCGGTTTCGTCTTGACGTACCTCTTCGGCGGCGTCAATAAAGCCGTCGCAGCGACACCGCAACCGGAAGTCACACCGGTCGCTGAAGAAGTATCGGCGACGAAAGTCGGACAAGAACAAGTGCTCAGCCCGCTCGCCGGGAACGTCGTCAAACTTTCCACGATCTCGGACGTCGCGTTCTCATCCGGTTCACTCGGTCAAGGCGTCGCCATCGAACCGACGGAAGGCAAACTCGTCGCACCAGTGTCTGGCACGGTGTCGGCCCTCTTCCCGACCCATCACGCCATCGGCATCACGACCGAGACGGGCGCCGAAGTGCTCATCCATATCGGCATGGACACGGTCCAACTCGAAGGGAAACATTTTAAAGCACACGTCACGCAAGGCGAGTTCGTCGAGAAAGGCCAGCTGTTGATCGAGTTCGACCTCGACGCGATCAAACGCTCAGGCCGTGCGCTCACGACGCCGATCATTGTCACGAACCGGAAGACAATTGCCCCGAGCCAGGCGTCACGCGTCCAAACGGGCGAAGCATTGTTTGTCATCAACGAATAACGCGGGAGGGCTCGTCCCTCCCCTACTTTAGAAAGGATGATTTGATGAGTTTTCCAAACGGATTTTTATGGGGCGGCGCCATCGCCGCGAACCAAGCAGAAGGTGCTTACTTAGAAGGCGGGAAAGGGCTGACGACGGTCGACTTGTTGCCGACAGGGAAGAAGCGATTCGACGTCATGTTCGGCGACTTGCCGTCGCTCGAGCCGGTGCCGAGCGAGTTATATCCGTCACACGAAGCGATCGACTTCTATCACCGTTATAAAGAAGACATCGCGCTGTTCGCCGAGATGGGCTTCAAGGCACTCCGTCTATCGGTCTCATGGGCCCGCATCTTCCCGAACGGCGACGACGCCGAACCGAACGAGGAAGGGCTCCAGTTTTACGACGACGTCTTCGATGAGTTGTTGAAGCACGGCATCGAACCGGTCGTCACGCTCGCCCACTTCGACGTGCCGGTTAGCCTCATTAAAAACTACGGCAGTTGGCGCGACCGTCGCCTCGTCGATTTCTTCGAGACGTACGCGACGACGCTGTTCACCCGCTACAACGGCAAAGTGAAATATTGGATGACGTTCAATGAGATCAACATGCTGTTGCATTTGCCGTTCATCGGCGCCGGGCTCGTGTTTGAAGAAGATGAAAATAAGCAGCAAGTGAAATACCAGGCGGCGCACAATCAGCTCGTCGCGAGTGCGAAAGCGGTCAAGGCGGCGCACGCCATCAACCCGGACATGCAAGTCGGCTGCATGCTCGCGGCCGGTCAGACGTATCCGTACTCGTGCAACCCGGACGACGTCTTGGACGCGATGGACAAGGACCGCGAATCGTTCTTCTTCATCGACGTGCAGTCGCGCGGCGAGTACCCGGGCTATGCGAAACGCTACCTTGAGGAAAACGACATCATCCTAGCGATGGAAGACGGCGACCTCGAGCTGTTGAAACAACACACGGTCGACTATATCGGCTTCAGTTACTACGCGAGTCGGACGACGAGCACGGACCCGGAAATCAACAAGACGACAGAAGGCAACGTCTTCAGCTCGCTCGAAAACCCGTTCCTCGAGAAATCGGAATGGGGCTGGACGATCGACCCGACCGGCTTCCGCATCACGGCGAACCAGCTGTACGACCGTTACCAGAAACCGCTGTTCGTCGTCGAGAACGGACTCGGTGCCGTCGACACGCCAAAAGACGGTTATGTCGAGGATGACTACCGCATCGACTATATGGCGAAGCATATCGAACAAATGCATGAGGCCATCAAAGACGGCGTCGAGATCCTCGGCTACACGAGCTGGGGGCCGATCGACTTGGTGAGCGCCTCGACCGGTGAGATGAAGAAGCGTTACGGCTTCATCTACGTCGATAAAGACAACGCTGGGAACGGCACGCTCGTCCGCTCGAAGAAGAAGAGTTTCGATTGGTACAAGCAAGTCATTGCGACGAATGGAGCGGAGCTGACGCTTGCGGCGTCCGTGGAAAAATGAGAAAACGCAGGTTGGCTCTATGCCGACCTGCGTTTTCCTCATTTATAATCACCGACTGCTGTTACCGGATACTTCCCTTCCTCCCACGTATGATCCGCTCGCAGTGTCGCATCAGACACTAAGAAGTAATCGTACCCGACTTCCCCCGGCCGGTTCGGAACCGGATCGTTCCACGTCGTGTCGAGATGATACCAGTCCCCGTCAAGCTTCACGAGGTTCCACGCATGCAGTTCCGTCCCGGCCTCACCCGAGATGTATCTCGTCTCGACGCCTGCCGCTTCCAATAGAAGCAACGTCGTCAGCGCATACCCTTCGCACACACCTTCCCCGTTGAAGAGAATCGAGTACGGCGTATACGGGCTCGCCGTGCTATCCAAATTGTACGCGGTATTCAACACGACGAAGTCGTTCACGTATTTCACTTTCTCATAATCGTTCAGACCGATTGGCATCTCTTGAATGATGCGCTCGACGCGGGCAGCAATTTGATGGGACTCCTCGGTCGTCATGTCATAGGCGAGATTGACTTCAAGGTCGACGTATCCACCGTGGTCCCGGTATTGACTCTCCCCGCCACGCGATAAGCGGAAGACGTAGATGTGGTTCGCCTCGAGCCAGGCCCACGCCGATTCCATCGTCTCATCAAAGTCGTTCGCCTTGCCGACGTACCGGATTTGGAACGACTCGTCGAATCGGCTCATATGATAAGTGAGCGCCATCCCGAGTTCTTCTGATGACGTGATTTGTCTCGGCAGTTCGAACTTGTCATCGAGTATCGTGGCCGACGAACTCACCACTAGTTGCGAACCCGGCCATTCGATTATCTTCGCCTCTTGGTAGGTCGCATATCCGCCGACCGCACTCACACCCAACATGATCAACGCCAACACGTTGCGTCCAGTCACAGCAACCGAAGACCAGACCGCCGAGCGTCGACTTTTAATGATTTGATTCAATTCATCGCTCACAAGTTGCTCCAATTCGGTTCGTTTCATTTTCACTTTCGAACGGAATTGAAACACGACTTTTCGATAAATCGGGTCGAGCAATTCAAACTGTCGGGCCGGGTTATGCTCCGCCCGTTTCAATTCATCGTTAATTGTTCGCATTTCTCGTCGCAACGCCTGCCGGACGAGTCTTGTCGCACGCCCAGTCCGGAGCAATAGTACGCCAACTCCTCCGCTTAACCCCATAATCAAGATATACATGATAATTTCCACGATAACCGCCCCTCGCATCCTTGTTTACCAGTTAGAATATTTTCCCTACCAAGCATCATCTATAAGTATATAATAACTCTATAAACAATATATGGAAGGTGCTGCGTTATGAACATTAATACATATTTGAAAGAATACGCCCACACACTACTCGGCGACGGCACGCATATCGCCCCGAACGTTCCCGACAAAAAATTGAACGGAGCCATTAAGAATTATGCGGAGGACGCGATTCCTGAACACGTTGTCGTCTTATACGATTCAACGCTCTTCAAGAGCGGCAAAGAAGGCATGCTGTTTTTAGGTGACCGCTTCTATTTAAAACCGTTGCTCGAAAAGCCGATTTGCGTCTACTACAAGGATTTGCAACGCGTCGATTTGGACCGTGAAGTCACATATAAGAACGATAAACGAAAAGAAAAACTTCATATCGTCATGCACACGGACAAATATGATTACAGTCTGTCTGACAAGCTCGCGACGTATAACGTCGAAGGCGTCGTCGAGCTATTGAACGGAATTGCCGCCTTGAAAGACAAAGAAGACGAGCTCGTCAACGTCTCACAGGTCACCCCGCTCGCCGACTTGCCTGAAATGTATAAGCTCACCTATTTAAAAGTCTTGGCCAACTTCACGTTCTTCGATGATCAACAGATTGACGCCGAAGAGTATAGCGAACTGATGTCGCTCGTCACCCGCATCCATCTCAGCTCGGACTATCGGTTGCAACTTCGGGGCTATTTGAGCAATCCGAATGAACATGCACCGACGATCGCGTTGATTGACGAGTTACGCGACTTATCGACGACCCTCGACTTCTCCATCGTCGAGAAATCGTTGTTCAAAGACCTACTTTACCTTTTTAAATTAAAGCGTCCGCTCTCGGCTTGGTTCGAGAACAAGTTTCTTGAAGAGTTGAAAGAAGTTCTATCGATTTCGCGAGAAGAAATCGAGCTCATTTCAAGCGCCATCCAAAGTGACGAAGATATTTTGACGTTCCGGAAAAACGACTCGGAAATTGCCAAGTCGATGAAAGACTTGGCGGCGAAAGCAGCCGCGGTCGGTGTTCCACTAACCGCAATCTATTTATCCGGTTCGGTCGTCGGATTGAGCGCGGCCGGGTTGACGTCTGGTCTCGCCTCTCTCGGCATGGGTGGTCTGCTCGGCTTCTCGAGCATGTTCACGGGTATCGGGGTGTTGGTCGTCATCGGGGTCGGCACGTATCAAGGATTGAAAAAAATCACAGGCATGAAAGACATCGAAAACAATAAACAGCGGGAATATATGCTCCAAGCCATCATCCGAAACACACAACAAACACTCAACTGCCTGCTCGAGGACATCAATGAGATCTCGAATCGACTCGTCGCTGCCATCCAGCATGGCAACGCCAACTCAGAGAAGATCAATCAGCTATCGAACATGCTACAAATGCTCAATGAAAGTGCCCAGTTCAGTGCCGACAAACAAGTCTACTCGCAGAAAGAACAGATCATCACACAGCTCCCTTCGAAACTGAGCACGGTCCGTTTAGACGAGTTGACGTCAAAACCGACGTATCAGAAACTACGTGACTACGTGTATACGTGTTATACGCCTGAACCTGTTCAGCTTGATGACTCGATGTTCAGTTCCGAGGAAGAGCTCGTCTTGAAAGAGACGCTCACACTCGACGAGTTGGACCAGTTACACGAATCGCTCCAAGCAATCGGCTACTTCGACATGTCTGGCGGCGGTCTGGCCGAAGTGACGGGTGGCGCGAAGCGTCTCGTGAAGAACGTCTTTGGTGACAAATGAATCGGTCCGATCAAGACATGATTAATCAGGCAAAGGCGTTGCTCGTCCAGCAACATCAAGCCGCAAAGGCTGAGCAACGCTTAGGTGACATCCATTCACACTTAAATCAACTTGAAGACACGCAAGACGCTCAATCGGCAACGCTCGACCAGTTGTTTGAAGACATGATGCAACTCATGAATGGACAGGTACCGCAAACAGCGGCACCTCAGTTGGCGCCGCTCGCCGTCCCGACGTTTGAAGACCTCGAGCCGATTCAAGTCTCCGACGTCTCCTGGGATTTGTACTTGGACAACCTCGACACGTACGCGACGAGACATGATGTGATCGGACTCGACGACCCGTTCGCCCACCTGTTGACGGTAAAGCAACGGCACGACTTGGCGACAACATTTAAAGAAGACTTCTTGCTGAAAGAAGCGGAATGTGACCGCTACGATTATATGATTGCGTCCTTCAGCGGCCTCGTCGCCGGCCTCATCGACAGTTTCTTTGTCGGTTCCCCGACAGACAGCAAACTTCAGAGTTGGTCAGATGAGAAAGTCGACAACGTCGTCATCAAGTTCGCGAACCTCGTCTGGAAACAAGACAAAAAGAACGGGGCCCGTCTCCGGAAGCAACCGGATTCGATCGCGAGTGCCATCGGTTTCTTAGAGCGCCGCTTTAAAGTGAACTATGATGCACGATACGCGCAGGATTTGAAGATGGGTGATGCGACACTCAACATGCGTCCGTCGGACCATCACTTGAAGTCGCTCGCCCACGCCCCGGACATCATCGGTTTGTTTTTCTCGATTTTAGATCAGTTCACGGGTAGAGCGACTTTTGTCTCGGACGGTCGCCTGCTTCGACTCGAACCGAAAGAAGATGGCACGCACAGGCTACAAGGCGGAAATCTACTAGCCAAACTGTTCGCCGGGTTTGCCAACTGGTTCGGTCACCTCTTATCTGACGTATCGGGATCGAGTGGCGTGCGCGGTCATGACAACGGTCGTCGTGGCGCCGGCATCCCGCTGCCGTTCTTTGAACTGTTCCAGTTCGCTGACTTCGGACAAGTGTCACATAACGGGAAGCCGCTCTCGTTTGCCGACTTCTCGACGAAGGTTTTCGAGAGTGGATATGATGCACGGCACGGTGTGGCGATGGCCGTACCCGTCGTCTTCAACGAACTCGTCATCCGTCTGCTTTGGGGCTTGAAGAGCCTGTTTTATCATAAGAATGGCTGGCTTGAATCGATTCCCGTCGGCAACAAACCGACGCTTCGAAAGATGCTCTTCGTCGGCCATGGCGCCCTCTGCCTGACCGACGGGATGGATGCCTACATCCGAAGCGGCAACGTCCCGATTTTGTTTGCGACGCGCTTGAACTATATCGCCTGGAGCCGCTTCGCATATGCGTCGATGCAAGAGCTGAGGCATGTGCTCGGCAAAGACGTGTACGACTGGAAAGCGGTCGACGCCCATCTCGACCAAGAATGGAAGAAACTTAGCGGTGCATACTGACAATGAAGGAGTTCTAAATGACCTACTCACTTGATACCATCTTACAACTTGAGAATACGCCAGAATTCAACAAACTCGATCAACAATTCAATGAGTTTAACCCGTTCACAATACTCCGCGTCGCTAAATAGGAGATTCGTCATTCGAACGTGCTTGCCTGGTTGTTCGATCCAAATGAGAACCATCGGCTCGATAGCATTTTCTTACGAAAAATACTGATGCACTTAATCATGAAATCCGATATTGAAAACAAAATCGATACGTTCGATTATTAATCTTTTGCCCATGCTCCTCTTTCTGACATTATCGTTGATCGTGAATGGTCAAAAAATAGGATTGGTGCGATTGATTTGCTCATTGAATTCCCGCCGTTGGACCTGATTTTATTTATCGAAAACAAGATTCATCCCATTGAATCAGCAGGTCAACTCGATCGTTACTTAACGAGCGTGACAGAATACTACCGAATCGGAACATTCTTACGGTCTTCTTAACGCTATCTGGTGACACACCCTCCCACAATGCGTATTGGATGAACTATATACCGTCAACGTCTAAAAGAAGACCATCGCCCGTTTCACAGGGTGATGGTCTTCTGTTCATTCTGCATTAAATTTATAAATCGTCCTCGAAAGATACAACTCCCCGGGCTTCAACTCGATCGACGTCGCCACATCCGGATGGTTCGGCGCGTCAGGGAACGCTTGGGCCTCTAAACAGATGGCGCTATGCTTTTGCCGACCTTCTAGCGTGACCGGTGTCTCTTCACTGAGGAAATTCGCCGTATAGACGACCATGACCGGTTGGTTCGTCTCGACGTCCATGATGCGTCCAGACACCGGATCATGCAATCGCGTCGTCCCGTCCTTCAAAAGAAACGGATGATCCAGTCCACCGGCTTTTTCGATCGCCTCGTCATTCGACGTAATCGCCGCCCCGACCTCTTTCCCGTCCCGGAAGTCGAACGGTGTATCAGATACCTCAAGCAACTCGCCCGTCGGTAACGACTCCCCGTCCAAACGTGCCACGTGATCCGCCGGCAGCGTCAGCACGTGATCGTGAATCGTAGGTCGACCGCCGAGGTTAAAATAGTTGTGATGGTTCAAGTTGACCCACGTCCGCTCGTCCGTATCGGCCGTCATCGTGACGACGAGTTCATTGTCGTCCGTCAGTTCATAGATGACTTTGAAGCGGACATTTCCCGGGTAACCTTCTTCGCCGTCCGGGCTGAGGTACGTGAAGACAATCGCCTGTCCGTCGACGTCCATGTCCCAATAGCGGGCCGTGATGCCTTCGTCGCCGCCATGGATGTGGTGCGGTGCCTCGCTTGGGGTCAAGGCCACGCCATCGATCTCGGCATTACGGATCCGGCCGGCGATGCGTCCGACGACCGAGCCTAAATAGACCGGGTTCTCAAGATATTGTTTGGTGTCACCATATTTCAAGATGACAGATTCCATGTTACCGTCACGGTCCGGTGCCGTCAGTTCGGTCATGGCGCAGCCATACTCAATCGCCGACAAGCGCATACCGTTCGCATTTTCAATCGTTGCTTCTCTCAACTCGCTCACCTACTTCGATTCGTTTACCTGTTACTTCCCGTAGTCGACGCACCGTACTCTACTTTATCGACATGACTCAAAAATGAGCTCATGAATGCCTTAAAACGCTCCTGTCCCTCGACCGTCTGTTTAAAGACGCCCGCATCCTCGAGACATTTGACGAACTTGTCGCCGACGGCTTGTTCGACGATGTGGCGCGCGTCACCGGACTGCTTTTTAAGCGACTCGGCCCACACCTTGTGCATGTCGGCGACCTCGACGTCTTCCCCGTCCACATAGCGGACGACTTGTTCGAGCTCCGTCTTCAGTCGTGCCGGCAAGACGGCGAGCCCCATCACTTCAATCAAGCCGATGTTCTCACGCTTAATGTGATGGACGTCAGCGTGCGGATGGAAGATGCCGTCCGGATGTTCCTCGTCCGTCCGATTGTTGCGAAGGACGAGATCAAGTTCAAACCGTCCGTCGCGGCGTCGGGCGATCGGCGTCACTGTGTTATGGCGGACGTCCCCCGAATACGGGATGATGTCACCGTCTTCGTAAGTTTGCCAATGGCCGAGTAGCTGGTTCGCGAGCATGACGAGTTGTTCCCGCTTCGGTGACCGGAGCCGGACGACCGAGAGCGGCCAGTAGAGCGTCTCGATGTCGACTTGGTCGTAGCGGTCCGAGCGATACGTCTCGATGACTTTCGCATCGTCCATCGCAAACCGGTAGCGGCCGGCCTGATAATGGTCGTGCGTCAAAATCGAACCACCGACGATCGGCAAGTCCGCGTTCGACCCGGCGAAGTAGTGCGGGAATTGATTCGTGAAGTCGAGCAGGCGCTCGAACGCCGAGCGGTCGATGACCATGTCGCGCACTTCGTTCGACAGTAAGATCGAGTGCTCGTTGTAATACAAGTACGGCGAATATTGGAACGACCACGCCTCCCCGCCGAGCGTGAGCGGGATGATGCGATGGTTCGCCCGGGCCGGGTGTTTCAAGTGACCGCCGTACCCTTCGTTCTCGATGGCGAGTAGCCCTTTCGGGTAGTTCGTCGATGGAGCCGGATGCAGACGGGCCCGTGCGATCTCACGCGGGTCTTTCTCCGGCTTCGACAAGTTGATTGTGATGTCGAGCGTGCCGTAGCGCGTCGGAGTCTTGTAGCTGATGTTGTTCGCGATCCGTTTCGTCTGGATGTAGTTCGACGACTGGCTCATTTTATAGAAGAAATCCGTCGCCGCCGTCACGTCATTGGCGCGTAACGCCTCGAACGTGCGAGTCACTTCGGACGGTTTTGAGACGAATATGTCCATCACCTCGGCCATGAACCGGTCTTTCTCCTCGAGCAAGTCCTCGATGAGCCCCGTCTCGACCGCATAGGCGGCGAGCGTATCAAGCAAGTCCGGGATCGAGCTGACCGGGACGAACGCCGGGCGTTCAAAGTCGAGCTTCTCTAGTCTCGCGAGCACCCGGTTACGTGAATAGATACGGTCCTGTTCGGTGATCAACCCTTCGTCGATCGCGGCGTTCACGAGCGCTTCAATCGTTGCATTTATCATCGTCTCGCCCCTTCCATCTCATATCCGTTCGGATGTGCCGCATGCCAGTTCCACGCGTGTTGTAAAATCAGGTCGATCGTCGAACGTTCTGGCTTCCATCCGAGGACGCGTTTTGCCTTGTCCGGTGAGGCGATTAACATCGCCGGGTCGCCGGCACGGCGTTCACCCGTTTTGACCGGGATCGCATGACCCGTTACGCGGCGCGATGCCTCAATAATCTCGAGCACCGAGAAACCTGTCTCCGTGCCGAGATTGAACACGTCGCTGTCTCCGCCTCGTTCCAAATAGTCGAGGGCGAGCACGTGCGCGTCGACGAGGTCGGTCACGTGGATGTAGTCACGGATGCATGTGCCGTCCGGCGTCGCGTAATCGTCACCGAAAACAGTGATCGCCTCGCGCTGATTATTGGCGACTTGGAGCACGAGCGGGATGAGGTGCGTCTCCGGCGTATGGTCTTCGCCGATCTCACCGGTCGGGTGGGCCCCGGCGACGTTGAAGTAGCGGAGCGCGACGAAACGGATGCCGAAGGCGCGATCGCACCACTTCATCATCGTCTCCATCGCGAGTTTTGTCGCCCCGTACGTGTTCGTCGGATTCGTCTCGGCCGTCTCACGAATCGGCATCACGTCTTGGTCACCGTACGTCGCTGCCGTCGAAGAGAAGACGATGCGGCCGACACCGTGCTTGCGCATCGTCTCGAGCAACACTTGCGTGCCGAAGACGTTGTTGTCGTAATACTTGAGCGGTTCGTCCATCGACTCACCGACGAGCGAGTTGGCCGCGAAATGGAGCACGTCCGTGATCGTTTCCCGAGCGAACGTCGCTTCCATGAACGCCCGGTCGCGGATATCGCCTTCATAGAACGTCACCTCACTCGGGACGGACTCGATATGGCCGGTCTGTAAATTGTCGATCACGATGACTTCTTGTCCGCGGTCGAGCAGCGCCCGGACCGCGTGGGAGCCGATATAACCGGCCCCGCCGACGACGAGTACACTCATTTCACTTCCTCCTCTACGAGTTCATGGGTGCCGTCCCCGACGGAGGCGATATAAAACGTCGGCGCATAGCCGATCGTCTCTTCATACGTCTTCGTGACCGTGTCGATGACGGCTGGCGTCGCCGCTTTCTCGACGATCGCGATGGCGCAGCCGCCAAAGCCGGCCCCGGTCATGCGGGCACCGATGACACCGTCCGCGTGTTGGGCGGCGGTGACGAGCGTGTCGAGCTCGAGACCGGTCACTTCATAGTCATCTTTAAGCGACGTATGTGACCCGTTCATCAGTTCGCCGAACGCGTCGAGCCGTCCGTCCTGCAGCGCGGTGAAGGCGAGCTTCGTCCGTTCGTTCTCCGAGATCGCGTGGCGAGCCCGTCTCCGGAGCGTCTCCGGGAGGGTGGCTGCGACCGTCTCGAACTCGGCGACCGAGAGCTGTCCGAGCGCATCGATTTCGAAGTGGGCTTTCAACAGTTCGAGTGATTGGTCACACTCGGCTCGGCGCTCGTTATATTTCGAGTCGGCGAGCTCGCGGCGCTTGTTCGTGTTCATAATGACGATGTCGTAGCCGTCGAGCTTGATCGGCGCATAGTCGTGATGGAGCGTGTCGCAGTCGAGGAGGATGGCGTGTCCCGCCTTCCCCATCCCGATTGCGAACTGGTCCATGATGCCTGAGTTGACGCCGATGAAGTCGTTCTCGACGCGTTGGCCGAGATGGACGAGGTCGAGCTTGTCGAGTTTCAGCCTGTATACGTCATTGATCATGAACGCCGTGACGAGTTCGAGCGAGGCCGATGACGACAGACCGGCCCCGTTCGGGATGTTGCCGGCGAGCAGGAAATCGAATCCGCCGACGTCGTGCCCGTCTTTCCGTAAGAGCGCGACGACCCCTTTCACGTAGTTGGCCCAGTCATGCGCCGAGGCGTACGTATCGTCCGTCACCGGGAACGAGACGACTCCGACGTCCTCGAAATTGAGCGAGTAAACGCAGATAAGGTCGTCCTCTCGTTTCCGTACGAGCCCGTACGTGCCGAACGTGATCGCGCACGGGAAGACATGTCCTCCGTTATAGTCCGTGTGTTCGCCGATCAAATTGATGCGCCCCGGTGCGAAGAACGTGCGCTCAGGCGCCGCCTCGAACACGGTCTCGAATGTCTGTTTCAGGCGTTCTAAATCAAATGAAAGCATACGACTCCATCCCTTCCATCGCTCACGCCGGGCGAATCACCAGGCAGAAAGCGTCATAGTCTGTTTGTTGTGTGAGTGTGATCCCTTGTTGCATCAAGTAACGGCCGCTCAACGCTCTGCCGTCATACGTGTACGTCTTCTCCGGGTCGAGCCCGGCGAGTTTGACGCGCAGTTTGTTTTTCCCATATTGGCGCCGGTCGGCGTTGACGAGGGCGACGTAGTCTTCCCCGTCCGTATAGCCCATCGCGTGGAACCCGTCTGTCTTCAGCGAAGCGAGACGATAGCTCGTCCCGTGCTGCACGAGCGGGCGGATCGACTTGTACGTCTCAATCCAACGCTTCGACTCCTTCAGGTCGTCCTCGCTCCACTCGAGCAAGTTGCCCCCGATGCCGAGCGTTCCTTGCATGGCGCTGACGAAGCGGTAGGCGAGCGGGAGCGAACGGGCGTTCAGCCAGTTCGGCGCATCCGTCACCCAACAGCTCATCATCTTGGCGTTGTAGGCGTAGGAGAACCCTTCTTGGATCGTCAGCCGGTCGAGCGCGTCCGTATTATCGCTCGTCCACACTTGTTCGACACGTGACAACACACCGAGGTCGATGCGTCCGCCGCCGCCGGCACACGATTCGAAGGCGACGCCCGGATGTTTCGCCCGGAGCGTATCCAAAATCCGGTAGACGGCCTCGGTGTGGCGGAGCCACAGCTCTTTCGCCTCCCCTAAGTGCGGGCTGTCCGGCTCGGAGAAGGCGCGGTTCATGTCCCACTTGATATAGCGAATGGCGTGCTTCGAAAGCAAGTCGTCCAAGAGATTCGTCACGTGTGCCTCGACTTCCGCCAGTGCCAAGTTCAACACGAACTGGTTACGTGACGTCGTCGACGGACGCCCGTTCGTGTGATAGATCCAGTCTGGATGGGCCCGGTACAAGTCAGAGTCCGGGTTGACCATTTCCGGTTCGACCCAGAGGCCGAACTGGAGTCCCTTGTTCTCGACGTAGCGGATGAGCGGGTCGAGCCCGTTCGGGAACTTCGTCGTGTTGACGTGCCAGTCCCCGAGCCCGGCCGCGTCCGAATGACGCTCGCCGAACCACCCGTCGTCGACGACGAACAGCTCGCAGCCGATTTTTGCCGCCTCATCGACGAGGCGCTTCTGACCGTCCTCACTGACGTCGAAGTACGTCGCCTCCCATGAGTTGTACAGCACGGGGCGGAGCGTCTCGCGCGTCACTTCCGGCATGAGGACGTCGCGCTCGAAGTCGTGCGCGTTCCGGCTCATTGCGCCGAATCCATCTTGCGTATAACCGATATAGGCAGATGGTGTCGTGAACGACTCGCCTGGCTGTAACGTCTTCTTGAAGTCGAACGGGTTGAGCCCGCCCGTCACTTGCGTGAAGCCGAACTGGTCGCGTTCGAAGTGGATGGCCCAGTTGCCGGAATGGCCGAGGAAGCCGTAGACGACCTCGCCAGTTTCTTCCGTCGCCGCGTCGTCAAGCGCGAACCACGGGTTGCTCTGATGGCTCGTCAAACCGCGACGGCTCTCAATCGTCTTCTTCCCCGGGAGGAGCGGGCCTTGTTGCAGTTGGAACTCGCCCGTCCACAGCCCGCTGAAATGGCTGAGCCTCATGTCACGATCGATGAGTCCGAGGCTGAACGACTGGACGCTCTCGAGCGTCGTCGCGGCCTCGCTTCGCACCGTCAGCTTGCGTTCGATGATGTCGTACGCCGCATATAAATTGAACGTGAGCGTTACCGTCAAACGTTGGAGCGAATCATGCAACGTGATTGCGAGCGTGTCGCCGTCAATCGCGGCGTCTTGTAAGGTGAAGGCGTGCAACCGTTCACCCGAAGTCTCGCTCTTTAGCGTTGGCTCAGTGTAGACGAGGTCGCCGAACGAGCTGAACTCGTACGCGGCCACGCCTTCCGGTGTCTCAAATGACGAGTGCAGGACGCGCGCGTCCGGTAGCTCGGCGTAGTCGGACTCATGCAAACGGCCGCCAAGGTATTGGTGGACGAGCCGACCGCGTGCGTCGACATCGAACACGTAGGCAATCTGCGTCCCTTCGATCACGAAGCGGTCGTCGAAACGATAGATCATGCCCCCACCTCCTGCTTCAAGATGACGACGTCGAGCGGGTTCAACGTGAGCGTACCGGACACCGGCTCTCCTTCGAGCGTCTGCCAGTCGCCTGATACGTCGACCGATGACGTCACGTCCGTCGAATGGTTCATATAAAAGCGAATCGTGTAGCCGTCACCGAAGCGGTCGACTTTCTCGACGTCGTCCGGTAGACGGTCGGCGTCGATATTGGCGCGCGTGAGCGCCTCGTGGTAAATCGTGTCGAGCATCGCATCGTCGACCGATGAACCGATGTATGTCACGTCCCCTTTATACGTGTGGCGTGTGACGGCGGCCGTCCCTTGATAGAACGCCTGGCCGTATGTCGCGAGCACATCGGCGCCGTGCGGTGTAATCAAGTCGCACCAGATGTTCGCCTCAGACACAGCATCGCCGAGTTTGACCTCGTTCGACTGAACGGCCTGCAAGCTCTCGTACTCGTCGATCTCGATGCCGACGTATTTGGCGAACTTGCCCGGAAGCGTCAAGTTGTGGCACCGGTTGAGCGGATCTTTGACGCCGGTCCGGTACGTGAAGATGACGTTGCCGCCGTTCTCTAAGTATTCGATGAGCGTCGCGTCGAACGTCTCATTCCCGAGGAAATAGAGCGGGACGACGACGAGTTTGTATTTGTCGAGCGCGTCACCCGGGAAAACGATGTCGGTGTTGACCCCTTGGCGGACGGCCGCGCCGTAGAAACGGACGAACTCTTGTTTGAAGTTGAACGCGTCCGAGTGCGGCTGGTGCGTCCACGCCCACAAGTTCTCTTGGTCGTAATAGACGGCGACGTCCGCCTTGTATTCGGCGGAGTTGATCATGTCGCCGTGCGCATGCAGTTCGGACATGACGTGTTGCACTTCCTTGTATTTCCGTTTCGGCTTGCCATCATGGTCGATGATGCCATGGCAGAACTCCTCGGTCCCGAAGTCAGCTGCGCGGAAGCGGAAGTAGACGATCGCCTCGGCACCGCGGGCGACGGCCTGGTGCGTCCAAAGGCGGATATGGCCCGGGCGAGGCAAGTAGCCGATCCGGCTCCAACCTTGGGCGCCGCTAAGCTGCTCCATCACCCAGAAGCCTTTTCCTTGTTTCGACGAGCGGCACAGATCGTGGTCGTGCGCCGTCTTCTCGAACCGGTTCGGCTCAGGCAGTCCGCCCCAGACCGGATAGTTGTCGAACGAGACGTAGTCGAGATCTTGGGCCATCTGTTGCTGGTTGATCGCCATGTCGCTGTAGACGAGGTTGTGCGTGATGAACGCGTCGTCATGGATGAGCGGACGGAGCGTGTCGACTTGGAGCTTGTTGAACGAGCGGTACGCGTCCGAACAGAAGCGGTCGAAATCGACGAGGAGCGACGGGTTGTGCTCTTGGAACACGGTGCGAGGGACCGGAATCTGCGTCCATGCCGTGTACGTATGGCTCCAGAAGACGGTCCCCCAGGCCGCATTTAACGCATCGAGCGTCTCGTAGCGGTCTTGCAACCACGCTTGGAACGCGACTCGGTCGACGTCGCCATACGAGCGGTCCGATTTCTCGTGGCCATACTCGTTGTCCGTCTGCCAGCCGATGACGCGTGGATGCTTCCCGTACCGTTCGGCCATCTTCCGCGTGATGCGTTCGCAATAGTCGCGGTACACCGGGCTGTTCACCGTGTAGTGGCGACGGGCACCGAAGCTGATTTGAACACCGTCGGCCGTCACCGGCAAGATGTCCGGGTGCGCTTCGATCATCCATGCGGGCGGCGTCGCCGTCGGCGTACCGAGGATGATATCGAAATCTTGGCCGAATTTGTCGACGACCTCGTCCCAAAACGAGAAGTCGAACTCGCCGTCGGCCGGCTCCATCATCGTCCATGCGAACTCGGCCATACGGATGACGTTGACACCGAGTTCTTTCATCAAGCGGACGTCTTCGTCCCAAAGGGCGCGGTCCGTCTGTTCTGGATAGTAGTCTACTCCTAAATACATTGCATTCACCTCAATCGATTATTTGACCGCCCCTGACGTCATGCCTTTCTGTAAGAAGCGTTGGAAGAAGATATAGAACACCATCGTCGGCAAGCTGATCAAGACGAGCGAGGCGTATAGTTTACCTGGGTCACCACCGAGCGCTTCCGTGAAGAAAGTCGGCGCCATCGTCACCGTCTGTTTCGCCGGGTCCGTCATGAACGTGAGGACGAGCAAGTACTCGTTCCACGAGTTGAGGAACGCGTAGATCGTCGCCGTGGCGAGCGCCGGCTTGGCGAGCGGCATCATGATCTTATAGAAGATCTGTAACGTCGTCGCCCCGTCGATATGGGCCGCTTCCATCAGCTCGTTCGGCAGTTCGTCGAAGTAGCTCTTGATGAGCATGAGCCCGAACGGGAGGAAGAACGCTACCTCGGCGCCAATCAAGCCCCAGTAGCTGTTCAGCCCGTCGAGCGTCCGCAACGTGAAGAAGAGCGGGACGATGAGCGACGCGACCGGTAGCATGAGTCCAGCGAGGACGAGGTTGAAGAGAAGTCGCTTTCCGGCGAACTGGAGCTTCGAGAAGCCGAACGCCGCGAAAGCGAGAAACGTGATTGAAATCGTGATCATGAAGAACGCGACGATGAAACTGTTGAAGACGAACTGTGGGAAGTTCGGGTTTTGCAGTGTCGCGATGTAGTTGCTGAACCCGTTCACCCGGAGGCTCTCCTTGAACATGACGAAGATCGGGAACAGCCAGATGACGGCCATGAGCGAGAGGCCGATATTCGTGAGCCATCTGCCTTTTTTCGTTTGAATTTCCATGTGTGGGCCTCCTCAGTCCATTTTCTTCTGTACGCGCGTCTGGAAGTACGTGATGCTGAGCGCGATGATGAGCAAGATGACGGCGAGCGCGCTCGCGTACCCGACTTCTTGGTGGAGCATCGATTTCCGGAACAAGTACGTCGAGATGACCTCGGTCGAGTTACCCGGACCGCCTTGCGTCGAGATCCAGACGATGTCGAACGTCTTCAGTCCACCGATGACCCCGAGGATCGTCAGCGTGAACGTCGTACCTTTCAAGTTCGGGAAGACGACGCTCCAGAGCGTGCGCCAGAAGCCGGCGCCATCTATGTTCGCCGCTTCGAACACTTCACGCTCGATGGCGAGCATCGCCATGTAGTACATGATCATCGACGAGCCCGTCCATTGGAAGATGTTGATCAAGATGATCGAGTAGAGGGCGACGTCCTGGTCGCCGAGCCAGTTCTGGGCGAGGGCGCCGAGGCCGACCGCGCGCAGGAATTCGTTGATGTAGCCGAACTGGAAGTCATAGATTTGCGAGAATGCCGCACCTAGGACGACCGGGCTCAAGACGACCGGGAAGAAGAACACCGACTTGAAGAACGTCCGGCCCGCGCCTTTCGTGTGCAACAAATACGCCAAGACGAGACCGATACCGGCCTGGACGGACACCGTCAGCACCGTGAAGATGCCCGTGTTCTTGAGGGCGCTATAAAACTCCGGGTCACGGAACATCCGGGCGAAGTTGTCGAAGCCGACGAACACTTTCTCAAACGAGATGCCGTCCCATGAGAAGAATGAATGGTAGGCGTTGTAGAAGATGCCGTAATAGATGAAGGCGATGACGAACAGGACGGTCGGGGCGACGAACGCCCAGCCGACGAGGTTCTTCTTCAGCTGTGCCTTCTTCTTCATCGGGTCGGGCTGTTTCGGCGGCACGGTCGTAAGCACCGGTTGGCCGTCTTCCTTCAATTCGGTAGCTTGTTGCATAAAGATCCCTCACTCTCTTCAAAGAATCGAGCGCCAGCGAGACTGGCTACTGGCGCTCGGAATATTATTTACCTTGGTCCGCGACCGCTTGGATGCGCTCAAGCGCTTGCTTGGCGTCTTGTCCGGCGGCGATGTTTTGAAGTTCTTTCCCGAGCGTGTCATAGACGCGCGGGTCACGGATGCCGCGACCGGCGACGGCGTTCTTCACCGTCTCGTTCAAGATTTCATACGATTCGCGTTCGACGTCGTTCGTGAACTTGTCCTCGTAGTCGACTTCGATGTCGCTGATTGCTGGTGCCATCTCGAACTTCTCCATGTAGAGCGACTGGCCCTCACCTTGCGTCATGTAGGCGATGAACGCGGCCGCGCCGTCTTGCTGTTTCGACTCTTTGTTGACGCCGAGCGCCATGTCGATTGAGGCAATGACCGGTTGCTCCGTGCCTCCGGCGAGGTTCGGGAGCGGGACGAAGCCGATCTCGTCTTCGAAGTTGTTCCACTTATCACGCTTCTCGACCGTCGTCATCGAGTGGGCTTCCCATGAGCCGATGACCCACATCGCCGCTTTCTTATCGAAGAAGTTGTTCATGCCGTCCATGTATGTCGCGAGGCCCAAAGCCCCTTCTTGGAACACTTTGTCGGCGAACAGCTGTTGCCAAAGCTCGGCCGTCTCGACCATCTCGTCGTCCGTCCATTTCGCTTCGCCTTCGAGTACTTTTTGGATGTACCCTGGTGCGACTTGGTGGCTCAAGACGTTGAACACGTCCGTGCCGACCCAGGCGTCTTTCGCGCCGAGTTGGAGCGGGATGACTTTATCGCCGGCGCCGTTGATTTTCTCGATTGCCGCGACCGTCTCGTCATACGTCTTCGGCGGCGTCACGCCGTATTGATCGAGGAGCGTCTTGTTGTACATGAGGTACGCCTGACCCGTGAACCCGACCGGTACCGCATACTGTTCCCCGTCGACCGTCGTCTGCTCGACGCCGAGCTCGATGAACTTCTCTTTCCATCCTTCACCGGCCGCTTTGTCCATGTAGTCTTTCGCCGGCACGAGGCGGTCCTTGTATTGCGGGATCATCGGTTCCTTGAGACCGATGACGTCCGGGCCGTCGCCGCCGAGCATCGCGACTTGGAGCTGTTGCTCGTAATCCTCGAGACGCTTGAATTTGACGACGTAGTCGTCTTGCGATTCGTTGAACGCCTCGGCGAGTGCCTCCCCGACTTCCGGTTGCGGCGCCCAGCCCCACCAAGTGATGATCGGCTTGCCGTCTTCGGTCGTCGCGGCTGCCTGGTCTTTATCGCCGCAAGCGGCGAGCAGTGATGAGAGGACGAGTACAGATGATGCGAGTGCGATGGTCGATTTCTTCATGATTCATTCTCCTTTGAATGTGTAGTCACGCCACGAGTCGGTGGCATAGTTCCCGAATGAGTGCTTCTGGCATCGGTTTGTCGCCGAGCCTCGTCAATGTATAAGCGATCAGTTCGATATCGAGTTTCGGCCCGTCTATGTATGGCCCGACGACATATAGGTCCGCCCCGAACGGCAGCGCGTCCTGTTCTTTCAAGCGCCAGAGCAACAGCTCGAACAACCCGTCCGCGTCATCCGCCTTCGCGTCCCGCGATAAGTTCGACACCCGGAACAGCCGGATGTCTCGCGTCGCCTCGTCATAGAGCCGGAAGATCCCGTCCCGACGCGAGCGGGTGATGACGATGTCGACCGGTTCACCTGTTAGCGCTTCCATTTCGCTAAACGTTAAACCGTCCCGACTGAAGATGCGGGTCGCCCCGTAACGGCCGAATATGTCGTGAAACTGATCTTTCAATGGTGTCTCTTTTTGCATCATTACCCCTCCAGACGTGTTCCCGAGAGTGTCACCCCTTACTTAGTAAATTAAATTTATTATCTAACTACAAACACAATATAGCATACGAATCGAAATGTTGTAAACGCTTTCTTTGAAAGAAATAAAAAATCGCCTTTCCAAGTTAGAAAGACGACGTGATGCTTCATTGGATTTCGCGGAATAATTGGTTCGTGATGAGCGCCGCCGCCCCAAGCGCCCCGTGGTCGGCATTCCATGGGACGACGCGGATGTCGGTCTGACGGGCGTCGATCGTCAGCGCGGTCTGGGCGACCCGTTCCTGGATGTTCGTGACGACGTTCGGCGCGTAGTTGAAGAGCGGCCCGCCAAGCAAGATCCGTTTCGGGTTCAACAGATGGATCATGTTGAGCGTCGCAATGCCGATGTACTCCCCGGCCCGTTCGTACAGCTCACGTACGGCCGCATCTTCCTTCACGTGTTCGCGGAGCGTATCGAGCGTCAGCGTTTGGCTCGTTTCCCGGGCCTCGTTCAAGATGGCCCGTTCCCCGGCGACGGCCTCTAGACAGCCGCGGTTGCCGCACGAGCAGATCGGTCCGTCGAGCATGATGCGCATGTGACCGATCTCGCCGGCGATATGGTGCTCGCCGTCGATCAGTTCGCCGCCGTGGACGTAGGCGCCGCCGATGCCGTACCCGGCGTATACGTAGAAGAACTCGTCGATGCCAATCGCCTCGCCGAAATAGAGCTCGCCCAAGGCGAGCGTCCGGACGTCGTTCTCGACAAAGACGTTCTGTTTGAGCCGGTTCTCGAGTTCCCGCTTGAGCGGGATGTCATGCAAGTGGAAACGCGGCGCGAACAAGACGACGCCATCGCCGGCCTCGACCATCCCGTGGACGGACACCCCAAGTCCAATCACGTCTCCGGCCGCCTTGCCGGCAAGCTCGATATAGAGCGTCACAATCGCCTCGATGAACTCATCGTTTGTGTCAAACCGTTCGTCGTGCCACGCCTCAGACAGAAGCTCCCCGTGGATGTTCGTGACGACGCCGTGGAGCTTGCGCTGCGTCGCGTCGATGCCGATGACGAACCGGTCGCTCGCCGCGAGTTCGAGCATGATCGGGCGGCGCCCGCCGCTCGAGACGCCGAGTTCACGCTCGTTGATCAACCCTTCTGCCTTCAGTTCGTTGACGATATTCGAGATTGTCGGTTTCGTCAAGTTCGTTTCTTTGGCGAGCTCGACCCGGGACACCGGCTGATGGAGCCGGATGAGCCGCAGGATGAGCGAGCGGTTATACGTCCGCATCCATTTCGAGTTCCGTGGTGTCGTCTTCCCCATAACTGTTCCACCCATTTCTGTGCTTTTTTTCTTAGTATAGCATGTCGGGGAAACCGGTCATCGACTGACCGAAAAAAATACGATAGTAAAACGGTGCGATATCACCAAAAACGACATAGGTCCGAAGTGTCGGATCCATGTCGTCGAATAGACAGCCACGTTCTTATTTGACTGTAATCTTGATTTTCACAACCGTGCTGTTCCCGCCTTTGTCTTTGACGGTATATGTCAATGGATAGACCCCTTTACGCTGCGTGTTCACTTTTCCAGTCACTTTTATTGACTTCGTCAACGTACCGTCCACGTTGTCTTTCGCCGTCACGCCGCTTAACGGTTTGAAGCTCGATTTTAATTTGATTGACTTCGATTTCGCACCTGAAATGACAGGTTTGACATGATCTTTGACCACAATCTTCCGAACTACCGTCGTGGTATTGCCCGACTTGTCTGTGACACTGTACGTCAAGTAGTGCGATCCGATTTTTTTGACGTTGACCGTGCCAGACACTTTGATTGACGTCGTCAAGTTGCCACTTATATTGTCAGTCGCCGTGATCCCCGTTTTGGCATCAAATCGGCTGTTCCAATAGATCGTCTTCGCTTTGACACCGTTGAGAACCGGTTTGACCGTATCTTTCACGGTGACACGACGTACCAGTTTGCCTACATTGCCAGCGCGATCTTTCACCGTATACGTGAGGATATGCACACCTGTTTTATTAACATCCACCGCACCAGACACGGCAACCAACGCAGTCAGGTTGCCATCCGTTTCATCTGATGCACTTAACCCTCGTTTTGTATCGAACGCTAATCCTGCTTCTACGATCACATCCGACACTCCAGAAATGACCGGCACCGTCTTGTCGATGACCGTCGTCTCTACAATCGGGCTGACGTTACCGGCAGCGTCCGTGCTCACGACGCGAAGGACCGTCCCAGCCTTCTGTTTCTTAATCGTCACGGTGTACAGGCCATCTTTGTTCGTCGTCGCTTGGCCGAGGAGCGCCGTGCCAGCTCTCACGGTCACCGTGCTGGCGGCCTCTGCTTTCCCGCTCACTGTGGCAACGGCGTTGCTAACCGGGTTCACGCTCGGTTTGATCGGGGCCGTTTTATCAACGACCGTAAACCAGGTTTGTTCGCTGTGGTTACCATAAGAATCATAATAAATCACGCTCAGCGTCGTGCCTGCCGTGTAGCGCGGCGTATTGATCTTGAAGCGATCTCCGCCGTACAACTTATCCGCCGAACCAATCACCCCACCCAATGGATCATGCAAAACCACAGTGCCGTATCCATTTTGTTCAGGGATTTTTCCGGTGACAACAGTGGCCGCATCGGAAAACTCATCGATACGGACCGGATCGAGTTGACGAATGTGAAGCGCCTCTTTCGCATTCACACGTCCATAGCCATAGAAATAATCTCGGCCCGGGCTTCCCAAATCATCAGCGGTACTCGTCAAGCGTTCCGTGAGCGCATCGACAGACAGACCCGGTTCCGCTGATTTGACCAAAGCGGCGACACCCGCAACGACCGGTGAGGCCATCGATGTTCCGCTCATGGAACCGTATGAATTGTATGGCGTCGTCGAAACGATCTGGCTTCCTGGTGCCGTGACATCGATGTTCCATCCATAGTTCGAGAACGAAGACAACGTGTCGTACGAGGTCGTCGACCCGACCGAGATGACGTGATCATACGAGGACGGATAATGCGCCGCACTGGTCGCGTCATTCCCGGCTGCCGCGATGACGACGACATCTCGTGCGTACGCATAGTTGATGGCTTGCTGGAAGGAATAATTGTAGTGATAACTCCCTAGACTCATGTTGATGATGTCAGCCCCTTGGTCGACCGCGCGATATACGCCTTCGATCACGTCCGATGTATAGGCCGATTCCCCGATAAATACGTCAATCGGCATGATGGCCGTATCAGGCGCCACCCCTACCCCCCCATAATAGTTATCCATTTGACTGCCCACGATCCCTGCAACGTGAGTCCCGTGTTTGCCGGGCGACAACGTGTAGGGCGAGTCATAAACGGTGTCGTACGGGTTGACGATTTTCCCCTTTAAATCTTCATGATTCATATCAATCCCATTATCCAATACGGCCACGATCACGTTCGTTCCAATCGATCGGTCCCAGGCAGCTTCGGATTGGATGTTGTTGTGGTGCGTCTGGGAACTGTAATAGACGTCACTCGGTGTATACGTCAACGTCATCAAGTGATCCTCTTCGACGTGAATCACGTGATCCTCTTGCTTCAACTCTTTGATGAACGCGGTAGTGGACATCCCATTTGGCACTTCGACCGTAAGCGTTGTCTGTTTTTTGATTTGTTTCGACGAGATCACCTCACCGTTAAGGTCGCCCGTTTCCGTGCCTTTCACTTGAACGATGACCCGTTTCGGTAATTTGTTTTCGTCCGCTGAAACCGAATTACCGAAAGCCATAAAAGCTATTCCAATCGTGATTAAAATCTTTGAAAAATATGTGTTCACTTAAATTCCTCCATTATGATAAATATCAACTAAATATAGTTTATATCAGGAATTTAAAGTTTACCTTTTTCAAATATTTTCTTTTTACGCCTAATAATTTGATTTCGAACACGGGGGAAAGGACGTTTTTGATATCTTAGCTAGACTCGATCCTTCGCAAGTAGAGGACCTGCACTTCACATACAAATGTGTCGGCATAAATAGCTCTTATGTAACGGTGTCTCATCAAGGAGATCTATGAAGGTTTGTCGGTTCATTGCATCATTTGGTAAACCAGGTTGCGATGATAATACATTCCACTGGTTCCAACCAGTCTCTTTCACATTCGTCGAATATTCATCGATATCCAAGATGGGACAGCGCCCTTATCACACATAAGCCCCGGGCTTGTTTGAGATATCGGCATACAATAACGGATGGAGTCGAAAGGCGTACGTACAGCAACACCTAATCCTCGAATATCGATGACTATACTCGAATTAACCTAGGAAAATCAACAGAGCGCTCGGAAAAGAATCCATCCATAAACCAGCTCGATGACCAAATTGTTGAATGGGAGCCGATGATCCATTACGTCATCCGCCATCTCCATATCCACCCGAACGAACAAGAAGACTGCGCCCAAATCGCACGGATTGCGCTATGGGAAGCGTTGAATCGCGGTTGCACGCTATCGAAAACATACTGCTTCCAACGGATACGAGGCGCCATCCTCAACCACCAACAGAAGAACGCACGGCACTTGAAGCACGAAGTCGCGGCCGAGCGTATCCCGGAACAATGTATGACATCCGAGCGCCATTTGTTCGACTGGCTCGATGAACAACGGGTGTTGCTGTCGCCCCGCCATTTCGAACTCCTCTGCCACTTGATTGATGGGACCGAGCAGACGCTACCGTATTCCGCAAGTCGCTTGCGCGCATATAAGGCCGACGTCCAACGGGAACTACGAGAGGCAATTCATTTGAAGGAGTGAGTGAGATGAAACCTGTATTATTGAACGATGCAATCGACCTGTACTTACAAGACTTGATAGAACGAAAAGAGGCCCCTGAGACAACGCTGAAAAGCAAACGCAACACGCTCTGGAGCTTCGTGTATTTTGCAATACAAATGTGCACAATAATGCAACGAAAAGTACAGAACTTTGCCAGCTAGGTTTTAGTGTTTCGACAACGCATGCGTGACACGATAACTGTCACCTGTGAAATTTAATATGTGAGCGTGATGGATGAC
>NZ_JAFIFD010000001.1 GCF_020832205.1 Exiguobacterium sp. | reverse complement strand
CTTCCAGGGGATCAGCAAGCGAAGGGAGACCCAGCAGCGACAAAGTCGCGATGCGGCTCCCTGCTTGCCCCCAGAAAAGCGAGCTGTGCCCGGTCGGGCAAATAAAAAAGACTGCAGACAATGTTTTGTCTACAGTCTGTGAGGCCGTCTTTGGAGACGGTCTCTTTTTTTTGGTTGCATTTTAGGGAGACTTCAATTAATATCGTTTCATAGCTAACGATTAAGGAGGATGGAAATGAGACACGACGAGCGAGAACCAGTTTTGGATGATCGATTCAAACTTTTTGTGGATGAACTCGATCGGGATGCCATTGCGATTTTGACATCGATTGATCATTTTGCCCACACGATGAGAAGTCACTTTGAGAATCAAGTGCTCGTTCATTATCGTTTATCTTGGACCGCTTTCGCGATTCTGTACGAACTATTCGTCCACGGAAAGCTAGAAGTGCGTGATTTGGCGGGCAAAGTCGGCATAAGTAAGGCCACGGTCAGCAATGTGTCAAAGACGCTTGAGAAGAACGGCTATTGCGGACGTGAGAGCGATCAAAAAGACCGCCGCATGACACGACTATTTTTGACCGAATCCGGTGAAGAGACCGTAGCGACACTATACCCACGGTTCCATGCGGAGGAACGCCGACTTGTCCGCCATTTGGACACGAGTGAGAAGAAAACATTGCTTCGGTTATTAAACAAAATGAACGACAAAGGAGAGAGTGAGTCGAATGAAACCGACGTTTGAAGAGATGACACTGACCGATGAGCAATTACGGGAAGTCGAGAGGCAGATGGCTGAGTACACGCAAGGGGTGGATGACATCATTCCGACCGAAGAGCTAAAGATGAAAGTAGCGAAATCGATGATCGATAAGCGTCCGCTCAAGGTCAAGCTCGGCCTAGATCCTTCGGCGCCTGATATCCACTTAGGACACACTGTCGTGTTAAACAAGATCCGCCAATTTCAAGAGAACGGTCATGAGATCCACTTGATTATTGGTGACTTCACTGGAAAGATTGGAGACCCGACTGGGAAGTCAACGGCGCGGGTCCAGTTGACGGATGAAGTAGTCAAACAAAATGCGCAAACGTATTTTGATCAATTCGGCAAACTGATAGATATGGACCGTGTCGTCCTGCATTATAATTCAAAATGGTTGAAAGGACTCAGCCTAGAGGATGTCATCGGCCTAGCTGGTAAAATCACGGTCGCTCGTATGATCGAACGGGATGATTTTGAGGAACGGCTCGCCCTCGGTAAACCGATTTCCCTCCATGAGTTCTTCTACCCTCTGTTACAAGGCTATGACTCGATTCATCTCGAGAGTGATATTGAAATCGGTGGAACCGATCAGCACTTCAACATCTTGATGGGACGACATTTCCAAGAAAAGTTCGGACGAGAAAAACAAGTCGCAATCTTGATGCCGCTTTTAGAAGGACTCGATGGGGTCGAGAAGATGTCGAAGTCAAAACACAACTACATCGGGATCGATGAGTCACCTGCGGACATGTATGGGAAGACGATGTCGCTTCCTGATGAGCTCATGCCAAAGTTTTTCACGTTGGCGACCGGGTTCCCGCAAGAAACGATTGAAGCGACGCTGCGCGCACTCTCGTCAGGGAACTTACACCCACGAGATGCGAAAATGCGACTCGCTAAACGGTTCGTCGAGCTATACCATGGTGAAGAAGCGGCAGATCAAGCCGAACAAGGTTTCAAACGAGTGTTTCAGCTCCGATTATTGCCAGAGGATATGGAACAACGAAAAATTCCAAACGGGGAATCTGTGACGTTACTTGAGGCAGTCATGAAATTCGATTTATTCGCTTCAAAGAGCGAAGCGAAGCGCATGATTGCCGGTGGCGGCGTCCGCATCAACGGGGACAAACAGACGGATAGCGATGCGCCAATCCTACTCAAAGCGGGTATGATTCTACAGGTCGGCAAACGTAAATTCATTCAACTGAAAGACTAAAACAAGGGAAGCCCGCGTCGGGTTTCCCTTGTTTTACGTGCTCGAGTTGTTAGCCATGTCGTTCACGACATCGGCGAGGGTCACTTGCTTTAAAACGGATTCCATCGCCGATTGGGCATGGATAAAAATTGGCTCGATTGTTGCTTGGATCTGTTGGCCGACGGGACACGCCGGGTTCGGATTATCATGGATGCTGAACAGCTCGTTCTCCTCGACGACGCTGACGGCGCGATAGACGTCATAGAGCGAGATCTCGTTCAAGTTTTTGGCGAGCTTGGCACCGGCAACGCCGGGCGTCACTTCAATCAAATCGGCTTTCTTCAACATCGCCATGATTTTTCGGATAAGGGCGGGATTCGTGTTGACGCTACCAGCCAAAAAGTTAGACGAGGTGACGCCGTCCTGATTGACCTCGATCAACGTCAAAATGTGAATGCCGACCGCGAAACGGCTACTGATGGACATAAGCCACCCCTTTCTGAACAGTCGTGTAAGCGAATTGGTTACATCTTCAGTATAACAGGGAACAAGCAATTGACAAACGAAGATGCTGTAACTATGATGATTACATGTAACTGATTAAATTACAGGTTTGAAGGAGGAAAAAAATGATGAAATACTTAATCACAGGTGCAACGGGGAAACTCGGTTCGAAAATCGTCAACACCTTACTCGAAGCGGTGCCGGCAAGTGAAGTGGCGGTCAGCGTCCGCAACCCGGAGAAAGCGACGCTGTTGAAAGAGAAAGGCGTCGACGTGCGTCACGGCGACTTCGACAAGCCAGAGACGCTCGAAACGGCGTTCAAAGGTGTTGAGCGTCTGCTCATCATCTCGGCGGACGGGGACAACGACACGCGCATCCGTCAACACGCGAGCGTCGTCGAAGCGGCGGAAGCGGCGGGGGTCAAGTTCATCGCCTACACGAGTCTCGCCGATGCGACGAACAGTCAAAACCTCATGGCGCCGCCGCACGTCGAGACGGAAGGGGCGATCGAGCGTACCGGCATCCCACACGCGTTCTTGCGCAACAACTGGTACTTAGAGAACGAACTCGGCAGCATTCAAGGCGTCCTTGCCGGTGCCCCGTGGGTGACGGCTGCCCGTGATGGGAAAGTCGGTTGGGCGTTGCAACAAGACTACGCCGAAGCCGCGGCGAACGTTCTCATGGCAGACGACTTTGAGCAAGACGTCTTCGAACTGTCCGGCCCGCTCCACACACAAGCAGAACTCGTCAAAGCGCTCGGGGAAGTGCTCGGCCGCGAAGTCGAACTCCAGGAAGTGAGTGCGGACGCTTACGCCAACGTCATGCGCGGTGCCGGTGTGCCGGAAGAAGTCATCCCGCTCGTCGTCGGGATTCAAGAGAGCATCCGCAACGGCTCGCTTGAAGTCGAATCGAACGACTTCGAGCTCTTGCTCGGGCGTCCAGTGACGCCGCTGAAAGACGCGTTGAAACAGCTGATTGAGACGTTATAAGAAACAGGCCGCGAACATTGATATGTTCACGGCCTGTTTTTAGGTTGTCTTTGATCGTTCCTCTAGCTGGGTGGTCACGGTTTCGAGCGTGTTCGCGGTCGAGGCGAGACGGTCGGACATGTGGCTCAACTCTTTTTGGACGGCGACTTGTTCCTCGGTCGCAGCGGCGACGTGTTGGATTTGTTGCTGCAAAACGCTCGCCGCTTGTTTTGTCGAGGCGAGACGCGTCTCGAGCGCTTCCATCTGGGCCGTCACGTGCTGACGTGTCTCTTGGATCGAGCCGATTTGCGTATCGATTTCAGACACGTCTTCCGTCAAGCGGTGGAAGACAGCCGTGACGTCAGCGGATACGGTTTGGCAGTTCTCGGTCGCCTGCTTGAACAAGTGGGCCGATTCGCGTACGACCGACGTGTCGTCCATGAGCCCGCCGAGGACGCGTGTCATCTCGGACGCATATTCCCGGGACTGGACGGCGAGCTTGCCGACTTCGGAAGCGACGACGGCGAAACCGCGTCCGGCTTCCCCGGCGCGTGCCGCTTCGATCGAAGCGTTCAAGGCGAGCATGTTCGTTTGTTCACTGATTGTACCGACTTGTTGCAGGATCGCTTGGATCTCGGTCGATCGGTTCGACATCGTTGTGACGACGGCTTCGAGACGCGTCGATTCACCGATGATCTCCTCGACTTTTGTTTCCATGCGCTGCATGTCGCGATTTCCTGACCGGGCGTCGCTTGCAATGCGGGAAGCGGCGTTGGCCGTCTGCCCCATCCGGTCTTGGATGAGGGCGGTGAGAGAGCGAATCGACTGAAGTTCGTCAGCCCCGCGGTTCATTGACGTCTGTTGATCGCTCGCGTGCGTGACGATTGGATCAACGGTGACAGCGATTTGTTCGCCCGATTCGAGGGAGTGATTGGCGACCGTTTCGAGTTCGGCGGCGTGGGCTTTCAATGACGCGACGAGACCGCTCGCGTCTGTGACGGCATGTTCGAGCAGACGGCGCGTCTCGGCCTCAATCGCTTTCACCCGGGTCGATTCGACGTTGCGGAAATGGATCTGCGCGACGAGGACAGCGCTCAACAGCACGAGGTAGATGGCATGTACGAGGAGCAGACTGAACGGATAGTCGCTCGTGCCGCAGATGATTTCTGGGAACAAGAAGTATCCGGCCAAATGTTGCACCGCGAACAAGACGGTGCTGTACAGGATCAAGTCGATTTGGCGCATGAACGACAAGATCGCCAAGACGACGAAAATCGAGAAGTGATACTCGACGAGTCCTTGACCGCCGGCGACGGTCGAGATGCTCGCGAACGTGAGTGTCAGCATCATCCAGTATGGGAACGAGCGGGGATGTTTCCGTTCGCTGACGAGCATAAGGATGAAGAAGACGACCGGGACGGCGAACAAGACCCATGCCGCGACCGGGTACGGGTAACCCGTGGCACCGTTTCGCAGGACGGTATAGGCGTAAGCAAAATCGGTGAAGCGGTGGAGCAGGTGGACGGCGATGGACGTCAAGACGATGACGAGCGTCGTGACGAGCATCAATTGATTGCGTTTCGTTGAACTCATTCGGATTCCTCACATTCGTTTTCTAGTTCGATATGGCTACTTTATTATCGGACGGACGTCCCGAATGTTGATTGAATTTGCATATTCGATGAAACGGGAAGCAAAAAATGAGCGAAGGGCTCGATGTCCCTCGCTCATTTTCGTGACGTATTCGTTTTCCATTTGTTGTAGAAGTGATACGGTGGCGTGGTGTCAGCGATCGTCGTGAACACGTATTGCTCTCTCTTCAAATGACGAAGGATGTAGTCAAGTGAGGCCGGGGAAATCGATTGGTCGTGCATCAACACGACCGAGGCGATCGCGTTCGCCCGGACGTGACGAATCGTCTCGTACTGCAAGAGGCGCGGCTCATTTTTTCGTTTCCAATCGAGACTGTCGACGTTCCAGTCCCACATGTGGAACCCGGCCTTTGTCATCGCGTCGCGGTGAGGTTTCGTCATATGCGGGACGCTTCCGTACGGCACGCGCATGACGTTCGTCTTCACACCGGTCGTCTCAAAGATGAGCTGTTGGACGCGCTTCATTTCCTCGACGGCGGTGTGGGGCGATTTGTAAAACTGTTTCTTGTCATGGGTCATGCTGTGCAGGCCGAGCACGTGTCCTTCGGCGACGATCCGTTTCAACGTCGCCTCATTGGCTTTGATCTGTTTACCGAGAATGAAAAATGTCGCTTTCACTTGATGCTTCCTTAACACGTCGAGCAATAACAGCGTCTCGGGACGGGGGCCGTCGTCAAACGTCATATAGACGAGTCGCTTGTCGTCGTGACGCACCGCTTTTTCCGCAGCTGAAACAGACGGCGTCAAGCTGACGAGTAGACAAAGCAACAGGCAGGATATTAGCCATTTTCTCAATGTGATCGTGTCTCCTCATCCGTATTGGTTCTCATTTCCATTTTCGATTGTACGGCAAGGAAGGGAAGCGATTCAATCGCTTCTTTTCACGATGAGGGAATCAGATTCACGTCAGGCCGAGCCACTTTTGAACGGGCTCACGGAAGTAGTAGGTCACCCCGAGCAGACTCACGAAGACGAGGGCGGCGATGAAGATCGTCGTCACGCTCCCCGAGGCGAGGCTCGCTCCTAAAAAGCTGTAGGCGAGCGTCCCGGGAATCATCCCAAGCACGGTCGCGAAGAGAAACGATCGGAACCGGACTTTTGCGATGCCGGCCGCATAACTGAGCAAATCGAAACTGACGAGCGGGATGAGCCGTAACACGAACACGTAGAGGAAGCCGCGTTGTTCCATTTGCGTGAACAGTTTTTCCGACCATGGGTAACGATCGACGTTGAGTACCGAACGCCCGAACAAGCGGGCCATGACGTACCCGGTCACGGCGGCAGCGGTCGCGCCGACGATGATGTATAACACACCGGGCCAGACGCCGAACGCGAGCCCGGCCCCGAGCGAGAGGACGGACGTCGGCAAGAAGATGAGCGGGCCGACCGCATAGATGAGGATGAACACGAGCGGTCCCCACCAGCCGAACGACAAGACGACGTCACGCACGTCAGACGGCCGCAACTCGTAATGGAAGTGCGTGAGATAAAACAGGCTTCCGAACAAAGTGAGCAGAAGACTGAGTTTGAGCCAACGTGGCACGAGAATCATTCCTTTCCGTTCCTTTATTCTTTCACTAAGCGTATCTTATTTTCCCTCACGATGACGGTGAGCCGGCTTACAGAATATGCTCGCGATGTGTCCCGAATTCGATGATGGACCTTGAAAGTGGAAACTTAGGTCAACGGATGTGTAAAACCGCTTCATTCACCTATCCTTTCCTACGATAAAGCAAGTAGGAGGGATTACAGTGAAAAATTTAAGTATGTTCAAAAAGTTTACGGTGCTGCTCACCGTTTTCATTACGACGCTCGTCGTCATCGCCGCACTCAGCCACACACTCATCGTACGGATGGCCGACGAGGGACAGGCAATCTATGAGAACCGGCTAGTGCCGATTCGCGCGCTCGGTCAGATTCGCACGGACAACCGGGCGCTAGACGGGTATTTGCTCGAACTGATGTTGACAACCGATGCGACCCGGAACGAGGAGTTGCAAGCCGACATCTCAGAACGACGCAACAGTATCGGCACGAACTTGAAGGTGTTCAATGAGACGTTCTCATCGACGGATGAGACGGTGACGCAACAAGTCGAGAAGTTGAACCGAGAAATCAGCGCCTATCTAGAAGGGACGGAAGTCGTCTTGCTCCCGGCGTTGCGCAACGAAAACGCAGCGGCGTACCGCGTCTATTTGGATGATTTGCGGCCAATCCGGTTGAACCTCGTCAACACGGCAGCGGCCGTCATGGACGGCATCAATCAAGAAGCCGAAGCGGCAAGCGTCGCGATGCAAGATGACCGAAACCGGTCAGTGCTTACGTTTTGGGTGCTCGTCGCCATCGGAGCGTTGGCCTCGATCGGGCTCGGTGTCTACATCACGCGGCTCGTCGTAAGTCCCGTCCGTGAGCTGAATGCGCTCATGAGCCGGGCCGGTGCCGGTGACTTGACGGTCGAGAGCGCGTATTCGTCACGGGACGAGCTCGGTTCGCTCGCCGTGTCGTTCAATCAAATGAAAGACAACTTGCGCGAACTGATCCAGCAAGTGACACAGACGTCAGGCCGTGTCGCCGTCTCGTCTGACGATTTGAAGAACAACGTCGAAGAGACGACAAAAGCGACGGAGATGGTCGCCGTCACGATGGAAGAGATCGCGTCGGGCTCGATGCGTCAATTGACGCGAGTGAAGGAGTCGAACGGAACGATTACCGAGTTGACGCGAGGGATTCATCACGTCTCGAACAGTGCGCAACACATGACCGAGCTCTCGGACGGTGCGCTTCAAAAAGTCGGGACCGGCAACGACTTGATTGACACGCTCGAGTCACAGCTCGAAGCGATGAACGAGAAAGTGAAAGCATTGCAAACGGTCATCGGGCAGCTCGACGTCCGCTCGCAAGAAATCGGCACGATCACCGGTACGATTTCCGGCATCGCCGAACAGACGAATTTGCTCGCCTTGAACGCGGCGATCGAAGCGGCACGGGCCGGCGATCACGGACGCGGTTTCGCCGTCGTCGCCTCGGAGGTCCGAAAGCTCGCTGAAGAATCGGCCGTCGCGACGAAACGGATCTCCGGCTTGATCGGGGACACGCAGACGGAGACGAAACAAGCGGTCCAAACGATGCATGTCGTCGAGAGCGAGATGGGCCATAGCGTCACGAACGTCCAACAGGCAGGCGTGGCGTTCGAAGACATCAAGCGCGCCATCGAAGAAGTCGGACAAAACGTCGAAGAAGTATCAGGTGCCGTCCAAGAGATGGCAGCCGGTGCGACCGAGATTTTGACGTCTGTGAACGAGATCCAAGGCATCACCGAGACGACCGCGACCGAGACAGAGAACACGTCGGCGGCGACGGAAGAACAGATGGCGTCGATGGAAGAAATCACGGCATCGGCTCAAGAACTGTCGAACATGGCGGACGAGATGCGTCAGATGACGAAAAAATTCAACGTATGACAAAAGAGACAAGTCGCGCGCGACTTGTCTCTTCTTTAGCGTTGTTCGTAGGCGTGGACCCATTCCGCCGGTGTCATCTTCGAGACGAGCTCGCCGATCAGCTCGTACGGGATATGCTTGACGTTGCCGAAGCGGATACAGCTCTTGCCCATGTCGAGCTTCGTCGGCACTTCTTTAGCGTACGCTTCCTCGAACCAGCGGAGTAAATTTGGGTCGCTGTAGACACCCATATGGTACAGCGCGATGTGCCGCTTCTGGGCGATGACGCTCAAAAACGGGAGCGGAGTGCCGGGCGTGACGTGATACCCGTTCGGATACGTCGACAGCGGGACGACGTAGTGGATGCCTTTGCCGTCGTTCATCTTCTCGAAACCGTCCGGCAGATTCGCGTCGATGACTTCGATCAAGCGGATGAAAGCGTCGAGCCGTTTGTCGTCAACGAGTGTCGTGTAGTCCATCATGCGTCACCGCCCCGTAAAATCTTCGTCATCGCCTTGCCTTTGGCGAGTTCATCGACAAGCTTGTCCAAATAGCGGATTTCGCGCATGAGTGGCTCTTCGACGTTCTCGACACGGACGCCGCAGACGACGCCTTTAATCAAGGCGCGGTCTTCATTCATGCGTGGTGCGGCAGCGAAGAACGTCTCGAAGTCGACTTCATCTTTGAGTTGTCGGTCGAGCCCGGCCTCGTCATAGCCGGTCAACCATTTGATGATCGTATCGACTTCTTCTTTCGTCCGGCCTTTCCGTTCAGCTTTCGCGACGTAGAGCGGATAGACGCTCGCGAAGCTCGTCGTGTAGATGCGGTGTGCCATGAAATCCCCTCGTTTCGTGGAATGATACCTCCATTTTCTCATACAATCAAAATTCATATCTAAAAACATTTTTTGTTGCAAATGCAACTAAATGAATTATACTGAACGTAACGTATTGCAAATACAACAATCAGGAGGATTTGATGAGAGACCAGTTACGTGAAATCGGGATGATTGCCCGCGCCCTCGATTCAATCAGCAACATCGAGTTCAAGGAGCTTGCGCTGACGAAAGGACAATATCTCTATTTGGTGCGGATTTGTGAAGAGCCGGGCATCATTCAAGAGAAGCTCGCCGAATTGATTAAAGTTGATCGGACGACAGCAGCGCGGGCAATCCAAAAGTTGGAGACGAACGGGTTGATCACAAAACAGGAAGACCCGCACAACAAGAAAATTAAACGGCTCGTCCCGACCGAACGGGGCCAGGAGCTGTACCCGATCATCATCCGCGAGCACGAGCACTCGACGGACATCGCGCTCACCGGGCTGAGTGATCAAGAAGCCGAACAGTTGCTACGCTTGTTGAAGCGGGTCCGCCACAATATCGAAGGCGACTGGGAGTCGGTGAAGAAAGGCAAGAAACGAGACTACTGAGGGGGAACCGAGATGATTACCATCAAACCTTGTACAATCGCAGACATCGACGTACTTCGTACCATCAGCATCGAGACGTTCGAGGCCGAGAACGACCCGACACATCTCGCTGCTTATCTCGAGCGGGCGTACAACGTGCCGCAGCTCGAGTCCGAGCTAGCAAACCCGGACTCGCAATTCTTCTTCGCCATGCTCGACGGGGAAGTCGCCGGGTATTTGAAAGTGAACGCGAAAGACGCCCAGACCGAGGCCTTGGGCGAGGACGCGTTCGAGCTCGAACGGATTTACGTGCGAAGGGCGTTCCAAGGGAGTGGCGTCGGCAAGGCGCTGTACGACCAGGCCATCCGATGTGCGAACGAGCTGGACAAACGGGAGATTTGGCTCGGTGTGTGGGAACATAACCACAAAGCGCTCGTCTTCTATAAGAAGCACGGCTTCGTCCAGACCGGGGCGCACACGTTTTATATGGGCGATGACGCCCAAGTCGATTTGATTATGGCCAAGCCGCTTCGTCCGTGACCCATTCGAGTAAGCCGGACAAGTCGTCATAGACGGCGTCCGGTGCCAAGTCGGGCATGTCGATCGGCTTGCCCTCGCGATTGATCCAGGCGGTGTGGAAGCCGAAGCTTTTCGCGCCAGCGATGTCCCAACCGTTCGAAGAGAGGAACAGCACCTCGTCTCGCTTCAACCCGCTGTTCTTGAACCAGTGCAAGTAGGCGGCCGGTGACGGTTTGGCCTGTTTGACGCCGTCGATGCTGACGAGTTCATCGAACAGTTCCGTGAATCCGGCATTCTCGATCAACGCTTCGAGCATCGCATCCGTCCCGTTCGATAAGACGACGGTTCGCTTATGGTGGAGCTGTTTCAACACTTCCTCGACTTCGTCATAAGGGGTCAACTCGGCATACGTGGCAATCAGTGCGTCTTCGATATCGATGGTCCATGTCACGTCGGCCGCGGCCAATGCGTAACGCAAGGCGTCACGGGTGACGACAGAAAAGTCCTCATAACGGCCCATCATGTACCGCGTGAAGAAATAGTCGAGTTGTTTCGTCCGCCACGTTTGGCTGATTTGTTCGCCTTTCCCCGGAAACTGTTCGTCACATGCCGTCTTGACGGAATGGACGTCGAATAGCGTCCCGTACACGTCGAACACGAACGCTTGAATCGTCGGTTTCATGAGAAATCCCTCCTATGTGGTATAGCATCCTCTAGTCTTTACCCGACTTGATGAGGATTAGACGAATGAACGCGATATCCGATAAGCTAAAGGCAGTCACCAAAGTCATAGATGGGAGGAATTCGATGTACGTCCCGAAACTATACGCCGTCAATCAACCTGAAGAAGTCTACGCCTTTTTGAAGGCTCATCCGTTCGGCACCGTCGTCACGTATGACGGACGAAAGCCGATCGCGACGCACGTGCCGCTCCGGTTTCACCATGAGGCGGGAAAGACTTGGTTCACGACGCACGTCGCCAAGAACAATCCACAGTGGCAGACGATTGAAGACCAGACGGTGCTCGTCATCGTCCAAGGACCGGATGCTTATGTGTCGGCGTCGTGGTACGGGCATGAAGACGTGTCAACGTGGAACTATCAGGCCGTCCATGCATATGGACAGGCGACTATCCTGAACGCGGAACAACTCGAGGAAGACCTAGCGGGACTGCTGCGGGATCATGAAGGAGACCGTAATGACGCCGTCGTCTGGGAAGAACTATCCGAGCCGGTCCAACGACAAAAATACGGTGTCGTAGGATTCCGCATCGACGTCTCAGAGATGCAGGCGGCGTTCAAGTTGAGTCAAAATCGAAACGAAACGGATTATACGCGAATTGTCTCTGAGCTCGAGCAAGCAGGGTGTCCGATGGCGGACGTGATGCGAGGACATAAAAAATAACCCTGACCTCGTCTGCGCGACCGAAAACGCAGATGGGGGAAGGGTTTGTTTCATGACGATTCGACGTCGGCATGTTGGCTCGTGATGGTGCGGTCTATCTGGTGAAGATACAATTTCGTCGTTAAAAAAACGATGAATGAAAAGCCGAACAACAGATAGAGTGGTGACCGGTACGCGAGCATGCCGAGTGCTGTGAACAATAAGAGCGCGAGCACGACGATATAGCCATATCGCATGATGCTGAATAGCGCCAACTTCAAGGCGTCCATCGTCTTCATCTCATAATGCGTCAAAACCGGAAACAGAAATAACGAAAGGGCAAGGAAGATAAACCCGATCACGAATAGGCTTGTGAAGAGAATCGTCTGGCCGGTATCGATTTGACGAATGAGTAAAAAGTCGATCAACAAGACGGATAAAAACAAGGTCCAAGCTACACCGAGTTTATAATGACGGCGTACTCCTTCATTAAAAAAGCGGAAGTAAGCGTGGAATACGCTATAATCTTGATTGATCGACCATTGCCGTGTGACGGCACTCAAGGCGTACAAGCCAGGGAACAGCGTGATGAGAGGCAAAATGGTCAGTAAGAAGACCACGTTCAGTTGAACCAGGCTAGTGACAAATTCGAGCGCTTGGAATAGTTTGTTATGTTCATGTTTTAAATTCATGAGGACCTCCAAGAAGTTAGGGATGAATCAGCCTAATTTAGATTCGAGACGGTTATAAGGTGCGGTCGAGTTGCGGACGATCAATTCTGGTTCATACGTGTGTGACGGTGGCGTGTCCTTTTTCTCAACAGCTGCGATGATCCATTCGGCCGCGGCACGGCCCAGTTCTTGCTTCGGGTGGATGATGGAAGTCAGTTTTACTTCTGTCGCGACGGCGAGCACCGAATCGTCGTATCCGACGAGTGAGACGTCTTGGGGGACAGAGAGACGCAGACTTCTCAACTGGTCTAACACATTGAGGGCAAGTTGGTCGTTGTAACAGACGATTGCGCTCGGCCGTTCGTCCGCGTTCTTGAACACGCGATGAATCACGTCATAAAAAGAGGGCACAAGTTCTTCTGTCGTATACGTTATAATTAATTCTGGTTCTAAAGGAAGATTGTATTCCCGGAACGCGCGTATGAAGCCGCGCATCCGATGGACCCCTTGAAGGTCATCTGTTTTAAAGAGTCCCATGATGCGCTCATGGCCAAGTTTGATGAGATGTTCTGCCGCTAAGAATCCACCCTTCTCGTCATCCATGATCAAATAAGGAGGCGTCAACTGCGAATAGTATTGGTTAATCATCAAATAAGGAGTATGTTGTTGTTCGAGTTCTAAATAATATTTGATATTCGGATTGTAGCTGCTGCTCTTCGTCGGCTCGACAATCAATCCATCAATTTGACGATCTAACATCATCTCGAGGCATTGTCGCTCTTTCTCGACGTTGTTATCCGTACAAGACAGTGTCAACGTATATCCTTTCGAAGCCAAGTGGGATTCAATCCCCCGGATGATAGACGGGAAGATATAGTCAGACATGTAAGTCGTGATGACCCCGATATTTTTACCGTTTCCAGAACGTTCCATCGTTTGGGAAGTAGAGGTCGGAAGGACAGGGGAACAGTATGTGCCCGATCCTTGTTCGCGGTACAGATAGCCTTCATTCACTAATTCTCCAACAGCTTGCCGAATCGTATGACGGCTCACTCCAAATGATTGGACCAATTCATTTTCAGACGGAATTTTTTCACCTGGTCTTACCGTTCCATCTTTTATCCATTCAAGAATATGATCTTTGACCATATTGTACTTTGTGCGTTGTGCCATTTGGCGTCCCTGCTTTCTCTCGTGTACGTCGAACAACTCATACGTACAAGATATGATCTTATCTCCATATTAACAAACAAATGTGCCGTTTACTATGAATAAGCAAAAAAAGCATCTGAATTTTCTATGAATATGTACGGACGAAATGTAAAAAATACATAAAAATCAAATTGACATGTCCGAACGTGTGTAATAGACTCGAATTGTACAGAAAACGCTTTCATTACTTATCGTATTGGTTTAATGGCTAGGAAATGTATAGTGTTGTGTGGGCTTCATTATGCAGGATGCTTTTTTATTTAACTCAACATGTACGTACATCTTCATCGTGCATTAAGCATGAATATAAATTGACGGAGGAATTCACAATGAATCGTAAATCGAAAAAAATGTTTGCGTTAACGATGTCAGCACTCATGACAACTTCTTTGGCGCTCGCCGGTTGTTCGGGAGATGAGGCAGGCGCTGACGGGAAAGTTGAACTGACATTTATGTTCCGTGGAAATCCAGAAGAGTTAAAAGCCTATCAAGCAACGGTAAAACGTTTTGAAGAAGCGAACAAAGATGTGAAGGTAACGATGGTCCAAACGGCGCCAGATCAGTACGATACAAAACTCAAATCGGCCATCGCAGGTCGGAAAATCCCAGACGTCTTCTTCTATAATCCTGCCCAAGTAAAAGCATACGTAAACTCGGGTGTGTTACTCGATATCACAGAGGCGGTCGAAAATTCGGAAGACGTCAAGTTGGACGACATTTGGGAGAAGGGTGTCGATAAGTATCGTTTCGATGGTGAGACGCTCGGAGAAGGAGCGATTTACGGACTGCCGAAAGACCTAGGTCCGTTCGCTCTCGGTTATAACAAGACGATGTTTGAAGACGCGGGCATCCCGCTTCCAGATAAAGACAAACCATATACATGGGATGAATTCGTGGACGTCGCTAAACAGTTGACGAAAGATACGAACGGTGACGGGAAGATGGATCAGTACGGTACTGGTTTCAACGTGAACTGGGCCCTTCAGCCGTTCGTTTGGAGTAACGGGGCGGACTGGATTAACGAAGACGGAACAAAAGTGACAATCGATGATCCGAAGTTCATCGAAGCGTTACAGTTCTTTGTCGATCAACAGTTGAAACATGGTATTACACCGTCGATCGGGGAAACGCAGACGCTCGACACGTACCAACGTTGGTTGAAAGGGCAGCTCGCTTTCTTCCCGGTCGGTCCTTGGGATATGGCGGCATTTAAAGAACAATTGAAATTCGAGTACGACTTACTCCCATGGCCAGCCGGTTCGACAGGTAAAGCGTCAGGATGGGTTGGCTCGCTCGGGATTGGAGTCGGTTCGACGACGAAACATAAAGAGGAAGCAGCAGAGTTAGCCATGTACTTGTCTGCTGACCAAGAAGGTCAACAAGCGCTCGTAGACGCACAAGTCCAATTGCCAAACAGTATGGAAATCGCCGACAACTGGGCGGCTGACACGTCAATCAAACCAGAAAACAAACAAGAATTCCTTGATTTGATCAACGACTATGGCCGTGGTTTCCCGGCTGAGAAAACATACACGGCAGAATGGTATGACGAGTTCTTCAAAAACATCCAGCCTGTCCTCGACGGCAAGACATCGGTCGAAGACTATGTGAAGACGGCGCAGCCGAAGATGCAGAAATTGCTCGATGCGGCAATCGCACAAGAGGAACAGGCGAACTGATCAGAGAGTCGAAACGGGGGTGGCGATGTTCGCCACCCGCGTCTCTGACGTTGAAAGGATGGAAGGACAATGAAGACAAAATCGATTTCCAAGTTATATCGAACTGAACAGCGTTACGCTTACTTGTTCGTTGCGGCACCGGTCATTGGATTCTTCCTCTTCGCGTTCGTACCGTTGATGTACTCTGTTTACGGCGCCTTCACGAATTGGAACGGCCTCGGTCAAATGAAATTTATCGGGTTTGAGAACTTCGTTAACTTGTTCCAAGATGAATATTTTTATAAATCGATGTACAACACGCTCTTTATGATGATTGGGATTCCGATTGGCATCGTTCTCGCGCTCCTGCTCGCCCTCGCGTTGAATCGAAAGATTTTTGGGACGGACACATTCCGCGTGATTTACTACATTCCCGTAATCTCGTCGATTGCTGCCGTGTCGATCTTGTGGCAATGGGCGTACAACGGGGACTATGGGTTGGTGAACCAATTCTTGGCATTGATCGGGATCGATGGGCCGAACTGGCTTCAAAACACCGATACCGTCAAACCGGCGCTCATTCTCATGGCGATTTGGAAAGGGCTCGGCTACACGATGCTCCTCTATCTTGCGGCGTTACAAAGTGTGCCAAAATCATTTTATGAAGCAGCAAAATTGGACGGGGCGAACGCGTGGCAAAGCTTTTGGCACATCACGCTCCCGATGGTCAAACCAGTCACATTCTTCATTATTGTAACGAACATCATCGGTGGGGCACAGATTTTCACGGAAATTAACGTCATGACACCGACCGGAGGACCGGAATACTCGTCTGCCTCTGCGGTCTTCTATATTTGGCAAAAATCGTTCGGGAATTTCCAACTCGGTTACGCTTCGGCGATGGCGCTCGTCCTCGGGCTCTTCATTTTCATCGTCACGTTGCTCCAATTCCGGATGAATGAAAAATCATCGTTCGATCTTGATTGAGCGACTCGTGTATATGAAAGGAGAATGACCATGCAATTAGCTCTCTCGCGGAAAAAAGAGAACGTGGAAACGATGTCGGTTAAGAAGAAGGATCGAATTACAGATTTCTTCATCTTTATCTTCCTGTCCATCGGAGCTGTCGTCATGATTGCGCCGCTACTCTGGATGGTGTCGACGTCGCTAAAATCAAAAGAGGATGTATTTGCGCTCCCGCCGGTGTGGATCCCAACCGATATTTCGTTTAGCAAATATACGGAAATTTGGAGTATGGGTCCGCTACTGTCCGGGATATCAAACAGTTTGATTGTCGCCTTATCGGTCACAATCGTCGGGACGTTCACGTCGAGCTTGGCGGCGTTCGCGTTTGCGAAGTTGAACTTCAGAGGCAAGAATAAAATCTTCCTGCTTTTGTTCGCTTCCGTCATGATCCCGTATCCGGTACTCATGATTCCTCAGTTCATGATGTTTTCGAGCATCGGCTGGGTGGACACGCTGTTGCCGTTGATTGTGCCTGGACTGTTCGGAAATATTTTCATGATTTTCTTCTTGCGTCAGTTTTTGAACAGCATCCCGAACTCGATTATCGAAGCAGCGAAGATTGATGGCTGCTCGTACTTCCAAATCTTCTACAAGATTATCTTCCCATTGATCAAGCCGGCCGTGGCTGCGCAGTTGATTCTTTGGTTTATGGCAATCTGGAACGACTATCTCGGGCCGATTCTGTATTTGAACTCGCCGGAGAAACAGACGCTTCAACTTGTCATCGCGAACTTTAACGCATCTTATGCAATTCAAAGTGATTATCCGTTAATCATGGCCGCGTCCGTCGTGGCGTTACTCCCGATGTTGATTGTCTTCATGATCTTCCAAAAACAGATCATCGAGTCGATTGCGATTTCTGGTGTGAAGGGCTGAGGTGTGACAGGACAAAGGCACCCGTCTTTTTAAGGCGGGTGCCTTTTTGACGGAGAAAGGAGATTTGGCATGAGAAAAATGATGGTATGGCTAACACTACTCGCCGTAGCAATCGGAGGAATCTTTTTCTGGCAGACGACGAGTGCGTCAATCGATGAGTTGGCGCTCCCGAAAGCGCCGTTTGATCAAAAGGTGGAAGATGTGACGCCGGATGTGCTCAACAAAGAAAGCGAGTGGACGACGAACTTCACGCATGACGGGGCAATCTTTAAAGATGGTGACACGTACTACGTCTTCTCGACGGATTACATGGTGGGTAGCCCCCCGACGCCCGGCATTCAAATCCGACAATCGACCGACCTCGTTCATTGGGAGTTCGTTGGCCGTGTGTTCGATCAAGTGTCTGAAGAGGCGTTCGCTTGGGCCGGTGGGAATACGTTCTGGGCTCCGGCGATCACAAAAATTGGAGACCGTTTCCACTTGTACTATTCCGTATCAGGGGTCGGGAGCCGAACATCGTACATCGGGCTAGCGACCGCGTCAACAATCGAAGGACCTTGGGAAGACGAGGGTGCCGTCGTGGCGTCTAAAGACGGGGACGGAGGTGTCGCCAACGCGATTGACCCTCACGTGACACAGGATGCAGAAGGGAAATGGTGGATGACATATGGGTCATACTTTGGTGGAATCTTTTTGACGGAGATTGACGCGGACACCGGGAAGCGAGTGGACGAATCGTCAGAAGGAACGCTGCTCGCCAAGCGGAAAGACGTGTCGATGGGCATCGAAGGACCGGAAATCTTATATAACGACGAGACCGGCTATTACTACTTGATGGTGTCGTACGGTTGGTTAGAAGATACGTACAACGTCCGAATCGGTCGCTCGAAGTCGATCACTGGACCGTTCGTCGACTCGCGTGGCCGTGACTTACGCGACGAATCGGATGAGTCATTTGATACGGGTGTGAAAATCGTGGGCTCGTACCAGTTCGAAGGAGATGACGGATATGTCGGGACCGGACACTCGGCATTCTTACAAGACGGGACTGATACGTTCGTGCTACATCAGGCGCGGCCGAGTGAAGACATCTATTGGTCACAGCTGCACGTCCGGAAAGTGTATTGGACGAAAGACGGTTGGCCGGTCGTCTCGCCCGAGCGCTATGCAGGCGAAGGAGACGTTAAGGTCGACGACGCCCATCTGGTCGGGGACTGGGACGTTATCACGTTCCCGCGATTCGATGACGGACAGCAAGCTTCGAGTAAATTGACGCTCAAACGAGACGGGAAGCTCGGAAACGGGGACGGATCTTGGCGATTGACCGGCTCAGTCCTCGAGATCCAAGTCGGGCAAGAAACGTATGAGACGCAAGTCGGAGCGGCTTGGGACTGGGAGACTTGGCAACCGACGATCATCTTCACAGGCCTGATCGAGGACGGCACCGCCGTATGGGGAAAAAAACGATAAGAGGAGAAACGGGAACATGCAAAAGCTGAACAGTCCGAAACGAGAAGAACGTTATGTGTTAGAGCGATTGACGAACGAAACGATGTGGGGCACACACAACGCCCACGACCCGGCTTCAATCAAAGTCGGGGATTGGTATTACGTGTTCTCGACGGACGCCGCCCACGGGCATCACATTAACGGTGGGATTCAAGTGCGCCGCTCGAAGGATTTAATCCATTGGGAGTTTGTCGGTTTGGCGTTGAAGGAACTTCCGCACGAGGCTGTGGAATGGACCGGGGCGCCGGGGCTTTGGGCGCCGGAAGTCGTGTTTATGGGTGGTCGCTATCTCATGTACTATGCAGCTTCACAGTTTGGACAGACGCAGTCCTATATCGGTGTCGCCAGCGCGGAAACGATAGCCGGACCGTGGCAGGATCACGGGCTCGTTGTGAAGAGTGAGGCCGGGACGTCTGGACCGAACGCGATTGATCCGAATATTACGTTCGATGCGCACGGAGAGCCTTGGCTCGTCTACGGCAGTTTTTTCGGTGGACTGTATGTATTCCCGGTCGACCCGGAAACCGGCAAGAAACGTCCGGGCAGTGTAGAAACGTTGATCGCGAAACGGCATCAAAGTGTCGAAGGGGCGATTGAGGGACCATACATCGTCTATCGCGAGACGGATCGACATTATTACTTGTTCGTCTCCTACGACTCCCTTTTCAAGGATTATCATATTCGTGTGGCTCGATCGACTTCAATTACTGGACCATACGTCGATTTTGACGGGAACGTCATGACCGACCTCGTGCTCGATCCGCAACAGGTCGGCATGAAGATACTAGGCGGTTATCGGTTTGGGGACGATGAGGGCTGGGTCGGACCTGGTCATAACTCCGTCTTGCAGGACGGGGACAAGGATTATCTAGTCCATCACGTCAGAGGTGAGAAAGATCCGCACTGGCACGAGCTGCATATCCGAAAGATCATCTGGACGGAGTCGGGGTGGCCGCTCGTCTCTCCGGAACGATACGCCGGAGAAGCGGAGCGGTCCGTCGGGATGGAAGAGCTCATCGGCGAGTGGGAGTGGATTTATATGGACCGAACGAACCATGGCGTCCTACCTTCGAGTAAGATTCAACTCATGGCTGATGGGACGTTTGTAACGGAATACGGCAAACGAGGCCGTTTTGAAAAATTAACGGATACGAGCGTCAAACTCTACGGGTCAGAAGAAATCACCTGGTACATGTTGCCGGGCTGGGACTGGGAGCGTTGGCGAGAGACGGTCGTGTTCGCGGGACTGTCTGATCGAGGTCATGTCTTCATCGGTAAGAAACTATAAAGATACGTACAACTTCTCTCGGTTTATTTTCGTGAAATGGTCACAGATTGCTCAGAAACATTACGGAAATGTTGAAATAAAATGTTGAAAACAGTTGATTAATTTAAAATAGTTGATACAATCAAGGTGTAAGTTATACGTACAACTTGATTGTATTTTTTGTTTTCTGTATGAAACAGGCACGATATTCGAATAGTTGTACGGATGAAAGGGATAGGAGTGCCCACACACTTTATTTTTTTCATCCTATATGTAAGCGCATTCTTTTGAAGGTAGGGTGATGAATATGGCCAACTATACAATCGGCGTCGACTATGGGACGCAATCAGGACGTGCGGTCCTCGTCGACGTAGCGACAGGTCGAGAAGTGGCGACTGCGGTCAAACCGTACACACATGGCGTCATGGATGAATATTTACCGGACGGGGTGACGCGTCTCGAGCATGACTGGGCGCTCCAACATCCGCAAGACTATTTAGAAGTGTTAGAACTTACGATCCCGGCTGTCGTGAAAGAAGCGGGGATCACGCCGGACCAAGTCGTGGGGCTCGGCATCGATTTCACAGCCTGCACAATCTTACCGATTGACGAACAACTGAACCCGCTCTGTTTCCGCGAGGAACATCAACAAAATCCACATAGTTATGTGAAGCTTTGGAAGCATCATGCTGCGCAAGACGAGGCGGACGAGTTGAACCGCATCGCGGCCGAGCGGGGCGAAGATTTCTTGAAGCGATACGGTGGGAAAATCTCATCGGAATGGATGATCCCGAAAGTGTGGCAAATCCTGAACGAGGCGCCGGCGATTTATGAAGCGGCGGATCAGATTCTAGAAGCGACGGATTGGGTCGTCTCCCAGATGACAGGTCATGTCGTTCGGAACAGTTGTACCGCTGGCTATAAAGCCATTTGGCATAAACAAGACGGTTACCCGTCAAACGAGTTCTTCAAAGCGCTCGACCCGCGGCTAGAGAACGTCGTCGAAGAGAAGTTATCGCGTGATATCGCACCGATCGGAGCCAAGGCAGGTGAGCTGACAGAAGCGTTCGCCGCACGGATTGGGCTCCTTCCAGGTACGGCCGTCGCGGTCGCGAACGTCGACGCCCACGTGGCGGTGCCGGCCGTCGGGATTGCCGAACCCGGTAAGATGCTGATGGTCATGGGCACCTCGACGTGCCACATCCTACTCGGTGAAGGCGAACAGGTTGTCCCAGGCATGTGCGGTGTCGTCGAAGACGGCGTCATTCCAGGTTTGATGGGCTATGAAGCTGGTCAATCGTGTGTCGGGGATCATTTTGAATGGTTCACCGAGATGTGTGTCCCTGGACATTACGTGGAAGAGGCCGCCTTGAAAGGCATCGGTATTCATCAATTATTGACGGAGAAAGCAGCCCGGCAACGAGTCGGGGAGAGTGGTCTCGTCGCCCTTGACTGGTGGAACGGGAACCGATCGACACTCGTCGATACGAATTTGACGGGCGTCCTGCTCGGGGCGACGTTGCTCACGAAACCAGAAGACATTTACCGGGCATTGATTGAAGCGACAGCTTACGGGACGCGGACGATTGTGGAAGCGTTCCGTAACAGCGGAGTCCCTGTCCATGAAGTATATGCAGCTGGCGGGATCGCCGAGAAGAATGCCCTCATGATGCAAATCTATGCGGACGTCTTGAACATGGAAATCAAAATTTCGGCCTCCTCGCAAACGCCTGCCCTCGGGTCAGCCATGTTCGGAGCGGTGGCCGCCGGTGCGGAGCGAGGCGGTTACGCCACAATCACGGAAGCTGCAGCGAAGATGGGCCGCGTCAAAGAAGAGACGTACAAGCCGATCCCGGAAAATGTTGCGACGTATGACGCTTTGTTCGCCGAATACACAAAACTATACGATTACTTCGGTCGCGGTGAAAACGATGTGATGAAACGCTTGAAAAAAATCAAAGCTGAAGCGTCACGCGTGAAGGAGGAACCGGTATGGTAAGTCGTCGCTTGAAGGAAGCTGTGCTCGAAGCGAACTTGGCTCTCCCGCAACACGGCTTGGTCACATTCACATGGGGCAACGTCAGCGGTATCGACCGTAACGTCGGCTTGGTCATCATTAAGCCGAGCGGTGTCCCTTACGAACGATTGACCGTGGAAGACATGGTCGTCGTCGATTTGGAAGGTAACGTCGTCGAAGGCGAGCTTCGTCCCTCATCAGACACACCGACCCATCTTGCACTCTATCGGTCTCTCCCTGAGATTGGCGGGGTCGTGCATACCCATTCGCCATGGGCGACGAGCTGGGCCCAGGCGAAGCGGGCGATCCCGGCGTTTGGAACGACACACGCCGATTACTTTTATGGAGAGATCCCGTGCACTCGAGAATTGACAGACGAAGAAATCGCAACGGCGTATGAGCTTGAGACGGGACATGTCATTTTAGAGACGCTCGATGAGTTAATGCTCGAAGCGGTCGCCGTACCTGGTGTGCTCGTGGCTAACCACGCACCTTTCTGCTGGGGCAAAGACGCGAATGAGGCCGTCCATAACGCGGTCGTCCTCGAGGAAGTCGCCAAGATGGGACTTCACGCCTTGAACTTGAACCCTGGCCTGACACCGATTAAACAGAGCATCTTAGATAAACACTATTTGCGAAAACATGGGGCGAACGCGTACTACGGCCAAAAATGACCGGCACTTCGCCCTCACATTAGGGGGACTTTGGATGTTGACAGCGAAAACATATGAATTTTGGTTCGTGACAGGGAGCCAAATGCTTTACGGCGAAGACGTGCTTCGACAAGTGGAGGAGCATTCAAAAGAGATGGTGGCCGGACTCGATGCAGCCGACGTCTTCAGCGACCGGATCGTCTTCAAGGGCGTCGTCAAAAACGCAGACGAAATCCGTCAAATGATGCTTCAGGCGAATGCGGACGACTCATGTGCAGGCGTGATCACCTGGATGCACACGTTCTCACCATCGAAGATGTGGATCAGTGGTATGCGCGTCCTGCAAAAACCGTTGCTCCATTTTGGGACACAGTTCAATCGTGACATCCCGTGGGATGCGATCGATATGGACTTCATGAACTTGAATCAATCGGCGCACGGCGACCGGGAGCACGGCTTCATCACGAGCCGGATGAATGTCAAACGCAAAGTGCTCGTCGGGCACTGGGAAGACGAGACGACACGTGGCAAGATGGCGAGCTGGATGAAAGTCGCTCATGCATTGGCCGAAAGCAAAGTGTTAAAAGTGGCTCGTTTCGGTGACAACATGCGCAACGTCGCCGTGACGGAAGGTGATAAAGTCGAAGCGCAGATTCGCCTCGGTTGGACGGTGGACGGGTATGGGATCGGCGACCTCGTCGCATATATGGACGCCGTAACAGATACGGATCTCGATACACTGATGAACGAGTACGCGTCTCGTTACGAGCTGACGAACAACGGAATGGCTGAAGAAGAGTTCCTCGACTCGGTTCGTTACCAAGGCCGGATTGAACTCGGCATGAAAGCCTTCCTCGAGGCAGGCGGCTATACCGCTTTCACGACGACGTTCGAAGACTTGTACGGCATGAAGCAGTTGCCAGGTCTCGCCGTCCAACGCTTGATGGAGCAAGGTTACGGTTTTGCCGGAGAAGGGGACTGGAAGACCGCAGCGCTCGTCCGTCTCATGAAAATTATGGCGAACAACGAACGGACTTCGTTTATGGAAGATTATACGTACCACTTCGAGCCGGGCAACGAGATGGTGCTTGGTGCCCACATGTTGGAGATTTGTCCGACGATTGCGGTCGATAAGCCAAGAATCGAAGTCCATCCGCTCGGTATCGGCGACCGGGAAGCGCCGGCCCGGATTGTCTTTGAAGGACAGAGCGGCAAGGCGCTGAACGCGAGTATCATTGATCTCGGCCATCGCTTCCGTCTCCTCGTCAACACGGTCGAAGGCATCCAGCCGGAAGAGGCTATGCCGAACTTGCCGGTCGCACGCGTTCTTTGGAAAACAGAACCTTCGATGGCGCAAGCAGTCGAAAACTGGATTCAAGCCGGTGGGGCGCACCACACCTGTTATTCGTATGAAGTGACGCCCGACCAACTGAGGGACTTCGCGGAACTGCTCGACGTTGAAATCGCGGTCATTGACGCCAAGACGGAGACTGTCCAATTCAACAACGAACTACGGTGGAACGAACTTTACTATCGACCATAATCTAAAGGGCCACTTCGTTGGCCCTTCTTCATGGAGGAGATACAATGAACAACCAACTCATCAAACCGACGCACACGGCGACAGGAACGACACAACTCATCGTCAATGCCGACTTGTCGAAAGGGACGATTAGCAAGCACATTTATGGTCACTTCGCGGAGCATTTAGGTCGTTGCATTTATGAAGGGCTGTGGGTCGGTCCCGAGTCACCGATTCCAAACACGGATGGTATTCGCAACGACGTGCTCGCCGCTTTGAAGAAATTGAACATCCCGGTCCTCCGTTGGCCGGGCGGCTGTTTTGCCGACGAGTATCATTGGAAGGACGGGATCGGTCCGAACGAGAACCGAAAACGGATGGTCAATACTCACTGGGGCGGGGTCGTCGAAAACAACCACTTCGGTACACACGAATTCATGCGCCTCTGTGAACTGCTCGAGTGTGAACCGTACATCTGCGGGAACGTCGGAAGCGGGACGGTGCAAGAGATGTCAGAATGGGTGGAATACATGACGTTCGGTGGCGAGTCACCGATGTCGAACTGGCGACAAGAGAACGGCCGCACCGAACCGTGGGAACTCACTTACTTCGGCGTCGGAAATGAGAACTGGGGATGCGGCGGAAACATGCGCCCAGAATATTATGCAGATCTGTATCGTCGCTACCAGACATACGTCCGTAACTATGACGGCAATAAACTCTATAAAATCGCCGGTGGGGCGAACATCGATGACTATAAATGGACAGAGGTACTGATGCGGGAAGCTGGGACGATGATGGATGGACTCAGCCTTCATTACTACACGATCCCAGGCGATTTCTGGTTGGGCAAAGGGTCGGCTCTCGATTTCACAGAGGACGAATGGTTCATCACATTGAAGCGTGCCCTTCATATGGACGAGTTGATCACGAAACACGGTCAAATCATGGATCAGTATGATCCAGAGAAACGCGTCGGCTTGATCGTCGACGAGTGGGGCACGTGGTTCGATGTGGAGCCAGGGACGAACCCAGGTTTCTTGTATCAGCAAAACTCGATTCGGGACGCACTCGTGGCCGCAATCCACTTCAACATCTTCCATAACCATAACGACCGCGTTCATATGGCGAACATCGCTCAAATGGTCAACGTGTTGCAGGCGATGATTTTGACAGAAGGAGACCAATTCATCCTCACGCCGACATATCATGTGTTTGAGATGTACAGCGTCCACCAAGACGCCGAACGTGTCGAACTCGCCGCGCATACACGCGATTATGTGGCCAAAAATGAAGCCATTCCGGCCGTGAACGCCACTGCTTCACGAAATGCGGAAGGTGTGCTCCACATCAGCCTCTGCCAACTCGACCACGAACAAGGCGATACGGTCGAAATCGACTTACGGGGAATCGGCGCCATCTCTGGCGTGTCGGCCCGGATTTTGACGGCAGATCACTTGAACGCCCATAACACATTCGAACAGCCTGACCTCGTCACGCCACGGGACCATGACGTGACGGTCACGGAAGACGGAAAGCTCATCTTCGACGTGCCAGCGATGAGCGTCATCACAATCGCGGTCCGTTAAAATGAGTCCAACCGAGACGCGACGATGCCGGACCTGTCCGCCTCACGAGGCGGATGCGGACGCGCATTGGCTCTTAGCACTCGATTCGGACCTAATGGATCAAGTCACAGCGGCTGAATATAAAGCACGTCTACAACAATGTGCAACATGTGAGTTTCATCAAAAAGATACTTGTTTGAAATGTGGGTGTTTCGTCTCTTATCGAGCAAAATTAGCGACGAAGCATTGCCCGCTGAACGTTTGGTAAAAGGAGTAGATAGAATGAAGCGGCAAACGGAAGAGTATATAAAAAATTCAACGATCACACTTCAGAACGACCTGTATCGACTGAAAGTGTTGACCTACGGGGCGACACTGCAAGAGCTCTCCATCCAGGAAGACGGTTGGCAAAATATCGTCTTGTCTTATGACTCAGTTGAGGAATATGTGCAAGACTCTTACTATTTAGGAGCAACGATTGGCCGGGTAGCTGGTCGTATTGAAAATAGTACGTTTGACCTTGGAGGAGAGACATATACTCTTCCTGCTAACGAAGGCGATCATCATCTCCATGGCGGAGACGGCTTGCACTGTCGTATTTGGACGGTCGATCAAGTCACGCCCGATTGCTTGACGCTTCGTTATATCAGTCCTGATGGGGAGAACGGCTATGCCGGAACACTCCATGTGCGGGCAACTTTTGAACTAACTGATCAAGACGTCAGCATTACGTACGAAGCGACGACTGATCAAGATACAGTCTGCGATATGACGAATCATACGTACTTCAATTTAAGTGGTGGCGAACGTGATATTTTAAATCACGAACTTACGCTGTCAGCTGATAGATATGCTGAATTAAAAGACGATTTAATTCCAACCGGCCAATTGAGTGCGGTAGACGGGACGCCATTTGACTTTAGATCCGGTCGAGTCTTGGCAGACGGTCCATCTTCACACCATCCCCAAAATCAGTTGGTCAATGGGTACGATCATCCATTTGTGTTCAAAGATAAAAACGAAGCAATTTTATATGATCCGGATACACGTAGACAATTGACGTTATCAACGACAGCCCCCGCTATCGTTTTGTATTCAGGTAATCAAATAAACAATCACACGCCATTGCGTGAAGGTACATCAAGAACTTACTACGGTCTTTGTTTAGAGCCGCAACATCTCCCGAATGCGGTTCATCAAGATGCGTTTCCTTCAATCGTGTTACGTGCAGGGGAAACGTATAAATGGCAAACGACTTACCGAGTCGAGACAGGAGTCAGTCGATGAATCTCGAACAAATCAATCAGGACGTACAAGCCTGTGGTTGCGGGAATCCCCATCACGCCATCACAATTGAACGTATGGTGGCTTCTGAACAAGTTTGGGAGCACCTAGCTGAGTTCGTGCAAGAAAAAGGATGGAAGCATCTGCTCGTCGTTGCCGATGACAATACCGAGCGTGTCGGGTTTCTCCCGCTACGAGAAGCCATGACTCGAATCGGTATCCAAGTAAATTTGGTTTCGCTACAACCAGATGAGCGCGGTGACGTCTTGGCAGATGAACGTTCAGTCGTACAAGTACTACTTCGCCAAGAAGAAGCCGTCGACGTGCTCATTGCGCTAGGTGCTGGCACGATTCATGACGTCACCCGTTTCTGTGCGGCCAAAACAAAAGTGCCATTCATCTCCGTACCGACAGCGCCATCTGTTGATGGATTCACATCGAAAGGCGCACCTCTCATCATACGAGGGAAGAAAATCACATATCAGCTCGTTTCCCCGGTTGCGGTCTTCGTCCCAAGCCTTATTGTTCGAGAAGCACCTGAGGCATTAATCGCTGCCGGTGTCGGCGATATGCTTGGCAAGTACACCTCATTATTAGATTGGCGTTTCGGCGAATTCGATGGCGGTGAACCGTTCTGTCCTGTTGCTGTTTCACTTACGGAAGAAGCGTTACTTTCTTGCGTGGATGCTTTACCTGCTATTTATAGACGTGAAGCAGAGGGGTTAGATCAATTGATGGAGTCTCTTCTATTATCCGGCGTCGCGATGCTGATTTTTGGACATTCGCATCCGGCATCAGGAGGTGAGCACCATCTTTCACACTACTGGGAGATGGACTTCATCGCGAATGAACGACCTGCCGTTCTACACGGAACAAAAGTGGCAGTCGCCATGATGCAACTCGTTGACGACTATAAGCAGACCATTCTTCATTGGCCAAAGACACCGGCTTCATTACGAGAATGGGCCCAGCAAATGCCGAGCAAACAAGAACTTGAAACGATTTTTACGGCGCTCCATGCACCAATTAAACCGGAAGACATCGGTGTCTCATCGCTTCTTTTAGCAAGTAGCTTAAGAGAAGCCTATCGCTTGAGAAACCGCCACACGATTTTAAAACATAAGAGTTTAAGCCGAACACATCCTATTGAAATGAAGGAGCGTTCCTTATGAGAGAAACATTATCAAATCCGTTAATTGAACAGCGAGCGGATCCGTGGATCATGCGTCATACGGACGGCTATTACTATTTCACTGCTTCTTTGCCAGACTTTAGCGGAATTCCGTTGCGACGGGCGACATCACTCTTCGTTTTGAAAGAAGCCGAAGAAAAAGTCGTTTGGAAGAAACGTGAGACAGGTATTATGAGCGCAAATATTTGGGCGCCTGAGTTACACCATATTCAGGAGAAGTGGTACCTCTATTTTGCGGCAGCTCGGGAAGATCATATTTTCGATCATCGAATGTATGTGTTAGAAAACAGTTCACCGAATCCATTGGAAGGTGAGTGGATTGAAAAAGGACAGGTGCGTACATGGTGCGAGTCGTTCGCCCTTGACGCAACAACATTCGAGCATGAGGGACGCTTGTACTATGTGTGGGCGCAAAAAGACCCGGACATCGAAGGGAACTCAAACCTCTATATTTCTGAAATGGAGAACCCGTGGACGTTAATCGGTCCTCAAACGATGATTGCAACCCCTCACCTTGAATGGGAAACAATTGGCTTCCTCGTGAATGAAGGACCAGCTGTTTTAAAACGGAACGGTAAAATTTATATAAGCTACTCAGGAAGTGCGACAAATCATCATTATTGCATGGGCTTGCTCGTTGCTGATGAATCAAGTGATTTGTTGGATGCTGACAGTTGGACTAAACGTCCTGAACCGGTATTTCAAACGGACGAAGCAGCCAGCCAATTTGGACCTGGGCATAACAGCTTCACGACGCTAGAAGACGGGACAGATGTTCTCGTTTACCATGCTCGTAACTATAAAGAAATCGAAGGGGATCCACTTTGGGACCCGAATCGTCATACACGTGTCCAGACGTTCACGTGGGACGAATCTGGCCCAGTGTTCGGCCGACCGATTCGCGACGAGGAGGCAGTACGATGAAGCAAGTAGAAGATCGACATTTGCTATTAGAACAACGGGCCGACCCGTGGGTATACTTGCATACGGACGGCTACTATTACTTCACGGCGTCAGTGCCTGAGTATGATTTGATCGAGCTACGACGCGCCAAGTCGCTTCAGGCGCTTCGGACGGCCGAGCCGGTGACCGCATGGGTGAAGCACGAAACGGGTCCGATGAGCGACTTGATTTGGGCGCCTGAACTGCACTATATTCACGGCAAGTGGTATCTCTATTTTGCGGCCGCGAAATCACGGGACATCGTCAACGGTCTGTTCGACCACCGCATGTTTGTGTTAGAGAATGACTCGGAAAATCCGCTCGAAGGTGAGTGGACCGAAAAAGGACAAGTCAAGACGGCATGGGACTCGTTCGCCCTTGATGCAACCGTGCTTGAACATAAAGAAACCCACTATTTGGTATGGGCCCAGAAAGACCCGGCTATCGACGGGAACTCAAATTTATATATCGCCGAACTCGAAAATCCATGGACGATCAAATTGCCACAAATCATGCTGACGAAGCCGGAGTATGACTGGGAGACTCGCGGTTTCCTCGTCAATGAGGGACCGGCCGTGTTGAAGCGGAACGGCCATATCTTCATCACGTACTCGGCGAGTGCGACCGATGAGAACTATTGTTTGGGCATGTTGTGTGCTTCAGACGACGCCGACGTGTTGAACTCGGCGGCGTGGTCGAAGTCGTTCCGGCCGGTTTTCGAGACGAATGCCGACGTGAGTCAATTCGGTCCGGGTCACAACAGCTTTACAGTGAACGAAAAGGGAGAAGACATCCTCGTCTATCATGTTCGGACGTATACAGAAATCGAAGGGGATCCCCTTTACGACCCGAACCGTCATACGCGTGCGCAAGTGTTTACGTGGAATGAAGAAGGGCGCCCGGAATTCGGGAAGCCGCATTAAATAAAACGCGTTGATTTCAACCTGCCCTTCTCTAAAAGCGGAGAGGGGCGTTTTTTCTGGAGTTTTCAATGATTCAACGTATGAATTCCTCAAACTTCACATTGACAAGTTCAAGACATTCATCCTATACTCATAAATGATAATGATTATCAGTGTCGATGATAACACATCGTCATATGAGAGAAAAAAAGGGGATTCGAATATGAAAAGCTATAAGAAATTGCTACATATGTTCATCGTCCTGTCTGCCTTCGTGCTCGTGCTCGCCGGTTGCGGCACGAACAATGAAGATGCAGCCACGACAGATGAGAACGAAGAGACGGCGGAAGGGTATCCGATCACGATTAAGCATGCGCTAGGCGAGACGGTCATCGACAAGAAGCCAGAACGCGTCGCGACGGTCGGTTGGTCGAACCAAGACGTCGCACTCGCTTTAGGCGTCGTGCCGGTCGGTTTCTCGGCTGCGAACTACGGCGTCCAAGACGGCAGCGGCGTATTGCCATGGACAGCTGAGAAGTTGAAAGAACTCGGCGAAGACAACCCGAACGTCTACCAAGACACAGACGGCCTCGACTTTGAAGCGATCGCCGATTCAGAGCCAGACGTCATCTTGGCCGCTTACTCAGGCATCACGCAAGAAGACTACGATACGTTGACGCAAATCGCTCCGGTCGTCGCTTACCAAGAGACGCCTTGGGTATCATCTTGGCAAGACACGGTCCTTTACGACGCGATGGCGATGGGCATGGAAGCAGAAGGCAAGCAGTTGATTGCCGACACAGAAAAACTCATCGCGGATAAAGCGGCGGAAGTGCCGGACATGCAAGGGAAGAAAGCGGCGTTCGTCGCTTTGAGCCCTGGCGATTTGTCGAAGTTCTACATCTACACGACCGGTGACCCGCGCGGTGCCTTCATCGAAGAGCTCGGCATGGAATACCCGCAAAACATTAAAGATCAACTCGAAGAAGGCAGCTTCTACCTCGAGCTCAGCTCAGAGAACGCCGACATCTTGAACGATCTTGACTTGTTCGTCGTGTACGGAAACGAACAGACGCTCAAAGAACTGCAAGCGGACCCGCTCTACGGCAAAGTACCGGCCATCGAACGCGGATCGGTCGTCTTGATCGAAGACAACACGCCGCTCGCTGCAGCCGGGACACCGTCACCGCTCTCGATTGAATACACGATCGATGAGTACGTGAAACTCGTCTCGGAAGCACTCGAGAAAGTCGAGTGAACAAATGAATAAGCTGAAGAAGTTGCAAACGCCGAAACGGTTTCCTCTCATCTTGATGGGGGCGCTCGTCTTGCTCGTCGTCTGCATGCTCGCTTCACTTGCTTTCGGCTCACGGACAGTCGGATGGAATGAACTGCTTGACGGTTTATTCCGTCCGGCTGTTCAGTCGTATGAAGCGGACATCATCCGGCAGCGGGTCGTCCGGACGATCTTTAGTCTCATGTGCGGGGCGGCGCTCGGTGTCTCGGGTGCGTTGATGCAGTCGGTCACAAGAAATCCGATCGCCGACCCGAGCATTCTCGGGGTCAATACGGGGGCGGCGTTGTTCGTCGTCGTCGGGATCGCGTTCTTCAACATCTCGTCGTCGTCGGACTACATCTGGTTCGCGCTCGTCGGGGCGCTCCTCACGGCCGTCTTCGTGTTCGGCATCGGCTCGCTCGGACGGGGCGGTGCGACTCCGCTCAAACTCGTCCTCGCCGGAGCGGCGACGAGTGCGGCGTTGTCGTCTCTCGTCATGGCGATCATGATCCCGCGCTCGAACGTCATGGACCAGTTCCGGTTCTGGCAAGTCGGGAGCGTCGGCGCCGGCAACATGGATGCGATCATGACGTTCTTGCCGTTCTTTATCGGGGGAATCGTCATCGCCATCCTTGCGGCACCGTCGTTGAACATTTTAGGGCTCGGGGAAGAGCTCGCCAAAGGACTCGGCGTCCGGATCGGGACGCTCAAACTGATCGCCTCGTTCGCCGGCGTGATTCTTTGCGGGGCGGCGACGGCGCTCGCGGGGCCGATCGGCTTCATCGGGCTCCTCGCACCGCACTTGATCCGCTTGACGATCGGGCCGGACGAACGATTCGTCATCCCGATGTCGGCGCTCGCGGGGGCGATCCTGCTCACGTTCGCCGACGTGACGGGACGCCTGCTCGGTAGCCCGGGGGAACTCGAAGTCGGCATCGTCACCGCCTTTATCGGGGCCCCGATTTTGATTGCCTTGACGATGAAAGTGAAGGTGCGTGACTTATGATGCAAAAACCATTCCAACCGATGATTCAAAACAGTAGACGACGCCGGCAACGGACCGTCGTCGTGACGCTCGTCCTCAGCCTGCTCGCGCTCGCTTTGAGCGCGTTGATGCTCATGCTCGGCAACACGATCTATCCGGCCATAGATGTCGTCCGCGTCTTGTTCGGGGCTGACGTACCGGGCGCCTCGTTCGCCGTCAATACGATCCGCCTGCCGCGCATGCTCGCCGGCGTGTTCGCCGGAATCGCCTTCGGTGTCGCCGGGACGGTGTTCCAGACGATGCTAAGAAACCCGCTCGCCAACCCGAACGTCATCGGTATCACGACCGGGTCGAGTGCGGCGGCCGTATTCGGCATCGTCGTCTTGCAGGCGAGTAATACGTTCGTGTCGGTCATTTCCGTCATCGGGGGACTCGTGACGGTGCTTGCCATCTATTTCTTGTCGAAGAGCGCCATGTTCTCGATCGGCCGCCTCGTCTTGGTCGGGATTGGCATCCAGGCGATGCTGACGGCGGTCATCAACTATCTTTTACTCATCAGTCGCCAAAATGACGTCGGGACGGCGATGCGCTGGTTGAGCGGCAGTTTGAACGGCGCCAAAATGGAGTCGCTCCCGCCGCTCATGATCACGGTCGCACTCTGTCTGCCGGTCATCATTTGGCTCAGCCGTCAGCTTCAGATTTTAGAGCTCGGGGAGATGACGGCGACGTCGCTCGGCGTGCGGACGAACCAGACGCGGGTACTTCTCATTATCGCCTCGGTGCTCATGCTCGCACTCGCCACGGCGACGACGGGACCGATCGCTTTCATCGCCTTTCTCGCGGGACCGATCGCGAAGCGGCTCGTCGGGGACGGGCGTTCGACGATCATTCCGGCGGGGCTCGTCGGTGTCGTTTTAGTACTCGCTGCTGACCTCATCGGCCAGTTCGCCTTCACGGCGCGCTACCCGGTCGGTGTCATCACCGGCATGGTCGGGGCACCGTATTTGATTTTCCTCTTGATTCGGATGAATCAAAAGGGTGAACTATAAAAAGAGTCACGTCATTTGATGTGACTCTTTTTATGTGAAAGCGCCATCAAAAAGTCGTTGACTTTGCTTGGCGGGGAGTGTATGCTAAAAATCCTGCCCAAAAAAGAGAGGCCGGGAACTGGCATCAGTTCATTTCGATTCGAGAGGACATGATCCCTATGAACCAACAACAATTAGTCGAACGCGCCCGCCAAGTGAAAGAGAACGCCTACTCACCATATTCGAACTTCCGCGTCGGAGCGGCACTTCTCATGAAGGACGGAACGGTCATCGACGGTGTCAACGTCGAGAACGTCTCGTTCGGTGCGACGAACTGTGCCGAGCGCACGGCCATCTTCACGGCGGTCGCGCAAGGTTATAAGAAAGGCGACTTCGAAGCGGTCGCGGTGTCGGGTGACACGGTCGACTTCTTGCCGCCATGCAGCATTTGCCGTCAAGTGCTCGTCGAGTTCGGCGACCCGGACTTCAAAGTGTTGCTCACGAACGGCAACGCCGACGTGAAAGAAGTGACGCTCGACGAACTCGTCCCGCTCGCTTTTACTGAACTTGAAATGTGATTCACCAGACCTTGCCATTCGTGGCAAGGTTTTTTTGTTAGCGCCATTTGTTGAAGAAGTTGTGCGGGTTTTTGATGCCTGTTAACGTCCGGAACTCGTAGCCGCGTTTTTTGGAATGGCGGAGGATGTAGTCGAGCGCGGTCGGGGTGATCGAGTGGTCGTGCGTCAAGATGATTGAGGCGACATTCGCTTTGTAGTTCGCGTTCAGGCGGGCGAACACTTGGTTTTGGACGCGGCGGTTGTCCGTCTTGTACCGATAGTCGAGACTGTCGACGTTCCAGTCCCACATTTGAAAGCCGGCCTTCGTCATCGCTTGCCGGTGCGCCGCTGTCATGTACGGGTCGCTGCCATACGGGGTGCGGACGATGTTCGTCTTGACGCCAGTCACTTGGAGCACGAGCTTTTGGACCGCCTGCATCTCGCGCACGGCCGTCGTCGGTGTCCGGTAAAACTTGTGTCGGTCGTGTGTCATCCCGTGCAAGGCGATGAGGTGGCCTTCGGCGACGATGCGTTGGAGCATTCTTTCGTTGCCTTGTATGTTGTTGCCGAGGATGAAGAACGTGGCTTTGACTTTATGCTTCTTCAACACGTCAAGCAACGCGCCCGTCTGCCGGTGCGGTCCGTCGTCGAACGTCAAATAGATGAGGCTGCGGTCGTTGTACGCTTTCGGAGTCGACGCGGCGGCATGGGACAGCGGGCTGAGCAACAGACAGACGAGCGCGAACAAGAGGAAACTTTTCTTCATCGTACATACCCTCCTAACGTGGAAGCGATGAGGGGACGGTGCCGGCGTGAAACATACGTTACCCTTTACCCGATTAAAGTGTCTGCAATCAAAAACCGACATCGAATCGTTCGATGTCGGCTAGCAGATAGGGGACGGTCAATGTCTTCGCCCAGCCCGGATAATAAAGCGGTACTCCTCACTCTTGAAATACGTCTCCGTGAATTCGAAGCGGCTGCCGTCCATGAGAAACGAGTAGAGTTCGACTTTGAGCACCGGCGTCCGTTCACTCACGCCGAGCATCTCGGCGATATCTTTTGTCGGCAGCACCGGGATGAACTCTTGGACGCTGTCCGCGATCTTGAGCTGTTTCACTTCTTCGATATAGGCGTATTTCGACTGCGTCATCACTTCATACGTCAAGTCAGGGAAGAGCTTGAGCGGAAGGTACGTGTCTTCGACGATGAGTGGTTCACCATCGGCGAAGCGTTGACGGCGCACGTAGAAGACGAGTTCGCCTTCTTCAAGCTCGAGCGCTTCCCGGACTTTCTCGCTCGGTGGCTGGAGCGTGAACGTGAGCACTTTATTCGTTACGTCTTTTCCTTCACGCTTCATATCCTCGGTGAAACTTTTCAGCTCATACATATTGTGCTCGATCTTCTCGGACTGGACGTACGTGCCGCTGCCTTGGCGTTTCCATAGCAGCCCTTCCTCCTGGAGCAGTTTGACCGCCTGACGGACGGTGACCCGACTGACTCCGAACTCTTCGACAAGCTGTGCCTCCGTTGGAATCGCCTCGCCGGGTGCCCACGTGCCGGACTCGATGAACGAGCGCATTTGTTGGGCGACTTGCTGATATAACGGTGATTTTGCTTTCATGGATGACCCTCCGATTTCAACGTAAACTCATACTTCAAGTATACACAAAATAAAACGTTTTCAAAAATGGTGTTGACGATTATCTAAATATGTATTAGATTTGTATTGTAATCAATGAGATATGTATTTGAAAGGGGAACGCACACATGAAACAAGGACAACGCCTCGTCGTCGTTGGTGGCGGCAGCACGTACACAATCGGTATGATCATGAGCTTGATCGAAGAGAAGGCTCACTTCCCACTACGTTCAATCACGTTTTACGATACGGATGGTGAGCGTCAAGCGCGTGTCGCCAAAGCGACTGAAGTCATCTTGCGTGAGCATTATCCAGAGCTCGAGCTGTTCGAGTACACGACGGACAAAGAGTACGCCTTCCGCGACAAAGATTTCTTCTTCGTCCAGATTCGGACAGGTGGCCTGGAGATGCGCGAAAAAGATGAGCAGATCCCGCTCCGTCACGGCGTGGTTGGACAAGAGACGTGTGGACCGGGCGGGATGTCGTACGGGATGCGTTCGATCGGGGATATGATCGACCTCGTCTCGGACATCCGTCAAGGTTCGCCGGACGGTTGGATCTTGAACTACACGAATCCGGCCGCCATCGTCGCCGAGGCGTTGAAGCGTGCCTACCCGAATGACAAAAAGATTTTGAACATCTGTGACATGCCGGCCGCGATCATGGTCAGTTACGCGAAGATTCTCGGGAAAGAGATTTGGGATCTCGTGCCGGAATACTTCGGGCTCAACCACTTCGGCTGGTTCACAGGCATCTATGACAAAGAAGGCAACGAGTTGACGGAAGACATCAAGCGCGCCATCTTAGAGGACGGTTTCATCCCGGAAGACTCGGAGATCGCCAACGATCCGTCGTGGATCAAGACGTTCAAGCAAGTCGAGAAGATGCTCACCGACTTCCCGGAATACTTGCCGAACACGTACCTCCAGTACTACTTGTATCCGTCCGACATGGCGGAGAAGGAAGACGTGGAGAACACGCGGGCCCGTCAAGTCATCAATGGCCGCCAACAGCGCGTCTTCTCGATGTGCGATCAAATCATCGCTGACGACTCACTCGAGAACGCGCACTTGGAAGTCGACATCCACGGTTGCTACATGATCCGCGTCGCGGCGTCACTCGCTTACAACAACGGGGACATCTTTATCGTCATGGTCAAAAACGACGGCATCATCGCCAACTTGCCGGACGATGCGATGGTCGAAGTGCCGGCGATGCTCACGAACCGTGGACCGAAGCCGTTCGCCGTCGGCCACATCCCGCGTTTCTACAAAGGGATGATTGAAGGACAGCTCGCCTACGAACAGCTCGTCGTCGACGCCTACTTCGAGAACAGCTATGAGAAGGCGCTCCAGGCGCTCACGCTCAACCGGACCGTCGTCGACGCGCCGGTCGCCCGTCAAATCCTTGACGACTTGATCAATGAGAACGAGAACTATTGGCCTTCCCTTAAACAACGGGAGACGGTCACGCGCTAAAGACGAAGGGGAGATTTTCCCCTTTGTTCGTTTTGTGAATTGATAACGCTTACACATGAGGAGTGAATCAGATGAGTCAATGGTTCGGGGTATTTCAAAAGTTCGGGAAGGCGCTCATGGTGCCGGTGGCGCTCTTACCAGCGGCCGGGATCTTGCTTGGTCTCGGCGCGGCGCTGACCGGTCCGCTCGCCGAGAGTTGGACGTTTCTACAGAATGGGACGGTCGAGGCGATCAGTGCCGGGATGCTGCAAATCGGGTTGAGTATCTTCGCCAACTTGCCGATCATCTTTGCCATCGGCGTCGCCGTCGGTCTATCCGGAGGGTCAGGGATTGCGGCACTCGCCGCGCTCGTCGGCTACGTCATCATGAACACGACGATCTCGATTGCGCTTGGAATCACGCCGGAGATGGCGGCCGAGAGCGGGGAGTACGGCATGTTACTCGGTATCCCGTCGCTTGAGACGGGTGTGCTCGGCGGAATCGCGGTCGGCTTGCTCGCCGTCTGGGTGTATAAGAAGTTCCATACGTTCAACCCGCCGGAAATGCTCGGTTTCTTCGCCGGGGATCGTTCGGTCGGGATCGTCATGGTGTTCTTCTCGATTTTGCTCGGGTTTGTCATGATGCTCATCTGGCCACCGATTCAGGGCGGACTCACAGCGATGGCGAACGTTATCGCGAGCGATGCGACGAATCCGGCCTACGTCGGACTTTACGGGATGCTCGAACGGCTGTTAATCCCGACCGGACTGCACCATATCTGGTATGCACCTTTCCTTTGGACGTCGCTCGGTGGAACGGCAACGGTCGGCGGATCGATCGTGAGTGGGGACCAATACATCTTCCTCGCTCAAATCGCTGAAGGCGTCGACGTCACGGCCGGTCGTTTCATGGCCGGGAAGTTCCCGATCGTCATGTTCGGTCTCCTCGGTGCGGCGTTCGCCATGTACCGTCAGGCTGATCCGGACAAGCGTCCCGTCGTCCGTGGGCTCTTGCTCGCTGCGGCAGGGACGGCGTTCTTGACGGGGATCACGGAACCGATCGAGTTCACGTTCTTGTTCATCGCGCCACTCCTCTACGTCGTCCACAGCATTCTAACAGGGGTGTCGTTCGCCCTCATGTACGCGCTCGATGCCCATATCGGCTGGGCCGGCGGATCGGGATTGATCGACTATGTATTGGTGAACGTGTTGCCGGGGACACCGCGCTGGTGGATGAACCTCGTCGTCGGGGCAGGCTTCTTCATCGTCTATTACGGCATTTTCACGTTCGCGATTAAAAAGTGGAACTTGGCGACGCCAGGTCGCGGGGGACAAGAGACGAAACTGTTCACCCGCAAAGATTATAACGAGAAGAAAGCAGGGAAGACATCGATCCAAACGACGGCGCTCGCCATTCAAGAAGCGCTCGGCGGTCGAGACAATATCGTCGACATCGATGCGTGTTTCACGCGGCTTCGTGTCGAACTGAAAGACGTGTCCCAAATTGATGAGGACGAGTTGAAGGCGCTCGGTGCGGCTGGGGTCGTCAAAGTGAAAAATAATATTCAAGCCATCTTCGGGGGACGCTCAGACTTGTATAAGAATGAGTTGCTAAAACTGCATAAAGAGATGGATCAAGCGAATTGAACAAAGAGCCTAACCGGGTATGCGGTTAGGCTCTTGTTCATTGAATCACCTCACTTGGAGACAGCGAGCTGATAAATCTGTTCGTCGTCTTCTGTCGCAATGTAGACGAAATGGAGTTTTTGCAAGAGGGCGATGGACGCCTCGTTCGCCGCGAGCGCACCCGCTTTGATGGTCTTCGCACCTCGCGCCGTCAACTGCGCGATCAGTCCGGATACGACTTCAACGGCATAACCTTGGCGAGATTGTTGAGGCGTGATCGTGTAGCCGATCCAATACGTCGCGTCTTCTTGATGAATATACAGGTCACCGATTAACACGTTCGTCTCCTTCGAGATGATGGCGAGCTGCATCCCGTTCACAATCGAGGGCTCACTTAACAAGGAACGCTTATATTGTTCGACGGTTAAGCCTTTGAATGATTGATGCTGCATCCACTCCAAATCGTTTCGATAGTTCATGAAGGCAACGAGGTCTCGTTCTTGGAATGGACGGATGAGGCAACGGGTCGTTTCGAACGTCATGGCGGGCACACCTTTCGAGTAGGAGGATGGGGATCAAGAAACGGACTGTCTCTTTCCATTATTTCAGGTTCGGTTCGGAACACAACAATCTTTCTAAAGTTCAGGCGCGAACAAGCCCTCCACCACAAAGGGAGAAGGGCACTTCGTCAGTTCGTCAACGACGGGGTCTTGTAGTGTTGAACGACTTTGATGAGCGTCGAGACGACGAGACCGATGGCGAGCGGCAACGTGATGACGCCGATGCCTTGCTCGGTGACGATCATGTTGCCTTCCTCATAGTAGCCCCTCAAGTAGAACAGCCCTGAACCGATCGTCTCGTTCAGTTCGAGCGTTGAGACGTTGAGATACACCATGATGGCGAACAGTGAGATGATACTGATAGAGGTGAACAAGGTAGAGAATGATAGCTTTATAGTCATCGTGGCGCTCCTTTTGAATTGTTAGATGTGCTTAGATTACCATATTAAGACAATTGATTCATGAGGCGAAAGCATCGATTCGGTCACCGATACACGGTCCACAACCGCTCCGCGTGCTCCCGCATCATCTCCCGCAATTTAAGCGGCGCCAACACCTCGACTTCTGCTCCGGACGCAAGCAACTGCCGCGACAAGAATGGAAGCTCGGCATCAGGGACAACCCACTCATTCTTTTCGCCGATATCGGGTAATGCGTCTTCAAGCAGACGGCGGCCGAGCGGCGTGAGCTTGAGCCGGACGGTCACACCGCTTCGCTCATCACTCGCCTGCAGAAGCGTCTTTAAGTCAGTCGCTTCGAACGTCTCATCGAGCAACTGTATCGCTTCAATTCGGTCGACCCGATATTGTCGCAGTCCATACTCTGACTGCCCGAACACGTACCACCGCATCCCGAGGAGAGCCATCCCGACCGGTGCGACGGTGAAGGTGCGGCTTCCTTTCGTCGTCGCGTACGTCAGCTCACTCTTCCGTCGTTGTTCGACGGCATGATAGACGTCTTTTGTGAATGGGGCCGGTGGAACGGTCTTGTTGCCGAGCCAAAGGATATTCTTCTCGAGCCGGCTAATCTTTTCTTCGAGATCGTGCGGAAACTCGTTCACGTACCAATCGGACAACGTGTCCCGCATGTCGCCGAACGGCACGTCCGGGATCTGTTCCATCCATTTGAGCGTAAGGTAGAGCGCGACCGCTTCTTGCTCCCGGAGTTGGAGCGGCGGGAGCAAGCGGTTCGGCAACATCTCATAGCCGCCGCCTGTGCCAGGGACGCTCCAAATCGGATAGCCGAGTTCTTCAAGCGTCAGCATGTCGCGTTGGATCGTTCGGATCGAGGCACCCGTCTCTTGTGAGAGTTCGTCCGCCGTAAATCGACGTCTCCGGTTCAACAGGCGAATCAAGTGTAGGTGTCGTTTTTTCATGTCATCCATTCCCGTCATGTTTTGTCGTGGTTATCGTCTACAATGAACTTATCACGAATGAAGGAGGAATTCATCATGGCAAACGTCGTCTTATATATCGCGGCGAGTTTAGATGGGAAAATTTCCCGCACGAACGATCAACTCGATTGGTTGTTCGAAATCAAAGGGGAAGGGGACAACGGCTATGCCGACTTCTTCAAGACGGTCGGCGCCGTCATCATGGGACGGAAGACGTATGAGGAAGTACTCGTGTTAGAGCCGGACGGTTACCCGTACAAAGACATCCCGAACTATATTCTCACACGCAGTCCGGACCGGGAAGCCGAGCACGTCACGTTCACGGACGAGCCGATCGAACAGCTCATCGAACGGTTGAAGCAAGACATCGATGGTGACATCTGGCTCGTCGGGGGAGGCGAAGTCATCAAAGCTGCGATGGCACACGACTTGATCGACCGCTATGAGATCGCCATCGCCCCGGTCGTATTAGGGGAAGGCATCCCGCTCTTCCCGGAAGGAACGAACGAGACGAAGTTGAAACTGACGAGTCAGCGCGCGTCCGGACAGTTCGTCATGGTGACGTATGAGCGGTAAGTTAGAAATTAGGCAGTTCATCTGCTTATGGATGAGCTTCCTAATTTCTAACTTATTGTAGGTATAGTATCAAGTTGATAACCTTTGTTACCCATGTAATGACCTTTGAGTATTGAGATGGCAAGGAGGTCGTGAATCAGTTTTTCTCCCGAAGTATCAATAAAAGAATCGTTTTTAACATCATACATACCTAGATACAATTCATTCGACTTGTCATTAATGTCATATCCACTTGTTCGTAAATAATGGTTAATACTTTCTTGCTTTTTTGATCTAACTTGTTTAGCTGATTCAGCGTCACCTTTGATTTGATCGGAAAATTTAATTTTTTGCTTGAAGATAATTAATGTATTTTGCAATACAAATGTGCACAATAATGCAACGAAAAGTACAGAACTTTGCCAGCTAGGTTTTAGTGTTTCGACAACGCATGCGTGACACGATAACTGTCACCTGTGAAATTTAATATGTGAGCGTGATGGATGACGCGATCGACGAGTGCCGCCGTCAGGCGCGCGTCGCCAAAGATACGATTCCACTGGCTGAACTCAAGGTTGGATGTGATGATCAGGCTCTTTCGCTCATACCAGTCGGTGATGAGATGGAACAGGAGTTCCGCAGATTCTTTTGTGAGAGGGATGTATCCCATCTCGTCCAAAATGATAAGGTCTGCCGATTCGAGACGTGAATGGAAGCTGCTCAGTTTCCCATCCCTCCAGGCCTTGTTGAGTTGCTCTACGAGCTCGGAGACCCGGAAGAACCTCACCTCATAACCTTTGTGGCAAGCTTCTCTCCCGAGTCCGATGGCCAAGTGGGTCTTTCCCGTTCCCGGGGACCCTGTCAGAACGACGTTCTGTGAATGCTCTACGAAATTCAGTGAGGTCAGTTCGTCCTTATCCAAATGTTTCGGGAAGTAGATGTGATTGCCCCAGTGATAGTCGTCGAGTGACTTGTTGTTGATGAATTTCGCCTTTTTGATAAATCGTTGCGCCTTCGCTTCTTCGCGGAGGCGCATTTCCATAGAGAAAAGTTCCATAAGAAATTTTTCAGGAGATTCCGTTGGAATCGATTCATAGATTTCGGCGACGTAGGCAAGGCGGAGCGACTTGCACATTTCTTTTAGGCTCATGCAGTGCCACCTTCTCCCCACGGCCGGTTTAGGCTATCATATTTGCTCCAGTCCACATCATAAGGATGGTCCTCAACCACGGCTGGATCATCGTCCTCGCTCAGTAGTTCGTATAGGCGTTCATTGACCTCGAGGATCGGATACAGTGCGAGCTTGGCTCGGATCCAGGCCAGTCTTTCTTGCCGGACGAGTAAGTTCGGTACGCCCAGGTACTCTTTGATTCTACCCGGCAGGTATTCGGAATAACGGGAGTGACCGAAGCTTCTCGGTTTCTTGTGCCAAGTGCTGATGATGTTTTCCCACGGGAGCGCACGTTTTGTCATCATGTAGGGACGTTTTTCTTCGTAGAGGATTTCTCCGTAAAGTGAGAGAATCTTCATCGAATCCCATCTTAGTATGGCGCGTACTTGCCCATGACGAGCTCCAGAGGGGATCAAGACTTTCGTCTTATCGATCGTTATTTCGCCGTACTTGTTCACCTTGAACAGTTCTACTTTGAAGACAGGGAAGTCTTCTTGGGGCAATCGCAATAGATGTCTCTGCTCTTCTTCGAACAGCTCACGGATCAGCACATGCTTTTCGTAATGCACTCTCTCCATGTCGTCCCGTAGGGAAACTGCGAGTTGTCTGTTCATCGAATCGTAATCATGCATGACAGGGGCCGGGACAAGAAAGTTGTATCGAACGTATCCCACCTTGTTCTCGACACTTCCTTTCTCGTTCCCACTGTAAGGATTACAGCTTTGGACTTGGAAGCCATAATGAGCCATGAACTGCAGGAAAGCATCAGTATAGATCGCCTCTTCTTTCGTCGTTCGCGGTTGGATGACTGCGGCAGGGAGATTATCGATTCTGAGTTGTTGCGGCACACCGCCGATTTCTTCAAAAAGCATTTTGAGTCCCGTAAGGAAGCACTCTTGGTTTTCAGCGGGGAGAACGACGGCTGCCGTGCGGTTGCTGAAGGGCAGACTCATGACGAGGCACTTCACATCGACCGCATGACTATCTTTGACGACTTCCATCGTCCCGAAATCCACCTGCGCCTCACCCGGAGGGTGCTGCAGTCGTTCATGCCTTGTGTCGTTTTCCTCTTCGCTTGTCATATGCCAGCTCTTGATGAAATTGCAGACCGTTCGATAAGAGCCCTCGAATCCGTTTGCCACCAGCGTTTCATAAATCTTTTTATTCGTTCGTCTCAACTTTTTCTGAAGCATCTGATCCTCGGTCAACCAATCCTCGACCATCTCGCCCCATCTCGTTCCGTACATCATGCCCCTCTTGGGGCGAATGGTTTCACTCGGCAATTGAGCTGAATCCGCGTATTTTTTTACTGTCCTCCAATTGAGGTCTAGATTTTTAGCGATTCGATTGATCGAATGTGATTTGTGGTTTCTGAGAAATTTGATACAATTGATATCGGACATTGCTAGCATTCCTTCCATCTCCTAACGTTCTTGTGTCGCAACTTAAACGTTAGGGTGAGATTATGATTGCTGGCAAGTCCTTTTTCTTTTCAAAAATAGGAGTGCAGAGTTGTGTACGTTTCCGTTGCACACTTCTGCACTCCTATTTTGCACTACACA
>NZ_JAFIFD010000047.1 GCF_020832205.1 Exiguobacterium sp. | reverse complement strand
CGGGCGACACGGCGTTCCGCAGCGCCCGGATGATCATCGCCGACTACTTGAAGGTCGCACAGAAGAAGTTCGCCTCCCGCCTCTGGATCGCATTGCCACTCTTCGCGATCTCATACGTGTTGACGAACATGGACTTCCAGATGCTCTGGCAGTACTTCAACTGGGCGAACCAGACGACGGCCGTCATCGCGCTCTTCGTCGGGGCGATGTACTTGTACATCAAGGGGCGCAACCACTACATCGCGCTCGTCCCGGGCACGTTCATGCTGTACGCGGTCTGGTTCTACATCCTGACGGCGCCGATCGGATTCAAGATGGACGGGCCGATCCCGTACGTCATCGCCACGATCGGCACGGTCACGCTGCTCGTCTTGTTCCACGTGCGCGCGCGGGCGATGCGGGCACAGAATATGGAATGTGACGTTCCAGTGAAAGAAGTCGCATAACGAATCGACATGGGTCCTCGCGACCCATGTTTTTGTTTGCAACAAAATCGGGAAATGACCATACTATAGGAATGGAACTGAAAGGTGGGACTTGAATGGATCAAGAGAAGCTGAAAGACATGCTCCATGCCGATACGCTCGGGGAAGAAATCGCGAGTGCCGTCACGCACGGACTCGGGGTCATCTTTAGTATCGTCGCCCTCGTGTTACTCGTCATGAGCGCAACAGAGACAGGGAGCACATGGAACGTCATCGCGGTGAGCGTATTCGGGGTCTCGATGATCTTACTGTACTTGTTCTCGACGCTCATGCATGCGATTCCGCACCCACGGGCGAAACGAGTGCTCCAAGTGTTTGACCATGCCGGGATTTACTTACTCATCGCCGGCAGCTACACGCCGTTCGCCCTCGTGTCGCTTCAAGGAACGCTCGGCTGGACGTTATTCGGGATTGTCTGGGGTGTCGCGATTTTAGGCATCATTTGGAAGCTGTTCTCGACGGGCAAGTATATGTGGGTGTCGAACGTGACGTATTTAGGACTCGGTTGGATTTGCATCATCGCGATTCGTCCGCTCTATGAGTCGCTCGGCCATACCGGATTTATGCTGCTCCTTGCCGGAGGGATCGCCTATTCGGTCGGGATCGTCTTTTACGTGTGGCAGAAGTTACCGTTCAACCATGCGATTTGGCACTTGTTCGTCCTTGCCGGAAGTGTGTTCGTTTTCCTCAGTATTTTGCTATATGTCGCACCGGCGACAAACCTATGAACGAGACGTCCGAGAGGGCGTCCGTTTTTTTGAAAACTTGGGCAATAAACTGCTGCAAACGGTTACAAAAATACAGACGAATTGACGTTTGTATGTCATAATAATTTCAGACATCGTCATAGAGATAGATGGGTGTAAATGTAAGGGGGAAAAGCAGATGGAAAAAGTGTTGCGCGATGGATTTATTTACATGTCTCAAAACAAAACACTCAACAGTTTGGCTAAAAAATACGGGCTTCGGTTCGGGGCTTCGCGCTTTGTGGCGGGGGAAGATTTCAAGACGTCGGTACCGACGATTCGGGAATTGAACGCGAAAGGATTGTCGGTCACGGTGGACCATTTAGGGGAGTTTATCACGACGGTCGAGGAAGCGACAGAAAATCGGGACGAGATCATTCGGGCGATTGAAATTATGGCAGAAGAGAAGCTCGACGCCTACATGTCGCTCAAGCTGACGTCACTCGGGTTTGATATTTCAGATGAGTTGATCGAAGACAACATGCGTCAGATTTTGACGACTTCACAACGCGTCGGTGTCTTCGTCGCCATCGACATGGAAGACGAGTCGCGCTGCGAGAAGACGCTCGACTTGTTCAAGCGATTGAAGGCGGACTTTGACGGGCTCGGGACGGTCATCCAATCGTACTTGTACCGTTCAGAGGATGACATCAACCATCTCGCACCGCTCAAGCCGAACCTTCGCATCGTCAAAGGTGCCTACAAAGAGCCGGCGACGGTCGCCTTCCCAGAGAAAGAAGACGTCGACCACAACTATTTGAAGCTCGTCAAACTCCATCTTGCGAACGGGAACTACGCCTCGATTGCGACTCATGACGACCATATGATCGATGCCATCATCGAGCATGTGAAACTGAACGACATCCCGCTCGACCAGTTCGAGTTCCAAATGCTTTACGGCATCCGCGTCGAGCGTCAACTCGAGCTCGTCCGCCAAGGATATAAAGTCCGCGTCTACGTGCCATACGGCCGTGACTGGTATGGCTACTTCATGCGCCGCTTGGCGGAACGTCCGGCGAACGTCGCGTTCGTGTTAAAAGGAATGGTGAAGAAATAAGGAAAGCACGAACGTCCGTCGAGGGCGTTCGTGCTTTTTTGATGTGTTCGATACTATTTGATGACATCGATTCGTTCGGCTTTTTCTATAGTGGAAGTGTCTTCAGTGGTAGATTCATCTAACCAAACGTTGACCTCGAGCGGACTGTGAAGTCGTTCGATTCCGTCATTCAAACCGGATACATCTACCCAGACTTGTCCGTTGGTCTGATCCTCGATTAAAATCATCGCTTCCTCAGCGTTCACTTCTATAATCTTCCCTTGAAGATCGACCTCGCTATAATCTATGTCTTGGATGGAAGAACAACCTGCGATTAAACTGAAACAGAGTGGGGCTACAAGAAGCAAACCGGTTCGTCCTTTGAAGAAAGTCGTATCGTTATTCATGGATGGATTCTCCTCTTTCACTCGACGTCAGGAAGCGGATATTCTTCTAAGTCGAATTCATATATCGGATCGATACATTTTAAGACAAAAACGATTCCAATATTGTACCCTGTCATTTTTTCTTGTTCACGCTTGTCTGTAAATGCATTGCTTTCGAACTTCTTCGCAAGTGTTTTCAATAAATGAAGATACTTATCTAGAAACTCGTCTTCCTTCATTTCCTTCATGTCACTCAACATCTCACGATAAGCTAAACGTTCACCTTCGTTATTGTGTTTAAATTCGTTTTGATCGAATATTGGATTTGTTTTTGTGAACTGTATTTTTCGTTCAACAAGATCAATCAATGTGAAGTGTGTCAGTTTTTTATTTTTCATAACTATGACCTTTCCTTTTGAATCAATCTATTCTTTCTTGTTCTCGTTATCGGTAACCCAAAACTCTGGACCGATTTGATCAGACAGCCAAAAGAAAAGCTCTTGATGTTCTTCTGGATGCACATCACGCAGAGCGCCTGGATTAAATAGATATTGTTTATTTTGAATGAAATCTCTTCGGATGAAATCAGCCATATGATACGGACCATATCCGTAAGAAGTATTTACGTCAGGCGAAGGGGGATTTTCCATGCGAATGAACATATGTGTTTGCGCTAAAAATGTAAACATTCGCGCGAGGGCGAGATAGCCTTCGGCGTTGCCGATGAAATTGACGCCTTGTTCGTTCAAATTGATTTCCATTTTGGCATCATGGTCAAAATGAGGATCAAACTCTAAAATGTCTTCGTTGTACTCTTCTTCATGCTCGTCGTCATAATGCTGCTCATTCATAGAGTTCCCTCCACATACTAAAGTCATACGTTTATCGGTGTCGCTAGATGTTTTTCAAGTATCCGGTCGATTTCAGTTTGTTCGACTTCCGTGACTCCGTCTTTCGCCTTCGGAATAATCAGGGCTTCATCTTCTTCGTAATAGAGGAAACGATGCGTCTCATCCTCGTTCACTTTGAGAATAGATGTCCAAGGGACTTGAGTCGTTCGACTGATATTACCACGAACAGCATGCATCTCGATGTAAGTATCATGAAATTGAAGCGTGATGTCCGCCGGCGAGACATGGTCTTTAGTAACTAGACGCCGAATTTGCCTGAGGACGAATGGTGCATATAAATCCTTTAGCAACGGTCTGAGCAACAGCGCGAACAAAATCCCTATACCGATTACAGTAAGTAGAAATAAAGAAAATGACTCAGGGCGAGGTAAAATTAAGATTGTAGCTAAATATCCGAGTAAGAGTGCAGGGGCACTCATAAAAATCAACCATATGTTGCGGCTCTTCTTATGTTGATTAGAATGGTGAATCATGTCCTCTTGAAATGATAGAAAATCTTCAAGCGTCATTTTATACGTGGTGATCATTTAAGGTACTCCTTTTTTCATTCAGTCATCTATGTGTACGTCCGAGAAGAATTAGACCATGTCTATCTTTAAGTGACATCGATAGTTAGGGTGTGATATTTAAGTTTTGTTGTAATAAGTGATTGATCTTATTTTGCTCCGTCTCGCTTAGCGTATGGTGTCGCTTCGGGACAACAATTGTTTCTCTTGCTTCAACATATAGATAATGATTTGTCTCATCGCCACTCACTCGTTCAATCGCTTCCCATGCGACTTGAAGCCGTTTATTTACATTATTGTGAAGAGAGCTGCGCTCAATCCCGTGCTCATTAATATTCAACGTGATGTCACGTGGCCATTTTGTTTCTAGTTTCAGTAAATAGCGGAGTTGCCAAAGTGTGATGTTTACATACGCTTTTTTTAAGAGGGGGAACAATAACAACGCTAAGAACAAACTGGAACCGATGGCGAGTCCGAGGAACAGGGAGGCAGAAATCGTTTGAGGTAACAAAAGGATTGCAAGCAAGAATCCCCATGATACTGTGAGCAACATCAATATAATCGTGACGTGTCTAGCTCTTCTTTTATGGTAATCGGAATTTTCGATGAAGTTTTTCTGTAAGGCGAAAAAGTCATCTTTTGTTAAGTGTAAATGAATCATCAAACGTGAGCTCCTGTCTTTCGTATATTGGTCTGAGCGACCGGACGAATTCCTGAAGACAACGCTAACATAGTATGGGTTAATTTCCCAACAAAAAGACCCAGTGACTGAACACTGGGCCTTTTGACAAGATTATCCGTTAACGACCGTCCCGCCATTGACGTGCATGACTTGTCCGCTGACGTACGTCGAGTCGTCGCTTGCGAGGTAGACGTAAGCTGGGGCGAGCTCTGCCGGTTGACCTGGGCGCTTCATTTCGGCCGAATCACCGAACGTGGCGACTTTTTCCGCCGGGAACGTCGCCGGGATGAGCGGTGTCCAAATCGGACCTGGAGCGACGCCGTTGACACGAATCTTCTTCTCGGCCAAGTTTTTGGCGAGTGAACGCGTGAACGCCGTGATCGCACCTTTTGTCGAAGCGTAATCGATCAACTGGTCATTCCCTTCATACGCTGTGATCGACGTCGTATTGATGATGCTCGCGCCTTCGTTCAAGTAAGGGAGGGCAGCTTTCGTCAAATAGAACATGCTGAAAATGTTCGTCCGGAACGTCTTCTCGAGTTGCTCATCCGAGATGTCGAGGAGCGACTCTTGCGGATGCTGCTCGGCGGCGTTGTTGACGAGAATATCCAAGTGACCGAACGTCTCGAGCGTCTGTTTGACGACGTCTTGACAGAACATTGAATCGCCGAGGTCTCCTTGGAGCAACAGACACGCTTGACCGAGTTCTTCGATGCGTTCTTTCGTCGCCTCGGCGTCCTCTAGCTCGTTTTGGTCTTTATAGACGATGACCGAGTTCGCACCTTCATGGGCGAAGAAGATGGCGACCGATTTCCCGATTCCGGAGTCGCCGCCTGTAATGATGGCAACTTTATCTTGCAACTTCTCGCTTCCTTTATATCCAACACGTTCATAGATTGGGAACGGTTCCATCTTCGAGTCGATGCCCGGCTGATGGGCTTGCTCTTGTCCGTCCTTCTTGAACGATTCAAAATCTTTTCGACTTCCGACTGTGTTTAAACGATTGTCACTCATGTGTACATTCCCCTTTCTAAAATTGACTCTTTCTGTCTATACCACTCGACTCAAAAACTAATCGTTATTTCATGAAATGGAATGAATTTGAAAAATGCGGGCTTGCGAATGAATGTTCATTCATTTATGATAGAAGAGTAAACACGATGGTGATTGCGATTTTTTTTACGCGTGAAATGAATCACTATTCATTCTCATTGAGGGGGGAACAATATGACGAGTCACATCGAACAATCAGCCGACCTCCGTTTGACGAGCAATATCCGTTTTGCGGTCGTCATCGGTTCAGGAGTAATGGGGGCGGGGATTGCGGCTCACTTGGCGAACGCGGGGATTCGTTCGCTCATGCTCGACATCGTACCACGGGAATTGACGGCAAAAGAGGAAGCGAAAGGACTCACGCTCGAGTCTCCAGAAGTACGTAACCGCATCGCTTCGGAGAACCGGCAAAAATTGTTGAAGCAAAACCCGGCACCGCTCGCGACATCGGATCACTTGAACTTCATCGACGTCGGTAATTTAGAAGACGACCTCGAGCGTTTGAGAGAAGCCGACTGGGTCATCGAAGTCGTCGTCGAACGGCTCGACGTGAAACAACAGCTGTTCGAAAAAATCGCACCTTACATCCGCGAAGACGCGATTCTCAGCTCGAACACGTCAGGTATCTCGATCGAGGCGATGGCTAGCGTCCTCCCTGAAGGATTGCAACACCGGTTCCTCGGGACGCACTTCTTCAACCCGCCACGCTATTTGAAATTGCTCGAACTCATCCCGACGGAAAAAACGGCGCGCCCGGTTATCGACTTCATGGCCCGCTTCGCAGAAGACCGTCTCGGGAAAGGTGTTGTCGAAGCGAAAGACACGCCGAACTTCATCGGTAACCGGATCGGGACGTACGGTCTTCTCGTCACGTTCGAGGAGATGTTGAAACAGAACGCTTCAATCGGCGAAATGGACTCGATCACCGGTCCGCTCATCGGTCGACCTAAATCCGCGACGTTCCGCACGCTCGACGTCGTCGGCATCGACACGTTCGTCCATGTCGCCGGAAACGTCTTCGAGACGCTCGACGCCGGTGAGGAGAAAGACACGTTCGACGTCCCGGCCGAGATGAAGACGCTCGTCGAAAAAGGGTGGGTCGGACAAAAGGCCGGCCAAGGCTTCTATAAGAAAGACGGGAAAGTCATCCAGGAATTGAACCTGGGGACGTTCGAATATGAACAATTGAAAGCGATTACAGGTCCGGAACTCGACCAGATTAAATCACTTCCGGGCTCGAAAGCGAAGTTGAAAGGCGCTGTCTTGAACAAAGGACGCATCGGACAATTGCTCTGGCCAATCACAGCGAAGACACTCGCCTACTCGGCACGGCTTACAGGTGAGATCAGTGACTCGATCGTCGCCATCGACGACGCGATGAAGTGGGGCTTCGGTTGGAAGTTCGGACCGTTCGAGACGTGGGATGCGCTCGGGCTTGAAAAATCAGTGGCACGAATGAAACAAGAAGGATATGACGTCCCGGCGTGGATCGACGAGATGCTCGCTGCCGGACATACTTCCTTCTATAAAGGGGACCAGTATTACGATCAAGCGTCTGGGACGTACGTCGAGAAGACCGTCAACCCGAAAGAACTGAAACTCGCACCGCTCGCCAAGTCGAACGGGATCATCCTCGAGAACGGTGGGGCCCGCCTCATCGATATCGGTGACGACGTCGTCGCCCTCGAGTTCACATCGCCGAACAACGCAATCGGCGTCGACATCATGCAGATGATCGAGCAGTCGATCGACCGTGTCGAGCAAGACTTCAAAGGACTCGTCCTCGCCAACGACGGCAAAAACTTCTGTGTCGGCGCGAACCTCGCGATGATGCTCATGGAAGCGGAAGACGAGAACTGGTATGAACTCGACTGGATCATCAATAAATTCCAACAAGTCGTCCAAAAGATTCGCTATGCGGGTCGCCCGGTCGTCGTCGCGCCGTACGGCATGACGCTCGGCGGAGGCACGGAAATTAGCTTGCCTGCAGCCCGCATGCAGACGGCGCTCGAGACGTATATGGGGCTCGTCGAAGTCGGGGTCGGACTCATCCCGGGTGGAGGCGGAAACGTCAACACGTATCGCCGTTTCTTGGAGCAGACGCCGAAGTCGATGCAAAACATCGAGAAGGCGGCGCAACAGACGTTCGAGAACATCGCGATGGCGAAAGTATCGAAGTCGGCGTATGACGCGAAAACACTCGGTTATCACCGGGCGGTCGACGGCATCTCGATGAACCGTGACCACTTGACGTTCGATGCGAAACAAACGGTGCTCGGACTCGCCGACGGTTACACGGCGCCGGTGCGTGAAAAGTTACCGGTCGTCGGACAGACGGGGAAAGCGACGCTTGAACTTGCGGCGTACGAGATGTTCTACGGTGGCTACATTTCAGAGCATGATTTGAAGATTGCGAAAAAACTTGCCCACGTCATCAGCGGCGGCGATTTGGCGTACGGCACGATGGTCGACGAGCAATACTTCCTCGACATCGAGCGCGAGGCGTTCTTGAGCCTCATCGGAGAACCAAAATCGCAGCAACGGATGCAACATATGCTCGTTAAAGGCAAGCCACTTCGGAACTGACAAAAGGGGGATTTCACAGATGAGGGAAGCAGTCATCGTGGCCGGCGCACGGACGCCGGTCGGAAAAGCAAAACGGGGATCGTTCCGAAACGTTCGCTCGGACGAACTTGCCGGACATGCGATCAAAGCGACGCTCGAACGGGCCGGTTATAACGGCCCCATCGACGACGTCATCATGGGATGTGCGATGCCGGAAGCCGAACAAGGGATGAATATCGCCCGCTACGCGGCCGTTCGCGGCGGATTGTCACACGAAGTACCCGCCATCACGATCAACCGCTACTGCTCGTCAGGCCTTCAAGCGATCGCGGACGCGGCAGCGAAGATCATGATCGGTCAAGCGACGGCGGTCATCGCCGGCGGAATGGAATCGATGAGCCTTGTCCCAATGGGGGGACACGTCATCCGTCCAAACCCGACGATCATGGAGACGGCGCCTGAGTACTACATGAGCATGGGTCATACGGCAGAACGGGTCGCGGCCGAGTATAACATCTCGCGCGAAGACCAAGACCGGTTCGCCATCGACAGTCATCAAAAAGCGGCAGCAGCGATCGCGGGCGGCAAGTTTGAAGAAGAGATCGTACCGGTGACCGTCATCGAGCACGTCCTCGGAGAAGACGGAAAAGTCGCGGAACGTGAAGTCGTCGTCAAACATGACGAAGGTGTCCGCGCCGACTCGACCGTCGAAGCGCTCGGCAAGTTGCGCCCGGCCTTCAAAATCAAAGGGTCGGTGACAGCGGGGAACGCGTCGCAAGTATCAGACGGCGCCGCGGCCGTACTCGTCATGGAGCGCGAAGAAGCGGAACGCCAAGGCTTGAAGCCGATGGCGAAGTTCCTCTCATTCGCTGTCGGCGGTGTTCGTCCGGAAGTGATGGGGATCGGTCCGGTCGTCGCCATTCCGAAAGCGCTCGAGATGGCTGGCGTGAAGCTTGAAGAAGTCGGATTGTTCGAGTTGAACGAGGCGTTCGCGAGCCAATCGCTCGGCGTCATCCGCGAACTCGGCATCGACCCGGCGAAAGTGAACGTCAACGGCGGCGCCATCGCCCTCGGACATCCACTCGGCTGTACGGGTGCGAAACTCGCGGTCTCGATCTTGCATGAGATGAAGCGACGCAATGAAAAGTATGGAGTTGTGACGATGTGCATCGGTGGCGGAATGGGTGCTGCTGGCGTCTTCGAATTACTATAAGGGGGAATTGACTATGGAACGGACAGAACACGAATTGATCAAAGGCGGTAGTTTCGTCATCGACGCACTCGACGCGGATCGTCTCTTTACACCGGAAGACTTCTCAGATGAGCATAAGATGATTGGCGACACGACGGCGAGCTTCGTCGACGACCGTGTCATGCCGGTGCTCGGACGGATTGAAAAACACGAGTTCGATCTCTCGGTCGAACTGTTGAAAGAAGCGGGCGAACTCGGATTGCTCGGTGCGGACGTGCCGGAAGAGTACGGCGGCTATCAGCTCGACAAAATCTCGTCATCGATTATCACGGAACGGTTCGCCAAAGCGCGTTCATTCGCTCTCAGCTACGGCGCCCACGTCGGAATCGGGACGCTTCCGATCGTCTTCTTCGGAACGGAAGAGCAAAAGCATAAGTACTTGCCGAAACTCGCGACCGGCGAATGGATCGCGGCATACGCCCTCACTGAGCCAGGCTCAGGGTCAGACGCGCTCGGTGCGAAATCGACGGCCGTCTTGAATGAGGCGGGCACGCATTACGTCTTGAACGGTGAGAAGCAATGGATCACGAACGCCGGCTTTGCCAACGTGTTCGTCGTCTATGCGAAGATCGACGGCGACAAGTTCAGCGCCTTCATCGTCGAGCGCGACTACAACGGCGTCTCGACAGGTGCCGAAGAGCAGAAGATGGGAATCAAAGGTTCATCGACGCGGACGCTCATCTTAGAAGATGTCGAAGTACCAGTCGACAACTTGTTAGGTGAAGTGGGCAAAGGTCACGTCATCGCCTTCAACATCTTGAACGTCGGCCGTTATAAACTCGCTGTCGGCGCGGTCGGTTCGTCGAAGCGCGCGTTCGATCTTTCGGTCCAATACGCGAACGAACGCAAACAGTTCAAGACGCCGATCAGCCAATTCCCGCTCATCCAAGAGAAGTTGGCGACGATGGCGGCGAACATTTACGCGATGGAGAGCTCAGTGTACCGGACGGGAGGCTTGTTCCAAGACAGCCTCGACGCCCTCGGTGACGACAACATGCGTGACGGCTCGAAAGTCGCTCAAGCAATCGCTGAGTACGCGATCGAGTGCTCGCTCAACAAAGTGTTCGCCTCGGAGACGTTCGACTACGTCGTCGACGAAGCGGTCCAAATCCACGGCGGTTACGGCTTCATGACCGAGTACGAAGTCGAAAACTTGTATCGTGACTCACGCATCAACCGCATCTTCGAAGGCACGAACGAGATCAACCGTTTGATCGTGCCAGGCACTCTTCTGAAGAAAGCGATGAAAGGCGACTTGCCTCTCCTCGCGGAAGCACAAAAACTTCAAAAAGAGCTCATGAGCTACATGCCGCAAGAACTTGACGGTTCTCCGCTCGCTCGCGAGAAGATGCTCCTATCGAACATGAAGAAAATCAACTTGATGATCGCCGGAACGGCGGTCCAGAAATATCAGCAAAACCTCCAGAACGAGCAAGAGATCCTCGCGAAGCTCGCCGACATCATCAGCGCCATCTACGCGCTCGAGGCAGCCATCGCCCGGACGGAAAAAGCGATAGGCCGTACCGGCGAGGAGAAGAATGCACAAAAAGTCCGCTACACGGAAATCTTCGCCGAGCAAGTGTTCAAGCAAGTCGAACTGATGGCGAAAGAAGTGTTGTACGCGGCGGCATCAGGCGACGAGCAGCGTATGCTTCTCTCAGCGATGAAGAAGTTCAGCCGCTATCAGCCGATCAACGTCATCGGCACGAAGCGCGAAGTCGCGGCGAGTCTCATCAAAGCGAACAAGTTTATCGTGTGACGAACAAGAGAAGGGGTCGGCCGGACGCGGTCGGCTCTTTCTTTTTTGTGTGCCCGGAACGTACAATGGACGTGGGAGGGATGATGATGAGACGAAACGCATTGCTTGAACGAATGGACGCGATCGGCCGTTCCGTCGCGACGCATGAAGGAACCCTGTTGTTGCTCGCGCTCGGCTCGATTGGTCTTGAAACGGACCGGCTCGACGATTACTCGGACCTCGACTTCTTTTTGATCGTCGAAGACGGACAGAAAGCCCGATTCATCGACGAGTTGGATTGGCTCGAAGTCGAACCGATTGCCTACCGGTTCCAAAACACGAAAGACGGACACAAAATCATGTATGAGGACGGCATTTACGGTGAATTCGCCGTCTTTGAGCTCCATGAGATGGCGTCGATTGCCTACACACCGGGACGCATCATTTGGCAACGGGATGAAGCGCTCGAGGCGTTTGCCACGCCGAACATCATCACACAGGCTGCTGACGCCTCTTATTGCTATGAGGAGGCGCTGACGAACCTATATGTCGGCCTGCTCCGCGAACGACGGGGCGAGCGGCTCGCAGGATTTGAGCTCATCCAAGTCGCGGCCGTCACGAACGTCTTGAAGGCACACGGGGAGATGAGTGACCCGTTCAATCCGACACGTCGGGTCGAAGTGCGGCATCCGGATGTGATTGCGTTCCTCGAGCAAGGGGTACTTGGATATGGACGTTCGGTTGAGGCGGCAGCAGCCATTCTCGCGTATATCGAGGCGCGCCATTCGGTGAACCCGATGCTCAAGAAAGAAATCGAACGGCTGCTTCGGGCGTGATGTCGAGAAACGAGATATGCTACATTAACAGAAGAGGTGATGAATGATGGTGACACTATACGGCTATCCGCCGTGCAGCACATGTAAAAAAGCAGAGAAGTGGTTGAAAGAGAACGGCATCGACTATACATACGTTCATATCGTCGAGGCGACGCCGGCAAAAGACGAGTTGGCCGAGCTGTGGAAACAGTCGGGTCTTCCGCTTAAAAAGTTTTTCAACACGAGCGGACAAGTATATCGCAACGAAGGGATTAAAGATCAGTTGCCGAATTTATCAGAAGACGAACAACTCGAGCTCCTCGCGAGCAATGGTATGCTTTTGAAGCGTCCAATCGTCACGGACGGGGAAAAATCGACGGTCGGTTTTTCGGAAAAGTCGTTTACAGACGTTTGGGGCTAAGTGCTATAATACACGTGTGAGTCTAATTTATTTGAGGGGGAAGTTAGGATGAGCAAAGTACCTGCCAATTTACGTTATTCAAAAGAACACGAATGGGTTGAAGTGAACGGAAGTGTGGCCCGCATCGGGATCACGGATTTCGCACAAAGTGAACTCGGGGACATCGTGTTCGTCGAACTTCCTGAAATCGGGGGGACGATTCTAATCGACGAGCCGTTCGGCTCGGTTGAATCGGTCAAGACGGTGTCAGAGCTTTACGCACCGATCTCTGGTAAGATCACGGCCGTCAACGAATCGCTCGCCGATTCGCCGGAACTCGTCAACGAAGCGCCGTTCGAAGGCGCTTGGATGATCGAAGTCGAGTTGAACGACGCGTCGGACGTCGACAAGCTCATGTCAGCGGAAGAATATGAAGCGATGATCCAAGGCTAAAAGAAAAGCCGGTTTCTCTCATGAGAAGCCGGCTTTTATCGTTTATTCAAAGTCGAGTCGGTAATGTTCCGGACGGATGAGCGGCGTCCGGTTGAACAGTTTGAAGAAGAAGATGCCGAGCGCGATCGGGATCATGCCGAACAAGACGATGACGAGCAGGACGTTGAAGAGGGCGAATCCGCCCGGCATCAAGTGCAACGCGTTGATCGGACCGATGAGACCTGAGACGCCGAACCCGGCACTGATCGGCGTGCCTTCAATCTTTAAGATGCCAGCGAGCGCACCGAGGATGGCCGCGTTCGCGAGCACCGGTAGCATCATGACGGGACGACGGATGAAGTTCGCCATTTGAATTTTTGGCGAGCCGAGGAAGTGCGCGATCGACGTGCCGGTCGCGTTCATCTGCCAGCCGGCGATGGCGAGTCCGAAGCCGGCTGCGACGACACCGAGGTTGGCCGCCCCGGCCGCGACGCCCGATAGACTGATCGCCGTGGCGATCCCGACCGTCGAAATCGGTGAGACGATGATGAGCGAGAACGCCATCGCGATCAAGATGCCCATGACGACCGGCTGAAGTTCAGTCATCGTCATGATGATCGACCCGATGTACGTCGTGATTTGCGAGATGTACGTGAGCAGGAACGACCCGATACCGCCTGCGATGACAATGACCGTCATCGGTAAGACGAGCACCGTGTATGTTTTCAAGCGCGGCGTCAGCTGCATGACAAGGAATGTCGAAAGGGCTGCTGTCACGCCGGCCGTGATGACGTCACCGATCCCGGCCATGAGGAACGCGCCTTCTTCGATGCGGATGGCCCCGCTTCCGACGTAAGTCGCGATGGCGATCGTCCCGGCTTCAAGCGTCGAGCGACCGAACTGCATGGCGACCGCCAACCCGATGATGGCGGGGAGGAGCCGCATCGCGATCGTCGTCGCATCTAAGATGAACTGAAGCGACGGAAAATACGGCAAGATGGCTTTCGTCAATTCACCGAGCAACGCGCTCGGAATGAGGGCGATCAAAATGGCAAGGCTGAGTCCGTTCAATACGTTCATCAAGAACTGTTTTCCGGTAAGTTTCTCTTCCGTCATGTCTTCTTCACCTGTCCTTCTCTTTTACTGTTATGTACAAAAGCGTTAAAGTTATTGACCATACTATGCCTCTTTCACTCGAGCGTCAACAGGAAAAAGAAAACTATTCAGAATTTTTTCAAAACGAGCACAACTTTTGAATGTCTGGGCGAAGCTTCATATAATCAGTAGAGAGGTGAGAGACATGATGACAGACGGATTGTTATATATATACGCCCCGATGTGTGGTACATGCGCTGTGGCGGAACGTATGCTCACGGTCGTCGAGGCGATCGACCAGGAACTCAAGATTGAAAAACGCGATGCGAACTTTATCCCGCAAGAGCTCGAGGCGTATCAAGTGATGAGCGTACCGGCGCTGTTGAAGCTTGAAAATGGCCAGGTCACGGATCGGCTTTACGCGTTCCAAAACGTGCAACACATCCTTTCCTTCGTCCAATGACGGAGGAACATTAGAATAATCTGAAAATTTTAAATAATCAGTTGACACAGAAAGTTCACGAATGGTATATTCATTACAACATCTTACTTGAACACAAAAATAGGACGCGATTTACTCGCAATCAAGACGTTCGCACATCGCCGAACCATTCGCTTACGCGATTTTAAGTGGACCTTCCCTTCGATTGTCCCCCAAAAAAATCAAGCGAAGGAATACCGACCGCGTAACTGTTCGGTACATGTGAGGATTGGGTGATTGACGAGCGAAATCCCCCATACTAAGGATGAATGCTCTGATCGGGCAAAAGGGGTTCATCTATGGGTTGTCCTTCCTGTGACTCAAGGTGCTACGTTCTGTGTCGTCTTCGGGCGGCACCTTTTTTTGTTTTATCGGAGAAAAATAGTTTGACATGAAAATAATGTGTCGCTATGATAAAGCTAATCGAATAAACAACACTCTTATCAAGAGAGGCTGAGGGACTGGCCCTATGACGCCCAGCAACCGCGGAGCAATCCGAAATGGTGCTAATTCCAGCAAGGTGAGAACCTTGGAAGATGAGAGCAATCGTTGTCCGTACCGATAAAGTACGCACGTTTGCTCAAACGTGCGTACTTTTTTTGTTGTCAGGAGGGAAAGGGATTGATTCAACTACGTAATGTGGCCAAATGGTTCGACACGAAGAACGGTCGAGTCCAGGCGGTCGATGATGTGTCGCTTACAATCGAAAGCGGCGAAATTTTTGGAATAATCGGATATTCAGGGGCGGGGAAATCGACGCTCATCCGGTTGCTCAACCGGCTCGAGTCGCCATCGAGCGGTTCGATCGAGGTAGCAGGGAGCGAACTCACGAAGCTGAGCCCGAAAGAGTTACGAGGTATTCGTAAAAACGTCTCAATGGTGTTCCAGCACTTCAATCTACTATGGTCGCGCACGGTCGCTGAGAACATCAGCTTCCCGCTCGAACTCATCGGGGTACCGGCTAGCGAGCGGAAACGCCGCGTCGAAGAGCTCGTCGACCTCGTCGGATTGACAGGTCGAGAAGACAGCTATCCATCCCAATTGTCGGGTGGTCAAAAGCAGCGAGTCGGGATTGCCCGTGCGCTCGCTACGAATCCAGAAGTGCTCCTCTGCGATGAAGCGACGAGCGCGCTCGACCCGAAGACGACCGATTCGATTCTCGAGTTGCTCGTCAGCATTAACAAGAAGCTCGGCTTGACGATCGTCCTCATCACCCACGAGATGCACGTCATCCAAAAGATTTGCCATCGCGTCGCCGTCATGGAAGCAGGGAAAGTCGTCGAGATCGGGCAAGTCGCTGACGTGTTCCAACATCCGGAACAGCCGATCACGAAAGAGTTCGTCAAACAGATCGGCGCCGTCGACGACATGTCGCTCACGTTCGAGCACTTGAAGGCGCGGTATCCGAGCGGTCAAATCGTCAAGCTGAAGTTTTTGAACGAGACGGCCGAACAGCCGATCCTTTCAGACGTCTTGAAGACGCATGATATCGGCTTCAACATCATCGGCGGGAACGTGACGCAGTCGCAAGTCGGCGCGCTCGGAACGCTATTCATTCAATTGATCGGGGAGCCGGCTGAAGTCGAGCGGGCCATCGCCTCTATCCGATCACAGGCAGTCGAAGTGGAGGTGGAGAACGATGTTTCCTAACGTAGACTGGGAAATCATGCTCGAAGAGACGTGGCAGACGATTTATATGACGCTCGTCGCCGGTGGCGCGACGTTTGCTTTCGGTCTTGCCCTCGGGATGATCTTATATGTAACAAATGAACCGCTCATGATGAAAAATCGGACGATTTACACGATCGTCAGCGCGTTCGTCAACGTCTTCCGTTCGATCCCGTTCATCATTTTAATCATCTTGCTCATCCCGTTCACGAAAATCGTCGTCGGGACGATTCTCGGGTCGACGGCGGCACTCCCGGCGCTCATCATCGGGGCGGCCCCGTTCTATGCCCGGATGGTCGAACTCGCCCTTCGTGAAATCGACCGCGGCGTCATCGAGGCGGCCGAGTCGATGGGGGCGACGAAATGGCAAATCATCTATAAAGTGTTATTCCCAGAGGCGCTCCCGGCCATCGTGTCGGGGATCACGGTCACACTCGTCGCGATCGTCGGCTATACGGCCATGGCGGGTGTCGTCGGTGGCGGCGGGCTCGGGAACTTGGCGTTCCTCGACGGGTTCCAACGGTCACGTAACGATGTGACGTTCGTTGCGACCGTCCTCATCTTAGTCATCGTCTTCGTCATCCAGTTCATCGGAGACCGACTCGTCACAAGAATTGATAAGCGTTCGGCTTAATCACATAAAAAAACATTTGGAGGGTTCACACATGAAATCATGGAAAACAGTACTCGGTTTAACGGCAGCATCAGCACTCACAATTCTCGCGGCTTGCGGCGGGGATTCAGAATCAGGATCAGGGGACGACAAGACGCTCGTCATCGGCGCATCGAACGTGCCGCACGCGGAAATTTTAGAGCACGTCAAAGACGAATATGAAGCAAAAGGCTACAAGCTTGAAATCACGAAGTTCCAAGATTACGTTCTCCCGAACAAGACGCTCGCGGACGGTGAGCTCGACGCGAACTACTTCCAACACGAGCCGTACCTCGAGTCGCAAATGGCTGAAAACAAAGATTATAAATTCGCTTCAGCCGGCGGCGTCCACATCGAGCCGATCGGTGTCTACTCGCAAGACTACGCGTCACTCGATGAGCTTCCGGACGGTGCCGAGATCATCATGAGCTCATCGGTCGCCGATCACGGCCGCATCCTTACGATGCTTCAATCGGAAGGATTGATCACGCTCGCTGAAGGCAAAACGGTCGATGCGACGGTCGCTGATATCGTCGACAACCCGAAAAACTTGACGTTCAAGACGAACGTCGAAGCGGCCCTTCTCCCGCAAGCGTACAACAACGGTGAAGGCGATGCGGTCCTCATCAACACGAACTACGCGATTGATGCCGGCCTCAACCCGCTCGAAGACGCGATCGCCCTCGAAGGCGAAGATTCACCGTACGTCAACTTGATCGTCACACGTGAAGGCGACGAAGATGACGAGCGCGTCAAGGCACTTCTTGAAGTGTTGACGTCCGAAGAGACACAACAGTGGATCTTAGACGAGTACAAAGGTGCGGTCGTACCGGTTAAATAATGATTGATCGACAGGTCCGGGACATCCCGGGCCTTTTTTGTTTGCAGTAGTGTTCTTTCATGAAGAGAAGTAAACTATTTATATGTAGAAAAAGGGGGGATCCGGATGAAAATCAGACAGATTCATCCGCTGACGCTAGGCGTCTTGTTCGGTACATTTTTTGCACGGCTGTCGACGTTTTTTGTCATGCCGTTTTTTGCGATTTATCTCGCGACGCTCGGTTTTTCAGCAAGCGTGATCGGGACGGTGTTCGCCGTCTCGGCCATGTCCGGTTTATTTATGAGCTTTTTCGGAGGGACGCTGTCTGACCGATACGGGCGCAAACAGCTCATGCTCATCGGCATCGGTTTGAACGCGCTCACGTTCACGGGCTTCGCGCTCGCGACCGAGCTCGTCTGGTTTTACATATTCTCTGTATTGATGGGAGTA
>NZ_JAFIFD010000008.1 GCF_020832205.1 Exiguobacterium sp. | reverse complement strand
TCTCTTTTCGCACCTAAAAATACTCTAGAATAAACACCACCCCCCCGTCACCCGCGGCCGCGCCACTTCTTATTGTCTCGGCTTTAATCCTCGTTCACGACTGTCGCAATTCGGCCCGTTCTTCGTCCGTGAACACGCGGGAACGGGTCAAGAACCGTTTGCCTTCGACGCCCTCGACCGAGAACATGCCGCCTCTGCCGTCGACGACGTCGATGATGAGTTGCGTATGTTTCCAATAATCATATTGCTTCTCGTGAATATAGAACGGACAACCGCCAATCTCTCCGAGCAGGACGTCATGGTCGCCGACGATAAACTCACCTTCGGGAAAGCACATCGGTGAGCTTCCGTCGCAACAACCGCCGGACTGGTGAAACAGGAGAGGTCCGTGCTTTCGTTTCAGCTGGTCGAGAAGCGCGATCGTGGCGGGGGTGGCCTCGACGCGATTCACCATCTTAGAAGAACCCGAGCTTTTGCTCGCTGTAGCTGACGAGCATATTTTTCGTCCGTTGGTAGTGGCTGAGCATCATCTTATGGTTCTCACGGCCAATCCCAGACATCTTATACCCGCCGAACGCAGCGTGCGCCGGGTATTGGTGATAACAGTTGATCCAGACGCGGCCCGCTTGAATGTCACGCCCGAAACGGTACGCCCGGTTCATATCCCGCGTCCAAACGCCCGCACCGAGGCCATAAAGGGTGTCGTTCGCGATGGCGATCGCTTCGGCATCGTCTTTGAATGTCGTCACCGAAAGCACCGGTCCGAAAATTTCCTCTTGGAAGATGCGCATCTTATTGTGGCCTTTGAAGATGGTCGGTTGGATATAGAATCCGTCGGCGAGTTCACCGTCCATCATGTTGCGCTCACCGCCGATCAAGCACTCCGCCCCTTCTGACTTTCCAATCTCAAGGTACGACAAGATTTTCTCCATCTGCTCATTCGATGCTTGCGCACCCATCATGACGTCAGGGTCGAGCGGGTTACCGAGCTTGATCGCTTTGACGCGCTCGAGGACGCGCTCCATGAACGGTTCGTAGATCGACTCGTGAATGAGGGCGCGCGATGGGCACGTACACACCTCGCCTTGGTTCAACGCGAACATGACGAGCCCTTCAATCGCTTTATCAAAGAAGTCATCGTCCGCGTCCATGATATCGGCGAAGAAGATGTTTGGCGACTTGCCGCCAAGCTCGAGCGTGACCGGGATGATATTTTGTGACGCGTATTGCATGATCAACCGACCTGTCGTCGTCTCACCGGTGAACGCGACTTTGTCGACGCGGTCGCTCGAGGCGAGCGGCTTTCCGGCTTCAAGACCGAATCCGTTGACGATGTTCAAAACACCTGGCGGAAGCAAGTCTTCAATCAATTCCATAAGCACCATGATGGAGGAAGGTGTCTGCTCGGCCGGCTTCAGCACGATACAGTTTCCAGCGGCGAGCGCCGGTGCGACTTTCCAAACCGCCATTAAAATCGGGAAGTTCCACGGAATGATCTGGGCGACGACGCCGAGCGGTTCTTGGAAGTGATAAGCGACCGTGTCGTTATCGAGTTCGCTGATGCCACCTTCTTGAGAGCGGATCACACCGGCGAAATAACGGAAATGATCGATCGCGAGCGGAAGGTCGGCGTTGAGCGTCTCGCGAACGGCCTTCCCGTTCTCCCACGTTTCTGCGTAGGCAAGCATTTCGAGGTTCTCTTCCATCCGATCGGCGATTTTATTCAAAATGACGGCTCGCTCGGTGACCGATGTTTTTCCCCACGACTCTTTGGCCGCGTGGGCTGCATCTAGAGCGAGTTCGACATCTTCTTTAGTCGAACGGGCGACTTCACACAAAACTTTACCATTTACCGGAGAGGTGTTCTCAAAGTATTCTCCTCCTGCAGGCGCGGTCCACTTTCCGTTGATGTAGTTCTCGTAGCGGTCTTTAAAGTGTACTTTCGTGCCTGTCGAGTTCGGGACTTCATAAATCATGGTCGTTCCTCCCTTTTCCGTAAAGTATAGGGACTCTATGTATGCGCTTACATTTTTGCCGTAAGCAAATAGTTCCCTTTTTCATCCTAACGGGTAATTGTGACAAATGTCAAAATTTTTTGACAATAATTTGTCACATCATCGTCTAAATGTTTTGAAGTCAAGATTTGTGGTAATCACAATACTGTGAAGTGAAAATCAACCTGAAGGAGTGGACGCACGTATGGCCAAAACTTATCAAGTCGACCCAGCGCACAGTACGATTAACTTTACGGTCAAACATATGATGATCTCGAAAGTAAAAGGGGAATTTAAAGACTTCACGGTCGAGGCGAACGGACAGCCTGAAGAACTGGCGAAGGTGAAAGTCGTCATCAAAGCGGCTTCGATTGACACGAACAATGGTGATCGTGACACGCATCTGCGGTCAGGCGACTTCTTTGACGTCGAACAATACGAGGACATCGTGTTCGAGTCGACATCGTTCCGCTCAAAAGGCGGCGGCGAGTTCGAGTTGACCGGAAACTTATCGATTCGAGGGACGACGCGCGAAGAGACGTTCGAGGTCGAATATGAAGGCAGCGCCAAAGATCCTTGGGGTAACTTGAAACACGCCTTCTCCGGAGACGGGTCCATCAACCGGGAAGATTACGGATTGACGTGGAACCAGGCGCTCGAAGCGGGTGGCGTGCTCGTCGATAAGAAAGTCAAATTTGATTTCGAACTCCAATTCACGGAATCTGAAGCATAATAAAAAGTCGCTCCGAGGAGCGACTTTTTACTGTTCGTAAGCCAATTTCTTTTGCAGGCTCTCTTCGCTGAACACCCAACCGGTGAACGATGACAACACTTCGTTCGACTCTTCGTCGACGATGACGACTGCGACGAACGGATAGATGTCTTTTGAGAAGTAGCGCAAATTCGTGAAACGATACTCGATCATCCCGTTGTGGCGTGTGACCGTATACGTGTGAATCTTCGAGAACTCGAGGAACGATTGAAGATCCGCATTTTTACGGGCTTCGACGAAATGAAGATCGTCTTCACCAGGCATCGGTTTATCGCGGAAACGACCACATTCGATGACCGTCCCTTTTTTCACTTTGACCGCGCCGAGTCCGTCACGGAAACGGACGGCAACGTGCCAGTCATCCCAACCGATACCAGGTGAGATGAAGAGCTCGTGGGCTCCGGCGAAGTGGCGCGCCACCGTGGCCAAAGCCCGGTTACGTAATTTGAACTGAATCGCGTAATAGCTGATCACGAGCGCAATGAGCAATGCAAAAATCGGGACAGTCGCCCCTGTGATGAGCCATAATACATATGCCCCGTAATAAGCCGAGAACAAGTACGGATCGAACGTCCCGATGACGCCCCATCCAATCCATTTCTTCGAGAACGGTTGGAGGGCTTGCGTCCCGTAGGCGTTGAACAAGTCGACGGTAACGTGTAACAGTACCGCGATTTGAGCCATGATCCATAAAGAGGCGGGGTTGACGCCGAGCACAGTCCCAATGACCGCGCTGACGATGATCGGCCAAGCAAGAAGTGCGGTGATTCCGTGTGAACGACCGCGGTGCTGGCGCAAATACGTGCTATTTCCTTTAAGTTTGAAGACAGTATCAAAGTCCGGAGCGTGCGAACCGATGAGTGCGGTCGCTGTCATGGCGAGAAACATCTGTGCGTCACCGGACACTTCCGGGCTGAGCGTCGCAAGGGCACTTAAACCGAGCCCCATCCCAATGTGAGTAGCAGTATCCAATGTGCTTCAGCACCTCCATAAATGAAAACGGCGTTAACTGATCCATTACATCATACAATATTTTTAAAATGAGGGGAAACAAAATGCTCGATCTTGATAAATTGTTCACAAATTATAATATTCAAGAGTTTAACACAAATTTGGTGACATGGTTCAACCGCGAAAAACGAGATTTGCCGTGGCGACATGCGAAAAATCCATACCGGGTTTGGGTGAGCGAGGTCATGCTCCAACAGACACGTGTCGATACGGTCATCCCATACTATAACCGCTTCATGAATCGCTTTCCGACCATCGAGGACTTAGCGGCGGCCGACGCCGAAGAAGTGGTGAAATATTGGGAAGGGCTCGGGTACTATTCTCGTGTCCGTAACCTCCATGCGGCTGTCAAAGAAGTCGTTGCCGTCTATGACGGGATTGTCCCAGAGGAAAAGGAACGGTTCGAGAAGTTGAAAGGGGTAGGGCCCTATACGACAGGAGCGGTGCTTTCCATCGCTTACAATCAACCGGAACCGGCCGTCGACGGAAACGTTATGCGGGTCATGTCCCGACAATTCGGAATTTACGACGACATCGCAGTCCCAAAGACAAGGAAACAGTTCGAACAAGTCGTAAGGCGGTTGATGGATCCGAGCCACGCTTCAGACTTTAATGAGGCGGTCATGGAACTTGGAGCGACGGTATGTACCCCGAAAAATCCGATGTGCTCGCTCTGTCCGGTCCAAGATCACTGTTATGCTTATACCCATCACGTCCAAGATGAACTCCCGGTCAAAACGAAAAAAGGAGCGGCACGCATCGAAATGTACGACGCGCTCCTTTGCCGCCGTGACGGACGCACTGCTTACGTGAGACGACCTGATGCCGGTCTTCTCGCAGGAATGTGGCAATATCCGCTTACAGAACGCGGAACGGGGGAACAGTTTAACGGAACCTATGTTGGACAAGTGAAACACGTGTTTTCACACATCGTCTGGTATCTCGATTTGTACGAGGTCGAGGCGTTGCCGGAAGGTGAGTGGGTGTGGCTCGATGAAAGCGAACGCGATGTCGTGAGCGTGTCGGTCGCCCAACAAAAACTAGAACAGATGGCAGGTGCGAGAGATGAGACAGTTTAACGTACGGACAGCGTTCGAAGCGTCGCCTGACACGATATGGACGTTGCTTCAAGACGCATCTTTGTTGACAGAGTTGACCTCGTTTCCACAAGTGACGCTCCTCGGGGACGGGGCGTCGGTTGAAGGGAATGAAGTACGGCTCCGTGTCGGGGTCGGTCCGATCGCACTTCCATGGCATAGCGCCATCACGTTGACCGGACCGCATGCGTTTTGTGACCAAGGTGTGAAATTGCCGTTCCCGTTCAAGCGCTTTTGTCACGTTCATCGCGTTGAAACAGTGGACGGACGGGCCGTCATGGTCGATGAGGTCACGTTCGACAGCTACGTGCCGTCCGTGCTCGTCGAATATTTCGTGTTGCGCCCGATGTTCAAAGCACGTGCCGCCGCATTCCAAAACATACTAAATTCGTGAAAATAAGAGATTTCCTTTTTCATTGGTTCTGAAAGTCGCTATAATTAAATATGAGAATTGTATAGCATCATAGCGGAAAGGAGGAGCTTATGAGCTTATTTCCCAAAGCAGGTAGCAAGATCGAGATACAGAGCTACAAGCACAACGGAACTTTGCATCGCGTTTGGGAAGAAACGCTCGTCCTTCAGTCGTCTAAAACGGATATGATCGGATTCAATGACCGCATCATGGTCAGTGAGTCAGACGGCCGGCAATGGAGAACAAGAGAGCCGGCAATTTGCTACTTTTCATCTGAGTTTTGGTTCAATGTCATCTGCATGATTCGCGAAGACGGGATTTACTACTACTGTAATCTAGGTTCGCCGACAACGTTCGATGGGGCAGAACGAGCCATCAAGTACATTGACTACGATTTAGATATTAAAGTGTTCCCGGATATGTCGTACACGATTTTAGATGAGGATGAATATGAGCGGCATCGTCGCGAGATGAATTATCCGAAAGCGATTGATCGAATCTTGAAACAGAACGTGCAAGAACTGATCAACTGGATTCGAGGACGGAAAGGGCCGTTCAACCCAACATTCGTCGATGAATGGTATCGCGAATACGAAGCACGTTACCGGAGATGAGGACTCATCTCCGCTTTTTTTCTTGAAGGAGGATTCCATGGGCAGTATTAGACGCTATTTACAGTTCGTAAAACCATATAAAAAACAAATTGCGTTGACGATCTTCGTCGGGATTTTGAAGTTTTCCATCCCGCTTGGGTTACCGCTCCTTTATAGACATGTCATTGACACCTATTTAACGGACCCGGACCCGGCGGCGGATTACACTGAGCTCGTCTGGTTGTTCAGCATCATCTTCTTCATCTTCCTCGTCTTGAAGCCGCCGATCGAGTATTTACGCCAATACTTGGCACAATGGGCGGCGACGCGGATTTTATTTGACGTTCGGAACCGATTGTTCGACCACGTGCAAAAGCTATCGCTTCGTTACTATTCGAACAATAAGACCGGGCAGATCATCTCGCGGATCATCAACGACGTCGAACAGACGAAAGATTTCGTCATCACGGGACTCATGAACATTTGGCTCGATATGGTCACGATTTTAATCGCCATCGCAATCATGTATACGATCGACCCGCAACTGACGCTCATCGCCGTGTTGCCGCTCCCGTTCTACGCGATCGCCGTCCGCTACTTTTACGGACGCTTGCGCCGACTCACACGAGAACGTTCGGCCGCGCTCGCGGATCTGCAAGGCCATTTGACGGAACGCGTCAACGGGATGGCCGTCATCCGCAGTTTCGCGCTCGAGCCGTATGAGAACAAGGCGTTCGAAGAACAGAACGGCGGCTTCTTGAAAGCCGCACTTCGTCATACCGGATGGAACGCGAAGACGTACGTCGTCGTCTCGACGATTACGGATATCGCACCGATTTTGATCTTTACGTCGGCTTCTTGGCTCGTCTTACAAGGCGACGTCTCACTCGGTACGCTCGTCGCGTTCATCGCCTATATCGACCGTCTTTACGCGCCGCTCGGCCGTCTCGTCAACTCGGCGACGACGCTCACGCAGTCGGTCGCGTCGATGGACCGGGTGTTTGAATTCCTTGATGAGCCGTATGACATCGAACAGAAAAACGATGCGTTCGTCCCGGTGAAGACAGCCGGAGACATTGAGCTCGACCGTGTCGGATTTGCCTACGAAAAAGAAGGGACGCGGGCTTTGCGCGACGTCAGCCTTCATATCCGGTCCGGGGAACGGGTCGCTTTCGTCGGTATGTCCGGCGGCGGAAAATCGACGCTCGTCAGTTTGATTCCACGTTTTTATGACGTGACGGACGGCAGTATTAAAATTGATGGCGTCGATGTCCGTGATTTTAAACTTCGTGCCCTCCGTGACCAAATCGGTATGGTCATGCAAGATTCGGTCCTCTTCAGTGAATCGGTCGCCATGAACATCCGGATGGGGAATCCGGAAGCGACGGACGATGCGGTCATCGCCGCCGCGAAAGCAGCGAACGCTCACGAGTTCATCATGAACTTGCCTGACGGCTACAATACGCCGGTCGGCGAAAAAGGGGTCAAGTTGTCAGGTGGACAGAAGCAACGTCTCGCCATCGCCCGCGTGTTTTTGAAACATCCGCCAATCATCATTCTCGATGAGGCGACGAGCGCGCTCGACCTTGAAAGTGAGTCGATGATCCAAGATTCGCTCGCAAGGTTGACGAAAGGCCGGACGACGCTCATCGTCGCCCACCGTCTCTCGACAATCACCGATGCCGACAAGATTGTCGTCGTCGACAACGGACAAATCATGGAAACGGGGACGCACGAAGAGCTGATGCGTCGCCGAGGCGCTTACTACGACTTGTATATGATTCAAGATTTAGCTGTCGTCGAATGAGGCTTCGAGTTCAACTCGAAGTCTTTTTTTGTTTTCCGAATCAGGTAGACGGGAATGAGGAAACGACATGACTAAAGGGGGATGGTGCTATGAAAAACGGGGATGGATTGATTACCGTGAAGCCGCTCAGCGACGGGTTGGAATTGACGTGGTCGCTTGAAGGAGAAGTGACGGTGACGCGTAACGGCAAAGAAGTCTTCAACGGATCAGTGAATCATTATGTCGACCGTGACACGAAGGTCGGGGAACAAGTCGCTTACCGCATCACGAACACCTCAGGGGAAGAGGCGAAGCTATATACGGCAGCGGTCAATCCACAAGACGAGCTGTACTGGAACCGTCATTTGACGGCGGCCGTCGTGTCGCAAGCGGGAACGTACTTGCAGTGGGACCCGATTCCTGACGTCGAGACGTATGCGATTTACCGCAAAGGTCGTCGCATTGCGGAAGTCGTCGGGACAGGATACATCGATGAGACACCGTTAGAGGCGCCGACCGTTTACGAGGTACGGGCGCTGCGACCCGTCAAATATGATCAAAAACCAGGGACGCGCTTCATTCATGCGGTCGGCAAAGCGATGTCGCTCGCAAAAGAGTTCAATGCGGACACGCGCCGGAATCAAGAACTATACGTCATGTACTTCCTCGTCAGCCCGCCGCGACCGGAGACGGCAACTGTTGACGAGATCCAGCTCCGTGTGCAGACGTTTATTCGGCCGCCGCGTCTGAAAAATCCGAACTTACTGTCACCGCACCCTTATTTCGAAGGGGACGGTCGGCCTTACAACGTCCATGCCTCTGAATATCGGACACGGACCGAAGTGAAAGTGGAGGGGCTTGAGGACATTCCGATCGTCTCCATCAAAAAAGATGCAGGTGTCACGCGGGGCTTTAATGCGAGACATCAATTGACGGGAGAAGACGTCGCTTCCGTCGATAACGTCTATCTCGAATATGTTGACATCGAGCAAGGCGAAACATCATATCGTCTGCAACATGCTGTCGGCAATCCACTTGTGATTGCGCCAGACATCAAATACACGATTGTGGCGCATCTCAAAAATCAAGCGACGTTCAAGCTGTCCGGGACGCATACCCAGTCCCCGCACCACGAAGTATACCTTCGCGTCGGAGAAGCACCGTGGACGACGATCCACCGAGCCGATGATCTTGGTGTCAGTTTCATGGCGCAACCGATGCCGGATTGTCATTGGACGTATTTAACGTGTATGGACTGAAAAAAACCGTCGACTCATGGAGTCGGCGGTTTTTGTTGGTCGAGAAATCGGCTGCGTTCTTCCGGTGTGGGCAGTTTGCACGTCTCTTTCTTTCCGAACCATTGATAGCGGTTTTTCGCAATGACATCATACCCGAGGTCGCGTAGCGGTCTGGGAATGAAGCGGACGAAACGTAGCCAGCGCCATGTTCCATCTAACTTTTCGGCAATCCGGACCGCCGCATCGGATTTGAGATAAGGCACACCGTCTTTGATCAACACGATGCTGTCGACCGTTTCAGGGATACGATGGCGTTCGCGCAACATCTTCCCGGTATCTGCTTGAAGCGATGCGAAATGGAAGTTCCCGTTTGTGTCGCGATTCAAAATGAATTGGACACTCGCATCACAAAAGTTACAATCCCCGTCGAACAGTACGATAGCTGGCATAACAATCGCCTCCTTCTCTCTTGCTAGTTACCGCTCGAGCGAAAGTTCAAACGTCATGCTGCCAGTTTTCGGACCGATTCCATCTTATAAAGGGAGACGTAATACAAGTACCCCCCTAAGGCACCGAACAGGAAGATGTAACCGCTCATGAACAAGGGGCCGATGAACGCTCCGACGACGATGCCGGCAGCGGCAACGAGTTTGGCCCCGTGGAACGTCAGGCCACCGAAAGCGAGGTACGAGGCGCGACGGTCCGGGTCGAGCAAATCAACTTGCTTCACTTGCCGAATCGGAGAATAGAGCACCTCGCCAAGCGTGAAGACGATGGCTAGAACGGCCAAGACTAAAAATGAGTTCATCGAGGTGATGGCCGCATAGGCAGTGATGTATAACGACAAGCCGATGAAGAAAATATATTGTTCGCGGTAACGTTTCACAAAAGCGGTGACGGCAAACGTAATGGCTACGACGAGGAGTGTATTCTCCAACTGCATGAACGCCATCATCCGAACCCCATCGAACGGGATCCCGACAATCGAACGCTCGTTGAACGTCTCAGCCAAGTGAACCCCGATATAGTTCGCCATATGGAACTCGGTCGAAAAGACGAGCATGCTGCCGAGGACGAACAACATCCAACGACGGTCACCGAGAGCGATCCGATAGTTTTCGATGACGCCGACAATCGGGTTCGCCGGGGTGGAGCGATTGCCTTTATAAGAGTCAACGAGGAAGCGTTGCAACACGAGTGTCGTGATCGTCAAGACGATTGTCATTCCGACGAATAAGGCGAAGCGATGATCCCGATAGAACAACCCGCCGAGCATGACGCCCCCGGCAATCGCCAAATTGACGAGCCAGTAATCGTACACGTAAATCGCTTTTCGATTCGATTCTTCCATTGAATCGATGACGATCGCCTCAAGGGCCGGGTAGTTCAATCCGTTTGAAACCGCGTGACCAAAATAGAGGACGGCGACGACGAGCGCCCAGTTATTAGATGGGTGAATCGCGAACGTCATGCCGATGAAACAAATGATTTGGACGACTTGTCCGATTTGTAACACATGTTTTCGATTGAACCGATCCGAGAAGTATCCACCAAATAAGCCGGTGACGTAACCGACGACAACAAAAGACGTCATGATGATCCCGGCAGTAATTTTACCGAGTTCTGCCGAAAAATATAAAGCCATGAATGGGAAAATGGCCGAACCGACGATGCGGATGAAAAAGCCGCACACGAGCCGGAGCCGGACGTTAGTAGGGAAATCTTTAAATTTCATGTGAACACCTCCTTGTCACTACTGTAATCGTGGACTACACTTGGAAAAAAGAGACAAATCATGTGGAGGTGTCCACTTTTAGGGGGAGTGACATGAATGCAAAGCTTGTAGCGATGTATCATTACGCGGTAGAACAAGGGCGAATCGATGTGACGCTACGGGAAGCGACCCGTGCCATCGGGTACAGTGAGAAGCAAATTAAACGGGACATCAAAGTATGGGCCGTTTCCGGATGGGTGACGTATCAGGCCGGAAGAGGGAGAGGGCACGAGTCGGTCATCCAGTTTACGGCCGGCTTTGATAAGACGTTAAGTGAGTGGATCGAACGATCGTTACAGGAAGCCTCCATGGCGGAGGCGGCCAAGTGGTTGGAATGGGATTGGCCGTCCGCCTTGCGCGAGATTATTCACGCCAGAATTTGGGACCGGTTCGGTTTTGAACAGACCGAGGAAGATCGATTTATTTTTCCACGGACGCGGGCGCTTACGTCGCTTGATCCGCTCGATATCCACATCGCCATGGAAGCATCTTTATCGCGTCATCTGTTTGACCGCTTGTTCGAATGGGACGGGACGTCGATTCAACCTTCGCTCGCGCATCATATGGAAGAAACGCCGTTCGGATTCCGCTGTTACATTAGAAAAGGGATTACGTTCCATAACGGGATCGCGCTCTCGGCGAAAGACGTCGTCTACTCGCTCAACCGACTATTGGAACGAGGCAAACAAACCTGGTTGTTTAGTCCGATTGAGCGAATCGTCTCACCAGCCTCATACGTCGTCGATATTTACACATCGGCACATCGGGCCTACGTCGAACGGTTGCTTTCCCAAACACCGGCCTCGATCTCCTACGAAGGGTCGGAAGGGAATATTGGTACGGGTCCGTTCAAGCTTGAACACGTGTCCGACGAAATCGTCCGGCTCCGGGCGTTCGAACGCGGACTACGGCCCCGTCCTTCATTGGATGTCGTCGAGTTCGTGACGTTTTCGGAGACAGACTACGCCAAATGGAGCCAGCGTGACGATCATCGGCTCGTAAAATGGGTCGCCGAGGCAGGGGCCCGCTACGTCGTCTTCAACATGCGCGATTCTTGGCTTAAATCAGAGCCTGACGTGCGCCGGGCGATTGTACAGGCGATCGATAAACGTGCGTTCGTTCAGCGAGGGGGGGAGCGGCATCAAATCGCTCACGGATTTTTTCCGGAAACGAGTCGGCCGGTCGATCTGTCGACGAATGGATGCGCGAGTTCACGTCCCCTCCGGATTCTCCACCTTCCTTATGTGACCGCTGAAGAAGATGCACGGTTGCTTGCACGACAATTAGAGACGGCTGGTTTCACGATCGAACTCGAGACGTTCACTTTGGCTTCGCTATTAGAAGAAGCGACGCTTTGCCGTGCCGATCTCATCGTATGCGGAGAGATGATGAATGAAGACCTTGATTTGGCTTTTTTGGCGTTTTTGACGAGTGAACTATCGCTCGTCGGAAAAGTTCTCGAAAATGAGGAAGCGCTCCAAACGATGGTGGATCGCTATCAGCAAGTCGGCATGACCGTATGGCCTGCGCTTCATCGGGAAGTCGAGCGCTATTTGACGGAACAAGCGCTTGTCATTCCGCTCTACCATGTTGCCCGGGAGCGACGGTTTCCGAGCTTTCTCGGGGACGTGCCGGTCGACGTGTTCGGTCATCCGCGGTATGAATTGCTGTGGATTCGTCCGACACTATAAAAAATGGTGATGCCGCGCGGCATCACCATCTTTTATAGTTGAGCGAAAGCGCGGTCCACTGCAGCGATCGTCTCCTCGATATCTTGTTCGGTATGTTCGGTCGTCAAGAACCAAGCCTCATATTTCGATGGAGCTAAGTTCACCCCGTTCTCGAGCATCAGCTTGAAGAAACGGCCGAACACTTCACCGTCCGATTTTTCCGCCCCTTCGTAGTCCGTGACGACTTCATCAGTGAAGTAGACGGTGAGGGCGCCTTTCAAACGGTTGAGGGTGATGGTGACATCGTGTTTTTTCGCTGCTTCGCGAATCCCTGTTTCGAGTCGAGCCCCGAGCTGATCTAACTTTTCGTATACGCCTGGCTGCTCAAGCACTTCGAGGCAAGCGATCCCGGTCGCCATCGATGCCGGGTTGCCGGCCATCGTTCCTGCTTGATACGCGGGACCGAGCGGTGCGACCGTTTCCATGATTTCGGCTTTTCCGCCGTAGGCGCCAATCGGCAATCCGCCGCCGATAATTTTTCCGAGCGCCGTCATGTCCGGTTCGATTCCGTATACTTGTTGCGCGCTACCGTACGTGAAGCGGAACGCTGTGATGACTTCATCGTAAATGACGAGGGCGCCTTGTTCGTGGGTGATGTCGTTGACCGCTTGCAAGAAGCCTGGTTTTGGTTCCACGATCCCGAAGTTTCCGACGATCGGTTCGACGAGGACGCAAGCGACTTGGCTGCCCCATTCGTTCATCATGTCACGGAAAGCGTCGATATCGTTGAACGGAACAGTGATGACTTCTTTCGCGGTCGCTTTCGTGACGCCGGCTGAATCAGGGGAGCCGAGTGTCGCGGGACCGCTCCCGGCTGCGATGAGCATTAAATCGGAATGGCCATGATAGCAGCCGCTGAACTTGACGACGAGCTCGCGTCCGGTGTAGGCACGGGCAACCCGAACGGTTGTCATGACAGCCTCAGTCCCGGAATTGGTGAAACGGACTTTATCCATCGATGGGATGGCGGCTTTCAGTTTTTTAGCGAACTCGACTTCGAGCGCGTGAGGTGTCCCGTAAAGGAGTCCTTTTGCGGATGCGGCCATCAAAGCGTTATGAATATGCGGATGCGCATGCCCGGTAATGATTGGGCCGTAAGCAGCCAAATAGTCGATGTAACGATTGCCATCGACATCATAGAAATAAGCTCCTTCGCCGCGATCCATGTAGACCGGGGCTCCGCCGCCCACTGCTTTGAATGAGCGCGATGGGCTATTGACGCCTCCAACGATATGGGTCAGCGCGTCTTGATACAACACGTCTGATTTTTCACGAGTAGGTGATGTGGACATATGTATTGCCTCCTTTTACAAATTCGCACTTATTGTATCATAGCCGTCAACCGCTTAAGCTCAACGTTTGACGAAGGGTTTAGAAATCAGTACACTATTTATAAAGATTACTATGTAAGAAATAGGTTAATTCTAACTAACATTTCGCATGAATTCTAATAGAAGAAATGAGGGATTGCCGTGGGAAGCGAGATGCTTGACCATGCTGTTCAGTCGCTCCGAGAACATGGAGTCAGAATGACGCCTCAGCGCCAGGCCATTTTGGAGTACCTCGTCACGGAGCACAGTCATCCGACGGCGGATGACATTTACAAGGCGCTTTCGGATCGATTTCCGAATATGAGCGTCGCCACTGTTTACAACAACTTGCGCGTCTTTAAAGACATCGGGCTCGTCCAAGAGATGAATTATGGAGACGCCTCGAGCCGGTTTGATTTTGTCACGTCCCGCCACTATCACATCATTTGTGACACGTGCGGCAAAGTCGTCGACTTCAATTATCCGGTGCTTGATGAAATCGAAGCAGTCGCTTCTCAGTTGACCGGCTTCAAAGTTGATCGGCACCGTCTTGAAGTGTACGGGACATGCCCGACGTGCCAGTCGGAACAAACGCATACGCACTAAAAAACACATCCTTGCACAGGATGTGTTTTTTAGTCTTGCGGTTGGGATTGACGCTTATTATATTTTTCGTCGAACTCTTTACCTTCGAGTGATCGGTCAATCGTGAGCGGTTCATCGCAGTGCATACATAAGTCGACACGACCGAGCATCTTTGTCTCTCTCTCGCAGTTAGGGCACGTGACGATGATTGCTTTCGTCGAAGCCATTCCGATGATGAAGTAAAGTGCTGAACTTGATAGTACCATCAAGAAACCGAGCAACATGAATATGATCATCAGCCAGGTGATACTTTTAGCGAGCAGTCCGAGATACATGACCCCGATGCCGCCAAAAATGAGCAGTAACGCCACATTACGAGCGCGGTTGATTTTATTCCCCCGTTTTTTCATCTTGTAATCCCTCCATGTCTGTCTTTACTATATCTCATCTATAGAGTGGTGAGAAGTTCGTCTCCTCATTGGCAGGAGATTTTTATAAAGAAGGCGAATCATTTTCGTAGCAGACCAGATTTTCAGGTGAACCGGGTGTTCACAAATAGAAAGAAGGGATCAAGGTGACAATGGAGTATGCGACTCGGACAATTTATTCAGAATATGCAGCCTTGAAAACAACGCTCGGCATTATCGAAGTGAAGAAAAAACGACCACGAGATCCGTTGACCGATCAATCCGATCGGCTGTTGATTGTGATTGAAGCCAAAGTCGACCCATTTTGGACAGTCAAACACTATCAAATCGGGCAAGAGAAAATCGTCCTTCACCTCGTCAGTGATTCGATGATGGACCGTTGGATTTTGATGAATGAGAACCGACGGGCAATCCACTGGATTGAAGACGGAATGGTTTTATTCGAACGTAATGAATTTTTATTGGACCTTAGGCAGCGATTGCGTAACTTTTCGAATGAAGAGCAACGTCTGCAGCTCTCGCTCTCCTTTGCGAAACTATTGAGACGATTCGAGGATGGACGCGGTTTGTTTTTGGAAGGCGAATACCAAGATGCTTTTACACAAATTCATCACGCGTTGACGCACTTGGCACGCCTATCGATTTTAGAGGCGGGAATCCATCCGGAGATCATTTTATGGAAGCAAGTACGTAAACTTGATTTAGAAGTGTACAAACTCCACGAAGAATTAGTGAGTGGAGGCGAGTCGCTTGAACAACGAATCCACCTCGTCATCATCGGTATGGAACACTTGATTCAATCGAAAGTGTTGCCGGGGACGTTATTGTTATTGCAAGCCATGCAACAACGAGAAGAACCGTGGCCGTTCTCGGAACTGATGGAGCATCCGGACTTGCAGGAGCTTCGCGTCGATTTGGGGAGCATCATCAGTTTCCTTGTACGCAAAGGATACGTTCGCGCAGTGGCGAGGCCGACAAAAGGCGTCGGCGTCGAAGCGATTGCCTACGAAATCTCATAGAACAATTAGAAATGGAGATAGTAAGATAGATGAAAATCTCGAAGTTTTTGTTAGGCAGTTTTTTTATTATACTTGTGGCCGGTGTTTTAACGTTCGTGACCGCGATATTTACGATGGGGAATCCGATTGAAGGTGGCCGGCCGATTATTTGGACGATTTGGTATGTGGCCGCTTTTCTAATTTTTATGATGGCGCTATATGATTTTTCAACACTTTCGAAAACTCGTACCAAGCGTGTCGCATTGATTGGGACGATCATCGGTGTCGTGCTCTTTAGTTCTGTGAAAGGGTACTACGTTTATACAGCGGGGCTTCGAATCGATGAACGGGGTGTCGAGTTGCTCGATTATAAACCGTTCCAGCCGGAATCTGATGTGGCAAAACTCGATGCTCCGGCCTCGTTTACAATTGGAGCGGACATTCCACGCCTTGATGGGGCGACTGCGCTTTATCCGCTTTACGCTGCTTTTGTCGAGGCGACTTATCCGTCAGGGAACTATGACCCGTATCGTCCTGATGCCAGTCGAGTCGTTTCGACGACAACAGGTGAAGCATACGATCGATTGATCTACGGACAAGCGGATATCATATTCGTGGCCGGTCCGTCAGATCGCCAAATCGCTGCGGCCGAGCGTCAGGACGTCAAGTTTAAGATGACACCGATCGGGCGCGAAGCGTTCATCTTCTTCGTGCATGAAGATAATCCCGTCGATTCGCTTGGATTAGATGAGATTCAGCAAATCTATGCGGGGGATATCCGTAATTGGAAAGAGGTCGGTGGAAAAGATGATTCGATTCGTGCTTTCCAACGGCCAGAAGGAAGCGGGAGTCAGACTGCCTTGCAGCGGATGATGGGTGAAAAAGAGTTGATGGACGCCCCGGTCGAGGATGTCCCGGAAGGTATGGGCGGCATCATCGAGCAGACGGCAGCCTATAAAAACCATAAAAATGCGATCGGTTTCTCGTTCCGCTACTATGCGTCTGACATGATTAAAGAGCATGATATTAAGTTGCTTCAAGTGAACGGGGTCGCGCCTACAGTTGAAACGATTGCTGATGGTACATATCCGATTACCTCTGAGTTCTATGCGATTACGACAGAGGAACGTTACGAACAATACAAACCTTTCCTCGAGTGGATGACTTCAGAAGAAGGCCAAACTCTCGTCGAACGGACGGGTTATGTTCCACTTGCGAAAGACTGATTGGTTGGGCCTCATTAGACGAGGCTCAACTTTTTTTAATTATTTGCGATAATTCTATTGACGATGTGGGAAATAGAGATTATAGTTATAAACGTTGTCACGACAAAAGATTATTTCAGTAAAACAATTTGTGAAAAAAGTTGTTGACGCGGAGATGACCGACGTGATAAATTAATTGAGTCGCCACTGAGCGACAGACGAACTTTGAAAACTGAACGATGAGGCAAAAAAAAGTTTTACAAGTTTTGATTGAAGCGCAAGCTTCGTCATTTTCAAGAGCTATATCAAATTCTTTGGAGAGTTTGATCCTGGCTCAGGACGAACGCTGGCGGCGTGCCTAATACATGCAAGTCGAGCGCAGGAAATCGACGGAACCCTTCGGGGGGAAGTCGACGGAATGAGCGGCGGACGGGTGAGTAACACGTAAAGAACCTGCCCTCAGGTCTGGGATAACCACGAGAAATCGGGGCTAATACCGGATGGGTCATCGAACCGCATGGTTCGAGGATGAAAGGCGCTTCGGCGTCGCCTGGGG
>NZ_JAFIFD010000021.1 GCF_020832205.1 Exiguobacterium sp. | reverse complement strand
CGTGTCCGTCTCTGAGAGGAACGGCACGTCGAGTGTCGCCTTGATTTGCTCGTCGTTCTCGATGACACCGTTGTGGACGAGCGTGAAGCGCGCCGTCGTGCTCTGGTGCGGGTGGGCGTTCGGGACGCTCGGCACCCCGTGTGTCGCCCAACGTGTGTGGCCGATGCCAATCGTGCCGTCTACTTCTGCTGGGACGATTTCGCGTAGCGCGGCGATGCGCCCGACTTCTTTATGAACGTTGACGCCATCGTGCATCAACGCAAGACCTGCCGAGTCATAGCCACGGTACTCGAGTTTCTCAAGACCTTTGAGAAGGATTTCCTTCGCTCCGGTATTCCCAATCATTCCTACAATTCCACACATAAAACATTCTCCTCTATATTCGATTTCTCGAAAAAGGAAACGGGCTTTTTCAAAGAGCTGTCACTGCACTTCCCTTTGTCCGTCCGGTCGCCCGGGCGTTTTGAAGAAGTACTCCTAGTCGTGACAGGCGACTAGAAGGCATCCGCCGAAATTCTCGATCACCTTCGTCCTCGTCAACTCCGCAGAGTTCTGGCGCTTTCTCGTACTTTGTGCCCCTCCGTTTCTAAGGTCACGCTCTTAATAGTACAAATCACACCCCCATTCGTCAAGAAAATCACAAGATTTCGCAGTGACAAAACGGAAACAAAAAGGGAACCCAAAGTTGGATTCCCTAGTGTTATTCCCTGTTTCGACAAAATTATCCTTCCACGCCGTAATCTTCGCGCACGACTTGTGCGATTTTCTCGACGTAGCGTTCACATTCTTCTTTTGTCGGCGCTTCCGCCATGACACGAACGAGCGGCTCTGTTCCTGACGCGCGGACGAGGATGCGTCCGTTTCCGTTCATTTCCGCTTCCGCTTCTTGGATCGTAGACAGTACCCGCTCCCCGTTCATCGCGTCGTTCTTGTTCGTGACGCGGATGTTGACGAGTTTTTGCGGGTAGACCGGCATTTCAGCCGCAAGTTCAGATAGCTTGCGTCCTGTCGATTTAACGATCTGGGCAAGCTGAACGCCTGAGAGCATCCCGTCGCCTGTCGTCGAATGGTCGAGGAAAATCAAATGCCCCGACTGCTCGCCGCCTAGCGTGTAGTTATGTTTTTTCATCTCTTCGACGACGTAACGGTCACCGACGGCCGTCTGCAGCGCCGTCATTCCCGCTTCTTCGACCGCTTTATGGAACCCGAGGTTACTCATAACGGTCGCGACGATCGTATTGTCTTTCAAACGACCTTTTTCGCTTAAATACTTCCCGCAAATGTACATGATCATGTCACCGTCGACAACGTCTCCGTTCTCATCGATCGCGATCAAGCGGTCACCGTCGCCATCAAACGCGAGCCCCATGTCCGCCCCTTTTTCACGGACGAACTCGGCCAAGTGTTCTGGATGCGTTGATCCGACGCCTTCATTGATGTTCAAGCCGTTCGGCGAGTTGCCGATCGTCGATACGTTCGCTTCAAGGTCAGCGAATAGACGCGCCGCCAGACCACTCGTCGCGCCGTGGGCACAGTCAAGCGCGATGTGAAGACCGTCCAAGTCCTCATCGACCGTCTGTTTCAACATTTGAAGGTATTTTTGAGCGCCTTCATAGTAGTCAGAGACGAAGCCGAGGTCTTTTCCGACCGGGCGTGGCAACGTATCTTCCGCTGCATCCAAAATGTCTTCGATCTCCGCTTCCGTCGCATCGTCGAGCTTGAAGCCGTCGCTCCCGAAGAACTTGATGCCATTGTCCGCCACCGGGTTGTGTGAAGCCGAAATCATGACGCCGGCTGTCGCATCGAGCGACTTCGTTAAATAAGCGACACCAGGTGTCGAGATGACACCGAGACGCATCACTTCCGCCCCGATCGACAAGAGTCCGGCGATGAGTGCCCCTTCGAGCATGTGTCCAGATATACGTGTATCTCGGCCAATTAATACTTTTGGCTGTTCACCAGCAGGCAAGTGTTTTGATAACACGTATCCGCCGGCTCGTCCTAAACGATATGCTAGTTCTGCTGTCAATTCTGAGTTCGCGACGCCGCGGACTCCATCTGTTCCAAAATATTTACCCATGTATTCATTTCCTCACTTTTGTATGATTGAACGTCTTATTGTAGCGAAGACGTTTCAGTTTGATCATCGACGCTCTTCAGTTCGACATCGATTGTTTTTGGCGAGACGACGGTCACACCTTTCGGCACTTCGTAATCGACGTCAACCCCATGCAACCCGCTCGGAAGGCCGGTCAAGTCGAGGGTGACGCTTATACTGTTCGACGTGATGCTTTCTAAGAGCGAACGCTTTCCGGATAACGTCACACTGACGACGTCTGGGGCACGGAGCGTGTAGTTCGTCCGGTCATAGCCCCTTACTGTCACAGGAACTGTTAAACGCACCCGCTCGGTCAGTTCGCCCGTGTCATCTCGTGTGTCATCTATGCCGCGAATAAGTAATTGGACTTCAACTTCTTTTTGCTCGAGCGCCGTCGCCCCTTCCGGTAGTCGAAGCGCCGTCGTCACTTTCCCGCTCTTGTTCAGTTCATCCAAATCAATCGGCGCCGTTTCGACGCGTTCGATGCCTTCCAACACATCACGAGGCGCAAACACGCGTACTTCCGTATCGGCGAGCAGCGTATCAACGAGTCGGAAATCATCAGCGACTTCTCCGGTCGTGACTGCCTCGATCGGGATGACCGCACTTTGTTCGTATACTGGAACGGTCACGCGAATGATGTTCGGCTCCACCGTTACGTTAAGCGGGTTGCCGTTCGCATCTAAAATCGTCGGCGGCAATTCCCGGGTAAACGTTTGGCTCTGATCGGCGACATCGACGTTCAACGTGATTTCTTTCACGTTTTGGATTCGACTCGCCCCGCCCGACACGTTCACCGTCGTCGGTTCGATTTCAGCGTCCCCGACGACCAGTCCTTCCGGTAACTGATCCTTGTTCAACAAATTAACGGACACCGGCACCTCGACCGTCTGTTTGCGGTCGATATAAATCTCCACCGTGTCGCGTTCAAGCTTGATGTTCACGTCCCCGCCAAAGCCACGTGCTTCTACAGGGACACGATGAAACCCGGTGCCAAGGTTCGTCAAATCGACGAACACTTGATAATCTTTCACCAATCGCGTCATCGTTAAACTACTAGATGGACCTTGGAGCTCGACGCTCATTTCTTCCGGTACGTTATACGCCACGTACTGGACTTCATCGAAGAACACCTCTACCGGCACATCGAGCGACATCGAACTCTGCCCGACGATCGGTAAAGCGCTCGACGAACTAGTCGACGAGCTCGTCTCGGCGACCATGAAATAGAGGAGGATGGCTAAAGCAAGTGCAATGATGCGGAGAAACCATTTATGTTGTAACCACTGATCAATCACTTACTTGTCCCCTCCTTTCTTATTGAAGAACGAGAGCGTCGTCTCTTTTTCTTCGATGACGAGTTCTTGAATTAACTTGTTACGGAGCGCCTCCTCGTCTAATTCACGATAAAGACGTCCGGCGATGGCAAGTGAAACCGCTCCTGTCTCTTCCGACACAGTGAGCGTCACACTGTCCGTCACTTCACTCACACCGATTGCGGCCCGGTGACGTGTCCCGAGTGCCTTATCGATGTGCGGACTTTCAGATAGCGGCAAATAACAAGCCGCTGCTGCAATTTTCCCGTCTTGAATGATCATCGCCCCGTCATGAAGCGGGGTGTTCGGAATGAACAAGTTGATGATTAGTTGTGACGTGATATGCGAGTCCATACGGATACCGGTCTCGACATACTCGTTTAACCCGGTGTCACGCTCGATGGCGATTAACGCCCCGATTCGGCGTTTCGACATATATTGCGCCGAACTGACGATTGCTTCGATCATTTGACGTTGCTTATCCTCGTCGCTCGTGCTCGTCCGACCAAACAGATTGCTCGTTCGGCCTAAATGTTCAAGCCCGCGGCGAAGTTCCGGTTGGAAGATGATGATAATCCCAAGCAACCCGTATGTGATCACTTGGTTCAGTAAGAACTGTAACGTCTTCAATCCAAAGAACCCACTGAGGAACCAACTGACGAGGATGATCGAGATCCCTTTGATCAGTTGTACCGCTTTTGTCCCACGGACGATCATCATCAACTTATAGATGACGTACGTGACGACGACGATATCTAAAACGTCATTCAAATAATCGTACCAATGTACGTTTTCTGAAAGACTAAAAAATGATAAGAATGAAACCTGTTCAAGTAGCGGCAAATGCTCCCCTCCTCAACTACCTAGCCAATTATGCAAGTTTCATTATATCACATTTCCAAAACGACGCATCGCCTCGTGATAAAACGAAACTAGATTGAAATGAATAAAAGACGCCACGAAGGGCGTCTTTAAAATAGCTGTTTGATGGAATACCAAATCCACTCGAAAATTCGATCGATTTGTTCGAGGTCACCTGTCACTTCACCGGCACTCGCCAAGTAAGCACGGCCATGGACGGCCGTCGCATTGCCCTCGACTTTGCCTTCCACTCGAAGGTTTCCGCCTTGGACGGTGATGTCTCGTTCGATCGTGACACCTTCCGGTACGATTACCTCGTTCGCCGTGACGACAATGCCCGGCACTTTCGTATACGTCATCGTTTCAGTCGATCCGTTCCAAAGTCCGAGCGTCGCGCTCGACATCAAACTGAAGAAGAGCACAGCCGCGATCAGTCCAGGATGTTTTCGGAACCACGTCATCTGTCTTGAATGGACACGTCGTACTTTCTTCGTCGGCAACTGCCCTGATGGAGCTGGCACAGCATGGATCGGACGTGCTTTCGCATCAGGCAAAGCAGCCATCACTCGAGCGGTAAAATCCTCAGACAACTTCGGCCGCGGGAGTGCTTTCAGTTCGGCATCTATTCGTTCGTACTGGAGGTAAGCCTCGTATAAGGCGTCATCCTCGAGTAATTGACGGAATTCGTCAGATTCTTCGGGCAGGATGCCATCTTCCAAATATTGTTGCAGTTTTTCTTCAGGAGTCAATTGAACCCCTCCCTGTTTTGAAAGATTGTTTTTAACATTTCTCTTCCCCGGAAGATCCTTGTTTTAACCGTTGCAACCGGCATATCGATCATCACGCTAATTTCTTTGAGCGACAAATCATCCACGTACTTTAATAGTAACGGGATTCGATACTTGTCAGGCAATTGTTTGATCGCCTCATGCATCTCGCCTCGAATTTCACGGTGAACGACTAGGGCGTCGGGTTGGGGCGCGTCATCAGCTAAGTGGTCTTGATACGTGAGACCCTCGGTACCAGCGATTTCAGCATCCATCGAATACTCCGGTTTACGTTTGCGGAGCCGGTCGATGGCGACGTTCGTCGCAATCCGGTACAACCACGTTTTGAACTTATATTGCGGGTCATACGTTTCAATCCGTGTGTAGGCTCGAATGAACGTCTCTTGGGCAGCGTCCTCGGCTTCGCCACGGTCATAAAGAATCTTATAGGCGACAGCAAAGACACCGTCCTTGTACAGTTCTACCAGTTCAGCAAACGAATCGTGATTCCCCGACCTCAATTCGTCGACCAAACGGGTGGTCAGCCGTTCCATCAATCCACTCTCCCTCTCCGCAGCTATGCGGTCATCTCTCTATACGTTCAACTCGTCAATTAAGTTTCAACTTCGCAAAAAAAAGTTTCCAAACCCATTGTAGCAAACGGATTTGGAAACTGTAAGGGATGTCCAGTGATTCAGCTTTCCAATAACAGGTTTTCTTTGGTTTTCAATATCGTCTCACAGAGAGAGAACGCCAACTGTGCCGTCTTGTCCTCCACATCAATGGATGGATTCAATTCAACGAGTTCGATGGCGATCAACTCGTCTGCCTTCATCGCTTCGGCTACAATCGCTTTCCCTTCTTCAGCCGTCAATCCCCCGTCAACCGGCGTTCCTGTACCGGCGACGAGCTCGGCATCGAAACTATCCATATCAAAGCTAATGTAAAAACGGCCTACACGTTCTCGCAAGTATGTGATCGCCTCTTCCATAATGACGTCTACACCGCGTGTCCGAACTTCTTCAACCGTGATGACTTTAATGCCGAGACGATTGATTTCATTCATTTCCCCGGCATCGATGTCACGGAGGGCAATATATACTAAATGTTCGGGTGCGAGTTTGCGCGCTCTGCCCCCGACTTCAGTCAATCGAACATCCCCCATCCCCATGGCGGCCGCAAGCGGCATCCCGTGAATGTTTCCGGAAGGGGACGTCTCACCTGTGTTCAAATCAGCGTGCGCATCGACCCAAATCACCCCGTATGGACCAGTCTTGGCAAGACCCGCGAGCGTACCGATTGCCATGCTATGATCGCCCCCAACGATCAATGGAAATCGATTCGCCTGAAGCTCCTCATTGACGACTTCAGCTAGCTCATTGACCGTATATAATACACCGTCAACACGCTTTAAATGTTCTTCGTTTTCACGAATTTCTGATTCTGGTAAAACACGAATCGTCCGTTTCGTTGTTCCTGATGGAAGTAAAGCTTCAATTCCGAGTTCTCTCAGTTTCGCCGGACCTTCATCCACTCCGTGTTTCCCCTGTCCATAACGAAGCGGTACTTCAATATATGACCATTGCATAGCCATTCCCCCTTGACCGATTAATACCTTCATTGTAAACGCTATCAATCGCCTGGTTCAACTGCACAGAGACGTGTATAAACATACAAAAAGACAGCCTGAATGGTGGCAGGCTGCCTTTCTCTGTACTCTCAAGTGAATGGTTCATGGTTTTAGGCAAAAAAAAACTTAAGTCGTAAATAACTTAAGAAAAAAACAAATGGTGGAGCCTAGCGGGATCGAACCGCTGACCTCCTGCGTGCAAGGCAGGCGCTCTCCCAGCTGAGCTAAGGCCCCCTAAAGGGAATAATATGGAGCGGAAGACGGGATTCGAACCCGCGACCCCGACCTTGGCAAGGTCGTATTCTACCACTGAACTACTTCCGCAAAAAAATGAGCCATGCAGGGCTCGAACCTGCGACCCTCTGATTAAAAGTCAGATGCTCTACCAACTGAGCTAATGGCTCAAACCTGGTGGGGGGGGGCGGATTCGAACCGCCGAACCCGAGGGAGCGGATTTACAGTCCGCCGCGTTTAGCCACTTCGCTACCCCCCCAAGGAGTGCCGGCGAAAGGATTCGAACCCTCGACCCTCTGATTACAAGTCAGATGCTCTACCAACTGAGCTACACCGGCATATATGGTTTGATTGTTTAATGAAAAATGGTGGAGGATGACGGGATCGAACCGCCGACCCCCTGCTTGTAAGGCAGGTGCTCTCCCAGCTGAGCTAATCCTCCGATATGGTGACCCGTACGGGATTCGAACCCGTGTTACCGCCGTGAAAGGGCGGTGTCTTAACCGCTTGACCAACGGGCCTAATTGGCTCCGCAAGTAGGATTTGAACCTACGACCTACCGGTTAACAGCCGGTTGCTCTACCACTGAGCTATTGCGGAACGATCTTGCCTGGCAACGTCCTATCCTCACAGGGGGAGACCCCCAACTACTTTCGGCGCTGAAGC
>NZ_JAFIFD010000020.1 GCF_020832205.1 Exiguobacterium sp. | reverse complement strand
GTTGTCTTGCAGCCGGTCCATCACCCGCAAGAAGCGATACAAGCCGCGATAACCGCTCCGTTCATACGACAAGGCCCGGTCGTAGAGTGCCTTCAAGTTTTCTTGGCGTCCTTTCCCGCCCGGAAGACCCCCGGCAAAATCATAAAAACCGGTATCGTTGAACACTTGTTGGATCAGTTCCGACAAACTATGATTGCGGGCGAACGTGCGCCACGCCGACAGTTGATCGAGCACGGTCCCGCACTTTAAACCGAGTTCGTCTTCTTCGTCCGCTTTCATCTTAAGCGCGTCATAGAACGAATCTTCCGACTCGAGCCGAATCTTGGCCAAGTCTTCATCCGTGAAGCCGAACATCGGGGAACGGAGCGCCCCGGCGAGCGGGATATCTTGCAACGGATTATCGATCAGTTTAAGGACGGACAGCATCATCCGAATCTCCGTCGCTTGGAAATACCCGCCGTCAGAATCGGTATAAGCCGGGATGTTATATTGCGTCAAGATGTCCATCAGTTGCTCGACCCGTTCTTTCTTCGATCGGACCAAAATGACGATATCGCGGTATTCGCAAGACCGGAGCAACCCGGTCTCATCATCCGTCACTTTGAACGGTTCTTCCCCGGAGACGAGTTCCAAAATTCGCGTCGCGATGGCTCGGCCTTCGAGTTCTTGTTTCGACAGCTCACGGCTCTGACCGTTGACGAGGATGAGCTCCGGGTTCGCTTCGAGCTCTTCGTAGTCACGGCCAGGGACGAGCCGAGCCGCCTCATCGTATTCGATTTCGCCGACCTCCTCGTCCATCAATTGGACGAACAAGTCGTTGATGCCGTGGAGCACCTCGGCCCGGCTACGGAAATTCTGCGACAAATCGATGCGTTGACCGGAGTCGGGTTGCTTGAAACGTGTCGCTTTGTCGATGAACAGTCGTGGTTCGGCGTGTCTGAACCGATAAATCGACTGTTTGATGTCCCCGACCATGAACAAGTTGCCGACGTGTTCGGACTCGTTGCTGACGAGGCCGATGATCGTCTCTTGAATCTCGTTCGTGTCTTGATACTCATCGACGAGCACTTCGGCAAACCGCTGCTTATAAAGCGATGCGACCGACGACGGTCCCTCGCCTTCCCGCAAGATGGCAAGGGCGTAATGCTCGAGATCACTGAAGTCGACGAACGCCCGGTCCCGCTTCGCCTGTTCGTAGGCGGTTGCGAACGTCCGGACCGTCCGGACGAGCGTCTCGACGAGCGGTCGCTGTGACACGAGCGCTTCGAGATGATCGGCCCCGCTCACGCTCGCCTGGCCAAGCGCGTCGGTCAATTTTTTCTTAGCCTGGTCGTACGCCGGTTTCAACACCGTGTGGTAAATGTGATGCTCGTCTAGTCGTTTGACCGGTTTCATCGATCCGAACTTGACGGCACGGGCGGCCGTCTCAAGCTCACTCCACGTGAGCGACTCGGCCTCGATATGTTCGAACGGGGCGATGGCGGTCAAGACGTTCTCGGCTTGCGCCTCGTACCCGGCGAGCCGAAGCTCGATGCCGACACGGCGCAAACGCCGGAGCGCCCGCTCGATATCCGTGAACAAGACGCGACCGAACTCGATCAAGAGTGGTTCCTCGTCCGGGTCCCCTTCAAAACGATAAAGCGCAGTCAGTTCGTCTAAATACGCTTCCGGGTCCGGGAGCGTCCGGGCGTAATGATACAGTCCGAGGATGAGTTCCTCGATCTCACTGTCTCCCCGGTCTGACGTGTACGCGTCGACGAGGGCGAAAAAGGCACTGTCTTGCTTCCCGTATTCATCTTCGATCACTTCTTCGAGGACATCGTCTTGAAGCAACACCAAATCGCGTTCCTCGGCGATCTTGAACGCCGGATCAAGGTCAAGCAAGTAATAGTTCTCACGGATCACTTCTAAACAGAACGAGTGGATCGTCGTGATGAGTGCCCGATTGAGCATTTGACGTTGCCGCCGGAAATAGTCGTTGTCGGGGTCGTCCCGTAACGCCCCGTCGAGCGCTTTGGCGATCCGGCGCTTCATTTCGGCCGCTGCCGCGTTCGTGAACGTGACGACGAGCATCCGGTCCGCCGTCAAGTCATCGTTCTCATCGAGCAAACGGCTGGCGAGTCGTTCGACGAGAACCGCCGTCTTCCCTGAACCGGCGGCCGCCGAGACGAGCACGTGTGAACCTCTCGCCTCGATGGCGGCTTGTTGATCATTCGTCCACTTCACTAGCGTCCCCTCCTAATCTTGACAAGACGTCATCTTTCTCTAACTTCTTCAGCTGTCGCGGCGCATTGGCGAGCGCCTCGTCAAAGTGACAGACACTTTGGTACGGGCACGTTTGGCACGGCCGGCGCTCCTTGTACTCATACGGTTCGACGCCGATGGCTCCGTCGTACATCGCCTCGGCACTCGTCTCGGCGACATCGATCGCATGATCCATCAGCTGTTCGAGCTGCGGCGGAGTGACGACTTTTTTCGCCGTGTTCGAATCGATCGTCCCGTCTTTTTTATATTTGACCGGGATGACGATCGACTTTTTCGTGTCGCCTTTCGCCGTCCGGTCCATGACGCCGAGCACTTCCGGGTCATCGACGAGCAAGCCTTGCATCTGATACGACTCGAGCACTTTCCGCTCCGTCTCGGCGTCCGTTTCGGCCGGCGTCACGAGCGGACGGTGGACGTGGAAATAAAGGGCCGCCGCTGGAGCGACGTTTTCTTTCGTCCAAGCGTCCGCCTGCTCGATCAACACTTTCAAATAGATGAGCATCTGCATCGCCAGTCCGTAGTATATTTCAGCGAAGTCGATGTCGCGTTTGCTCGACTTGTAGTCGACGATGCGGACATAGAGCTGATCATGGACCTGTGCCGTATCGACCCGGTCAATCCGGCCGACGAGTTCGCACGTCGCCCCGTTGCTGAGTGTGAACGACACCGGCGGGAAATTACCGCTGCCAAACGCAAGCTCGAACGCGATCGGATCGAACCCGTCTCGTTTCGACTGTTCAATCAATACTTCCGCCGTCTTACTGACGACGTCCGTCAGTTTTTTCTTCAAGTAGCCATAGCGGTTTGAACTCATCAAAATCGCATGTTGAATCTCTGGCGTGACAAGCTCGACGGCCGATTCGGCGAGTGCCGCACACTCATCACGGTTGACGTCACGCCATTCTTTCCCGTCCATCTTCACCGTCTGGGACATATGCTCGATCGTCCGGTGGTACAAGTTACCGATATCCGGCGCCTCTAACCGGTACAGGCGGCGTTCTTTCAAGCGCAACCCGTAGCTCGCGAAGTGACGGAACGGACATGCCTGAAACGTCTCCAAGCGGGAGACGCTCGCTCGAATCGAGTTCGTGTAAAGCGATTTGGCAACGTCTTTCGACAACGGATCGGGCACGTTTTGATAAAACAAGGCGCTCGTCAACAGGCGAATCCGTTCACGGCCTTCAGGATGCCGCAACAGTTCGTTGTAGACGGCGAACCACGTGTCTTGAATCGGATAGTGCCGGCTCAGTCGTTGGAGTTCGAGCGCTGTCACCGCAGCCGTCTGGTTGACGTTCGTGATGAAACGGAGCTGTTCCGCCGGACGATGCTCCCCCGCCTCCGCGAAATGCGTCTTGACCGGCTTCCCGTTCAAGAGTTTCACTTTCAAGTCAGCGACGAAACCGGCTGGTTGAATCGCTTTCCCGCTCCGGTCGACCAAAGCATAGCTCACGTATAACCGATGGCTCGGTGCTGTCAACGCTTTATACAGGTAGTACGTCTCATCGTCAAACAAATGCTCCGTCGCCTTGCCGGCCCGGACCCCGTTCTCATGCATAAAGTCGAGATCGTGGTCGGTCAACAGCTTGGACTGCGTCGCGACGAGCGGGATTTGGTCTTCGTTCGCGCCGAGTAAGAAGACGACTTTCTTATCGATCAAGCGTCCCCGCACGTAGTCGGTCACCGTCAATTGATCGAGAGAAGGCGGGACGAGCGCGTAGCGAAGACTGTCGAGCCCCGTGTCCATCATTTGTAGGAACAGCTCGGTCGACAGCGTCTCTTCCGGTGCCGCCGCCTCGAGTTGTTCGAGTAAATGGAGCACCGCATCCCACACTTGCGTATGTTCACGCGCTTCGAGCAGCCTTGCCTCTTCGAGCGCTTCTTCGCGCCAATAGGCTAAGCACGACGCGACATCGATCCGCTCTAAGAAGTGATAAATCGCATGCGTGTACGCTTGCATCGTCTTCGCCGCTTTCAAATCGTCAAGCAACGGGTCGAACGTTTCGACGACCGTCTGGCGATAGCGATTGAGCGACGCCTCAAGGTCAAGTTCTTCCCCCGTCAGCTTCGCCTCGTCCTCGGCCCGTCGTTTCAGTTGCCAGTCATCGTGCCAGTGGTAATGTTTGACGCCGCGCTCGATGACGAACGCCTCGAGCCGGTCGACAGACGTGCGGCGATGCTCAGCGTCGAGCAAGATGAGCTCGGTTTTCAGTGCCCGAAACACCGGCTCTTCCCGGTATCCGCGCAAGGCGACTTCGATCGTCGCTTTCAACAGTTCGACGACAGGATGATCGAGCATCGGTTGCCGTTCATCCAGGAAGAACGGCAACGCCGCTTTCTGAAGGGCTTGTGAAGCCAAGTCGCCGTATTCTTCGAGCGAACGCGACACGAACGCGATGTCCCGATAACGAAAATTCTCTTCCCGAACGAGCCGCATCACTTCTCGTACCGCCGCCTCGACTTCGACGGACCGGTCGACGGCTGCTTCGAGTGTGACGTGATTTTCCTCGCGTGTGTACGGTGCCGCCGCCACTTGGCCAAACGTCGCCTCGAGGTAAGCGAGGCTCGCGTGTGTGAACCGGCGCACTCCGTCGTGCGGCACATCAGTCGAGCTGATTTGCCGTTCTGCGAGCAACTCTTTAAACCGCATAATCGTCCGTTGTGTCGGTCCAAAGAGCGGGTGTGGACGATAGAGCGAGTCCGGGTCGATCGTCAACAACACGGAGAGCGGGGCTTTCTCCGCCAAAGCGGTGAGGACGGCGAGTTCTTGCTCGGAAAACTCGTTGAACCCATCGACGTAAAATTCAGTTCCCGCCAAATCGACTTCCGGCAATAGCTCGAGCATGACATTGAAGTAGTCCTCGGCATGGAGCGCTTTGCCGGAAGTCATCGACAAAAACCCTTCATACAGAATCGATAAGTCTTGGAGCTTTAACGCGCGGTGCTTGTCTTGCTCGCTCAACCGAAGCAATTGTTCCGGGTCGACCAACCCCCGCTTCAACATCGTGATCAAATCATTCAACTCTTCATAAAAGCCATATTGATTCATCGTCCGCCGGAACAGCGTCAGCCGCTCCTCATTCATCTCGACGACCCGACGCAACAACAAGTGCGTCCCTGTCTGGTCTAAAAATTGCTCGGTGGAAATGCCGTGATCACGCATCATTAAAAACGCGAGACGGCGCATCGACAGGACTTGTACCCGGGTCGACCCGGTCAAGCCGTCGGTCATCGCCATCTTTCGTTCCATTTCAAATGACATTTGGTCCGGGACCAACAAATAGATGGTCGGTCCGCTCGGGTCGCGCTTCAGCTCTTCGATGATACGGCCGATCATCCATTCGCTCTTGCCGCTCCCCGAACGTCCGACGTGAAAAGTGACCGTCATTTAGGCGAACACCCCTTCCCTTTTTTCTTTATTATGACGCATCCACATCTGTTTGTAGAGGGAAACCTCCTCTATACCTTAGAAGAAAAATAGCCAACCCTTCTCAGTCCCATTTAATGCTTGTTTCGATTAGACTAGACGTATGAGGGGGATGAGCAATGAGTGCATACGAACAATTCGGCGGTGAACGCGGCGTCTCGCAACTCGTGGACGCGTTTTACAATCTCGTCTACGCCGACCCGGTATTATTGCCGCTGTTTCCAGATGACAAAGAGCGGGTAAAACAACATCAGTTTGAATTTTTGACACAGCTGCTCGGAGGACCGAAGCTGTATACGGAACGGCGCGGCGGCGGCAACTTGGCGATGATCCATCGGGACCATCCGATTTCTGAGACACACGCCGGACATTGGCTCGGCTGCATGGAGCAGGCGCTGAAGACGGTCGATGCACCGGAAGCGGTGAAACGCCAGTTGTTCCATCGATTGATCATGTCGTCGTCAAACGTCGTCCGCGTCTGCTCGCACCATTTTGAGTAGTCAGCCTTTCAAAAAGCGGGTATGATAAGAAAGTAAGTAAAGGAGGTCGTTGTCATGACAGAAGAAGAGAAAAAAGAAGCCGTTTCCTCTGAGGAAGAAACGGAAGAAGTCGAGCCTACGGCTGTCCTCGCCGATGCACTCGATGAGGACGAAGAAGAGGATCAACCCGAAGAAAAGAACATGGACCACATTAAAGGCGTGTTCAACTATATGCATGAGAACGGACGGGAATATCGGGTCGTCTTTTATAACGACCGCAAAAACCTCGTCTTCCGCGAACTCGGGAACGGGAAAGTCGAATTCGTCGGCCGTTTCACGGACGACGCATACGATGAAGAAAACGAAGACGAGATGCGTGAACTCGGTGAACGTGAACTGAACCGCATCCTCGCCGACCGACTCAAATAAAAAAATCGCCCCATCCGGGCGATTTTTTTATTTTTTCTTGTTTTGTTTTTTCTTCCGGAGCGCATAAATCGCACCGGCAATCCCGCCGGCGACCGCGATTCCGGCCATAACCGGAACGAGTACTTTCTTCGTCGGGATCATCTCTTTCACCCGCTCATACGGTGTCGGCATCGACAACTCGAGATGGACGGCCGATTCCCCGTGGCCGTGCGCCCGTGCTTTGCGGGCCGCATCGGTGACGACGACCCGTCCCGTCGTATAGCGGCGGTTGCCATGCTCGTCCGTGTAAGGACGGCGAACTCGTTTCACCCCACGGACCGTCTTGCCGCGCGCCGCATCAGGTCGGACGACACGCTCACTCGTCCAAGCGCGACCGCCAGTTGCACTATAGGCCGGGCGAATCGTCCGGCGATTTAACCATGTATACGAATCATTCATCGTTGATTCCCTCCAATATTGTGAAGTCCTTCTCTTATTATACCCATAGAGCATCTCCAAAAAACATCCCTTCTCGGCGTCACTCGACTCGGGCAACAAAAAAAGGACCGGCATGACGACCGGTCCTCCCCTATCAGTCCGTGAACGGTTTGTCACGGTGGCGACGTTTCGCCAAAATCAAGTAGTACGCCGGCACAAGCACGAGCGTAAGCACGGTCGAGAACAAGATACCCGACACGATACCGATCGCAAGCGGCTTAAAGAGCGGGTCTTCTCCGAGAGCGACCGGCAAGAGCGCGACGACCGCCGTGAGTGCCGTCAGTAAAATCGGACGGATCCTTGCGCGCCCGGCCTCATAGACGGCCGTTGTGACCGCCATGCCTTGGCGAATGCCCTGTTCGATGAACTCGAACAAGACGACGGCATTACGGACGACGATCCCGGCGAGCGAGACCATCCCCATCGACGCCATGAAACTGAACGGCGTCTGCGTGACGAACAAGCCGACGACCGCACCGGCGATGGCCAAGTAAATCGTGAACAAGACGAGGAGCGGAAGCGACAACGAATTGAACTGGAACGCGATAATCAAGAAAATCAAGAACAAGACGACGATGAACAGTGTGGCGAGTTCAAGGAAGAACTCGTTCTGGGTATCGCTCGACCCGGTTTGGGCGAACGAGACGCCGTCGTCCGTCAATCCGGCCTGTGCATCTTCTAGCACCCGATCGACGTCTTGCTTGAACGCTTCTTCATCCATTCCTTCCGTTGGATAGATTTGAAGCGTGACGGTCCGCTCTCCGTTCTCGCGCGGAATTTGCTGGATCTGCTCGGTCGTCGTCTCCGTGACGAACGTACTGAGCGGCGCGACCGGAGGACCTGCCTCCGTTTCGACCGGAACGAGAATCTCATCTAATGCGAGCGCTTCACGGTTCGCTTCGGCATCGATGACGATTTTCACGTCGCGTTGCTCGATGCCGTCATCGAACGTGCCGATCGGGACACCGTCTGTGACGAGACGAATTTGATCGCTGATCGCCTTCGCCGTCACACCGGCCGCGGCCATCGCTTCACGGTCTAGCTCATACGTGAGCGTCTGGAACGGCTCTTTAATGTTATCGAGCACGAGCGCACCGTCGATCGCCTCGAGTTCTGCCTTCACCGTATCCCGGGCGTTGACGAGTTGGTCAATCGTCTCTCCGCGCATCGTGAACTCGACTGGGGCCGAAGTCGGTGGTCCTTGCTGCTGTGTGTCTAAGAAAATCTCAGCATCCGGATAGTTTTCTCGCAACTGTGTCGTATAACGATCAATCAGCTGGATCGCATCGATTTGATCGTTGTCGACCCGAACGATGACTTGGCCGGTATTGTCCCCGGACTGATCGAGGCCTCCTGTGAAGAGGCTCGGCAATCCGCCTCCTGCGAAGACCGACGTTTCGACGACACCGTCGATGTCTTGGAACTCAGCTTCCATCTGTTGCAAACGACGTTCCGTCTCTTCAAGGTTCGTCTGGACCGGGAACGTGACACTCGTCACGACCTCGGGCCGGTTCGCAGCCGGGAAGAATTCAAACGGCGTCAACAAGATGAGACCATACAGTGCCGTCGTGATGGCAAATCCGACGAGCCCGAACGTCCAAGGACGTTTGGCGACGACCGGGAGGAGCTTGTCCGCATAAAAGTTGCTGAGACGGTTGAGCGGGCCGCCCAGCCATCCCGGCTCTCGTTTCGAGACACGGACGCGCTTCCGGTTCAACCAGTATTGAGCGATCGGGACGAGCGTCAAACTGATGACCATCGACGCGAGCACCGACAAGGCGAGTACGGTCGGAAGGGCACGGATGAAGTTCCCGTTCGCCCCTGAAAGTAACGTGAGCGGCAAGAACGCGAAGACGACGGCGAGCGTCGACGTGACGATCGAGCCCCACACTTCTTTCGTCCCGCGAACGGCACCGATCATCGCCGAATCGCCTCTGCGGTAGCGGCGTAAAATGTTGTCGTTGACGACGATGGCGTCATCGACAAGTATCCCGAGCGCGATGATGGCCCCGATGATTGAAATTTGGTTCAAGTCGACTCCTGTGAAGCGAAGCGGAATCAAGGCGATCAAAAACGAGAGCGGGATCGCCAAACTGACGATGAGTGAACCTGTGAACGTCAGACCGATCGTCGTCACGATGATGACGGCAATCATGGCGATGATGAACTCACGTGTCAACGAAGAGAAAATGTCGTCGACGGCTTTCGCCTGGTCATAGTACGTGACGAGATTGACACCTTCGAGATTTCCGACTTCGGACGCGACGACTTCATCGACCCGTCCTTGCAGCGTCGGGATGTCTTGGCCGGGCTCGATCGTCACCGTGAGCGAGACGGCCGGTTTCCCATCGAGCGAGACGAGATCCGTGACCGTTTTCGGTGCTTCTTCGACCGTACCGACGTCTTCAAGCAACACCGGCTCCCCATCGACCGCACCGACGACGACTTGTCCCATCTCATTGACGTTCGTCAAACTGTCGATCGCGAGTTGGTAAATGCCGTCCTCGGTCGATTGGCGTCCGAGCGGTGTCGTCTTATACTCCTCGTTAATTGCGGTCAGCACGTCAGGGAATGCGAGTTGACGCTCCCCGAGCGCTTCTGAGTCGAGCGAGACGACGAACTCCGTCTCCGGGAGTCCTTTGATCGTCACGCCCGTCACTCCGTCCGTCCGGAGCAGTCGTTCTTCTAACTGTTCTACGTCCGCGCGGACCGTCTCGAACGATTCACGTTCGTCCGCTGTCAACAAATAGGAAGCGACCGGCAGTTGTCCGACCGAATCGTTGATCGTCGGCGGGAGCGCTTCTTCCGGCAAGCGTGACTCCGCATCGGACACGGCTTGGCGAACGTTCGCTTGCAGTTCTGCTTTGTTCAAACCGTCCTCATATTCGACGGTGATGTTCGAGAACTCGGACGCTGACAGCGACGTGACGTTCTCGACACCTTCGACGCCTCTCAGCTCGTTCTCGAGCACGTTCGTGACGTTCCGTTCGACCGCCTCGGCAGTCGCCCCCGGATAAGGGGTTTGAATGAGCACGATGTTGACGCTCGTCTCCGGTATTTCGCGCTTAGGCAGTTGGAAGAACGTCAGCACCCCTACGATGATTGCGACGAGTAAAAACACGATAACGAGTTTTCCCCGCTCAATCATTTTTTGAAAAAACATAATGACCCCTCACTTTCAGATGATGTGCAAATACACATATGAACTATTCTTCTTCATCATAGAGGGGTTCACTGTTGATTTCAATCTTTACGTGCGGCTCAATGTGCTGCTGTGAAAACGTTTTTGGAACGCATAGGAGATTTCAATCGAGCGTTGTTTTTGACGCGAGACGGTATGGTCGGACACATTGACTTCCACGGATTCGCCGGTCAAGAACTGGATGCGTGTCCCGTCCTTACAGCGTTTGATGTCGGTGACGTGTTGGAAGTTGATCCACGCACAATCAGGACTCTCTTTGGCGATCGTCGGGAAAAAGACGGCATCGGCGTGCCAATCCATGACGACCGGCGTCTTACGATGCGGACCGAGCACGTACCGGGCCGCTTCAATTCGTCCTTGGATGCTCGACCCATAATAGAGACAGGCCGTCTCGAGCAAATGCATCGGTGAACCTTTCATCCGATGGACTCCGTCTGGCTGATAGACGAGCGTCTCCGCCTCCCCATATTCGTTAAATACCGGAAGCAAAGCTCTAGTGTCATTCGTCAACTGCGTCATCTGTTCATCCTCCATACCGTTTATTGTGACTTACACGTTATTCATACCAAGTTCTAACCGAAGCAGCAAATCGCGTTTTCAAATTGCCCAACTAAAAAACCAGCCGATTTCGGCTGGTTTTTAAAAATTCAAGCGTCTAAATTTGAATTTTGGATCGATTTTTGCTGCGGGAAGCGGAATCGGACAGCAACTCCGTTCGAAGTATTTCCTAACGTGACTTCTCCTTGATGGAGCGTCACGATGCGTTGGACGATAAACAGTCCGAGACCGAATTTTCCTTGTTTCCCTCGGGAGAACTGATGGAACAAGTCCAAGTTTTCGTCGACAGGCGGACCGTCGTTTTTAATCGTGACGCCGATTCCCGCGTCCGTGCGCTCGAGTTCGATTTGAATCGTCGACTCGGCGTAGCGGAGGGCGTTATCAAGCACGTTCTCGAAGGCGACACGGATCTGTTCGCCGTCCCCTAACATCTCACCTGCGTGACCGGTGATGCGCCAGTCCAAGTCGCCGCGCAGTTTGAAGCGTGCGACGAGCAGTTCCATAAGCTTATCGAGGTTGATCGGCTCGAGACGCATCTCCTGGCCTTTGAAATACTCGAGTTTCGTGACGTACAGCAAATCGACGACTTTCTTCTCGAGGCGGGACGCTTCTTCGTCGATGACTTCAGCTGACCCTTTCAAATCCCCGGTCGGATAAATGCCGTCCCCGATGGACTGCGCGTAACCACGGATGACCATGATTGGTGTCTTCAAGTCGTGCGAGATGTTTTGAAGCAACGCCTGTTGCGCCAAATCTTGCTCTTGAAGCTCTTTCCGCATCGCGTCGATCGACCGGGCCAACTGCCCGAGCTCATCTTCACGCGCGAGCGGCAACACCGTCTCCCATTGCCGGTTCGAGATTTTTTCAACGGCCCGTTCCATCTCGACGATCGGCTTCGTCAGTTCTCGTGACATCCAAAGCGCCGGGATGAGCGACAGCAGACTGATCACACCGATCAAAATCGAGATGCGCCAAAATAGGGTCGAGACGAGCTCACGGCGATAAGCATCCCATGCATATGACGCCTGATAGATGATCGTCCCATCATACTCATTTTGACGAATGATGTAGTAGACGTCTTCCCCGTCAATCGTCGTCTGGTATTTCTCGACCTCCCCCGTCTGCTCGATCGCTTCGCGGTACATCCGGTTCGTCAACTCGAGCGGGGCCGAGCCGTAAATGATCCGTCCGTTCGGCAAGAAAATGAGCTGGTTGACGGAACGCGACTCTTGTTGACGGCGGTCATACTCGATCGGGTTACGCGGAATGTTCTCGAGCTCGTTCGTATTTCCAAGGTAATAATCAACGTCTTGCAACGTCTCGTATACTTGTTCATCAATGAACTGGGCGATCGACGAGCGGACGGTGAGCAAAATCATCAACGCGAGCGTGACGATAATCAACAGGATGAGCACCCAAATCTTCCACATGAGCCGTTTCGGCTTGAACTGCTCAAGTTTCATGGCTTGACGAGTCGGTAGCCGACACCATAGAGCGTCTCAAGTTCGAGCCGATGCAATTTCTTCCGGAGCCGGCGGACCAAATCATCGACGACTCGGTCGGAGCCGAAATAGTCGTGTCCCCAAACCCCTTCTAAAATCTGTTCACGCGACAACGCCGAACCCGGGTGCTCTAAAAAGAGGAGCAACAAATCGAACTCTTTCGACGTCAAATCGATTTCTTCGTCTTCATGCTTGATGAGGCGCTTGTCCGGATAAATCGTATACTCGCCGTAATCGATATGTTCGTTCGACTTCGATCCGTAGACGCGGTCAATCAACTTTTTGACCCGGATGACGAGCTCGCGCGGCAAAAACGGCTTGGCGATGTAGTCATCAGACCCCATCTCAAGCCCGATGATTTTATCGATATCCTCATCGCGTGCCGAAATGAAAATCGTCGGCGTGTTGGCGTTTGTCGCTTTGATTTGTTTCAACAGCTGGAAGCCGTCTAGGTCCGGCAACATGATATCGAGTACCCAGAGATCCGGTTCATCTTTGATCGCAGCCTGCGCCGAGACCCCGTCAGTGAATGACCGGACCCGATATCCTTCCTGTTCTAAATATGTGACGAGCATTTTATTCAAGTTGATTTCATCGTCGACTAAGTAGATTGTGTACATCCGATTCACTCCTGCAACGTTTTTACATATCATATCAAACATTTATGGGCGAATGATGGGAATATCCTCGCAAAAAGCCGTTGTAATGTGCGACAAGCCCGCAAAAAAAGAGGGTTTCCCCTCTTCATCGGGACGTCTGCTCCCGCAACTTTTGGGCAAGGAAAGCCGTGCCCCCGCTCAGGAGCGCCACCACACCGCTAATCATGACGAGTTCCATCACCATCCACCTTCCCACTGATACCGATTCTCATTATCACCTCCAATATAGCACATTTCCCTCGTCTTGCCCAATGCAAAAAAAGTCCCGCCTCGAGGGCGGGACAACGGTTCATGCGTTTACGTCATAACCTTGCTCTTCAATCGCTTCGATCATCGTTTTCACCGACACTTTGTCGTTGTGGATCACATCGACGCGGTGGTCTTGCAACGATACGATAGCTGACTCGACGCCTTCAAGCTCGGCCAACGCCCCTTCGACCGCCGCCTTGCAATGATTGCACGTCATACCTTCTACTTTCAATACTGTCTCGTTCATGAGTTCGTTCCTCCTTGAGTTTTTAATCGTAACGCGTTCAAGACGACTGACACCGAACTGAACGCCATCGCCGCCCCGGCAATCCATGGGGCGAGCAATCCTGCCGCCGCGACTGGGATCCCGAGACTGTTGTAGGCGAGTGCCCAAAACAAGTTTTGGCGGATGTTCTTCATCGTCAGCCGGCTCATCTCGAGCGCACGCGTCACGCCGATTACATCTTTCCCCATCACGGTCACATCGGCCGCTTCAAGCGCCACATCCGTCCCGCTGCCGAAGGCGATGCCGACATCAGCGACCGCGAGCGCCGGTGCGTCGTTCATGCCGTCACCGACCATCGCGACACGCCCTTTCTGTTTGAGCGCCTCGATATGATCGGCTTTTTCAACCGGCAATACTTCCGCGATGACGTTCGCCTCGGGGATACCGAGCTCTCGGGCGACATCCATGGCGACTTCTCGGCGGTCGCCTGTCAAGACGTAGACGTGACGTGTTTTCGCGAGTTGACGGACGACGTCCCGACTGCCTTCTTTCAAGCGGTCTTTCAGCCCAAACACAGCTTTAATACCGGAAGCGTCCGCCACGTATACGGGCGTCATCGCCTCCATGTCCCAATCCGGTAACCGAAATCCTGATTCCTGCATCATTCGGACGGACCCGATAAGAAGCTCATTCCCATCGACGACCGCTTTCAATCCTCGGCCAGCGAGCTCCTCGACCTGCTCAACGTGACCGTTTCCGTCGAGTTTTCCGATCGCTTCAGCGAGCGGATGGGTCGACTGACGCTCAGCCATGACGGCTTGACGTAAATACGACTCGTCCCCGAACGTCGTGACGACTTCGGGTGTACCGTTCGTGAGCGTTCCGGTCTTGTCAAAGACGATGATGTCCGCCCCGTTCAACGACTCGAGCTGGCCGCCACCTTTAAAGAGGACACCTTGTTCGGCGGCACGGCCGGTCCCGACCATGATTGAGGTCGGTGTTGCCAGGCCGAGCGCGCACGGACAGGCGATGACGAGTACCGCAATCGACGCCCGGATGGCCATATCCATGTTGCCAAGGCCGAACGCCCAGACGGCAAACGTGACCGCACTGATGGCGACGACGATCGGTACGAAGACGCCTGAGATACGGTCGGCTTGCCGTTGGATCGGCGCTTTATCCGTCTGTGCCTGTTCGACGACTCGCACGATTTGGGCGAGCATTGTCTCACTGCCGACCCGTTCGGCGGTCATCAAGACGCGGTGCGAGCGGTTGATCGTCCCGCCGACGACCTCAAAACCGACGCCTTTTTCAGCAGGGATCGATTCTCCCGTCAACATGGACTCGTCGACGATCGTCTCGCCTTCGATGATGCGGCCATCGACCGGCACTTTCTCACCCGGACGGACGACGAGGACATCCCCGACGTTGACGAGCTCGACCGCGACCGAACGCTCCTCTCCATCGACGAACAAGATCGCCTCTTTCGCCTGAAGAGACAACAGCGACTTGAGCGCATCGGTCGTCTTCTCTTTTGCCCTCGCCTCCAGCCATTTCCCGACGAGGACGAGTGTGATGAGGACCGCACTCGTCTCGAAATAGAGCGCCGGATGCGCCGGATGCACGAGCATTTCGAATACGGAATAGAAGTAAGCGGCCGATGTGCCGGTCGCGACGAGCACGTCCATATTGGCACTGCCGCTCTTCAAACTCTTATACGCGCCTTGATAAAACTGGGCCCCGATCCAAAATTGGACCGGCGTCGCGAGCGCAAACTGCCACCATGGGTTCATGAGCCAATCTGCATGAAACATGAAACCTGGAATATGCGTGATCATGACGAGTAAAAGCGGGGCCGATAACAAGGACGAGATGAGTACTTTTCGTTCGAGCGGACGCAAATCGTGCTTCTTGGTAAGCTCTACTTTCCGTTCCGCCCCGTAACCGATCTTCTCGATCCGGGCAATCAGTTCTTCTTCCGTGATGCCATCCTCGACACGGATCATCGCCGTTTCGAGCGGTAAATTGACGGTCGCTTCGACCCCATCCATTTTATTTAATACTTTTTCGATTCGGGCCGAGCATGCGGCGCATGTCATTCCTTGAATCGACAGTTCGACGGTTTTCATCGCTCGACCTCCTTACTTTTTAATCCGGCTGACGATTGTCATCAATTCGTCAATGTACGGATCCATATCTTCCGTCTCGCTCGCGTGAACCAAACATTTGCGCATATGACGTTCGAGCAGTTGCAGCTCGACTTGTTTGAGCGCCGCCTGAATCGCCGACGTCTGTGTCAATATATCGACGCAGTAACGGTCGCTCTCGACCATCTTTTGAATGCCGCGGACTTGTCCTTCGATCCGGCGCAGACGTTTGCTGAGTGCTTCGCGCTCGGCATCGTCGCGTGGAACGAGCGGTTGTTCATGCATGTATTCCTCCATGGTTATCACCTCACCACCAATATACCCCTACCCCGTAATAGTGTCAAACGATTGCGATGAAAAAGAGCGACAACTTTGTGTCGCTCTCCTCCGTCAACTATTTTGGAACGCCTCGCTCTTCAAGACCGTCCGTAAAATCTTTCCGGTCGTGTTACGCGGCAGTTCGTCGATCAACTCGATATACGTCGGTTGTTTATACTTCGCAAGCTTCGTCGCCACGAACGCGCGGATATCGTCTGTCGTTATGTTGTCGCGCGTGACGACGAACGCCTTGACCGCCTCGCCTTGTTCAGCGTCCGGCACCCCGATGACGGCCGCTTCGACGATTCCCGGATGTTGATAGAGCACTTCCTCGACTTCTCGCGGATAGACGTTGTAACCGCCGACGATGACCATATCTTTTTTCCGGTCGACGATGTAGAAATACCCGTCCTCGTCCCGCTTCGCCAAATCGCCCGTATAAAGCCATCCGTCCCGAAGCGTCATCGACGTCTCTTCCGGCAGCTTATAATACCCTTTCATGACGTTCGGACCGCGGACGATCAGTTCACCGACCTCGCCGACGCCCACTTCTTCCCCGAGCTCGTCGACGACTTTGTTTTCGACGTGCACGATCGATGGACCGATCGACCCGGCTTTCCGTTCCCCGTGGAGCGGGTTGAAGCATGTGACCGGCGAGGCTTCTGACAACCCATACCCTTCAAGGATCTTACATTCAAACTTCTGCTCAAACGATTCGAGCAGCTGCACCGGCAAACTCGCTCCGCCTGACACGAAGACGCGGACGTGTTTGAGCGCGGACGCATTGGCCGGGACTTTCATCGCCGTTTGCAGCAAGAAATTGTACATCGTCGGCACGCCGGCGAAAATACTGACGCGATGTCTCGGGACGAGGTCGAAGACGTCCTGCGGCGAGAACTTCGGTAAGATGACGATCGTCGCCCCGCGCAAGAGCGGTGCGTTGACGATGACGGTCAAACAGAAGACGTGGAACATCGGCAACGCCGCGAGCGCCTTGTCGTCCGGTGTGATTTCAAGATATTCCCCGATCGACTGTGCGTTCGAAAACAAGTTCCGATGTGTGAGCAGCGCCCCTTTTGGTTTTCCGGTCGTCCCGCTCGTGTATAAGATGACAGCGACTTCTTCCTCATCGACTTCGACGAGCTCCCCTTCGAGCGCCGAAAGCGAGTCGGCGAACGGTAAGAACTCAATCGCGCCGCTTTCTGTTTCAGCCGGCACGTCCGCGTACGGGACCGAGATGACCAGTTTCAACTGCGGCAGTTGCGTCAGCGCCCCTTTCGCTTGAGCGACGAGCGGTGACAAGGCGACGATGGCCTTCACATCCCCGTCGAGCAGAATATAGGCCATCTCATCTGGCGTATATGTAGGGTTGATCGGGATGACGACGCCGCCTCGCGCGAGCACCGCGAAGTAAGAAATGAGAAATGCCGGACTGTTACCGAGAACGAGTGCGACGTGATCTCCTTTGTTGACGCCTTTCGCTTCAAGCGTCGACGCCATCGCCCGCACTTGCCCGAAAAACTGTTCATAACTGACCGTGTCTTCCCCGAACACGTAGGCCGCCTTCGAGCGATGCTCGGCGACTACCCCTTGTAACGCCGTGACTAAGTTTGCCATAGTAATCCCCCTTTTGAATGAATGACGATTCACTTTTACGCCGTAAAAAAGAGCACGGCGACCGCGCTCTTTTTCAGTTAATTCTATTGTACATGAAACAGCTCAGGAAGAAAACGCTTTCAAATTCATCGCCTGCAAATGATATAATCCGCTCCGGCTTTGTACGTGCACGAGCGCTTGCAGCGCCTCGTCGTCCATGAGCAGGTCGTCGAGCAGTTTATGATACGCTTCCTTGCGCTCGTCTGTCGTCGCCGTGACGATGAACATCATTTCTGCCCGGACCGGTCCCCCGGCAATCGTCCCAACATCGAACGGTTGATTCAAATGCAACAGCGTGATGCCGTCAAGCCGGGCCGCATAACGCGGGACGTCGATGACGGCGACCGGGACCGCGACATCGCTCACACCGGACGGAATCGTCCGTTCTTGCTCGAGGACGGCTCGGGTGAACGTGTCCGCGACGATTCCTCTTCCTTCTAATTCAAGACCAATCGCTCGCACGGCGCGCTCAAACGTCGGCTGATCGGTCACCCACATCCAGTTCGTGTCCATCCATTCTGTGATGAAACGGCACATCTTAATTCCTCCTCAACATCGATTCAGTTTACGAAAGCGCTTGCACTGATTATAATACGCCTCCGTGAGTGCTGTCGCAATGCCGCGCGCGATGTTTCACGAAACCGCCAAAAAAGGATGATCTCGTAATGAGACCATCCTGGCTGTCGACCCGCCTCAGCTAATGAGATCGACGAGTTCTTCGAGCTCGACGTTGCCAAAGTAATGTTTGACGTCAAGGTGTGATAATTGTTCCCGAATCGCCCCGCGTTCGAAGCGCGTCCCGACGAGAGCCTGCTCGACGTCATGGATGTCACCGACGCCGAAGAAGTCCCCGTAAATTTTCGCTTCCGTAATCGTCCCTTTGTTGACGTTCAACCGGACATCGATCGTACCGATCGGGAAGCGGCGTTTCGACTCGACGTCGAACTTCGGAGACTTGCCGAAGTTCCAGTCCCAGTTCGCATAGCGCTCTTTCGAGATATCTTGGACGATTTCCCAGTCCTCGTCACGAAGCACATAGCGTTCTGGCTCTTGACCGTCATAAATCGAGTGAAGCAACGCTTCGACGAACCGTTCCATCGCCATCTCTTCCTCGAGGAATTCAGTGATATTGGCGACACGGCTCCGGACTGATTTGATGCCTTTAGAGCGCATCTTCTCTTCCGAGACGTTGAGCGAGTTGACGACTTCCTCGATGTTCGAGTTGAACATGAGCGTCCCGTGGCTGAACATACGGCCGCGTGTCGTGAACTGGGCGTTGCCGCTGATTTTCCGTTCGCCGACTTGGATGTCGTTGCGACCCGTCAATTCCGCCTCGACACCGAGTTGTTTCAAAGCGTCGACGATCGGTTGCGTGAACTTCTTATAGTTGTTGAACGAGTTGCCATCATCTTTTGTGATGAAGCTGAAGTTCAAGTTCCCTTCGTCGTGATAGACGGCACCGCCGCCCGAGAGACGGCGGACGACGTCAATCCCGTTCTCCTCGATATACTTCAAGTTGACTTCTTCTGACGTGTTCTGGTTTTTACCGATGATGATTGACGGTCCGTTAATATAGAACAAGAAGTAATCCTCATGCTCGACGTTCAGATGTTTGAGGATGTACTCCTCGACTGCCAAGTTGAGTTTCGGGTCCCGGATGTCCGGGTTGAAGATGAATTTCACAGTGTTCGTCCTCCTAGTGACTAATCGTTACGTTCATTATACGAGACGCGTGAGCGCCTCGACAAATGAATTACTTCCATTCTCCGTTCATGACGCGTTTCAATGCGTTGGCAACCCCGTACTCGTCATGCCGCTCGGTGACGTGATGGCTGATTTTGATCAACTCCTCGTGGCTGTTCGCCATCGCGATCGCCTTGCCGGCAACTTCGAACATCGGCACATCGTTCAAGTTGTCGCCGATGACGACGACTTCGGACAAGTCGACGCCAAAATGCTCGGCGAGTTTTCGGACGCCGTGCCCTTTGTCGGCCCCGTTCGCCATCACCTCGATGTTGTCATTGCCTGAAGACGTGACGTAAACACCTTCGACACGCTCATCGATTTCCGTCCACAACGACGACATTTTTTCAAAGTGGCTCGAGAAGGCGATAAACTTGTAGACGCGCCCCGCCTCGTTTTTAATGAAGTCCTCGATGTCATCGACGAGACGAACGTCCTCGTTGACATAGTAGCGCTTCCGGAAGAACTCATACATCTCAAGCGAACGATCATCGCCGTTTTGCTTCAAGTTCTCCATCGTCGCCTCAATCAAATCGAGCCGGCTCGCGACGAGTCCTGCCTCTGAATACATCTCATAGAAGACGTCCGCATACTTATGGTCTTGATGCAACACCGATACGACCTCGAGCGCTTCTTCCGTCGTCAAGTCGATCTCATGGAGCACTTCCCCTGTCTCCGTCAAGACCCGTCCTCCGTTCGATGAGACGATCGGGCAGACGAGCCCGACTTCGTCGAGGATTTCTTTCGCGTTGAAGTAGTTGCGTCCCGTCGCAATCGCAAAGCGAATTCCTTGTTCTTCGGCGGCGCGTACGATTTCAGCCGTTTCCGGCGCAATTTTTGTGTGGTTGTGCAAAATCGTCCCATCCATGTCCGATACGAACAGTTTATACGTTGTCATCAACATCCACTCCTTTTTTCTCTTTCGTCTCTAACTATAACAAAAAGAGAGGCCGACGGAAAAATCCGACACCTCTCTTCATAAATCCTTAACCTTGCGCGGCCAACTGTTTGATTTGTTCATGGACACTCTTTATACAATCCGGCATGCCGATCCCGTCGTAAGCGATCCCGGCGAGCAACACGCCCGGATAGACGCGACCCATCTCGGCCCGGAGCGCTCGAACGCGATCCGAATGGAAGACCGCATATGGCGGGAGGCCGTCGCGTAAACGGCTGACGACGGCTTGGCGCGGCTCCGTGTGAATCGTCATCAGTCCGCCGAGGTCACGGAGCGCCGTCGCGACAATCTCTTCGTCCGATGCCTCGACGATGTCATCGGCACCGGGACGACCGAGGAAGACGCGGAGGACATGATAGCCATCCGGCACGGCGTGCGGCCATTTTTGATCGATGAACGTGCATGCCGTGATCACGACGTCCGCTTCTTGACTTGTGACAAAGCCGGTCCCGACGAACGGGAACTCGATGTCGCCTTCTTTAAAGACGAGCGAACACGTCGCCGTGGCGTGCGGTTTCATCTCGGCCAAAAAATCGCTGTCGACTTTCGGTAAAAACTGACGAATGAGACGCGGTGGCACGGTCAAAATCAGACGCTCGGAGTCGATGTCGCCGCGATTCGTGAGCAACCGATAGCCGGTCGCCAACTCTTCGACTTGTTCGACCGAACAGTTCAAGATGACCTCCGTCCGTTCGAGCCGTTCCGCGATCCGGTCCGTCAACGATTTCAACCCGCGTTTGAGCGAGGCGAACTGGCCGACTTTCTTCGCACCGACTTCGGCGACACGTTGTTCGGGACGAAGGTGACGCATCCCTTCGTATAAGTTTCCGTACCGCTTCTCTCCTTCGATGAACTGCGGGAACGTCGACAACGCGCTCATCTTGTCGATATCTCCGGCATAAATTCCCGACAAGAGCGGTTCGATCAGACGGTCGACGATCGGGTCTCCCACCCGTTCGCGCAAATAGAGTCCGAGCGAGACGTCCGTCTCTGGGGGCTCGACGTTCGGCGGTGACAACAACATCTCCCGAAGCGCAGCATGTTCCGCTTCCGATAAGAGTGTCGTGTGTTTTAATGGGTCGACATAGAGCGGAAAACCCATCACCGTCTGTTTCGGGATCGGGTGAAGGCCGTCATGGTGCAGGACGTACGCCTGACCGACGCCGTTGCGGACGATCTCATCGCCGAGCCCGACGTCTTGGATCAACTCTGTCATCGCCGTCTTTCGAAACACGTAAGAATCGGGACCGCGCTCGACCGCGAACTCTCCCGTCTCAAACGTGTCGATCTTCCCACCGAGTCGATCGCTCGCTTCGAGCAACGTGATCGTCACGTCTTCCGGCAAATAGCGTTCGGCATAAAAAGCGGCGGTGAGACCTGTGATCCCACCGCCGACAATCGTCAAATTACGCATGATGCACGATCACGCTTTCCATCCGATCCGCGACGGCTTCGATGAAGCTCCGCTCCGCGTTTGGCATGTTCGGACGCGCGTAGTGAACACCGAGTCGATCACAGACGACTTTACACTCCACGTCGTTGTCGAAGAGAACTTCGAGGTGGTCTGCGACGAATCCGACCGGCGTGTAGACGAACGCCTCATAACCATGCTTTTCATAAAGTTCAGCCGTCAAATCTTGGACGTCCGGTCCGATCCATGGGTCAGGCGTGTTGCCTTCTGACTGCCAACCGACCTCGTAATGCGGGATACCGGCCGCTTGGGCGATTTTGTCCGCCGTCTCTTTCAATTGATCCGGATACGGGTCGCCGCCTGCCAAGATCTTCTCAGGGAGACTGTGTGCCGACACGATCAAGCACGCTTTCTCAGCCGGTACCGGCAAGTTCGCGAACGTCTCTTTGATCGCTTCTGCCCACCAGTTGATAAATTTCGGCTCATTGTACCACGACTCGACAGAGCGGATCTCGATTCCGTATTTCGCCGCTTCTTCATGGGCACGTCCGTTGTAAGACTTGACGCTATATGACGAATAATGCGGGGCCAATACGACCGACACCGCTTCTTTAATGCCGTCGTTCGCCATTTGCGCGACAGCATCTTCGACGAACGGTTCGATGTGTTTCAGACCGATGTACAATTTGAACTCGATCTCACCGGCGTGACGCTCGTTCAAAATGTCACGAAGCGTCTCGGCTTGGTCGATCGTGATCTTCGCGAGCGGAGATACCCCGCCGATCGCCTCATAGCGTTCTGTCAAATCTTGAAGCGCTTCCGGTGACGGCTTACGGCCGTAACGAATGTGCGTGTAGTAACGTTCGATGTCTTCAGGCTTGTACGGTGTGCCATAAGCCATTACGAGTAGTCCGACTGTTTTCATGATGATTTGCCTCCCATTTTTTCACGTGAGTAATCGTGGATGAATGCTGTCAATTTGACGAGTACAGATGGATCGACTTCTGGGAACACCCCATGTCCCAAGTTGAAGACGTACCCTGGTTGCTTCATGCCCTCATCAAGGATCTCTTTCACTTTCTCCTCGATGACCGGCCATGGTGCGAGCAAGAACGACGGGTCCAAGTTCCCTTGGACTGCTTTCGTGACGCCACGGTCACGAGCTTCCTGGACCGACAAGCGCCAGTCGAGACCGACGACGTCGATCGGCAAGCTGTTCCACTCTTCAACTTGATGGCTCGCGCCGACACCGTGCATGATGAGCGGGATATCGAGCGTGCGCAACTCGCTAAAGATGCGCTCTGTCGTCGGCTTGATGTAACGGGCGTAGTCTTTACGGCTGAGCGTCCCGACCCACGAGTCGAACAGTTGGAACGCTTGGATGCCGGCCTCGGCCTGCGCTTTCGCGTACGTGATGACCATGTCCCCCAATTTTTCCATGAGCGCGTTCCATACGTCCGGCTCGGCGTACATGAGTGCTTTCGTCCGATGGTAGCTCTTCGATGGTCCGCCTTCGATCATGTAGCTCGCGAGTGTGAACGGTGCCCCTGAAAACCCGATGAGTGGTACATCAAGACGTTCCCGAAGCAAACGAATCGTCTCGAACACGTACGAAATATCATCCGTGTTGAGCGGTTTCAAGCTCTCGACATCTTCCATCGTCCGGTACGGGTTGTCAATGACCGGACCGATGCCGCTCTTGATCTCGACATCGACGCCCATCGAAGGCAGTGGCGTCATGATGTCCTTGTACAGAATGGCCGCGTCGACACCGAGCTGTTTGACCGGAAGCTCGGTCACATAGGCGCAAAGTTCCGGATCATGCGTGATCTCAAACAGCGTCCTCGTCTTTTTAATCTCCCGATATTCCGGTTGGTAGCGTCCCGCTTGGCGCATATACCAGACAGGCACATAGTCTGTCGCCTCTCCTCGAAACGCCTTTAAAATAGTATCGTTCATACGTCGCGTCATTCCCCTCTATATTTCTCCTACACTCTTCTTCTATAGGTATGTGAACTCAAAAACATTATACAGAAATGAATTAGAATAATGCTAATGTGAAGCATTTTCATTGTGTTTACTTTGTGTCATTTCTTTGTCGGATACGTGCGGAATGCCGAGTTGAGCTGACCACGGATCATTTCATCACGCTGTTTCGTCGACAGGCGCTTCTCCCGTTCCTTAATATCCTGGATTCGCCACCCGTCTTCAAGTTTTGAAGCGACATCGATCAATCGTTCGACGTCATGGAAAGAATATTTACGTGACCCGCCTTTTGTTCGTTCAGGAAAGATCAGGCCTTTCGCTTCATAATAGCGAATTTGCCGCTCCGAAAGTCCGGTCAATTCAGTGATGACGCCCATTCCAATCACTTTCTTTGATTTATAGTCCATCCTGCCCGCTCCTCCCTTTTGAAAAAAACTATGTCAGATAATCTGACAAAATGCAATCCAGCTCGTTTATTTCGACTTAAACTGAAAACAACTTTTCACCCACACCGACGAATAAAGGAGGAATCGCAACATGGAAGACATCTTGTATTATATGGACACGCTGTTTGTACTCATCGCGGCACTGCTCGTCTTGACGATGCAGCTCGGCTTCGGCCTGCTAGAAACAGGGACGCTGCGGGCGAAGAACGCCGGGCACGTCGCCGTCAAACAAATCATCAGCCTCTCTGTGGCGGCACTTGCCTTTTGGGCCGTCGGATTTGGTCTCTCTTTCGGGGACGGGACACGTTGGTTCGGAACGGAAGGGTTCTTCTTGAACGGTTCGTTCACAAGTCTCGATTGGGCGAACGTGTCGATCGATATCAAGTTCTTATTCCAGTTATCGTTTGTCGCTGTCGCTCTTGCCATCGCTTGGGGCGGGTTTGCGGAACGGGCTAAACTTTCGGCCTACGTCCTATTCGGCATTTTCTTCGTCGCTATTCTCTATCCGATCGTCGCCCGCTCTGTATGGGCTGGTGGACTTCTCGGATCGATGGGTATGCAAGACTTCGCCGGTTCGGCTGTCGTCCACCTTCAAGGCGGGATGGCCGCGCTCATGGCGACGATCATCTTGAAACCGCGTCGGAAGACAGAGTCACTCGCGGGTCACAACCACGTCTTGACCGTCGTCGGCGGTCTCGTCCTCTGGCTTTGCTGGTTCGGTTTCAATGCCGGTTCGACGATGTCGGTCGCAGACGGGTTCTTCGGATACGTCGCCTTGACGACAATGCTCGCAACGGCCGCAGGTGCTCTCGGAGCCCTCGCCATCGTCATGCTTCATAAGAAGACGGCTGATATCCCGACCGTCGTCAACGGTGTGCTCGGCGCCCTCGTCGCGATCACGGCCGCTTGTGCGTTCGTCGAGCCATGGGCCGCTGTCATCATCGGTGCCCTCGCCTCGATCGCGACGTACGGGACGAGCATCCTCATGGCAAAATACGTCGACGACCCGCTCTGTGCCTTCTCGGTCCACGGGGTCGCCGGTATCATCGGGACGCTCGCACTCGGTTTCTTCGCTTCTCCTCGTCTCGTCGAAATCACGGGAATCGGTTCAGCCGGCCTATTTTACGGCGGCGGACTCGGCCAGCTCGGCGTCCAGGCGCTCGGTGTGTTGATTGCGATGGTCATCGCCGGCGGTGGTAGCTACGCGTTCTTGAAACTGCTCGATGTGACAATCGGACTCCGCGTCACCGAAGAACAAGAAGACATCGGTCTCGACATCGCCGAACACGGCGTCTCGGCTTACGGTGAAGCAGCAGAACCGACAGACACGCCGGCACGTCTCCCGAAAATACTCGGGTCGAGCGTCTCGGTCATGTCTCCAAAAAAATAACGCTATAAACAAGGACACCCGCGGCGGGTGTCCTTGTTTTCATGTCAATTTCGCCAAATAATACCGGACAATCCCATACGCCAACAGCAACCCGACGAGAGCGTCCCAGCTCGCCCCAAAAAGAAGGGAAACCGCACCGAGCACGAGTGCCTGTCCGACGAGAAGGCGGAGCGTCCACCACTTATACGCGACGAGACGCTCGATACGAGTGATCGGCAGCCACGACGCAATCGACACTGTGTCGAGCCGTTTGAAGAGCGGCACGAGCTGCAGCGCCGTCAACCCGACGAATAAAGGCACGACCATGCCGACGTACCAACCGCCCGCAAGCCACATGACGAGCACTGCAACGAGCAACAGCCGAATGATCAAATCGAGCGAGTCTTTCGACCGAGCGATGCGTAAGCCATATATATAACGCGCCGCATCGGCACGGACGAGCACCGAACGTTCGATCATTCTCACGACGAGCTTACGCTCTTTCACTTCTTCCCGCATCTCAGGCAAGTCGACGAACCAACTGACGATCCGATTGAACTGCGCCTTGCTCGTCTGTTCGAGGGCGAGCCATTCAAGTAGCGGAATCCGTTCGTTCCGTCTTATATGAAGAAAGAGGAGTGCGGCGAGCGCGGGCAACGGCGTCAAGAACGGCAAGCCAAGAAAAACCAAGGCGCTGCTCGCAACGGCGCTCACGACTCCGGCGAAACGGATCCCTTCTAGTTTCGAAAGACGCCCGACGACCGAGAGCAAGACGCTCGCGAAGACGATGGCAAACACTTCCGCTGACGTCAGTTCAAGCGTTCTGACGAGGAGCGGCAAGACGATGAGCATGAGGATCAAGGCACGGATGCTCGCGAAGACGACGTTAAACAAGCGGACGCCGTTCATATACGACCGGATTCTACCGAGTTCTGGTAACAAAAACACTTGATCAGCTTCTTGAATCAGCGTCCTCGGCCGGTGACCGAGCGGCAAGATGAGGAAAGCCAACGCGACGACCCACTCGCTTGGGAACGACGGATCGAGTCCGTTCAAAAACTGGTTATATACGAAGGCGCCATAAATCAAGGTGAAGTATAACGTGAACAACAAGCCGCCGTTCGCCACGTAGCGGCTATATTTCACGACTTCTTCCATCCAGACGCCGAACCGGGTGCGAAATACGTTCATCTCGCCCGCTCCTCGACGTCGATCGCCTCGACATAAATGTCGTCGAGCGTGGCATCTGGCGAAAGGGCATATTTTTCACGCAGCTCGCCCGCTGTCCCGGTGGCGATGACGACACCTTGGTGCAAAAAGACGAAACGATCACAGTGTCGCTCTGCCGTCTCGAGGATATGGGTCGACATTAAAATCGCACTCTCTTCCTTATACTCGTCAAATAATTGGAGCAACTGGCGAATGGCGAGCGGGTCGAGTCCGACGAACGGTTCGTCGACGATGAGCAGCGGTGTCTTCGTCACGAGCGCACAGAGGATCATCGCTTTTTGCCGCATCCCTTTCGAAAAGACCGACGGAAACCAGTCAAGTTGCTTCTCCATCCGCATATTTTTAGCGAGCCGGCCTGTCCGTTCTTCTAAATCCCTCTCAGGAATCTCATACGCTTTCCCCATGAGCGTCAAATGTTCACGCAGGGTCAACGTGTCGTACAGAATAGGGGTCTCGGGTATATAACTTATTTTTTTGCGATAATTCTTTTCGGATGATTGAACGGTTTCCCCATCGACCGTCACCGATCCGGAAATAGGTTCAAGCAACCCTAAAATATGTTTGATCGTCGTCGATTTCCCGGCCCCGTTTAGCCCTATCAGCCCGACGAGCTCACCTTTCTTCACCTCGAACGTGACGTCGTGTAACACTTGTTTACCTATATAACCGCCGTTCAACTTATCGACGTGCAACATGAAAACTCCACCCCTCATTTTCAACTTTTTTTTGTGATATATGTTTTAAAAGCTGTCACATGGGAATAATCTGAACTGTAAGGCATTTTAAAACTTATTCATCACTTCCATTGTTCCATAAAATTGTTAGTAAGAACAATGGACAAAACAGAAAGGAGAATGTTTTATGGGTTGGATTATCACATTAATCGTCGGGGGTATTATCGGTTGGTTAGCAGGTCTTATTTTAGGTAAGGATGTGCCAGGTGGCGTTATCGGTAACATCATCGCTGGTATCATCGGTGCTTGGCTCGGTGGCCTCATCTTCGGTGACTTCGGTCCTGCAGTTGGCGGCATCGCGATCATCCCAGCACTTCTCGGTGCGATTATCTTGATCTTGATCGTATCGTTCGTCTTGAAATCTATGCGTAAACGCTAATCAAATGCCTACCGAAAACGGGACCCTCAACAATGAGGGTCCCGTTTCCCGTTCAACTGATAACGACAAACAGCTTGCCGTCCCGTTCAATGAAGCGTTTATCGGTTTGGAGGCCGAACAAGGTGAAAATCGATTCTACGAGCGAACGATCATAGCGCCACTCCTTGCCTAGGTCGGTATCGACCCGTTCTTTCGGCTCCCCGAGCAATGCGACCATATCATCAGGACGTTTGTCCAAGTCGATGTCAATCCGGCTCACCCGCCCGCTCTCAAACGTCACGTCAAATCCTTCATAGCGCCAGACGCCGTTTCGATCGTTCGGTTCGCCGAGTTGCTCTAGGACGGTCGTTTCACGTTTATTCAGGAGCCCGTCCATCGTCTCGAGCGGATGTCCCGTCCGCGCTTCGACCTCGATCGCAATCAACTCCAGACGTTCTAAGTCGAACTGCCCCGCGATCGTCTCGCCTGACTCCGGCGTCAGCGTAAACGCAAGCCCGGTCGCTTCGCTGAGCGTCACGGCTTCTTCTTTCGTCACCGTCGCTCCGTCAACGACAGCGACTGCCTTCACGTCATATCGGCCCGGCATCCGCTCGATGGTGACGGTATCTCCCGCTTTTTCTATCCGGCCTGCCTGCGTCCCGTCCAGCCAAACGTTCGTCAACGGCCTATCTGCGGTCACGGTTAGCCGCTGCGGCAACAGTTCGATCCGATAATCGGCGAAACCGAACCGCCCTTCCCCTGTATCAGCCAAGCGGAACAATCCTTCCCCGCTCGCAGTCACGTTTTGGCGATCCCTGGCCACTTCGGCGATTGCCTCGCCGCGAAGCGCCGGCTCATCGTTCAACCATCGGACAAAACGGATGGCTTCGGCCCGCGTGAGCGGGACGTTGGCGTATTCGACGGTCTGTTCGAAGAACGCGATGTCTTCCGTCAGCAGCGCTTCTTTGAACCGGATGTGAATTTTCTCGTTTTCTGCAGCCGGCCGATAACCGTATACGTACAGGAACAGTGCGACAACAGCGAGCAGAGCCGTGCCCGCCAACCAGATTCGCAGGCGGCGTTTCGGTCCGCTCTTTTTCGTCCGCTCATACGCCAAGCGATCCCCTCCTCTTCGTCTCTTTTTTTCTATTGTATGTCGTTATCCATGGACAGGACAATCGTTCTTCCGCCCGAATTTCCATGTTATGATGAGAAGGAACAGTCATTTCAGAATGGAGGACGTGCCATGCACTCAGAAGACAACTGTATTTTTTGTAAAATCGTGAAGAGCGAGATTCCTTCTCACAAAGTGTACGAAGACGATGAAGTCGTCGCTTTTCTCGACATCTCGCAAGTGACGAACGGACACACGCTCGTCATTCCGAAACACCATGCCCGAAATATCTACGAGCTCCCGGAACACGTCGCGGCGGACGTTTTTCAAACCGTGCCGAAGATCGCGAACGCGATTCAACGGGAGACCGGCGCGATCGGTATGAACGTTTTGTCAAACGCCGAGGAGATTGCCGGCCAGACCGTGTATCACTTCCATATCCATTTGATTCCGCGCTTCGGTCACGACGACGGATTCGGTGCGAAGTGGGAAACACACATGGACGAGTATTCACAAGAGACGCTCAAGCAGTTGGCTTCTCAAATCAAACAACACGTCTAAACGAAACGGACCGGGCATGCGCCCGGTCCGTTTTGCTTTATGTTGAATTGATCGAATCGAGGTGGTGTTTCCGCTCTTCTTCGATTTGTGCCCGTTCGACTTGTAATTTGATCGCCTGTTCGTACAACTGCTGACGCGATTTGACAGATTCGGCTTGTTCAAATTCTTTTCGTAATTCATGTAGGCGGGCATCTATTTCGACGAGCCGCTTTTCAAACAACGTTTGCTTGCGCTCTTGTTCGCTTTGTTCGGATGCTTCATATCCCGCCTCGAGTGCTTCCATGATTGTGTGTGCCCAAGTGTCATCTCCGAGTCGTTTCGCAGCGTTGTACAAGTCCAACATGTCGTCGATCCAACGCTTTTGCATATTCACTGGAGGTCACCTTCCTTTACCTACATTCTAAAATAAAATGATTTTTCGGTCAAAATTGAATGTTCTGAAAAATTTTATTTGAGATATAGGTTTTTAATCACTCTTTTTTGGTAAAATAATATGAAAAGAATGTATTCTAGCATCATCGTGCTTGAGGAGGGGAATGTATTGTCGAGTCACAATCGTCGAGAATGGGTTGCTTTCGGCTTTGTCGTAGCGTTTTTAGGGGTTGCGACGATGAGAAAACTCGCTCGTGGAACAGCAAACGATGCCGCATCGAAGCAGCATCGGGCATCTACAATCACTACGTTGAAAGAACAATTCAAAAAAGTTGCGGCTGACACATCGCACGTCGCACAAGCAGGCAAACTGCAAGGGAAAGCATTGGCGGATCAAGTGAAAGCCGAAGTCGAACGCTATCAACAAGACATTCAGCCTTCTATCGAGCGGATCCAAGGAAACCTCAACGAGCTTTCGAACGTACAGTCAGATATGACCGAAACGAAAGCGAAACAGACTGACTGATTTGTCTGTCGTCATCGTCCGTCGTTTTAGTCACTTTGTATCCGGAAAGGATGGATCGAGATGGATCACGAAAAAGAGTTCACTGGCCCTGAGGCCATGCTGTATAGCCATAAAATCATTCAACTCAGCAAAGCATTGTGGAAGACGGTCGAGAAAGACTGGCAGAATTGGATTAAACCGTTCGATTTGAACATAAACGAGCACCATATTTTATGGATCGCTCACGCGCTTGGCGGCGCCTCGATTTCCGAGATTGCGAAATATGGCGTCATGCACGTTTCGACCGCTTTCAACTTCTCGAAGAAGCTTGAGGATCGCGGCTTGCTCACGTTCTCTAAAAAAGAAACGGATAAGCGTAATACGTACGTCCAGTTGACGCCTGAAGGTGAAGCGCTCCTGCTTGAGACGATTCACGCTTTCGACCCGGAAGAGAACGGCGTTTTCCGCGCCTCGCTCCCGCTTCAAGAACTGTACGGGAAGTACCCGGACTTGACCGACATCACGGCAATCGTCCGCCGTCTCTACGGCGACAACTTCATGGACATCTTCGCTGAGACGTCGAAAATGATCACGGAAGAAGCCGGTCGCCGACCGGAAGAAGACGAGGTCACGAAAGAAGCTTGACCTGCCGATAAAGGGGCTCTGTCACATCGAGCTCGATTTGTTGCTTGACGCAGGCGGCTAATATTTTTTCAGGATCAAGCGCCGGATGTAACATACCGACAAAACTGACGAGCAGTGGCTCTACGGACGAGAGACCGTACCGCCCTTGCTCGTTTTGTTGTTGCCGGATTTCTTCCAACAAGCCGTAAAACGCCTCCACTTCTTCTTTCGTCAAATTCGCACGGATGATCTCATATTCGAACGGACGATTCGACCAATCGACCGATCTCATCAATAGCTCCATTTGATATGATAATTGTTTCACTTTCTCTTCTAACGACACGTTTCCCACCCCATCATTTCACATTCTCTTTCATCATTATACGACACGTTTGTGTGCTATGATACGGTACAGGTAACAGAACAGCTGTCATGATTAGGAAAATGTGATATAGTCGGACATAGAAACTTATAGATTTTTAGGGGTGGAATATATGTCAAACGGAATGACGAATGAACCAAAAAAACAAGATAAGAAGTTTTCAACGGGCGCCCTCGTCGGCGCATCTGCTCTCGCACTCGTAATCGGCGCAGGCGGCACGTACGCAGCGACGAACGGCGGCGGCACATCAGACGACTCAACTGTCGTCTCATTCGAAGGCGGCGAAATCACACGCGGTGAAATCGCGAACATGAGTTACGACCGCATGGTCCCTCAGCTCGCGTTCCAAGAAACGATGAACGAGCTCCTCGAGAAAGAATACGGCGACAAAGTCGAGCAAGACAAAGTCGACGAAGAGTACAGCAAAACCGAAGAGCAGTTCAACTCGAAAGAAGAGTTCGAGCAAGCGATTCAACAAGCCGGCATGACAGGCACAGACGAATTTAAAGAAGCCCTCCGCGGCCAAATGCTTGTTGATGCAGCGAAAACTGAACTTGTCGACGTGACAGATGAAGAAATCGAAGCGCAATTCGCGAAAGAAAACGTTGAAGTCCAAGCGAGCCATATCCTCGTCGAGACGGAAGAAGAAGCACAAGATATCATCAAGCAATTGAACGACGGAGCGGACTTCGCTGAACTCGCCAAAGAGAAATCGACAGATACGGGTTCAGGCGCACAAGGCGGCGACCTCGGTTACTTCTCAGCCGGCGCGATGGTCCCTGAATTCGAAGAGTACTCGTTCCGCGAAGATGTCGTCGGTGAGATCTCTGAGCCTGTTCAATCTCAGTTCGGTTACCACGTCATCAAAGTCGTCGACCGGAAAGAGAAAGATCTCAAACTCGAAGACGAGAAAGATCGCATCCGTGAAGAACTCGCAGCCGAGAAAGCTGCATCGGTTGACGCGAACAAAATCTATGCCGAGTTGATCGAGAAGTACAACGTCGATGTGAAAGATGCGAAAGCATCACAACAGTTCGACGCAGTCAAAGAAGCTGTGAAAGCATCAGAAGAAGCACCAGCTGAAGAATCAACTGAACAATAAGCCAAAAACGGTCGCTCTCACAACGAGAGCGACCGTTTTTCTTAGAGTTTCGGCTTGTAAAACGCGCGATTATCGAGCGCCATGACCCGTTCCGTGAACGCACCTGGCTCGACGCCTTCGTACGCCTTGTCGAACATATTCATCCGCGCATCGATGTTGTCGATGAAAAACAACATCTCCGCTTCCGGAAGTTGCGGCGCGTTCGCCGAACCCCATTCCGGTTTTCCGTGGTGGCTGAGGACGAGATGTTGCAGCAAGGTCACAACTTCACGATCGGTGCCGAGCTCACGCGCGATGACTTCGATTTCAGACGCCATCAATGACAAATGTCCGAGCAGCTTTCCTTCGAGCGTGTATTCCGGTGTGATCGCATCTGACAGTTCGATGACTTTCGCCAAGTCATGCAAGACGACTCCTGAGACGAGCAAGTCCCGGTTCAACTGTGGATACAAGTCACACATCGTCTCGGCGAGCTTCAGCATCGACATGACGTGGAACGCCAGACCCGAATAGACGGCGTGATGGTGGCGCACGGCCGCCGGGTACGTGAAGTACGCCTCTTCGTGCCGCTCGACGACCGTCGCGACGAGCTGTCGCATGCCGTCATGTCGAATCGCTTCGATATATGACCGGATCGCCGTCTCGAGTTCCGATTTCGCGACCGGTGCCGACCGGACGTACGGTGCGATATCCGTCTCGCCTTCGATGATGGAGATCTGTTTCAGCTTCAATTGTGTCCGTCCGCGATAATCCATCACTTCACCCGAAGCGTGAACGATTTTTTTCATCGCATATTTCTCCGTGTCAGCACTGTCCCACAGCTTCGTCTCAATCTCCCCGCTCTCGTCACAAAGGATGAGCGTCAAGTATGGTTTGCCATTGCCGGCAAGTCCCCGATAAGATTGTTTGATCATCACATATTGGTCTAACGTGTCGCCCACTTTGAGCTGTCCGATTTTTGTCGCCAATGTTAGCACCTCTCTCTAATTCAGTACCTCCATCTTAACGAAACTTCAGGTGAGATGCCAACTTTCTTCCCAATTCGGGAATAGTTGAAGGAGAATCGAATTGGAGGAATAGAACATGAAGTGGAATTGGTACACACGGCCCGAGGAGTCCGTACACATCGATCAGCGTTATGAAGAGGCGTACACGTATTGGCTCGATCAATTGACGACAGCGAACGTCACGAAACTCATCGTCGGGGAAGGCTATATGTACGGCTCACTCACACTCGACTACGAGCAGCTTGAACGGGAACCGCAAAAGGTCGGCCATTATTTTATTGGACGCAATTTTTTATGGACAATCGGATTTGACGATTTGTTCTGCGAGGTCGTGGCCGCGAAACGGTACGAGACACCCATCGAGGCGTTTTATGAACTGCTCGCTGAAAAGATGGACTACTACTTCCACGGCATCGACGAGTACGAGGAACGACTTATGATCGCCCAGCGTGAGATGAGCGGACAAGTCCCGCCTGAGTTCATGAACGAGATTTTCGGACTCCGCAGCGAGATCGAACGTTGGTCCGATACGGTCGTGCCGTATCGAGAACTCCTCATGGCCGGGCGCGAGGCGTTCCTCGACCTCAAGTTACAAGAAATGAAATCGTATCGGTTGGCCACGTACCGGGTCGAGCGGTTGCTCACTTCTATCGAACACTATCAAAACGATGTCATCGCGATGACCGATCTCGCGGCGACACTATCAAACTTCCGGGGCAACGAGATTATGAAGGCGCTCACCGTCTTCACGGCGCTCACGACACCGGTCGTCGCTTTCGGCGCCATCTGGGGAATGAACTTCAAAGAAATGCCCGAGCTCGACTGGCCGTTCGGGTACGTCTTCGCCTGGGCGATGATCCTCGGCTTCACCGTCGTCATTCAAGTCTGGTTGAAACGGAAAAATTGGATCGGCTCGCTCTTACAATTCCCGACCCAAGTGAACACAAAGCAGGCCATTAAAAGACAAAAAGATAAAACAACGAACAAAAGTTCGGTATAATAGACGTATCCAACATAATTTAGAAAGGGGATACTCATGGATCGTCTCATCATCCACGTCGACATGGATGCGTTTTACGCATCCGTCGAACAGCGAGACCGTCCCCACTTGCGGGACAAGCCGGTCATTGTCGGCGGTGCGCCGCACAGCCGCGGCGTCGTCGCGACGTGTTCTTACGAGGCGCGAAAATACGGGGTCCATAGCGCCATGTCTTCGCGCCGCGCGTTCGCCCTCTGTCCGCAGGCGACGTTCGTCAAACCCCGTTTTCAAGCATACCGTCAAGTGAGCGACCAAGTGATGCAGATCTTCAAATCCGTGACACCACTCGTCGAACCGTTATCGCTCGACGAAGCGTATTTGGACGTCACGGAGAACACGCTCATGAGCACGTCAGGCACGTACGTGGCCCGCTATATTCTCGGGGAAATCAAACGCCGGACGGGCCTCACCGCCTCGGCTGGTGTCGCCCCGTCAAAATTCGTCGCCAAAATCGCTTCCGGTTTCGAGAAACCGAACGGTCTCACGGTCGTCACGGCCTCTGAAGTCGAGACGTTTCTCGCCCCGCTCCCGATCAACACGATGCACGGCGTCGGCAAAGTGACGGCCCAGACGCTCTTCAAACACGGCTTCCATCTCATCCACGATATTCAACGAGCCCGGCCTGATGAATTAAAAGCCATCTTTGGTCATGACCGTGGCACACAATTGTACGAACTAGCCCATGGACGCGACAGCCGACCGGTCGTCCCGACCCGTGAACGGAAGTCGATCGGATCCGAGACGACGTTCGCTTTTGACCTCGATGACCCGGAAGAAGTTTATGAGCGCGTCGTGCCAGAAATCGAGGACGTCTTGCGCCAGCTCGATCGGCGCGAACTGAGTTGTCAGACGGTGACGATTAAAATCAAGACGAGCGAGTTTCAGGCACGCAGTCACCAGATCAAGTTGAACCACCCGACGCACGACCATGACGAGATCAAACGTCTCGCCCGCCGTCTGTTCGACGAGATGGCCGTCAACGAACCGGTACGCTTAATCGGTATGACCGTCTCCGATTTGATTCCCCGTGCCGAGTCGACACGGCAGCTCACGTTTGAAGAGTTAACGAAACCTTCCCTTGAAGAATGAATCACCATTCATTAGAATGGAGGAAAGGGGGCTGACCGATGGAGACGTATATGATCACTGCGTTCGAAAACGATGGCACGATGGTATTGAATGAAGCCTACGAGGCGGCTGATGACCGCGAGGCAAAAGAAAAAGGGCTCGGCCTGCTACGAGAGGCCGGCCATGAGCATAAAGGGGCGCGCATCGTCAGACGCGGCCAACTCATTTATTTCGAGCGGTGCAAGCTGCCAGGAAAACTAAAAGGAACCGCATCGTAACATGAAGCGCCCGGGGCTCAACGAGCATCCGGGCGCTTTTTTCATTTTTAAAACGGGAAGATGATTAAAATCGTCAGAATGGCGATGACCGCGGTCACGAGTTGAAGCGGCAGCCCGACTTTCACAAAGTCCAAAAAGCGGTAACCGCCGATGCCGAACACCATCGCGTTCGTCGGCGACCCGAACGGGGTCATGAAAGCGAGCGACGCCGCGATGGCGACGGCGACGACGAGCGGCACCGGGCTGACTTCGAGCGCCGCAGCGAGTGACAACGCCAGCGGTGCGAACAAGACGGCCGTTGCTGTATTCGAGATGATTTGACTGAGAATCATCGTCGCCCCGAACACCGCGATGAGCACCCAGACTGGTCCGGACCGTCCGAACGATTCACTGATCCATGTGACGAGCCACGCCATCACCCCCGCGTTCTCGAGCGCTTTGCCGACCGGAATCATCGCCGCGATCAAAAGAAGCGACGACCATTGAATCGATTGGTAGGCGACGTCCATATGACGGACCGCACCGGTGAGCACCATCGCGAGCGCTGCGATCCAGACGGCGACGGTCGGGTCGACCCATTCGAAGACGAGCAGCGCGACCATTCCGGCCATAATGATGCCAGCGGCGAGCTGGTGCCGTTCCGATACAGCCCGGTTCGCCACATCGGTCACCCGCTCGTTAGCGAGCAACAAGTGCGTTTCTTCTCCGACTTTCTCCAAGTCCCGCCACTCTCCTTGAGTGACGAGCATGTCCCCTTGTTCGAGACGGACATCTTTCAATCTCGTCATCGCGATTTCCTCGTTCGGACGAATGACGCGCAAGACGTTCAGACCGTATCGATTGCGGAGCCGGCTCTCTTCCAAACAGCGCCCAATGAGCGGGCTGTTGGCCGGTATCGTAAAGATGACGACGCCTGCCTCTTTCCCGTAGACGTCTCGCGGTGGGACGTGCTCGTAACGCAACCCTTCCTGGTGAGCGATGCGATGGACGTCTTCCTCTGCCCCGCTGACGAGTAGACGGCCTTCATGGAGCACCGTATCCGCCCGCGCGGCGTGTAGGCGATGCGCCAACCCTTTCCGGCGCTCCCCGAGCACTGTCAGCCCGTGGCGGGACCATAGCGTCTCCCGTAGCTCCCGACCGATGAGCGGATGCCCTTTTCCGACATGTAACGCATACACGCTCAGCGGCGGCATCATCGGATGAGGTGCGACCGTATCCGGTACGTCGTCAACATCCAACAACCGATTTCCGATCACGTAAAAGTAAAGCAAGCCGACCCCCGCTGCGACGAGACCGATCGGCAAGAGTGAGAAGAAACCTAACGTCTCGCCTCCGGCACTCCGAAGCGCCTCCGCGGCGACGAGGTTCGGCGGAGTCCCGATAATCGTCATCGTCCCGCCGATACTCGAGAAAAACGCAAGCGGCATGAGCAGTTTCGCCGGACTCGTGCCCATTTGGCGCGACATGGCGAGGACGACCGGGATTAACAACGCGACCGTCCCCGTGTTCGACATGAGGCTCGACAACACCGTCACAGTGACTATGAGGACGAGAAATAGACGCACCTCACTCCCTTTCGCATAAGGGATGAGCGCGGCCCCGAGCCGCTCGGCGAGACCGGTGTGAAACAGACCTGCCCCGACGATGAACAGTCCGGCAATCATGAGGACGACCGTATTCGAAAAACCAGCCATTGCCTCGACCGGCGTCAGTTGGTTTGTCAAGACGAGCAACAATAAGCCAATCAGCGCGACGAGGTCGGCCCGGAGCCAGCCTCCGATGAAAAACAGAATCATAACGGCAAGAATCGCCAAGGTGACCATGACGTCCACCCTCTCATGTGAAATATCGTACAAAGGTATTATACCACTTATTATGTAAGCGTTATCATGTTTGGTTTGACAACTTCCTCAACAAAAAAAAAACGGATGGCCGTGGCCATCCGCGAGTACACATTATTGAACTTCGTTTTCGTTCACCATCGGAGCATACAGCTCTTCGAGTGGCTTCATGATGATTTTCGTCACTTCTGTGACAAGTTGGTGCATCCGTTGCTCTTCTTGCATGAGCTCCATGATCAACTCGTTCTGTTGAACGTTCATCATTTTTGTTTGGGCGTCCATCATCTCTTGTTCCGAGATCTCTTCGCCTTGCATTTGCTTCTGTTGAAGCGTCATTTGGATTTCACGGAAGTCAGCGAACAACTGGTTCGCTTCTGCATCCGCATTGACACGGTCGTATAGTGAAGAGAGGTTTGTGAACTCTTCAGAATCGCGAAGTGCTTTCTCCAATTGGTAAGCATGATCGTACAAGTTTGTTTGTGACATGTGACGTCCTCCTAAAAGCTATTAGGGCGTGCCATTCATATGATGGCGATCAACCCTTGAATCAACCCAATCATACCACCTAATAGCGCCCCAAGCCATGTTATTGCCCGGAACTCACGTTTTGAGATCGACAAGACGATCTCTTCAAGATACGACGTATCTAGGGAACGAACTTGTTCTTGGACGATTTGGTCGATTTTCAGGCGTTCCATGATCGTCTCCATCTCGTCCGTGAATCGTACGATGACGAGCGTCACCCCTTTTGGGACGAGTTCTTCGACGACTTGTTTCTCCACGTCTCGCGTATACGAGTAAACGGTCCGGTCGAGCAGACTCGCAACCGGCAAACGCGTGACGACTTCGGTGACGACACCGTCGATGAGTCGCGCCTCTAACCGATCGTCGAGGAACGTTTCGACCGGTCGTTCGCTGAAGCGCTCGAACTCGCGTGTGATCATCGTCGCCATGCCGGTCCGGGTCGAGCTGCCGCGCAAAATGTTGATGATTTCTGGACGAATCATCTCGACAAAGTTGACGTTTTGAATGAAGCCAGCGATAAAACCGAGCCGGCGTTGGACGAACGAATCGACCATATGCCGGAGCTGTTCCTCTCCTTCTGTCGAATAAAAGTATTCCTCGGACTTGATGAGCATCGTATCGACGATTTCCGGGACGATGGCGCGGACGCGGTCCATCCCTTCTTCACCGAGCAGTTCATACAATTTCCGCGACTTGACGTCTTGAAGCACGTGTCCGAGCTCGTCCCGCAACCTCGCGTCAGCCGCCATCAACACACGCGTCTCCGCGTCCGGATAGAGCGGTTCTACGAGCGAACGAATCGTCTTCTCCGAGCGAAGCATCGCTTGTACTTCTCCTTGAACGAAATGAGTGATGTGGCCGCTGACTTGCTCGTCTAGCAGGCGCTTGCGCATTCCTTCCGGGGTCAGCAAATGTTTGACGACCGTTTTACCGAGACTCGTCGCCAATTCGTCCCGTCGTTTCGGAATGAGCCCAGGTGTGAATGGTACTCGCATTTTGCCGATATACTTCGGCTCGTGCGGCCGGAATAACATTTTGATGGCGAAGAAGTTCGTCACTCCCCCGATGGTCGCCCCGATGGCGATCATAATGAATATTTTTAGTAGACTATCCAAACTGTCTGCCCCCGATCTGAAATATGATACATTGTTGAAGAGGTGATTTTGTTGATTACGTTTGAACGTATTAAATCGATTTTCCCGACCGTTGTCCATCGGTCGGAGGACGCATCTGACACTTGCGTCTGGTATCAGGCGCATGACGGGACCGTGTTCGGGCTCCCGAAGACCGAATTGACAGAGCGGGAACGACGCTTGCTCGAATGGTGGGCGACGCCGTTCGTCGTAGCCGCCGACCCAAACCAAGCCGCCTGGCGCGAACGGCTCTTTGATGAGACGTATCGTCTCGACGGGCCGTTCCGGTTGTCTTCCCTCGTCTTGCACTATCAAGAGCCCGAGGCGCTCGACGCCTTTTTAGACGTGCTTCGTGACTTTATGCCGACCGCAGACATCATCGTCATGACCGAACGGCATATCGAGATGATCGAGACGGATGAGCTTGTCGACTTAGCGGAACTCGAGGACGTGTTGCGTGCCATCGCCGGTGACTGTTACGTCGAGGCCCACGTCGTCTACAGCGAACGTCCGCTCGGGACACCGGCGACGATTTATGCGGGACATCAAGTGCTGCTCCCGCTCGCGAAACGCTCTACTAAAGCTTACCCTGCTAGTCAATTATTATACCATTATTTGCTACAACACCATGAGTCTTTTGCCGACCGAACCCGCTTGACGGCGAAGACGTACGCCTCACTCGACCCGACGACGCTCGAGCTGCTCGAGGCGTTGTTCGCCCATACGCTCAACGTCTCTCACACGGCGAAAGCACTCTTTATGCATCGCAACACGCTCAATTACCGGCTCGATCGGCTCTACGAAACGACCGGCTACGACGTGCGCAATTTCCATGACGCCAGCCTTTTACAGTTGATTGTCACGTTGCACAAATCTGAGTAATCGTTTTTGTGCAGCGTGTCCATATTCAATGCAAGCGGTTTCATCGTATAATCTGTCTTGTAAGCGCTATTATACAAGAACAGATTCTCAGGAGGCTAACGACATGGCAGAAATTCAATTGAATCATATCGATAAAATATACGAAGGTGGCGACTCGAAGGCCGTCAGCGATTTCAACTTACACATCAAGGACCGCGAGTTCATCGTTTTCGTTGGACCGTCTGGTTGCGGTAAATCGACGACACTCCGGATGATCGCAGGACTTGAAGAAATCTCGAGCGGTGATTTCATCATCGACGGGAAGCGCATGAACGACGTCGCACCAAAAGACCGCGACATCGCGATGGTTTTCCAAAACTACGCCCTCTACCCGCACATGAGTGTGTATGACAACATGGCGTTCGGTTTGAAACTCCGCAAGTTCCCGAAAGATGAGATCGATCGCCGCGTTCAAGATGCTGCCCGTATCCTCGGACTTGAAGAGTACCTTCAACGTAAACCAAAAGCACTCTCTGGTGGTCAGCGTCAACGTGTCGCCATCGGCCGTGCCATCGTCCGTGACGCGAAAGTGTTCTTGATGGATGAGCCGCTCTCGAACTTGGATGCCAAGCTCCGCGTTCAAATGCGTAAAGAAATCATCCAATTGCACAACCGTCTCGACACGACGACAATCTACGTAACCCATGACCAAACGGAAGCGATGACACTCGCGACACGTATCGTCATCATGAAAGATGGAATCATCCAACAAGTCGGTTCACCGAAAGAAGTATATGACAACCCAGACAACATCTTCGTTGCCGGCTTCATCGGTTCACCGTCGATGAACTTCTTCCGCGGTACGCTCGCTGATGGGAAATTCATCGTCAGCGGCGAGGAAATCAACGTTCCTGAAGGCAAAATGAAAGGTCTCCGCGACCGCGGTTATATCGGTAAAGAGCTCGTTCTCGGAATCCGTCCGGAATCGATCCATGACGAGCCGATCTACATCGACTCGCCAACGACGCACACGTTCAACACGCACATCGACGTTGCTGAGCTCATGGGCGCTGAGTCGTACTTGTATGCCGAACTCGGTGGCCACCAGTTCACGGCTCGCATCGATGGACGTTCGAACATCCACATGGGTGATGACGTCACACTCGCACTCGATATGACGAAAGCTCACTTCTTCGACTCTGAGACAGAGCTCGTCATCCGTTAAAATCATTTAAAAAAGAAGTGAACCGCTAAAGTGGTGTCGCTTCTTTTTTATTTCATACTGTTGAAAATATATTTACTTTAACTGAATCGCTCCTTTATATTTTTCACAAGGAACCTGTATGTGAATAGAAAGGAAACGTGTGATGAGTTTTTTAAAAGATCGAGATGTTATGTTAGTCACAATGCACCAAAAAGAAAAAGTGATCAAGCCACTACTAGAAGAACAGCTAGGATGTCGTTTACATGTGAGCCAGTTTGATACCGACCAGTTCGGAACGTTTACGAGGGAAATCGGTCGACAACACTCTCAACTCGAAACAGCAAGAAAAAAAGCGAATATGGTCATACAGCTGTCAAACCTACATGTTGGAATAGCCAGTGAAGGTACATTCGGATTTCATCCTCTTGCCCCCATTCCATGGAACACTGAATTGGTGTTACTAAAAGATTATGAACGAGATCTTGAATTACAAGGTTACTACGAAGGAATCGACACAAATTTTAATCATACCATCGTTCAAAGCTATTCTTCCGCGCTTCAGTTCGTGAATGAAGTTGGGTTCCCAGACCATCACGTAATCCTTCGACCAGATGATGAACACTCATCCGTCATTTTAAAAAATATTGCGGATGAATCAGCGCTGCAGGAAGCTTTTACGTATTGCTTAAACAAATCTACGAATCAACAAGTTTTTATAGAGACTGACATGCGAGCATACGCCAATCCAACTCGCATGAAAAATATTGAGATGGCGACGAGAAAACTGATTGAACAAGCAAACTCTTTATGTCCAAAATGTGAAACACCCGGTTTCCGTATCGTACGAAAAGTACCTGGACGATTATGTGAGCAGTGTCATACTCCCACTAAACAAGTCGTGCGACACATCCATGCCTGCTCTACTTGTCAATATCAACTAACAGAACATCTTGATCCTGACGTATACGCCTCCCCAGCATACTGTGATTTTTGCAATCCATAATACAAAAAAAGCAGTCATATCTCTCCACCTTAGGATGAGAAATGACTGCTTTTTGTGCTTAGCGAATCGCATAGCGACGTTCAAGCCGATGTTGACCTGCTTGAATGAGCGTCGACAAAATCCAATAAATCGTTGCCGAAAACAACAGGAGTGGCATGACGAGATACGTCGTCGCGGCGATTTGGTCGGACACGTACGTCAATTCTTGAACGGCGATGACCGAACCGAGCGACGTCGATTTAATGATATCGATCACCGAGTTCGAGACAGGCGGGATCGCACGTGAGAGCGCCTGCGGGAAGATGATGTCTTTGAACCGTTTGCCGCGCGGAATACCGAGAGCGACACTCGCCTCGACTTGCCCTTGATCGACCGAATTGATGGCGGCGCGGAACGCTTCCGAAATATAGGCCGCAAAGTGAAGGCCGAGCCCATAGATGAGCGCTTGCATGCCGCTCAATTGGACGAAACCGGTCAAGCCGACATAAAGAATGAGCAGTTGCAACAAGAGCGGTGTCCCGCGGAAGAACGAGATGTACATCCGCGTGAACAACCGGACAAGTTTAACAGGGCTACTGTGAAGCAAAGCAATGATCAGACCGAGCACCAATGCAAGAATAATCGACAGCACACTGGCGATCAACGTCAATTGCACGGCTTCAAGATAGACCGAACGGTTATCGATGACGGTCGTGATCAGTTCATTCATTGACTGATGTCCTCACCGAAGTACTTCTCACCGATCTCTTTCATCGTGCCGTCTTGTTTCATCTCGGCGAGCGCCTCGTTCAAACCTTCAAGCACTTCCGAGTCTTGGCGTGCCATGAAGCCGGCTTCGCTCTTGTTGAAGACATCCCCGACCGCTTTCACGTCATAGCCTGTCTTCTCAAGCTCTGAAAAGATGAAGAGACGGTCGTTCAAAGCAGCGTCGAGACGGCCGACTTGAAGGTCTTGCAGCACTTGGTTCGCACCTTTGTAGAACTTCACTTCCGCGCCGGCTTCTTCAGCCATCTGTGCGTACACAGATCCTTGCGTCGAGCCGACGACTTTGCCGTCGAGGTCGTCGATGCCTTGAATGTCCTCGTTGTCTGATCCGACGATGACTTGGGCGCCTGAGACGGCATACGTGTCAGAGAACGCGTACTTCTCTTGACGCTCTGGTGTGATGCTCATTTGGTTGGCGATCAAGTCGATGCGTTCCGCGTCGAGTGCCGGGACGAGTCCTTTGAAGTCCATCGCTTCGAACTCGAGCGTGTAACCGGCACGTTCTGCCGCTTCGTTCAACACGTCGATATCGTAACCTGTCAATTCACCTTTATCTTTGTACGTGAACGGTGGGTACGTCGCTTCCGTCCCGACGGTGATGACCGTCTCTTCTGAACCGCTGTTTGTCTCGGTCCCGCAAGCCGCGAGCACCCCGAATGATGCGCCGATCGCGAGTACAGCTGTTAATGATTTTTTCATATAAAATCCACCTTCCTGATAATCCTTATATGATTACATGGTTTTGAACAATACACTCATCATACTGACGGGGGCATGCGTTGTCAAACAAAAACCACCACCCTCGTCAGGGTGGTGGTCATGGATCAATCGATTGCTTTCGCTTGCTTCATCACATCTCGTTCGATCGCTTCACGTTTCGCCGTCGTCTTCTCGGCACTGTCCGCGTGAACGCTGAAATAGAACTTGATTTTCGGTTCAGTACCGGACGGACGGAGGCAGAACCATGACCCGTCCTCAAAGATGAACTTGAGCACGTTCGAAGACGGCAAGTCGATCGCTTCCGACTCGTTTTGACGGAGGTCGGTCGCGACTTGTTTCTTATAATCTTCGAAACGGACGACTTCATAGCCGCCGACTTCTTGCGGCGGGTTCGCCCGGAACGCTTCCATCATCCGGCCGATTTGCTCGAGTCCGGCTTTCCCTTTGAGCGTCATCGACTGGAGCGACTCCTCGTAAAACCCATACTTCTCATAGACGGCTTGAAGCGCGTCGTAAAGGGTACGTCCATGTTGTTTATGGAAAGCGGCCATTTCGGCTCCGAGGAGACACGCTTGGACGGCATCTTTATCGCGACAGAAATCACCGATCAAATAACCGTAGCTCTCTTCGTAACCGAACAAGAACTCGTATTCACCTGACTCCTCGTACTGTTTGATTTTCTCGCCGATAAATTTAAACCCGGTGAGCGTGTTCTCGAGATGGACACCGTACGCTTTCGCGATCGCCGCCCCGAGTTCAGACGTGACGATCGTCTTGGCGACGAATCCGTTTGACGGAAGTGTGCCCGTCTCCACTTTTTGTGACAAGATGTAGTCCATCAAGAGCGCACCCGTCTGGTTGCCCGTCAAGACGAACCATTCGCCGTCACGATCACGGACCGTGAACCCGACGCGGTCAGCGTCCGGGTCCGTCGCCATCAAAAGATCCGCCTCGACGCGGTCGCCGTATTCCATGGCGAGCTTGAACGCTGCCCGCTCTTCCGGGTTCGGATAGCTGACCGTCGGGAAAGCCCCGTCCGGTTCCGCTTGTTCTTCGACGATTGTGACGTGTTCGAAGCCGTACGCCTTAAGCCCTTCCATGACCGGACGACGCCCCGTGCCGTGAAGCGGCGAGAAGACGATTTTAAGCGGGTCTTCGCCTTGGACGTCTTTATGGATGCGAATGGACTGGAGTGCCTCCATATAAGCTGCATCGACCGATGAATCGACAGTGACGAGCGTCCCATCCGCCCGCAGGCTTGCTTCGTCTTTCACTTCGATCAACAGTTCGTCCTCAATCGCGTTGACGTAAGAGACGAGTTCATCAGCTTCGGCTGGCGGCAATTGCCCGCCGTCCGCACCGTACACTTTGAAACCGTTGTATTCTGGGGGATTGTGGCTCGCCGTAATGACGATTCCACCAAAGGCGTTCAAATGCCGAACGGCAAACGAGAGCTCTGGTGTCGCCCGAAGGCTCGGGAACAAGTATGTCTTGATGCCGCTTGAGGCGAGCGTTCGCGCCGCTTCAAGTGCAAATTCAGGCGAGAAGTGACGAGAATCGTGGGCGATGACGACACCGTGCCGTTTCGCTTCTTCTCCAGACGCCGCGATGAAATCAGCAAATCCTTTTGACGCTTTGCGAATCGTGTAGATGTTCATGCGATTGGCGCCCGGTCCGATCTCCCCACGCATACCACCCGTCCCGAACTCGAGCGTCTTATAAAACGCGTCCTCAAGTGACGTCTCGTTCTTCGCCATCTCTTCTAATTCAGCCCGAAGATGCGGTTCTAGCTCCTCGTGTTGCTTCCACCGTTCATACGTTTGTTGCCATGTCATGGTTAGTTCCCCTTTCGACATTTAAATTCAATCGAAGTACTCGCCAATTTGTTCCATCTTGTATAGGATGGAAGTAACGAAACTTCGAGGTGATTCTATGTTCCCAACAATGCGTGCCCAAGAATTGAAACATATCGTCCATACGGACTCGATCCGTTTTATCGATTGCCGCTATTCCTTGAACGATGCCTCTTACGGCAAATATGTGTATCGCCAAGGCCATCTTCCGAACGCCGTCTTCCTTGATTTGATGGAAGACTTGTCCGGTCCCGTCGAAGAGCACGGCGGACGTCATCCGCTTCCTTCGAAAGAAGCGTGGACGGCGACGCTTCGCCGCATCGGGATTCAAAAAGATGACTTGATCATCATTTATGACGACGGGTTCCCGTACGCCGCTCGCGCCTGGTGGCTCTTTAAATGGGCCGGCCATGAACGCGTGATCGTGCTCGAAGGCGGCATTCAAGCCGGCATCACCTACTGCGGTGAGACGACGACCGAGGTCCCGAACTATCCGGCGTCTGACTATGTCCCTCAGTTCCAAGATGAGATGATCGCCACGATCGAAGACGTGAAAGCCGTAAGCACGGGCGATCTGTATGATTCCCGCACGGCCGACCGTTTCGACGGCAGCCACGAACCGATCGATCAGAAAGCCGGACATATTCCGAACGCCGTCCTCTGTTCATACGCCAACGCCATCACCGAACTCGGCACGTTGCAAGACTTTCATGATTTGAAAGAACTGTATGCGGACGTACTCGATGTCCCGAACCCGATCTTCTACTGCGGGAGCGGTGTCACCGCTTGTGTCAACATTTTAGCGTTGCACGCCCTCGGCAAAGACGACGTCCGCCTTTACCCTGGCTCATATTCTGACTGGATCTCTTATCCAGAAAACGAGGTCCACCCGTAACGGGTGGATCTCGTTTTTTATTTCACGCTCGTCGGTTTGATGTTCCAGACCGCGTTCGCGTATTCTGTGATCGTCCGGTCGCTCGAGAAAATCCCCGATTTGGCCGTGTTGACGATCGAGCTCTCGGCCCAACGTGCCTTATCGGCGAACACTTCTCCGGCTCGACGCTGCGCCTGCATGTACGAGGCGAAGTCTTTTAAGACGAGGAAATCATCGTTGTAGACGAGCAATGAATCAAAGATCGCCTGGAATTGATACTCGCCGACCTTATCAAACGTGCCGTTGACGAGACCGTCGACGACGTCGCGGATTTCTTGATTCGCATGATAGATATCGGCCGCATGGTACCCGCCGAACTTCTTATAGTTCATGACTTCTTGCGGCGTCAAGCCGAAGATGAAGATATGGTCGTCTCCGACCGCGTCTCGAATCTCGATGTTCGCTCCATCGAGCGTTCCGATCGTGAGCGCCCCGTTCATCATGAACTTCATGTTACCGGTACCCGACGCTTCGTAGCTCGCTGTCGAGATTTGCTCGCTCACATCAGATCCAGGGAAGATTCGTTCTGCCATCGAGACGCGATAGTTCTCGAGGAAGACGATCTTGATGAACTGGCTCGCCCGTTTATCGTGATTGATCATCGTGGCGAGAGCGTTGATGTAACGGATGACTTCTTTCGCATAGTAGTATCCAGGCGCCGCTTTCGCGCCGAAGATGAACGTGCGCGGTACCATCGTGAACGTCGGGTCCGCTTTGATCTTTTGGTAGAGGGCATGAATGTGGAGCGCGTTCATGAGCTGACGCTTGTAGGCGTGCAGCCGTTTCACTTGTACGTCAAAAATTGAATTCGGATCGACGGTGATGCCCGTTTCGTCTTGAATATACGACGCCAAATCAAGCTTGTTTTGTTGCTTCACGTCCATGACCTGTTCTTGGAAGCTCGCGTCTTTCGAGAAGCCCATCAACTTCTCTAAGTCGTTCGGATGTTCAATCCACGACGGTCCGATGGCGTCTGTGATCAAGTTCGAGAGACGCGGGTTCGACTTGAGCAACCAACGCCGGTGTGTGATTCCGTTCGTCTTGTTGTTGAAACGAAGCGGGAACATCTCGTACAAATGACGCATCTCGCGTTGTTTCAAAATATCAGTATGGATTTGGGCGACGCCGTTCGTCGAGTGTGAACCGACGACAGCCAAGTTCGCCATGTTGATATGCGCGTTCGAGACGATGGCAATGTCACCCATATGCGGCTCGAGGTGCGGATAGTTGACGAGCACGTCTTTACAGAAACGACGGTTGATCTCTTCAATGATTTGATAGATGCGCGGCAACAACCGTTCATACATCTCGACCGGCCACTTCTCGAGCGCTTCGGCGAGAAGTGTATGGTTCGTGAACGACATGACACTCTTCGTCACACGCCACGCCTCTTCCCATCCGTAACCGTGCTCATCCATCAAGATGCGCATCATTTCTGGAATAGCGACGACCGGGTGCGTGTCGTTGATGTGGACGGCGTAGTGATCACCTAGGTGTTTGAGTGATTTGTTATGACGGAGATACGACGCCATCATCGATTGGATGCCCGCCGACACGAAGAAGTATTGTTGCTTCAGACGAAGCACTTTTCCTTCGTATGTCGTGTCATCCGGATAGAGGAATTCAGAAATCGTCGCAATTGACTGCTTGTATTTAAGCAAATCTTTGTATGACCCTTTCGTCAGTTCCATATACTCCTCATCGTCATAAGGCGATTCGGCGTTCCACAGACGGAGTGTGTTAACGACGTCATTTTTGTAACCGATGACCGGCATGTCATACGGGACGGCCCGGACGACTTCGTCCGGGTGATGGACGACGCGAAGACGGTCGCCGATTTGACGCATCTCAATCCAACCGCCGAAGTTGACGTCGACCGCGCGATCGGCGCGGCGCGTCTCCCACATGTTGCCGTCACGAAGCCAGTTGTCCGGGAGTTCGACTTGATAGCCGTCGACGATCTTTTGCTTGAACAGCCCGTAGCGGTAACGGATCCCGTTCCCATGCCCCGGCAAGCTGAGTGCGGCGAGCGAATCCAGGAAGCAAGCGGCAAGTCGACCGAGGCCGCCGTTCCCTAGTCCAGGCTCCGGTTCATACTCGGTAATTTCATTGAAATCAAATCCAAGCTCCTCGAGCCCTTCTTGAACGACTTCTAAAACATCCATGCTGAGCAAGTTATTGTATAAGAAACGCCCTAACAAAAACTCAAGTGAGAAATAGATGACTTGTTTGCTTTGCTTTTCTTCTTGCTTGTCGCGCGTGTTGATCCATTTTGGGATCGCCTGCTCGCGCACCATCGTTGCCAACGTCTGATACACTTCCTGCTCGGTCCCTTCATCGAACGATTTCCCGTTTAAAGCGACAAATCTTTCTTGGAACGAAGTGACGAAGCTCTGTTTATCTGTGAACATATAAGTGTAAAACTCCTTCCAGTCATGCGAATAAGTGATATAACTCACGGTATTGCTTCGCGGATTGTTTCCAGCTGAAGTCCGTCGTCATCGCTTGATGGACAAGGGCGTTCCAATTGTTTTGGTCGTAGAAGACGCGAATCGATTTCTCGATCGTCGCGAGCATCTCATGGGCGTTGTAATTCAAGAACCCAAATCCTGTCCCTTCTTGCGTGTACTCGTTGTACGGTTTGACCGTGTCACGAAGCCCGCCCGTCTCACGGACGATCGGCAGCGTTCCGTAACGCATCGAGATCAATTGACTGAGCCCGCACGGTTCGAATCGTGACGGCATGAGGAATGCGTCAGAACCGGCATAAATCAAGTGGGCGAGTTCGATGTCAAAGCCGATGTATGAACCGATCTTACCAGGATGTGCAGCCGTCATCTCGTGGACGATCGCCTCGTACTCGGGTTGCCCTGAGCCGAGAAAGACGAATTGACAATCCAAATTCCCGAGCTCGTCACTCACCCCGTTGATCAAGTCGAGACCTTTTTGTTCGACGAGACGGCTGACGAACCCGATCAACATGACGTCGTCACGCACTTCTAAGCCGAACCGTTCCTGCAGCTCACGCTTGTTGGCCAGTTTTCCTTCTTTGACCGTATCCAAGTTGTACGTCTGTGCGATTCGCTTGTCCGTACTCGGGTCGTTCGTCGCCAAGTCGAGACCGTTCAAAATCCCCCGGACGTCGACGGCTCGATGACGAAGCGCCGCGTCAAGCCCTTCTCCGTAATACGGCTCCATGATCTCATCACGATATGACGGACTGACCGTCGTGATTTGATCGGAATGGACGATGCCCGCTTTCATGTAGTTAACGAGACCGTTATGTTGAATCCCTTCCGCCGTGAAGTGTTCAGGCCCAAACTGCAACAGTTCGCCGAGAACAGCCTCAGGGAAAATGCCTTGATACTGCAAGTTATGGATCGTGAACACGGTGCGAATCCGTTGATACGCTTCGATATGTTGATAGTGGATCCGTAGGAACGCCGGGACGACGCCTGTCTGCCAATCGTGACAATGCAATACGTCCGGTACTTCGTCCGCTTCCACTTTTCCGATCATCTCGAGGACGGCGCGTGAGAAGAACGCGAACCGCTCCGCGTCATCATAGTGGCCATAGAGCACGCCTTCACGCTTAAAGTAATATTCATTGTCGATAAAGTAATACGTGATGCCGTCCCGCTCAAGCTTAAGGACCGCGCCAAACTGTTTGCGCCATCCGACAGGGACGATCAAATCAAATAAATACTCCATCTCATCCACATATTCCTGTGCAATCGAGCCATACTTCGGCATGACAACACTAACGTCCTCACCAAGGCTAGACACCGCTTGAGGGAGCGAGCCGATGACATCGGCAAGCCCCCCCGTCTTCATGAACGGTGCCGCTTCTGAAGCGACATACCATATTTTCATAATATCCTCCTTCACACCGTTGTCCGTTTTCCGATAACGATCGGCTCATCGACCGTTCCTCGAATGACCTGTCCGCGTTTCACGACCACTTCTTTGTCTAAAATGGCGTTCTCGACGACAGCGCCTTCTTCAATGATGGACTTGGATAAAATGATTGAATTTTTAATGCGAGCGTGTTCACTGACGACAACGCCGCGGAAGAGAATACTGTTTTGAACTTCTCCGCTGATTTTACATCCGTTGGCAACGAGCGCTTCATTCACTTTCGACCCTTTCAAGTAGCGGGTCGGCGGCTCATGCTTGATCTTCGTGTAAATGTGCGGGAAGTCATAGATGATGCCTTCCTGACGAAGTAAGCGCATACTTTCATTATAGTATGAAAGGACTGAATGAATCACCTGCATTTTCCCAGTATAGTGATAGCCGTGAACGTGGAGACGATGGAGCTGAGGACGGATGACGCCGTCTAACAAGTCGTACTCCCCACGCGACGTCGCTTCATCGACGAGGCGGAGGAACAAGTTTTTCGACATGATGATTGTTTCCGTGTACGCATACTCATCGTCCGGGCTATAGCCCCGTTCCGAAATCCCGACGACGCGGTCGTTCTCGCCGAGGCGGATCGGACGGCAGTAGCCGCATTTTTGCTCGTGGCCCGTATATGCGAGCGTAATATCCGCACCCATCTCTTTATGATGGTCGAGCATCTCTTGGAAGTCGATCGTCGTCAAGACGTTCGATCCCGTTATGACGACGTAAGGTTGCTTGCTGCGCACGAAATGCTCGCGATGGATCGAGAAGTTGGCCAAATCACCCAAGTACGCTTCGCCGTCTGGTTTTAGCGCCGGCGGGAAGATATGGAGACCGCCTTGTGAGCGGTCAAGGTCCCATTCTTTCCCAGACCCGAGATGGTCCATTAAAGAGCGGTACTTGTCGAGTGTATAGATCCCGACTTGGTTGATACCTTGTGTGATCATATTCGTCAAAGTAAAGTCAATGAGTCGATATCGTCCTGAGAACGGAACGGCCGCTAAATTGCGGTGTCCCGTAAACTCTGGAAACAGTCCTTCTTCGGTCCCTAAGTTGATGACCCCTAACAAATCATTCGTCAACAGTAACGCCTCCTTGCGTCGGTCTTTTTTTAAATCAAGCACGTTGTTTGAATACGGTGCCGCTTTGGATATTTTCATGTGGTTCAATGACAACGATCTCACCACCCGGCTCGCCGACCGTCGCCCCGTCTTCGATGACGGCACAGCTTGCGACGATGGCACGATGAATTGTTACATCTTTGCCGATGCGTGCTCCCGGCATGATGACTGAGTCTTTGACGAGAGAACCCTCCCCGACACGGACGTCATAGAACAACACCGAGTGTTGGACTTCTCCTTCAATCCGGCATCCTTCATTGACGACCGACTGTTCGACACAAGCGTCTTTCCCGATGAACTGCGGTGTTTGGTTCGGGTTGACCGAATAGATTTTCCAGTTCTGGTCATACAAGTCGAACGGTGGATCTTCTTCAAGCAAGTCCATGTTTGCTTCCCAAAGCGACTGGATCGTACCTACGTCTTTCCAGTACCCTTTGAACTTGTAAGCGAAGACGTTTAACCCATCGAGAAGCGTGTTCGGAATGATGTTCTTCCCGAAGTCAAAGCTTGACGTCTCATCTTCTGCATCTTGAATCAAGTGCTCCCGCAACACTTTCCAGTTGAAGATGTAGATTCCCATCGAGGCCAAGTTGCTTTTCGGCTTTTCAGGCTTCTCGTCGAACTCATTGATGCGAAGATCGTCGCTCGTATTTAAAATCCCGAAGCGTGGCGCCTCGTCCCATGGTACTTCCATGACCGAGATCGTGACGTCTGCATCTTTTTCCTTATGGAAATCGAGCATTTTCTCGTAGTCCATCTTATAGATATGGTCACCCGATAAAATCAATACGTACTCCGGATCGTAGTCATCGATATAGCTCAAGTTCCGATAAATCGCGTTCGCCGTACCTTCATACCAGTTTTTCCCCGATTGTGCCTGGTATGGCGGCAAGATGGCTAAGCCTCCGTTACGACGATCTAAATCCCAAGCCGAACCGATCCCGAGATAACGGTTCAATTCAAGCGGTTCATATTGTGTCAACACACCGACTGTCGTGATTCCCGAGTTCGTGCAGTTTGACAGTGGGAAATCGATGATGCGGTACTTCCCGCCAAAGTTAACGGCTGGTTTCGCCGTCTTTCGCGTGAGAGGCCCGAGTCTCTTCCCTTCTCCGCCCGCGAGGAGCATCGCAACCATTTCTTGCTTCATAGTACAGCCTCCTAAATTCATAATATAAACCTCTATTACCCTTTTTCGCGGTTTCCTAATGTATTCCTGCCCAAATTATTATATGATAACGTTTACATTTTGAATTTTATTGAAAGATTGACGATATAATGAATGAAGAGAGAGGTGAAAAGATGCGCGCATGGATTGGAACACTGTTTTTCGCCGGACTGTTAGCCGTCGGGTTTACGGTGAGCGGGGCTTTAAAAGAAGAGATCGAACAAGCAAAGACGATTGTCGCATGGGGTGAAGAGACGGTCCAAACAGAGCCGCTTTCGGCAAAATATGCCGTCACGCTCGCTTATAAAGGTGGGACGGAAGCGCTTTATTTGAGCGGACGCCGGGATGACGTCTCGGTCGACGGGCTCCCGGACCATATCCGTGACGCCATCATCGTCATCGAAGACCGGAAGTTCAACGCCCACCCTGGCTACGATCTCGGGGGCATCGCCCGAGCGTTCATCAATAACGCCAACGAGACGTCGATGCAAGGTGGAAGTACGGTCACGCAACAATTGGCACGGAACGTTTACTTGACGCATGAGCGGACGTACGAGCGGAAAGTGAAAGAATTGATGATCGCGCGAGCACTCGAAAAAAGTTATAGTAAGAAAGAAATTATCACCGCATACAGCAACGTCATCTTCTTCGGTCATAACGTGTACGGCATCCAGTCAGCGGCCGACACGTATTTCAATCGTCCGCTCGAGGACTTGAATTGGAATCAGATCGCCTACTTGTTGACGGTCCCGAACAATCCGTCATTATACGATCCGCTCGACCCATCTCCTGCGTTTTACGAGCGGAAGGACCGGATTTTAACCCAACTGAAAGATGCCGGACTCGTGTCGCAACAAGCGTATGAGGCGGCCCACGGCGTTAAATTGAAAGCTACTTACAAACGGCACGAAATTCGTTACCCCGACTATATGGATGCTGTCATCAAAGACGCCATCCGGCTCGTCCGAACCCGCTACGACCTAGACGAAGAGGCTGCGCGTGACTACTTAGCAAGCAACCGGGCGACGGTCGAGACGTACTTATCCGTCTCGCGCCAGACGAAAGCGAAGCGTGAGCTGAGCCGGCTTCCCGGCGGCGTGAACGGCGGTTATGCTGAACTGACGCCGAACGGGCGCATCGTCGCGCTCGTCGATTCGGAGATGACACGGAGCGGCGAGTTCAACCGGGCGACGCAAGCGTTCCGCCAACCAGGTTCAGCGATCAAGCCGATTCTCGTCTTTGCCCCGTTCATCGAAGAGACGAACGCGACACTCGAGACGGTACTCGACGGGCGCCCGGTCTGCTACGGCACGTACTGCCCGACGAACAGCGGCAACCGCGTGCTCGGTGACGTGACACTTCGCGATACGGTCGCCTACTCGTTCAACACCCCGGCGCTCGCGGCGTTCGCTCGTATCGACCAAGATGCCGCCTACGCCACGGCCGACCTCATGTTCAGCCAGTGGGACAAAGAGAACGACAACAGCATGGCGAGCGCCCTCGGCGGATTGACGCAAGGCGTGTCGCCGAAAGAACTAGCCGCCGCTTATACGCCGTTCCTTAACGGCGGCGTGTACGTGTCCGGACAGACGATCAAAGAGATTCGCTTCGGCTCCGGGGCTCCGACCCTCACACCAAGCATGACGAAACAGGCCGTCTGGTCGGAAGAGACCGCGGCGACGGTGCGGCAAGCATTGTCCGCCGTCACGTCGTATGGGACCGGACGTTACGCCGGACAAATCAAGCGTCCGTATGTCGGCGGCAAGACCGGCACGACGAACGCCCACAAAGACATGTGGTACGTCGGCTTGACCGATGAAACGATCACCGCCATCTGGCTCGGAGCGGACACGCCACGCCCGTTCCCCGAGCTCGCCAACCGCGCTTATCCGGCCATCGTCTGGACGGAAGCACATCGTTAAAAGGTCAGGGACGTCTGTCCCTGACCTCAGGCTGTTGACGAACCAAATCGCCCATTGCGATTTGGTTCGTCTTTTTTTGTGTTCAATGAGCTCGAGGCGCTCTGCCCGGCATAAAATTGAAGAAATGCTATGTAGACGGGCTTTTCCTTCGGCCATCGAGGCCTCAGAAAAAGACAAACGGCCGCCAAATGGCGACCGTTTGCGTTGCCCGTCCGACGGCGCCCCGACTCCTGCAGGAAAGCGTGGGCGTCGGAAGGACGAGCGATTCTATTGATGTTAGTCAACAAGCTGAGGTCAGGGATGTCTGTCCCTGACCTTTCTTTATAAAATGATATCCCCGACCGAATTAAACAATCGCAATAGCGCCCACGCCAATCCACTCAACAGAAGTGCCCACATCATCGCTTGAATGAGCAACAACCCAATCGCTCGAAACGTCGACATCAACTGACTGACTTGCCATATGTAATAGAACAAATAGAGCACGAATGTGCCGAGCAAAACGGCGATGGCGGCGAGCAACGAGTTTAAAAACAAGAAACTGACCCCTGACCCGACAAGAAAGATCGTCGCGCCTGGCTTCAACCGATGGAGCGAGCTGCCGTTCGTCTCACGGGCGAAGAACGCGAAGCCAAGCTGATTGAACGTGTCGGCGACAAGTTTGAACGCGCTAAACAACATGAAATATATCGTGAAAAAGACGACGAGGACGAGCACTTTCGTCTCTTGTACCGACAATAAGGCGATGATTTCACTATACACACCGACACGAGTCATCCATTCGATGACGTACTCACTCGTCGCGATGGCGAGTGACATCGAGAACAAGATGATGCCGATCAACGGGGCATAGCTCAACAAGTACACATTCGTTTTCATAGGGAAGGCTCCAATTTCACATTTATTTCTCATATTCAGTGCAAATCTAATATCAAGTATATTATAATATTCGTAGTCATGGAGAACAAAAGGGGGATTTTCGGATGGGTTTATTATTAATGATGGCAGTCAGCGTTGTCTTCCTCGCCGCGATTTTCACAGCAGGATATAACAGAAAACCAGAAGGTAACCAATAAGAGCCGAGATTCTCACGAATCCGGCTCTTTTTTTATGGCTCCGTGTCAAAGTTCCACGGTCTGAAGTTTACCGAAACGACGAGCATCTGTCACTCGTCCCTTATGCGGTAATCGCAATATACCGCTTCTTCGTCTGCTTTCACTTCGGCCATACAGTCAAGCTTACGACTTCATTTCAATCCCGCATATCCTTGTTGGCGAAGCGCTTCATAGACGATGATGGCCGCCGTGTTCGATACGTTGAGCGAGCGGACAAGATTCGATTGCGGAAGGCGGATGCAGCGGTCAAGGTTATTCTCGATCACTTCCATCGGCAACCCTTTCGTCTCGCGTCCGAAGACGAAGAAGTAGTCTTTGTCGACGTTCGACACATCGAGGTCGCTCGGATACTGTTCCCCGTATTTTGTAATATAGAAGAACTCTCCGTCCGGATGCTGTTCCCACAACTCATCGAGCGAATCATGGTAGCGGACGTCAACGAACTGCCAATAGTCGAGCCCAGCCCGCTTTAACATCTTGTCATCCGTCGAGAAGCCGAGCGGGCGAATCAAGTGGAGCACCGAGTTCGTCGCCGCGCACGTCCGCGATACGTTTCCCGTGTTCGCAGGGATTTCAGGTTGAAACATGACTACATGGATTGCCATAATGAATACCTCACTTTTGTTGTTCGATTTCAAGTAAACGTTGCTTATGCGAGAGTCCGCCGGCAAAACCGGTCAACTTGCCGTTGCTGCCGATGACACGATGACACGGAAACAAGATCGGCAACGGATTCCGATTGAGCGCTTGCCCGACGGCGCGTAACGCTTTCGGGCGTCCGATTTGTTCGGCGATTTGTTTATACGTTCGGGTCTCCCCAGACGGGATCGTCAAGAGCGCGTCCCAGACTTCATGTTGAAACGGTGTGCCGTGCATCTCGATCGACGCACGATCGGACGCCTGAAGACCGTCACGTTCGACGCGTTCCATCAAATCAACGAGCCAATCAGGCGCCGGCTCGATCGACGGTGTATCGGCGAAATCGAGCGCGACCAACTTCCCCTCTTCGTTCAGTTCGTACGATAACGGTCCCCATTTAGATGACACGGTTTTCACGTTCCCACTCCTCCCGGAAAATACGAATCTCCTCAAGCACCACTTCGGATTGTTCCTTCTGTTCGATCTCTTGGTAAATCGTATCGGCCGTCTCACCAAGGATGGCCCCGATCGCCCACACCGCGGTCGCCCGCATATCTTCTCTCTCGTCTTCTTGAATGAACGATTGCAACACCGGAACCGCTGACGGCTCACGGTAATGTGCGAGGGCGAGAATGGCGTTCCGTTGAATCGGCTTCTTGCCGCGCCACGCTCCGGACAGGTGCCCGAACTTCGTTTTGAATTCGCGGTTACTTAATGTAAGAAGCGGCTCGAGGAGCGGCTTGACGATTTCCGCCTCCGGCAACAACTCCTCGTGGTGCCGCCAATCTTTTTTACGGTTATACGGACATACTTGCTGACATGTGTCACAGCCGTACAGACGTCCTCCAAGTTTTGAACGAAACTCGCGCGGCATGAGCGTCTTCATTTGCGTTAAATAAGCGATGCATCGCTTCGCATCAAGCACTCCCGGTTCGACTAGCGCCGACGTCGGACAAGCCGTCATACACTTATCGCAATCACCGCATCCGTCTTCAATCGCTTCGTCTGGCGGTAAATACGTATCGAGGATCATCTCGCCTAAGTAGAGGTAAGACCCTTTTTCCGGGGAAATGATGGAACAGTTCTTACCGCTGAATCCGATACCAGCTCGTTCGGCCACAGCCCGGTCGACGAGTTCTCCTGTATCAACCATTGAACGGGTCCGGACATCAGGGACGAGTGTCTCAATATAAGCTTGAAGTTGCTCGAGGCGCGAACCGACGGCCCGGTGATAGTCGAGACCCCAGGAGGCGCGGGCAAAGAGCCCACGTCGTGAACCGGATACGCTACGCGGTGCCTCCTTTAACTTGCTCGGGTAGGCGATGGCGATGGCGATAATTGACTGGGCGTCTTCAAGCAGCAACTCCGGCTTCGTCCGCTTGTCTAAATCCGGCTCTTCAAAACCTGAAGCGAATCCTCTCTCTTGTTGCTTGATGAGCCGCTGTTTCATGACGATGAACGGATCAGCCGTCGTCACTTTCAACTCATCGATTCCAATCGTCTCGGCATACTCGACAATTTTTTGTTTGATCGTTTCCGGACTCAATCCGTTCATCCAACCACTCCTTCCGTATCCATTTTCGCATACAAAAAATCTCTCCGCCACTCGGCAGAGAGATCAAGAAGCGGGTGAAGAGAATCGAACTCTCGTCATCAGCTTGGAAGGCTGAGGTTTTACCATTAAACTACACCCGCATGGTTATCATATGTTCGCCTCATCAGCGACTACAATCAATATACACCTATACTTTTACGAAGTCAATGCTTTTGTTTAAAATCTTTTGGTGTAATGCTTAAGAAGTGTTATATACCCCGATTCCTTTCTCGTAAATCATATTTTGCTATATCGTTTTCGGGAATAAAAAAGTCTGCCGTAAGATTACGGCAGACTGCTTAAAGAGAAGACGTCTTCGGTTCTCGTAACAGATGTTTAATGTCGCGGAATGTGACGAACGTCTTGTTCTTCGCATCGTATAGTTTGTAGCGAAGCGATTTCAAACTTGAGAGCAACCCGATCGTCGTCGCCTTTTGCAACGGCGGCGTCAACGTATGTGCTTTCTCCAAATTGTAGTTTGGCACGCGCGGGCTTAAGTGGTGGACGTGATGGAAACCGATATTCCCAGTCACCCACTGGAGCACTTTCGGCAACTCGTAATACGAGCTCCCTTCGATCGCTGCTTTGACGTAGTCCCATTCACTCTCGTCTTCAAAGTATGAATCTTCAAACGTATGTTGGACGTAGAAGAGCCAGATGCCGAGAAGACCAGCCGTGAACATCGTGATGCCTTGTACGATCAGAAACGCTTGCCAGCCGACGAGCGAGATCATCACCCCATACAAGACGACGAGCGCTGCATTGATCACATACGTATTCGTACGTTCTTTCTTACGTGCATCTTTTCGATTGAATCGGCTCGTAATCATAATCAGATATAAGGGACCAAGACCGAACATGACGAGCGGATTACGGTAAAGACGGTATTGAAGACGCGTCCACTTTGATGCTGCGATGTATTCTTCGATCGTCATGACCCAAATGTCCCCCACTCCGCGCTTATCCAAGTTCCCGCTTGAGGCGTGGTGAATCGAATGCTCCCGCTTCCACTTTTCGTATGGGAATAACGTGAGCACACCCATGATCGTACCGACGATATTGTTCGCCTTTTTATTTTTAAAGAACGACCCGTGCGTACAATCGTGAAATATAATAAACATCCGGACGACAAATCCTGCAGCGATGATTGCGAGCGGAATCGTCAAGAAAATAGAAATGCTGAGCGCTTGATACGCTAAAAACCAAGCTGCTAAAAACGGTAAAATCGTATTGATCATTTGCCGGATACTCTTTTTCACGTCCGCTTTCTCAAAGGGCGAGACGTGTTTCCGGAGCTGGGCAATTTTTTCTTTACTCATGTTACTTCATTCCTCCTCAACTACATAAAGCGCTGACTACACCTACAGTAAAATGAAACGCGAGCACGACCTCATTCGTCTTATGCCGCATTATTTATCACCAGGTAATTATACCACATATAATTTGTATTGTTTGATTATTTCAAATTTGGTAGTGACAATTGATAGAATCCACCTTTTTAAATTCCATATTAATCCCTTTTATAGAATTAAAAACATAATAAGTATGATAAAATCCATTGTATGCAGTGAGGAGGAATTGTTGTGAAGAGTACAATCAAACACCTGGTGACACGTAAGCGAGTAATCATTGTTGTGATGACATTGCTCGTTCTCGCCCCTGTGGCAATTGTCAGCTACACGTTCTATACGAATTTGAGTCAAGGGGTTCAAAACGAAGAATTAGAGGATGTATACGCCGAACGCGTGCGAGAGTTACAGCTTGAAGTATCGAAGGGAGACCCGTTCAATCGACGAGGGAACGCGACGAATAAGACGCGTGTCGAATTAGTCGTCAGCTATGACAAAAGCAAGCTGAGTCGGACAAGTCTCGTAAAAAACATGCATTTGATGACCCATCAAAAAATCTCGGCCCGCTCGAAATGGGGAGCGATTCCGATGACCGAAGAGAATATCGCGGCCTCTTCTGAATATTTGACGCTTCTTAAGACGCACAACAAAGTCGGTCCAAACGTATATGAGGAGCTGCGAACGATGCTCGACAATTGGGCGAGCGGCGACTTCAGCACAGCCGATCAAGAACAGGATCGTCTCCTCCGCCTATTAAACGCAAATCGTGGATTCTCGAACGGGCTAGCTACTGCGGCCGAAGAGGAGTTATATGTTTTGAATAACTTTGGTCCTGATTATTTACATACGCTCACTATCGTTCCGACGTCTATCCAATGAGAACCGAATGACCACACATATAGAAAAAGCGTTCTTGCAAGAACGCTTTTTCTATATGGTTGGTAACCTCTATAGTACAGCCAGCATAGCGGAAAAAAGATGTTAAAAGCATTAAAAAAAGACCCTAGCCTCAGCTAGGATCTACGGATACCGGTGGTCGGAGTCGAACCGACACTCCAGAGGAACACGATTTTGAGTCGTGCGCGTCTACCAATTCCGCCACACCGGCATATTATGTTGGAGGCGCCAGTCGGAATCGAACCGACGATAGAGGAGTTGCAGTCCTCTGCCTTACCACTTGGCTATGGCGCCAAATTAGATGGAGCGGAACACGGGATTCGAACCCGCGACACCGACCTTGGCAAGGTCGTATTCTACCACTGAACTACTTCCGCATAGTTGGCTGGGCTGGAAGGGATCGAACCTTCGCATGTCGGAATCAAAATCCGATGCCTTACCACTTGGCTACAGCCCAATAAAATGGGGCGACTGAAGGGAATTGAACCCTCGAATGCCGGAATCACAATCCGGTGCGTTAACCACTTCGCCACAATCGCCATAATAAGCAGGGGCAGCAGGAATCGAACCCGCGCTGACGGTTTTGGAGACCGTAGTTCTACCGCTAAACTATGCCCCTAAGTGGTGGGGGGGGGCGGATTCGAACCGCCGAACCCGAGGGAGCGGATTTACAGTCCGCCGCGTTTAGCCACTTCGCTACCCCCCCACATGGTGGCTTTGGACGGAATCGAACCGCCGACACAAGGATTTTCAGTCCTTTGCTCTACCAACTGAGCTACAAAGCCATGTATGTAGTAAATTAAATTAAAAAAATGGCGGTCCTGACGGGATTCGAACCCGCGATCTCCTGCGTGACAGGCAGGCATGTTAACCACTACACCACAGGACCACTGTAATTGCGGGGGCTGGATTTGAACCAACGACCTTCGGGTTATGAGCCCGACGAGCTACCAGACTGCTCCACCCCGCGACGATATAAAATTTAAATGGTGACCCGTACGGGATTCGAACCCGTGTTACCGCCGTGAAAGGGCGGTGTCTTAACCGCTTGACCAACGGGCCATAATTTGAGTGAAAAACTGGCGGAGAGCAAGGGATTCGAACCCTTGAGACGGTTTTGCCGCCTACACGAATTCCAATCGTGCTCCTTCGGCCACTCGGACAGCTCTCCAAAAAGAGAAAAGTGGCTCCGCAAGTAGGATTTGAACCTACGACCTACCGGTTAACAGCCGGTTGCTCTACCACTGAGCTATTGCGGAACGATCTTGCCTGGCAACGTCCTATCCTCACAGGGGGAGACCCCCAACTACTTTCGGCGCTGAAGC
>NZ_JAFIFD010000018.1 GCF_020832205.1 Exiguobacterium sp. | reverse complement strand
TCTTCAGTTTTCAGGGAACAAGCCCTGAATATGTCTGGTGGCGATAGCGAAGCGGCCACACCCGTTCCCATTCCGAACACGGAAGTTAAGCGCTTCAGCGCCGAAAGTAGTTGGGGGTCTCCCCCTGTGAGGATAGGACGTTGCCAGGCAACACGAGACGGTCAAGCACATGCTTGATCGTCTTTTTTCGTAGCGACGATGCATCGGCATCGTCGCTTTTCGTTTGCCTTTTTTTGAATCAATTATAGAATAAAGTAAAAAGTCAAAGATGGTCAGAGGGTGGTGGAGATGAGAAACATATCTGATGTGATCGAACAGTATTTGAAGCAAGTGCTGAAAGAAAGTCAGGCCGATACGATTGAAATCAAGAGGCAAGACATCGCGAAACGTTTTGAATGTGTCCCGTCTCAAATCAACTACGTCATCAATACACGATTCACGGTCGAAAAAGGGTATCTCGTAGAAAGCAAGCGAGGCGGAGGCGGCTATATTCGCATCCGTCGTGTCATTTTAAGTGAGAAACAAGATCTGTTAGCGAGTTTGATTGATTTCTTACACGAGCAGCCTCGACTGACAGAACAAGTGATTGAGAACATATTAGTCCGTTTATTCGAAGAGGGACTTTTAAACGAACGTGAGGTTCGATTGCTCTTTCATGTGCTATCAGACGAATCACTAGAACTACATGCGGATGACCGTCATTTGATTCGAAGACAGCAGTTGCTTGCATTGATGAAATTGCTAAGTTATCGCTGACGGAGGCAAGAAGACATGTTATGCGAACGATGTAAACGGCGACCCGCCGTCAATGAAATGGTGATTATGGAAGATGGTATCCCGGTCAAACGGAAATTATGCCGAAATTGCGCATTTGAAGTGATGACAGGTTACGTTCCTGTCGTAAAGCGGTGTCCGACATGTCAAATGACACAAAATGAGTTACACCAGTTGCGAAAAGCAGGGTGTGCCAATTGTTACACGGTATTTCGAGACGACTTGATCAAGATGACGCGTCAATATCAACAAGGACATGATCATCACGTCGGATCGATTCCAAATTTGTTGCGGACGCCGGACGAACGAATCGAAGAGCGACTCGTAAAGTTAGCAGGGGAGTTGGAACGAGCCGTCGAACAAGAAGATTATGAACGCGCAGCCCGCATCAAAAAAGAAATGATTCAATTGAAAGGGCAAGGTGAGGCGTGATGGAGACATTCCTCAAACATCCACTTGGTCCAAAGATGAACGAACGCGCGAAACTCGATGACCTCGTCATCTCGACTCGCATTCGGCTCGCTCGTAATCTAAAAGATACGGTCTTTTCTCCAGTGTTATCAAAAGAAGGGCAACGGCAACTATGTGAGCGAGTTGAAGCGTCGCTCGGAGGATTGCAAGGATTTGAATACTTGCGAATGTCTTCCTATGACTCGGTGACACGTCAAGCACTCGTCGAAAAGCATCTCATCAGTCCGACGATTGCAGAAAAAGACGACAGCGCCGTTTTCTTAAGTGAAGATGAAACGATCAGCGTCCTCATTAATGAAGAAGATCATTTACGGATACAGACACTCTTGCCTGGATTTCAAGTAACCGAGGCGTTCGAACTCGCAAAGCGTGTGGACGAACTGTGTGAAGAGTCACTTCCTTATGCGTTCGATGACACGCTAGGTTACTTGACAACATGTCCTAGTAACATCGGAACCGGACTCCGCGCCTCGGTCATGTTACACTTGCCGGGATTGACACTGACAGGACGAATAACTCCTATATTAAAAGAACTTCGCAAACTCGGCTACACGATTCGCGGACGTTATGGAGAAGGCAGTGATGCTGCCGGGCGATTGTTTCAATTATCCAACCAGCGAACGCTCGGCAGCCATGAGTCGCAACTCTTGTCAGACTTTATAGAAATCACGGAACAAGTCATTCAGGCGGAGCGTCAAGCCCGCGAATATGTGCTTGCGAACAACCAAGATGAGCTTGAAGATCAATTTTATCGTTCCTATGGTATTTTGCGTTACGCTAAATTATTGTCGTCGACTGAGGCGATTGAACGCCTGTCGGATCTCCATTTGGCAAGTGACCTCGGACTGTTGTCCGATTGGAGTCCACCTCAATTTCATGATTTGATTGTCCGCATGCAATCAGGTTTCCTACAAAAACATTTCGGGAAAACATTATCTACGAAAGAACGAGATCGGGAACGAGCGACGCTCGTTCGTCGAACGTTAGATCAAGGCTTAGTTTGATTCAACTCTTAAGGAGGTTTTGTCAATGATGTTTGGTCGATTTACAGAACGAGCTCAGCGCGTATTAGCTTTAGCCCAAGAGGAAGCAGTACGGCTTGGCCATCATAATATTGGTACGGAACACATTTTACTCGGATTGATTCGTGAAGGAGAAGGGATTGCAGCTAAAGCGCTGTTTGCCCTCGGAATGACATCTGAGAAGATTCAGCAAGAAGTCGAGGCGTTGATTGGACGCGGGTCTGAGAATGGCTCAACGATTCATTATACGCCGCGCGCGAAAAAAGTGATCGAACTATCGATGGATGAAGCCCGTAAACTCGGTCATTCATATGTCGGTACCGAACACATCTTGCTCGGTTTGATTCGTGAAGGGGAAGGCGTCGCTGCCCGTGTCATGAACAACCTCGGCATCAGCTTGACGAAAGCCCGTCAACAAGTCTTGCAGTTGCTGGGCAACACAGAATCATCGTCTAACGCCTCACAGCCGGGTACAAGTGCTGCGACACCTACACTCGACGGCTTGGCCCGCGACTTGACGCAACAAGCCCGTGAGTCACGTCTCGATCCGGTCATCGGACGTGCAGGGGAGATTCAACGTGTCATTGAAGTGTTGTCACGCCGGACGAAAAACAACCCGGTCTTGATTGGAGAGCCGGGTGTCGGTAAGACGGCAGTCGTCGAAGGACTCGCTCAACAAATCATTAACAATGAGGTACCCGAGACACTTCGCAATAAACGCGTCATGGTTCTTGATATGGGGACGCTCGTCGCCGGTACGAAATATCGCGGTGAGTTCGAAGACCGTTTGAAAAAAGTCATGGACGAGATTCGTCAAGCCGGTAACGTCATCCTCTTCATCGATGAGTTGCATACATTGATCGGTGCCGGTGGGGCCGAAGGAGCGATTGACGCCTCGAACATCTTAAAACCGTCACTCGCTCGTGGCGAGTTGCAATGTATCGGAGCGACGACGCTTGATGAATACCGCAAATATATCGAAAAAGACGCAGCACTCGAACGTCGCTTCCAACCGATCCAAGTGAACGAACCGACAGCGGAAGAGGCTGAACAAATTCTCCTCGGTCTGCGTGATCGCTATGAGGCCCATCACCGCGTGACGATCACGGATGAGGCGGTTCATGAGGCGGTCGTTCTATCTGACCGTTACATTTCGGACCGCTTCCTTCCGGATAAAGCGATTGACCTCGTCGATGAGGCGGCTTCGAAAGTACGTCTTCGTTCATTCACAGCACCTCCGAACTTGAAAGAGCTCGAAGCACGACTCGAGTCGATTCGAAAAGAGAAAGATTCGGCCGTCCAGAGCCAAGAGTTCGAAAAAGCTGCTTCTCTTCGTGATACAGAACAGAAAGTTCGTGAAGAACTCGAGCATCTCAAGTCCGAATGGCAAAACAAGCAAGGGAACGAAAAGCTCGAAGTGACGAAAGACGATATCGCTCAAGTTGTCGCTAGTTGGACGGGTGTTCCGGTCACAAAAATCGCTGAAGAAGAGACAGATCGTCTCCTCAAGCTTGAAGCGATTCTTCACAACCGTGTCATCGGTCAAGACGAGGCGGTCAAGTCGATTTCACGAGCGATCCGTCGCGCCCGTGCCGGGTTGAAAGACCCGAAACGACCGATTGGTTCATTTGTTTTCCTCGGCCCGACCGGAGTTGGTAAAACAGAACTTGCCCGTGCTGTTGCTGAGGCGTTGTTCGGTGATGAAGATGCAATCATCCGGATCGATATGTCCGAGTACATGGAGAAACATGCGACGAGCCGACTCGTCGGCTCGCCTCCAGGATACGTCGGATACGAGGAAGGCGGTCAGTTGACGGAGAAAGTTCGTCGTAAGCCGTATTCGGTCATCTTGCTCGACGAGATCGAGAAGGCGCACCCTGAAGTGTTCAACATCTTGCTTCAAGTGCTCGATGACGGCCGTTTGACAGACTCGAAAGGACGCACCGTCGACTTCCGAAACACGGTCATCATTATGACTTCTAACGTCGGTGCTGCCGCACTTAAACGTAACAAATATGTTGGTTTCACCGTCGAAGATGATGTGAAACGGGAATATACAGAAATGAAGGATAAAGTAATGGAAGAGCTGAAAAAAGCGTTCCGACCTGAATTCCTTAACCGGATTGATGAGATCACGGTATTCCACTCGCTCCAAAAAGAGCACATCCAAGAAATCGTCAAGCTCATGGCTGAGACGCTCACGAAACGGCTCGGGGAACAAGGTATTGATTTCACGTTAACCGAATCAGCGCTTGAGAAGATTGCCGAAGTCGGCTATGACCCTGAGTACGGGGCTCGCCCGCTCCGCCGGGCGCTCCAACGCGAGGTGGAAGATCGCCTCTCAGAATCGATGCTTAGCGGTATCATCGCAAAAGGAAGTAAAGTCGCCCTCGATGTGCAAGACGGGGAATTCGTCGTCCGAAACGAAGGGGTCGTTCAATAATCCGCAGCCCCCTCTCTCCTATGAGGGGGCTTTTTTAAACAGAAAGGAACGCATATGGCTAAACTTAAAACGAAATATGTATGTCAATCTTGTGGCTATGAATCCGCCAAATGGATGGGGCGTTGCCCAGGGTGTAACGAATGGAACACGCTCGTGGAAGAGTTCGTCGAAGAGAAGAAGGCGAAGCGAGGGGCTGCGTTCGTCCATAGTTCATCGAGGCAGTTGAAACCGGAACGTCTCGCGGACGTCGTCTCGCAAGAAGAGACGCGCGTCCATACGAACAGTCAAGAGTTCGACCGTGTGCTTGGAGGCGGGATCGTTCCTGGCTCGCTCGTCCTTGTCGGAGGCGACCCGGGAATCGGGAAGTCGACGATTTTGCTCCAAGTGAGCGCACACTTGGCCCATAGCGGCCGAAAAGTGCTCTACATTTCAGGTGAGGAATCGCTCAAACAGACGAAGCTTCGTGCTGAACGGCTTGGCTTACCGACGCAGGATTTATATGTGCTCGCCGAGACCGACATGTTGATGATTGAGCGAGTCATTGATGAAGAAAAACCTGGATTCGTCATTATCGACTCGATTCAAACGGTCTATATGGACGAGATCCAGTCGGCGCCGGGCAGTGTCGCCCAAGTACGGGAATGTACCGCGGCGTTGATGAAGATCGCCAAGACACGGGGCGTCGCTGTCTTTATCGTCGGACATGTGACGAAACAAGGGTCGATTGCCGGCCCGCGTTTGCTCGAACACATGGTTGATGCCGTCCTTTACTTTGAAGGTGAACGTCATCATACGTTCCGGATTTTACGGGCTGTCAAAAACCGGTTCGGGTCGACGAATGAGATTGGCATCTTTGAGATGAAAGAGAGCGGGCTCGAGGAAGTGCTCAACCCTTCGGAAATCTTTTTAGAAGAACGGACAGCCGGCGTATCGGGTTCGACGGTGGTTGCCTCGATGGAAGGGACGAGGACGGTGCTCGTCGAACTGCAAGCGCTCATCTCCCCGACCTCATTCGGAAACCCGCGGCGGATGGCGACGGGGATTGACCAAAACCGCGTCGCGTTGCTCATGGCCGTTCTCGAAAAACGTTCGGGACTGTTGCTTCAAACGCAAGACGCCTATTTAAAAGCAGCCGGCGGTGTCAAACTAGATGAACCGGCGATCGACTTGGCGATTTGCGTTTCCATTGCTTCGAGTTTCCGGGACCGACCGACCCGACCGACCGATGTTTGTATCGGGGAAGTCGGTTTGACCGGTGAAGTCCGCCGTGTCTCACGAATCGAGCAGCGTGTCGCCGAAGCGGCCAAGCTCGGATTCACACGAGCCATCATCCCGAAAAACAATCTCGGGGGCTGGACGGCCCCATCCGGGATCGACGTCGTTGGAGTCAGCACTGTCGATGAGGCGCTTCAGCTCACCATCCCGTTCTAACGGGCGCCTCCGGCAGTTTTTAACGCTTTGTAACGAACGCTTTCAAAAAAACCGTGTTACAATGAAAGTGTTATTTTTTTGAAATTTAAATTCAAAAGAAAAGGAGGTGGAATGAGTGAAGATTGCAGTGCGAATCGGATTTATTTTGATCGGACTCGTCGTTGGATGGTTCGGGATTATTGAAGCGATGTTTCTTCTCGGAGACCTCGGTGTGAACGTACCCGCATGGTTGACGATTCCATACGTAGCTAGTTTGATTGGTGGACTTATCTTCTTCATTCTCAGTTTATTCTTAACCGATGGGGTCGTGAAATTTATCCGTTTTGTTGAAGAACGTCTAGTCCGGTTGCCGGTCGGGGATATTTTATTTGGCTCTATCGGATTGATCATCGGTCTATTGATCGCCTTTTTGATCAGCGTCTCGCTCGAAGTTACGAACATATTCTTGCTTAGTAAAATCGTTCCAATTTTCGTGACCGCCTTGTTCGGCTATTTTGGATTTGCCGTCGGGTATCGTAAGCGGAACGAATGGATCAAGTTGTTCGTGAAAAGTGAGCGCGAGAAGCCTGCTGCAGAGCCGGTTCGTCGTTCAAACGATAAAATATTGGATACGAGCGTCATCATTGACGGCCGGATTGCCGATATTGCGAAGACAGGGTTCATCGAAGGGACGCTCATCGTCCCGCAATTCGTCATCGGTGAGCTGCAATATATCGCTGACTCGTCGGATACGTTGAAGCGAAATCGTGGCCGTCGCGGTCTCGACATTTTAAAAGAGTTACAAGGCAACGACCGCATCGAAGTCGAAATTTATGATGGCGACTTTGAAGATGTGGCGGAAGTCGACATCAAGTTGATCAAACTGGCTGAACTTAAGAACGGCATCGTCGTCACGAACGACTACAACTTGAACAAAGTGTGTGAAGTCCGGAACGTCCCGGTCTTGAACATCAACGACTTAGCCAACTCGGTGAAACAAATTGTCATCCCGGGAGAAGAGATGGTCGTTACGGTCATTAAAGAAGGAAAAGAACAAAATCAAGGAGTCGCCTACCTCGAAGACGGGACGATGGTCGTCGTCGAAGGGGGACGCAAACTCATCTCGAAGACGTTACCGGTCGTCGTGACGAGTGTACTTCAGACCTCGGCAGGTCGAATGATTTTTGCTCGTCCTGAATAACTGTGAAAAAAGAGATGCGTTCGCGCTCTCTTTTTTCACGAAGAGAGGTGAATCAACATGGTACGTTATTCAGTCGTCATGCCGGCTGCCGGACAAGGCAAACGGATGGGTGCGAATGAAAACAAATTGAGGCTGGCACTTCGCGGGAAACCGATCATCGTCTGGACGGTCGAGGCGTTCGCCCGTGACCCATGGTGCTACAAGATCGTATTGGCGATTCGTCCGGAAGAAGCGCAATGGTTCAAATCGGTGCTCGGTCATATTACGACGCCTATCGCGTATGTGACGGGCGGGAAAGAACGGCAAGAAAGTGTACGGGCAGGGCTGCACGCCGTCGACGCAGATGGGGTCGTGTTGATCCATGACGGGGCTCGGCCGTTCGTGCGCCTCAGTCAGTTGCATGAAGTGGCAGAAGCGGCTCAGACGACCGGGGCCATTTTGGCCGTCCCAGTGAAAGACACCGTTAAACAAGTGGCGGCCGGAACGATTCAACAAACCGTTCCCCGCGAGACGCTCTGGTTGGCGCAAACACCGCAAGCGTTTCCGGTGGCTGAGATTCGGGCGATTCACGACCAAGCGAAAACCGCTCACGTCGTCGGTACCGATGATGCGAGCCTGTTCGAATGGGCCGGTAAAGAAGTGACGGTCATCCAAGGAAACTATCACAACATTAAAATGACGACGCCTGAAGATTTATTGTTTGGCGAAGCGATCTTGACGAAGGAGGACTATCGATGAGAATCGGACAAGGATTTGATGTGCATGCGTTCGCCGAAGGGCGGCCGCTCATTTTAGGGGGAATTGAGATCCCGCATGACCGTGGTTTGCTCGGTCACTCCGATGCGGACGTGTTGCTACACACGATTGCCGATGCGGCACTCGGGGCCATCGCGGCAGGAGACATCGGAAAACACTTCCCGGATACCGACCCGGCGTTCAAGGACGCAGATTCTAAAGTGTTGCTTCAGCACGTCTGGCAACTCGTGAAAGCGGAAGGGTACGTGCTCGGGAACGTCGATGCGACGGTCATGGCCCAGCGGCCCAAGCTTCGTCCTTATATCGACGACATGCGAGCGGTCATCGCTGAGCTACTCGAGGCTGACATCAGTCAAGTGAACGTCAAAGCGACGACGACTGAAAAGCTCGGGTTCACAGGACGTGAAGAAGGAATTGCCGCCCAGGCGGTCATCCTGCTCAACCGCGCTTGACAAAAGTGGTATACTATTTGGGCAGAAGAGAAGAAAGGTGGAAATAGTATGAGTGAAGTGCGTGTACGCTATGCGCCAAGTCCGACGGGTCACCTTCATATCGGGAACGCCCGGACCGCGCTATTCAATTATTTATATGCTCGCCACGCCGGCGGGAAGATGATCTTACGAATCGAGGACACCGACCAAAAGCGGAACGTCGAAAACGGCGTTGAAAGCCAGATGAAATATCTCGAATGGCTCGGGATCGATTGGGACGAAGGTCCAGGTCGCGGTGGCGACTACGGTCCATACTTCCAAATGGAGCGACTTGACCTCTACAACAAGCATGTGAACGAGTTGATGGAGAAAGGCCTTGCTTATAAATGCTACATGACGTCTGAAGAGTTGGAAGCTGAACGCGAAGCCCAAATCGCTCGCGGTGAAGCTCCACGCTACTCGGGCGCGCATCGTGATTTGAGCGAGGACGAACAGGCAGCGTTCGAAGCAGAAGGCCGCAAACCGTCGATCCGCATCCGTGTGCCTGAAGGCGTCACGTACAAATGGACAGATGTCGTCAAAGGTGACGTCTCATTCGAATCGAAAGACTTCGGAGACTGGGTCATCGTCAAGCAGGACGGGATCCCGACATATAACTTTGCCGTCGTCGTCGACGATCATTTGATGAAAATCAGCCACGTGTTACGTGGAGACGACCATATCGCCAATACACCGAAGCAAATGATGGTGTACGATGCGCTCGGATGGGAGTATCCGGCGTTTGGTCATATGACACTCATCTATAACGAAAACCATAAGAAGTTGTCGAAGCGCGATGAGTCGATCATCCAGTTCATTGAACAGTACGCTGACCTCGGTTACCTTCCGGGTGCCTTGTTCAACTTCATCTCACTTCTCGGCTGGTCTCCGGTCGGAGAAGAAGAAATCTTCACGAAAGAACAGTTCATCGAGATGTTCGACGCCGGTCGTCTCTCGAAGAGCCCGGCTGTCTTCGACCAACAAAAGCTCGCGTGGATCAACAGCGTCTACATGAAGCATGCTTCGCTTGACGAAGTGGTGGCACTCAGTTTACCATTCTTACAAGAAGCGGGACGTTTACCAGAGGCGTTGTCTATGGAAGAAGCCGACTGGGCTACGGCGCTCATCGCTCTTTATAAGGAACAGATGACACACGGTGCTGAAATCGTGGCGTTGACAGACTTGTTCTTTAAAGATGAAGTCGAGTACGACGAAGAAGCGAACGCGGTCCTTGCTGGGGAAAGCGTACCGAGCGTCCTCGCCGAGTTCAAGACGCAACTCGAGGCCATCGAAGATTTCACACCTGAAGCAGTCAAAGCGGCGACGAAAGCCACGCAAAAAGCGACAGGTCAAAAAGGGAAGAACTTGTTCATGCCGATCCGTGTCGCGACGACAGGGCAGACGCACGGGCCAGAGCTTCCAAATGCAATCGCATTGATTGGCAAAGAGCGTGTATTGGCACGTCTCTCAACTTTATTAGCTTAAAGGCAATGATGAGGAAAGTAAGCGGATTGACACTTTACAGAGATTAGAACCTAGGCTGGAAGTTCTAGAAGCGTCCCCCGTCGAAGTGCACCTCGGAGCCGTTCCGGCGATACGTAGTCGGGACCGCGACTCGGCGTTAACGAGACTTGAGAGGGGAACTTTCCCAAACAGAGTGGAACCGCGCTTACGGCGTCTCTGTGCCTTGGCACAGGGGCGTCTTTGTTTTTGATATGGAAAAGGAGAACAATTATGGGATTTTGGAAAAGTGTACGAGCAGATATCCGGAACGTGCTCGAGCTCGATCCGGCTGCCCGCTCGAAAGCAGAGGTCATCTTGACGTATCCGGGCCTGCATGCGCTTTGGGCGCATCGGATTGCGCACGGGCTCTGGGCACGTGACGTCAAACTATTGGCGAAATTGATTGCTCAAACGAGCCGTTGGGTGACCGGAATCGAGATTCATCCGGGTGCGGTCATCGGCGAAGGCCTGTTTATCGACCACGGGTTCGGCATCGTCATCGGTGAAACGGCGATTATCGGCAACAATGTCACGATTTATCAAGGGGTGACGTTAGGCGGAACTGGTAAAGAGAAGGGCAAGCGTCACCCGACGATCGGAAATGACGTGTTGATCTCGGCTGGGGCGAAAGTGCTCGGAAACATCACGATTGGCGATTGCGTCAAAATCGGGGCGAGCTCCGTCGTCTTAAAAGACGTCCCGTCCGATTCGACCGTCGTCGGGATTCCAGGAAGGGTCGTCATTCGCAATGGAGAGCGGGTCAAACAACACGACCTCGATCATCGTTTCCCGGATCCGGATCGTGAATGCCAGGAACGGTTAGAGAACGCGGTAGCCGATCTTCAACGAAAGCTAGCTTCACTTGAGAAACGGATGGAGGAGAAGACACATGATTCAGTTTTACAACAGCCTCACGAATAAGAAAGAACCGTTCGTTCCAATCGTGCCGGGGAAAGTATCGATGTACGTGTGCGGACCGACCGTCTACAACTACATCCACGTCGGGAACGCCCGTCCGGCAATCGCATTTGACACGGTCCGTCGCTATTTGACATACCGAGGCTATGACGTGAAGTACGTTTTAAACTTCACGGACGTCGACGATAAAATCATTCGAGCGGCGAACGAGCTCGGGGAAGATGTCACGACGTTGACGAACCGTTATATCGAGGCATATTTGGCCGATACGGGTGCGCTCAACGTCCAACCGGCGGATGTGCATCCGCGCGTCACCGACACGATGGAAGACATCATCGACTTCATCCAGAACTTAGAGACGGAAGGTTACGCTTACGCCTCGGAAGGTGACGTCTACTTCCGGACACGTAAGTTCGAAGAGTACGGCAAATTGAGTCAACAGTCGATTGAAGATTTACGGGCCGGATCGCGTGTCGACGTCGGCGAGAAGAAAGAAGACCCGCTCGACTTCGTCTTGTGGAAAGCCGCGAAGCCAGGAGAGCCAGCGTGGGAGAGTCCGTGGGGTCAAGGGCGTCCGGGTTGGCATATCGAATGTTCCGCCATGGCGAAGAAGCACCTCGGGAAGACGATCGACATTCACGCAGGCGGGCACGACCTCAAATTCCCGCACCATGAGAATGAGATTGCCCAATCAGAAGCATGCAACCATACGAAGTTTGCCAACTACTGGCTTCATAACGGGTTCATCAACATTGAGAACGAAAAGATGTCGAAGTCACTCGGGAACTTCTTGCTCGTCCATGAAGCGTTGAAAGAAGTCGATGCGATGGTGCTCCGCTTCTTCATGTTGTCGGTCCATTATCGCCACCCAATCAACTACAGCCGTGAGCTGATCAGCCAAGCCGCGAACGGATGGGACCGCATTAAAGAAGCGTACCATAACGTCGAGTACCGGTTGTCGGTGACGGTCGGGCTAGAAGAGCCGAGCGAGGCGATGGAACGGAAGTTGACCGGCATCAAGTCGGCGTTCATCGAAGCGATGGATGATGATATCAATACGGCGAACGCCGTCACCGTGCTATTCGACTTGGCGAAAGAAGCCAATATTTATGCGAAGGCAGACCACGTCTCGAAAACAACGCTCCAACATGTGATTGCCTTGTTCGATGAGTTGACGGGCGTTCTCGGTTTGACGCTCTCGGAAGAAAAAGGATTACTCGACGCGGAAATCGATCAATTGATTCAAGAGCGGAACACAGCCCGGGCCGAACGCAACTTCGCGCGGGCCGATGAGATTCGTGACATGTTGAAACAACAGAACATTCAGCTCGAGGATACGGCGCAAGGTGTGCGGTGGAAACGCGTATGAGTTTGAACCCGTCCCAACTGAACGCCCTCGCCCTTGCGTATATGGGCGATGTCGTCTATGAGATGGCGGTTCGGAAACGGCTGCTCGAACGCGGTTTGACAAGACCGAACGATTTGCATCGCGGGGCCGTCCGATATGTGAACGCCTCCGCCCAGGCGGGAGTCGTCACCCATTGGCTCGAGACGGGCATCCTGTCGGAAGAAGAACAGGCGGTCGTTCGTCGTGGGCGAAACGCCAAATCGGGGTCGATCCCGAAGCGGACTGACGTCCACACGTATCGTTATTCGACCGCGTTTGAGGCATTGATTGGTTACACATACCTTACAGAAAGAAGGGATCGTCTTGAAGAACTCATCGAACAAGCGTTCATATGGCTCGAAACCGAGCAACCCGAAACGACATGACGGAGGACGAGCGAACGAAAAACGTTCGTTCGACCGTCCAAGAAATGACCGGGGAGACCGTCCGCATCGTCAGAAACCGGAACGCCCGGACTATCAAGAAGTCGACGTCCTTGAAGAAGGCATCGATTTCCTCTATGGGCGGAACCCGGTCATAGAGGCACTCCGCAGCGGGCGGGATATGAACAAGGTCTTCATCATGGAAGGCCAACAAAAAGGACCGCTCGCCCAAATCATCGCGATGGCGAACGAGGCGTCTGTCCAAGTGTCGTTCGTCCCGAAAACGAAGCTCGAGAAGATGGCCGGCAGTGAACACCACCAAGGTGTCGTCGCGGCCGTCGCGGCTTACGAGTATAAGTCGATTGAGGATATGTTCGCGCTCGCCGAATCAAAAGGCGAGACACCGCTCTTTATTTTGCTCGACGAATTAGAAGACCCTCACAACTTAGGATCGATCTTACGGACGGCTGACGCTGTCGGGGCTCATGGGGTCATCATCCCGAAACGCCGGTCGGTCGGGTTGACACAAACCGTCGCCAAGTCGTCGACAGGTGCGATTGAATACATCCCGGTCGCCCGCGTGACGAACTTGACGCGCACGCTCGAAGAACTGAAAGAAAAAGGACTTTGGGTCGTCGGGACCGACGCGAGTGAGAGTCAGGACTATCGGCGCCTAGACGGCAACATGCCGCTCGTCGTCGTCATCGGAAGCGAAGGCAAAGGGATGAGCCGACTCGTGCGTGAGACGTGTGATTTCCTCGTCCACATGCCGATGGTCGGTCATGTCACATCGCTCAACGCCTCGGTCGCGGCCGCACTTCTGTTGTATGAAGTGCACCGTACACGTCACCCGTTGTCATGAGCCTCAAGCGAGAACTGCTCCTTGTCGACGGCTACAACATCATTGGTGCCTGGCCTCACCTCCGTAAGCTTCGGGATATCGACTTTGACAAGGCCCGCAACGATTTAATCGAGGCGATGGCCGAGTATCAGGCGGTCACGGGTCGTCAAGTGACGATCGTGTTTGACGCCCATATGCGATACGGGCGGGAGTCGAAAGCGAAGCAGAGTCGCGTCGCTGTCGTCTATACGAAAGAGAACGAAACGGCTGACGAATGGATCGAACGGCGGGCTCACGAGCTCGTCGATGATCGTCTCGTGACGCTCTTCGTGGCCACGAACGACTTTACCGAACAGTGGGTCATTTTTGGCCAAGGCGCGCTTCGAGTGCCGGCAGCTGAGCTATTGAAAGATTGGAAGCATGCCCAGTCGCTCATCGAGACCGAGCGGCGAGCTTTAGAAAAGGATCGGTCGAACCGAAAAACGATCGACCTCTCGCCTGACGTGAGAGCACGGTTCGAAGAAATGCGCCGCCGAAAATCAAACGATGACGAACATCACTGACGAGTTCATAAGATGGACTCGTCTTTGTTTTTGATTTGACATTTTTTTGAAAGGAAATGTTGTATACTAATAGATGTATGCGTTACACGAAATGTAATTGACGGAATTTTTAGAATTTTGTTTGACGGTCGTTTTATAGGCTGCCTATAATGGGAGCACAAACTTACATAGTTCATCATCAATTGCCGGGGGGTATGAAACATGAACGGATGGCCATACGAACAGTTTGAAACCATGTCAGACGAAGAGCTCGTCTTTCTGGCGCGTAACGAAGGGGATAGTGATGCTCTAGAATTTCTGATTGAACGTTATCGTTACTTTGTCCGAGCCAAGGCGAGGTCTTATTTCTTGATTGGTGCCGATCACGAGGACATCGTGCAAGAAGGGATGATCGGGCTATACAAAGGCGTGCGCGATTATAAAGACGAGCGGCTCGCCTCTTTTAAGAGCTTCGCTGAAATGTGTATCACGCGGCAGATGATCACGGCGATCAAGACAGCTACGCGTCAAAAGCATATCCCGCTCAATTCGTACGTGTCACTCGATAAGCCGATCTTTGACGATGAGTCGGACCGGACGCTGCTAGACGTTATTTTGCCCCCGCATCCGACCGATCCGCAAGAACTGCTCGTAACGAGGGAAGACCAGTTGTTTATGGAAGAAAAGATGGATGAGCTCCTCAGTGACTTGGAACGAAAAGTACTGCGTCTCTATTTGGACGGGCGTTCGTATCAAGAGATTTCTGACGACCTTGACCGTCACGTCAAATCGATTGACAATGCGTTACAGCGCGTCAAAAAGAAATTTGAGCGTCACGTTGACATCAAAACGTTGACGAGTTAACCGATATTGACCATACGCCTCCTATGTGATACTTTTAAGGCAGCGCCTTGTCCGTAGACGCCATTTTACAGGAGGCGTTTTTTTTTCGCTCTTTTTTAATGGGAGCCGTCGAAAGGGGCGCTTATGAATGGCAAAGAAAGTAAGTCTCGCATGCGCGGATTGCGGGTCACGAGTCTACTCGACGACCAAGAAAGAGGATGTGCAGACGCGGCTTGAGCTGAAGAAGTTCTGCCGTCGTTGCAATGCGCATACGATGCATCGAGAATCAAAGTAACGTTAATTGGCATTCAATGTAGGAGGAAGCTACCATGAACTTTTTGCGTGATGTATGGAAAGAGTTAAAGAAAACGAGTTGGCCGACTCGTAAAGAGCTCACGAAATATACCATCACAGTCATCGCGACAGTCGTCGTGATTGGCCTGTTCGTGTTTGGCGTAGATACTGGTGTCAGTTATCTCGTCAACCTATTGATCAACTAAGGAAAGAGGTGAAAGCCGTGGAGAAACAATGGTTTGTTGTCCAGACGTATTCTGGCTTTGAAAACAACGTCAAAGAAAACTTAGAACGCCGAATCGGTTCGATGAACATGGAAGATAAAATTTTCCGCGTCCTCGTTCCAACCGAAACAACGCAAGAAGAAGTCACATTGAAGAGTGGCGAGAAAAAAATTAAAGAACGTGAAGTGAAAAACTTCCCGGGCTACGTGTTCGTCGAAATGATCATGACAGATGATTCATGGTACGTCGTACGTAACACGCCGAACGTTACCGGCTTCCTCGGCTCGACTGGGGGCGGCGCTAAGCCGATCCCGCTCCAACCTGACGAAGTGACGAACGTGCTTTCGCAGATGGGTCTCATCGAGAAGAAAGACCGTTACAACTACGAGCTCGGCGATCTCGTCCGTGTCAAAGAAGGCGCGTTCGAGAACTTTGAAGGCACGATTGATGAAATCGAAGCGGACAAAGAGAAGCTTAAAGTCGTCGTCGACATGTTCGGTCGCGAAACAAAAATTGAGCTTGATTTCGAACAAGTTCAGAAAATTAACTAAAACCCACTTGCCATCCTGAGAAACGGATGGTACAATCGGAAATGTTTGATGTTGTGCTTTATTTCGGTACAAACTCGACCTAATAGATTGAGTGGGAGGGCGCACAACGTCCAAGAAACCACATTTTAGACTTAAGGAGGTGTGTCTCGTGGCGAAAAAAGTTACTAAACTCGTTAAACTTCAAATCCCAGCTGGTAAAGCAAACCCAGCACCGCCAGTAGGTCCAGCACTTGGACAAGCAGGTGTTAACATCATGGGATTCTGTAAAGAGTTCAACGCTCGTACACAAGACCAAGCCGGATTGATTATTCCTGTAGTCATTACGGTATACGAAGATCGTTCGTTTACATTCATTACGAAAACTCCACCAGCTGCAGTTCTTTTGAAGAAAGCTGCTGGTATCGAGAGCGGTTCTGGTGAACCAAACCGTAAGAAGGTAGCAACGGTTAAGCGTGATAAAGTTCGCGAAATCGCTGAACTTAAAATGCCTGACCTTAACGCGTCGTCTGTTGAAACAGCGATGCTTATGGTTGAAGGTACTGCGCGTAGTATGGGTATTGTAATCGAAGACTAATTTATTAGTCTCTGGGATTGTCGGTGAATATTATGCTCACCTTCAATCCCTTCATTATGTGGGAGGAAATTCCGCTAACCACAAGGAGGAAAAGAATCATGGGTAAAAAACACCAAGAAGCAGCAAAGCTTGTTGATCGCATGAAGTCATACGACCTCGCTGAGGCCGTTGAACTCGTTCAAAAAACAGCTACTGCCAAGTTCGATGAAACAATCGAAGTTGCTGTCCGTCTCGGCGTAGATCCGAAGAAAGCGGACCAACAAATCCGCGGTGCCGTCGTACTTCCACACGGTACTGGTAAAACACAAAAAGTTCTCGTCTTCGCAAAAGGCGAAAAAGTTAAAGAAGCTGAAGCGGCTGGCGCTGACTACGTCGGTGACTCTGAGTTCATCACTAAAATCCAACAAGGATGGTTCGACTTCGACGTAATCGTTGCGACACCTGACATGATGGGCGAAGTTGGTAAACTTGGTCGCGTTCTCGGACCTAAAGGCCTCATGCCTAACCCGAAAACAGGCACAGTCACGTTCGACGTTGCGAAAGCAATCGCGGACATCAAAGCTGGTAAAGTAGAATACCGCGTTGACAAAGCCGGTAACATCCACGTACCAGTTGGTAAGAAGTCATTTGAAGCAACAAAACTCTCTGAGAACATCGAGACAATCATCGAGACACTCATGAAAGTGAAGCCTGCTACTGCAAAAGGAACTTACCTCAAAAACATCGCGCTTTCGTCAACAATGGGTCCTGGAATCCGTGTTGCGACTGCCGACTTCATCAAGTAATCTACTTGAAATAAACTGTTGACAACGTGTGATACCGCTGTTAAAGTAAGACACGTTCAACCGAATATGTTGGATTACCGCAGACAGAAGGTGGACATCGGTCCATAATTCCTTCCGAGGTGTCTTTGCTCGAACTTGAGCCTGTTGTCACAGGTTTACTTTCAAACAATTACGCCCTCGTATGTCTTCATACGAGGGATTTCTTTTTGAAGAGCAGCCTCTCGTCCGGTATAAGAAATGACTAGGAGGTGCAAAAACATGGCAAGCGAAAAAATCGTAGCTCAGAAATCGGTACTCGTCGATGAAATCGCTGAGAAAATGCAAGCAAGCGTTGGGACAATCGTTGTTGACTATCGTGGACTTACAGTTGAAGAAGTGACTACACTCCGTAAATCACTCCGTGACGCTGGAATCGAGTTCAAAGTATACAAAAACGGTCTCCTTCGCCGCGCGGCGACTCAGTCTGGATTTGACGGTCTCGATGAAGTCTTCACAGGTCCTACTGCAATCGCGTTCTCGAACGAGGACGTTGTTGCTCCAGCGAAGATCTTGAACGACTTCTCAAAAGAGCACAAAGCGCTCGAACTTAAAGGCGGAATCATCGAAGGCAAAGTAACTTCACTTGAAGAAGTTAAAGCCCTTGCAGAACTTCCATCACGCGATGGTCTTCTCTCGATGCTTCTCAGCGTCCTTCAAGCTCCGATCCGTGGGCTCGCAGTCGCAACAAACGCAATCGCAGAACAAAAAGAAGAGCAATCAGCTTAATTTTTGCCGCGTAGCGTAACAACAACTTTTTACAACATCAAAGGAGGAAAACCATAATGGCTTTCAACAAAGAGCAATTCATCGAAGACCTCAAATCAATGACGGTTCTCGAACTTAACGAACTCGTAAAAACAATCGAAGAAGAATTCGGCGTATCAGCAGCAGCTCCAGTAGCAGTTGCAGGTGCAGGCGCAGCAGCAGCTGAAGAGCAAACTGAATTCGACGTAATCCTCACAAACGCTGGCGCTGGTAAAATCAACGTCATCAAAGCGGTACGTGAACTTACAGGCCTCGGTCTTAAAGAAGCGAAAGCACTCGTTGACGGAACTCCGGCTCCAGTCAAAGAAGGCGTTTCTAAAGAAGATGCAGACGCAGTCAAAGCTAAGCTTGAAGAAGCTGGCGCAACTGTCGAAGTTAAGTAATCTAACTTTTACTTCACAAGCTATAGAAGCTCGCCATGGCGAGCTTCTTTTATTTCCTTGAAGAATGGGTTAGGAGGTTCAACGCATGGGAGATCATTACTATACGAACGATCCGAGTTCGAAAAGTGCCCCGGAGACGTGGTCGTACGAGTTGCGAGGGAAGACATATCGCTTCACCTCGGACCGCGGCGTGTTCTCGAAAGGGTCGGTCGATTTTGGGTCACGTCTCTTAATCGAGTCATTTGAAGTGCCTCATGTTTCAGGTCGCATTTTAGATGTCGGCTGTGGTTACGGTCCGATGGGGATCTCGCTTGCCGACGCCTCTGGGCGTGAAGCACTCCTCGTCGACGTGAACGAACGAGCGCTTGTCTTATCCGAACAAAACGCCACCCAGAACGGAGTGACGATTGAAACACGAATGAGCCACGCGTATGACGCAGTAGGAGATGAACGGTTCGCAGCGATCGTGACCAACCCGCCGATTCGGGCCGGGAAGCAAGTGGTCCACACGATTTTGCGAGACGCGCACGACCACCTCGTCGTAGGCGGAGCGCTTTATGTCGTCATCCAAAAGAAACAAGGAGCACCTTCTGCGAAGAAGCTGCTTGAAGATGTGTTTGGTCACGTCGAGACGCTTGTCAAAGAAAAAGGCTATTTCATTTTTCGGGCAATTCGCTCTTGACAAACGGTGAAGTCTTGTTGACTCGCTATAACGTATATGCTAACATTATAAAATGCCATTGGAATGGAATTCGCTTGGAACTGCCGCGTTTGCCGCTTTTTAGACGCGGAAAAAGAGCGACATTCAATGACAATGTTCGATTATTACGCCCGAAAAATTCGTTTAAAGAATTGGGGGTCTGAGAGGTGAATCAGTTGACTGGTCAACTTGTTCAGTACGGTCGTCACCGTCAGAGAAGAAGCTTTGCCCGTATCAGTGAGGTATTAGAGCTTCCGAATTTGATTGAAATTCAAACTGCTTCTTACGAGTGGTTCTTACGTGAAGGATTGAAAGAAATGTTTACGGACATTTCGCCAATCTCTGACTTCACTGGAAACCTCGTGCTCGAGTTCATCGACTACTCGCTCAGCGAGCCGAAGTATTCGATCGATGAATCGAAGGAGCGCGACGTCACTTATTCTGCGCCATTGCGCGTGAAAGTACGTCTGCAAAACAAAGAAACAGGTGAACTAAAAGAGCAAGAAGTGTTCATGGGGGATTTCCCGCTCATGACAGAATCGGGAACGTTTATCATTAACGGCGCCGAGCGCGTCATCGTTTCCCAGCTTGTTCGTTCGCCGAGCGTTTATTACAATTCTAAACTCGACAAAAACGGTAAACGTGGTTTTGGTGCAACAGTCATCCCGAACCGTGGTGCATGGCTCGAACTCGAGACAGATGCGAAAGATATCGTTTATGTCCGTATCGACCGTACCCGTAAAATTCCGGTAACGGTGTTGTTGCGTGCCCTCGGTTTCGGAACGGACCAAGAAATTATCGACCTTCTCGGAGACGACGAATACCTTCGTAACACCCTTGAAAAAGATAACACCGAGTCGACGGAAAAAGCGTTGATCGAGATTTATGAGCGTCTCCGCCCTGGTGAACCACCAACGGTTGAAAACGCGAAATCACTTCTCGTCTCACGTTTCTTTGACCCGAAACGCTACGACCTCGCTAACGTTGGTCGTTATAAGATGAATAAAAAACTTCATTTGAAGAACCGTCTTTTCGGACAAAAGTTGGCGGAACCACTCGTCGACCCGGAAACAGGTGAAGTGATCGCCGAAGCCGGCACTGTGCTTGACCGTCGTAACCTCGACCGTGTCCTCCCTTACTTGGAGAACGGACTTGGCTACATGGACGCTGAACCTACGGGTGGCGTCGCGGAAGGCGAGCCGTTCGGTCTTCAATCGATCAAAGTCATCTCACCGGATGACCCAGATGGAGAGCGTATCTTGAACATTATCGGTAACGGCAATATCGACCGCAGCGTGAAACACATCACACCGGCCGATATCATCGCATCGATCAACTACTTCTTCAACTTACTTCACGAAGTCGGAACAACAGATGACATCGACCACTTAGGAAACCGTCGTCTTCGTTCAGTCGGAGAACTTCTCCAAAACCAATTCCGGATCGGGCTCTCCCGTATGGAACGTGTCGTAAAAGAACGGATGTCGATTCAAGATCAAAATGCGATCACACCGCAGGCGCTTATTAACATTCGCCCGGTTATCGCGTCGTTGAAAGAGTTCTTCGGTAGCTCGCAGTTGTCACAGTTCATGGACCAAACGAACCCGCTCGCAGAATTGACGCACAAGCGTCGTCTCTCTGCACTTGGACCGGGTGGTTTGACACGTGAGCGTGCCGGCTTCGAAGTTCGAGACGTTCACTATTCGCACTACGGTCGGATGTGTCCAATCGAAACGCCGGAAGGACCGAACATCGGTCTCATCAACTCGCTTTCGTCTTATGCGAAAGTGAATGAGTACGGCTTCATCGAAGCACCGTACCGTCGCGTTGACCCGGAAACAGGTCTCGTCACGAGCGAGATTCAATATATGACGGCGGATGAAGAAGATCTCTACGTCGTCGCCCAGGCGAACATGCCGCTCACAGAAGAAGGCAGCTTTGCCAACGAACAAGTCCTTTGCCGCTTCCGCGGACAAAACTTGTCAGTTGAGCCGAGCCGAGTCGACTACATGGACGTTTCGCCGAAACAGGTTGTTTCTGCCGCGACGGCATGTATCCCGTTCCTTGAGAACGATGACTCGAACCGTGCCCTCATGGGAGCGAACATGCAACGTCAAGCTGTCCCGCTTCTTCAACCAGATTCGCCGATTATCGGTACTGGTATGGAGTATGTGTCAGCGAAAGACTCTGGGGCCGCGATCATCGCGAAGTACCCGGGTGTCGTCGAGCGCGTCACAGCGCGTGAAATTTTGGTCCGCCGCACGTCTGACGTGAACGGATCAACGGTTTCAGGTGACCTTGACCGCTACAAACTTCAAAAGTACGTTCGTTCGAACCAAGGAACGTGCTACAACCAAAAGCCGATCATCGCTGCTGGTGACCAAGTCGAAAAAGGAGAAATCCTTGCTGACGGTCCATCGATGGATATGGGTGAGCTCGCGCTCGGCCGTAACGTCGTTGTCGCCTTCATGACTTGGGACGGTTACAACTATGAGGATGCGATCATCATGAGTGAACGCCTCGTGAAAGATGACGTCTACACTTCGATTCATATCGAGGAGTACGAGTCAGAGTCACGTGACACGAAACTCGGACCTGAGGAAATCACGCGTGATATTCCAAACGTCGGTGATGACGCGCTTCGCAACTTGGACGATCGTGGGATCATCCGCATCGGTGCGGAAGTCAAAGATGGCGATATCCTCGTCGGTAAAGTTACGCCTAAAGGTGTGACGGAATTGACGGCGGAAGAGCGTCTCTTGCATGCGATCTTCGGTGAGAAAGCCCGTGAAGTCCGTGATACGTCACTCCGTGTACCAAACGGCGGCGACGGAATCATCTTGGACGTCAAGGTGTTCGACCGTGAAAACGGTGACGAGCTCTCGCCAGGCGTGAACCAAATGGTTCGTGTCTACATCGTTCAAAAACGTAAGATTCATGAAGGGGATAAGATGGCGGGACGTCACGGTAACAAAGGTGTTATCTCGCGGATCCTCCCTGAAGAAGATATGCCATACATGCCAGACGGCACACCGATTGACATCATGCTTAACCCACTCGGTGTACCATCGCGTATGAACATCGGTCAGGTACTTGAACTCCACCTTGGAATGGCGGCTAAAAAGCTCGGCATCAAAGTGGCGACGCCTGTATTCGATGGTGCGCGTGAGGAAGACGTATGGGCAACGATTGAAGAAGCTGGAATGGACAAAGATGCCAAGACACGTCTCTATGACGGTCGTACTGGTGAACCGTTCGATAACCGCGTCTCAGTCGGTGTCATGTATATGATCAAACTCGCGCACATGGTTGATGACAAGCTTCACGCACGTTCGACAGGACCTTACTCGCTCGTCACGCAACAACCGCTCGGTGGTAAAGCACAGTTCGGTGGACAGCGCTTCGGTGAGATGGAAGTTTGGGCCCTTGAAGCGTACGGCGCAGCCTACACGCTTCAAGAAATCTTGACAATCAAGTCGGATGACACGGTCGGACGCGTAAAAGCGTACGAAGCGATCGTGAAAGGCGAGAGCGTTCCGAAAGCGGGCGTTCCTGAATCATTCCGCGTCTTGATCAAAGAGCTCCAAGCGCTCGGTATGGAAGTCAAGATGATGTCTGCGGACGATGAAGAAGTCGAAATGAAAGATGAAGATGACGACAACATCCCGAACGCAACATCGGCGTTAGAACAAGTCGTTCAACCGACTGTTACGGAAGAGGAATAAGGCGAAAAGGGAGGTCGGCCCCTTGGTAGATGTTAATCGATTTGAATATATGAAAATCGGCTTGGCTTCACCGGAAAAGATCCGTTCGTGGTCTTACGGGGAAGTCAAAAAGCCGGAAACAATCAACTATCGTACACTTAAACCAGAGAAGGACGGATTGTTCTGTGAACGAATCTTCGGTCCGACGAAAGACTGGGAATGTTACTGCGGGAAATACAAACGGATCCGTTATAAAGGAGTCATTTGTGACCGTTGTGGCGTTGAAGTGACGAAAGCGAAAGTGCGTCGCGAGCGTATGGGCCATATCGAGCTCGCGGCACCAGTTTCGCACATCTGGTACTTTAAAGGGATTCCAAGCCGGATGGGGCTTGTGCTCGATATGTCACCGCGTGCGCTCGAAGAAGTTATTTACTTCGCGTCGTACGTCGTGACCGAGCCAGGTGACACGCCGCTCGAGAAGAAGCAACTCCTCTCGGAAAAAGAGTTCCGTCTCTACCGCGAAAAATACGGTAGCGACTTTAAAGCGGACATGGGTGCGGAAGCAATCCGGACACTCCTTCAAGACGTACAACTCGAGAAGGAAGTCGGAGAACTCCGTGAAGAATTGAAGACGGTTCAAGGTCAACGTCGTACACGTGCGATCAAACGCCTTGAAGTGCTCGATGCGTTCTTCACATCGGGGAATGATCCAGATTGGATGATCCTCGAAGTACTTCCTGTCATCCCGCCAGAGCTTCGCCCGATGGTGCAGCTCGACGGTGGACGCTTCGCAACATCTGACTTGAACGATTTGTATCGTCGAGTCATCAACCGTAACAACCGCCTCAAACGTTTGCTCGATCTCGGCGCGCCGAACATCATCGTGCAAAACGAGAAGCGTATGCTTCAAGAAGCGGTTGACGCCCTCATCGACAACGGTCGTCGTGGTCGTCCGGTCACAGGTCCAGGTAACCGTCCACTTAAGTCGCTTTCACACATGTTGAAAGGGAAACAAGGTCGTTTCCGTCAAAACCTTCTTGGTAAACGGGTCGACTACTCAGGACGTTCGGTTATCGTCGTTGGACCAAACTTGAAGATGTTCCAATGTGGTCTCCCGAAAGAGATGGCCCTTGAACTCTTCAAACCGTTCGTGATGAAAGAACTCGTCGGTCGCGGCATCGCGTCGAACATCAAGAACGCCAAACGCAAAATTGAGAAGATGCAACCAGAAATCTGGGGCGTCCTCGAAGAGGTCATTCGTGAACACCCGGTTCTCTTGAACCGTGCCCCGACACTTCACCGTCTCGGGATTCAAGCGTTCGAACCGATCCTCGTCGAGGGCCGTGCGATTCGTCTACACCCACTCGTTTGTACGGCTTACAACGCCGACTTCGATGGTGACCAAATGGCGGTCCACGTACCACTTTCAGCGGAAGCACAAGCAGAAGCTCGTCTTCTTATGCTCGCGGCACAAAACATTTTGAACCCGAAAGATGGAAAACCAGTCGTTACACCATCGCAGGATATGGTCCTCGGTAACTACTACATCTCGCTTGAACGCGACGATGCCATCGGTCAAGGGAAAATCATGTCGAACGTCAACGAAGCGCTCATCGCGTATCAAAACGGCTACGTCCACTTGCACTCGCGTGTGGCGGTCCCGGCGCGTACGCTCAACAACCCGACGTTCACTGACGAACAAAATGAGAAATTGCTCATCACAACGGTCGGTAAGATGATCTTCAACGAGATCTTGCCGAACACGTTCCCATACTTGAACGAGCCGACGATGGAAAACTTACAGGAAGCAACGCCTGACAAGTATTTCATCGAAAAAGGAGCGAACGTCGCGGAAGAAATCGCCGCCCGTCCACTCGTCGAGCCGTTCAAAAAAGGATTCCTTGGAAAAGTCATCGCGGAAGTGTTCCAGAAGTTTGAAACGACTGAAACGAGCCGCATGCTTGACCGGATGAAAGATCTCGGCTTCAAACACTCGACTAAAGCGGGTGTGACGGTCGGTATCTCGGATATCATCGTTCTTCCGGATAAACAAGAGATCCTCGATGAAGCGCAAACTCAAGTCGACCAAATCATGAAATCGTTCCGCCGTGGTCTCATCACTGAAGATGAGCGCTATGAGCGTGTCGTCCGGTCGTGGAACGAAGCGAAAGATGAGATTCAGTCACGATTGATGAAATCCCTCAACCGCTTGAACCCGATCTTCATGATGTCTGACTCAGGTGCCCGTGGTAACGCGTCCAACTTCACGCAGCTCGCAGGGATGCGTGGTTTGATGGCCGCACCATCTGGCCGCATCATCGAACTTCCGATCAAATCGTCGTTCCGTGAAGGTCTGACGGTTCAAGAGTACTTCATCTCGACGCACGGTGCGCGTAAAGGTCTTGCCGATACAGCCCTTAAGACGGCTGACTCAGGTTACTTGACGCGTCGTCTCGTCGACGTTGCCCAAGATGTCATCATCCGTGAAGAAGATTGTGGAACGGACCGCGGAATCCGCGTTGCCGCTCTCCGCGAAGGCACGGAAGAAATCGAAAACTTGTATGACCGTCTCGTCGGCCGTACAGCGTTCGAGACAGTGGCGCATCCGGAAACGGGAGAAGTCATGGTCGAGAAGAACCAACTCATCACAGAAGACCTTGCCCGCGAAATCGTCGATGCCGGCATCGAACGAGTTGAAATCCGTACTGCCTTTACATGTAACACGTCACACGGCGTATGTAAGAAGTGCTACGGACGCAACTTGGCGACCGGTTCGAACGTTGAAGTCGGGGAAGCAGTCGGAATCATCGCCGCGCAATCGATCGGTGAGCCAGGAACGCAGCTTACGATGCGTACCTTCCACACAGGTGGGGTAGCCGGAGATGATATCACACAAGGTCTTCCGCGTATTCAAGAAGTATTCGAGGCCCGTAACCCGAAAGGGCAAGCGGTCATCTCGGAAATACCGGGTACGGTCATCGACTTCACAGAGTCACGCGACAAGCGTGAACTCACAGTCGAAGGACTCAGCGAGACACGTACGTACACGATTCCGTTCGGAGCACGTCTCCGTGTCCAAATCGGTGATACGGTCGAAGCTGGGGAAGTCTTCACGGAAGGTTCGATCGATCCGAAAGAATTGCTCACCGTCCGTGGTGTATCTGGTGTCCAGAACTATCTTCTCCAAGAAGTTCAAAAAGTATACCGGATGCAAGGGGTAGAAATCGGCGACAAACACGTCGAGGTCATGGTTCGCCAAATGCTTCGTCGCGTCAAAGTCATCGAGTCAGGTGACACGCCGCTTCTCCCAGGTTCGCTCGTCGACATCAGCGTCTTCAAGGAAGCATGTAAAGATGCCCTCCGCGAAGGCAAGAGTCCGGCGACAGCCAAACCGGTCCTTCTCGGAATCACGAAAGCGTCGCTTGAGACAGATTCGTTCCTCTCGGCCGCTTCGTTCCAAGAAACGACTCGTGTGTTGACAGACGCTGCCATCAAAGGCAAGCGTGACTATCTCCTCGGTCTCAAAGAGAACGTCATCATCGGTAAGCTTGTTCCTGCTGGTACAGGGATGCCGGTTTACCGCGATGTCCAACTTAAAGAGGACGCGGCAGAAGTCGCTCTCGAAGACACGACAGTAGAATAAAACGTCTTGACAGCATGGGTTGGCGGTGCTACTATGATTTAGTGCCGCCAATCGGTTGTTGTCGTAGACAACGGTGTCCAGCAGTCGGCAAGCTACTTGGACGTCACCCGATCTTTCTTATAGAAAGATTTGGCTGCTATCTTTGCCACTTTCAAGGTATAACTCACGTTTTTGCGAGGTCATGGAATGCCTACGCCTCGTAAAAGCGTTTCGTTATGACCTTAAATGAACCACCCGGGTCGGTGGGTCTAGAAAATAGCATAATTCAGGAAGGGAGGATCTTCAAAGATGCCTACTATCAACCAGTTAGTCCGTAAAGGACGTAAATCGAAAGTCGTCAAATCTGACTCTCCAGCACTTAACAAAGGTTACAACAGTTTCATCAAGTCACAAACAAACGTGAGCTCGCCACAAAAACGTGGTGTTTGTACACGTGTTGGTACAATGACTCCGAAGAAACCGAACTCGGCGTTACGTAAGTATGCTCGTGTTCGTTTGACTAACCAAATCGAAGTGACTGCGTACATTCCAGGTATTGGCCACAACCTTCAAGAGCACAGCGTTGTTCTTATCCGTGGAGGACGTGTAAAAGACTTACCAGGGGTACGTTACCACATCGTTCGTGGTGCGCTTGACACTGCAGGTGTTGACGGACGTATGCAAGGCCGTTCTAAATACGGTACGAAACGTCCGAAAGCTGCGAAGAAGTAATTCTCGCCAACTAAACTACAACTACTGAAATTTTGAAAGGAGGGTACTCGGATGCGTAAAAACCGTGCAGAACGTCGTGACGTTATCGCAGATCCGATCTACAACTCGAAATTGGTAACTCGCCTCATTAACCGTGTCATGTTAGACGGTAAAAAAGGTACAGCTCAAACTATCATTTACAACGCATTTGGCCTCATCGCTGAACGCTCAGGCAAAGAGCCTATGGAAGTGTTCGAAGAAGCAATGAACAACATCATGCCTGTACTTGAAGTTAAAGCTCGCCGTGTTGGTGGAGCAAACTACCAAGTTCCTGTTGAAGTTCGTCCAGAGCGCCGTACGACACTTGGTCTTCGTTACCTCGTGAACTACGCTCGTCTCCGCAACGAGAAGACGATGGAGCAACGTATCGCTAACGAAATCATGGATGCAGCCAATAACACTGGTGCTTCAGTTAAGAAACGCGAAGACATGCATAAGATGGCAGAAGCGAACAAAGCGTTTGCTCACTATCGTTGGTAATTTAAACGTAAAGACCACTCCACGTCACCAAGCGGTGGCTTAATGGAGTGGCTTTCGGGTATAATCATATCGTGTGCCAGCACACGAAAAACACATGCGGAAGGAGAATACCCAGTATGGCAAGAGAATTCTCCCTAAAGAATACTCGTAACATCGGGATCATGGCTCACATCGATGCCGGTAAAACGACAACGACTGAACGTATTCTTTATTACACAGGTCGTATCCATAAAATTGGTGAAACTCATGAAGGAGCTTCACAAATGGACTGGATGGAGCAGGAGCAAGAGCGTGGAATCACGATCACTTCTGCTGCGACGACTGCACAGTGGAATGGCCACCGTGTAAACATCATCGATACACCTGGACACGTAGACTTCACAGTTGAAGTTGAGCGTTCACTCCGTGTACTCGATGGCGCAGTTGCAGTACTTGACGCTCAGTCAGGTGTTGAACCACAAACAGAAACTGTATGGCGTCAAGCGACGACTTACGGTGTTCCACGTGTCGTATTCGTCAACAAGATGGATAAGATCGGTGCGGACTTCTTGTACTCGGTGAAAACACTTCACGAGCGTTTGCACGCAAACGCACACCCAATCCAACTTCCAATCGGTGCGGAAGACGAATTCAAAGGAATCGTCGACCTCGTCGAAATGAAGACGTACATGTACTCGAACGACCTCGGTACTGACATCGAAGTAATCGATGGCTTCCCAGCTGACATGGCTGATGAAGCAGAAGAACTTCGCGGTCAATTGATCGAAGCGGTCGCGGACTACAACGAAGAGTTGATGATGAAATACCTCGAAGGCGAAGAGATCTCAATCGACGAACTCAAAGCTGGTATTCGTAAAGCAACGCTCAGCGTAGAATTCTACCCTGTACTCGTTGGTTCAGCCTTCAAAAACAAAGGTGTTCAATTGATGTTGGACGCTGTTGTTGATTACCTCCCGTCACCAGTTGACGTTGAGTCAATCAAAGGGGTTAACCTCGACACAGACGAAGAAATCACACGTGAACCTTCGGACGAAGCGCCGTTCTCGGCACTCGCGTTCAAAGTCATGACTGACCCTTACGTCGGTAAATTGACATTCTTCCGCGTGTACTCTGGTACAGCACAAGCTGGTTCGTATGTGAAGAACTCGACTAAAGGTAAGCGTGAGCGCCTCGGTCGTATCCTTCAAATGCACGCGAACAGCCGTGAAGAAATCCCAATGGTATTCGCTGGTGACATCGCCGCTGCCGTTGGTCTTAAAGATACAACGACTGGTGATACGCTTTGCTCAGAGAAAGACAACGTCGTTCTCGAGTCAATGACATTCCCAGAACCGGTTATCTCGGTCGCAATCGAGCCTAAATCGAAAGCAGACCAAGACAAGATGGGTCAAGCCCTCGCGAAACTCGCAGAAGAGGATCCAACTTTCCGCACTGAAACAAACCAAGAGACTGGTCAAACGATCATCTCTGGTATGGGTGAGCTTCACCTTGATATCCTCGTTGACCGTATGCGTCGCGAGTTCAAAGTAGAAGCAAACGTCGGTGCACCACAAGTTGCTTACCGTGAGACAATCCGTGGCGCTGCGAAGATCGATTCGAAATTCGTTCGTCAGTCGGGTGGACGCGGTCAGTACGGTCACGTTGTCGTAGAATTCGAGCCGAACGAAGAAGGCGCTGGATTCGCATTCGAGAACAAGATCGTCGGTGGTGTTGTCCCACGTGAATACGTCCCAGCTGTTCAAAACGGGATTGAAGAAGCTCTCGAAAACGGTATCCTTGCTGGTTACCCAGTAGTTGACGTTAAAGCTGCCCTCGTCTTCGGATCGTACCACGATGTCGACTCGAACGAGATGGCGTTTAAAGTTGCTGCTTCGATGGCGGTTAAACAACTTAAGGAACAAGCGAAAGCTGTTATTCTTGAGCCAATGATGCGTGTTGAAGTTGTTATCCCAGAGGAATACTTGGGAGACATCATGGGTGACGTTACGTCACGCCGTGGACGCGTAGAAGGTATGGAAGCTCGCGGAAACGCACAAGTCGTTAAAGCGATGGTTCCACTTTCGGAAATGTTCGGATACGCAACGTCGCTCCGTTCACGTACACAAGGACGTGGAACGTACTCGATGCACTTCGACCACTACGAAGAAGTACCGAAGTCAATTGCTGAAGAAATCATCAAAAAAGCGAACGGCTAATAACGGTTGTAACGCTGAATTGATTGTTGTAAGCTAAGGAGGACGTATGTTAAAAGTAGCCTACGTCTTCCTAGTTAAATAAAAAACTAATTGTCTAATAGAGGAGGAATCTAGAATGGGTAAAGAAAAATTCGACCGTTCTAAACCGCACGTTAACGTTGGTACAATCGGCCACGTCGACCACGGTAAAACAACTTTGACTGCAGCGATCTCAGCTGTACTTTCAAAAGCACAAGGGAAAACAGCTACAAAGTTTGACGCAATCGATGGTGCTCCTGAAGAGCGTGAGCGCGGTATCACAATCGCAACAGCTCACATCGAGTACGAAACAGACAAACGCCACTATGCACACGTTGACTGCCCAGGTCACGCTGACTATGTTAAAAACATGATCACTGGTGCTGCACAAATGGACGGCGCGATCCTCGTTGTTTCTGCAACTGATGGCCCAATGCCACAAACACGTGAGCACATCCTTCTTTCACGTCAAGTAGGTGTTCCTTTCATCGTCGTATTCATGAACAAAGTTGACATGGTTGATGACGAAGAACTCCTCGAGCTCGTTGAAATGGAAATCCGTGAACTTCTTTCTGAGTACGACTTCCCAGGCGACGACCTCCCTGTAATCAAAGGTTCAGCACTTGGCGCGCTTAACGGCGAAGCACAGTGGGAAGAAAAAATCATGGAACTCATGAACGCTGTTGATGAGTACATCCCTGAGCCAGTTCGTGACACGGACAAAGAATTCATGATGCCAGTTGAGGACGTATTCTCAATCACTGGTCGCGGTACTGTAGCGACTGGTCGTGTTGAGCGTGGTGTTCTCCGCGTCAACGACGAAGTTGAAATCGTTGGTCTTACAGAAGAAACTAAGAAAACTGTATGTACTGGTGTAGAGATGTTCCGTAAGCTTCTCGACTACGCTGAAGCTGGCGACAACATCGGTGCCCTTCTCCGTGGTGTATCACGTGAAGACATCGAGCGTGGACAAGTACTTGCTAAGCCAGGTTCAATCACGCCGCACTCGAAGTTCAAAGCTTCGATCTACGTTCTTTCTAAAGAAGAGGGTGGCCGTCACACGCCATTCTTCGCGAACTACCGTCCGCAGTTCTACTTCCGTACAACTGACGTAACAGGTATCGTTCACCTTCCAGAAGGTACTGAAATGGTAATGCCAGGAGACAACATCGAGTTGACGATCGAATTGATTTCTACAATCGCGATCGAAGACGGAACACGTTTCTCAATCCGTGAGGGTGGCCGTACTGTAGGTGCTGGTTCGGTAACAGAAATCATCGAGTAATCGGTGACTCAAGCAGTCCGCTTTATGCGGGCTGCTTTTTTTATTTGCCTACACATCGTGTTAGAATGGGACATATTGCAGAAGGAAGGAGTGAAGATGATGAAAGCAAAACTCGAGACGCTCTGTCGACTGAATGGAATCGCGTGTCGGATTGGGGGTTCTACTTTGCTCCGCCATCATGGGCTAGTGGAAACGGCCAACGACTTGGACGTCTTTGTCGAACCGGATCAATTCGAGCGATTGGACAACGTGCTGCGCCGTGCCGGAGAGAAGCTTGATTCGACACCGCATCCGGATTATATGACGACTTACTTTGGTGAGTATGTGTTTGAAGGTGTGGACATCGATGTGATGGCAAGTTTCCGTATGAAATGTACCGATGGGATTTATACGCATCCTTTCATGGAACCGCAAGATGGATGGATGCGACTAGAAGAGTGGGTCGTCCTTTACACCGTGATGGGACGGGCGGAAAAAGTCGATCTGCTGCATGACTACTTTCAGACGGTCCCGTTAGACGAAACGGTGATCCAAACGTGCTTGAAACGGGCGCCCGCCTCGATTGTCGAGAGTGTGACGACACGCTTCCGTGACTTGATGAAACGCTAGGCGGAGTTGGCACGAGGGTTCGGTTCGAAAATAGTTCAACAAAAGAAGGAAAATAGCTTGCAAAAGGTCAGGAATCTTGTTACATTAGTGAACGTTGAATAACTCATCAGACATCCGGCACGTCTTTAAAATCAAATCTTGCAATTCGTTTGCAGATTCGATATAATGATTAAGTGTTTGTGCGAGTGGTGAGAGACTTTACAGCAGAAAACGGGTCCAATCGTTGATTTGCAATGATCGGATACCTCTGCTGACACAAGCACGCTGCGATGAAGCGGGAGGTTATGACACGCCAGGCAGCTTTGCCATGGCCGGTGTGGAAATTTCCGCGGAGAACTGTCTATTTTTAAAATAGGCGACAAAGGAGGGAAACTTACATGGCAAATGAAAAAATCCGTATTCGTTTAAAAGCATACGACCATCGCGTTCTCGATCAATCAGCTGAGAAAATCGTTGAAACTGCGAAGCGTTCAGGTGCAAAGGTTTCGGGACCAATCCCGCTTCCAACTGACAAATCGATCTACACGATCCTTCGTGCCGTTCACAAGTACAAAGATGCTCGTGAGCAATTCGAAATGCGTACACACAAACGCTTGATCGACATCGTTAACCCAACACCAAAAACGGTTGATGCGCTTATGCGCCTCGAATTACCATCAGGTGTTGACATCGAAATCAAACTTTAATTCTTCATATAGTAGATACTAGCCAGAAGAGACAATAATTATTAAACAGGAGGTGTATCTCATGGCTAAAGGAATCTTAGGAACAAAACTCGGTATGACTCAAATCTTCAACGAAGCAGGCGAAGTCGTACCAGTAACAGTAGTTGCTGTCGAAGGAAACGTCGTGCTTCAACTTAAAACAGTTGAAACAGACGGTTACGAAGCAGTTCAACTCGGTTTCAGCGACGTGAAAGAATCACGTCAAAACAAACCGGCAAAAGGTCACGCTGCGAAAGCAAACGCGACACCTAAGCGCTTCATCAAAGAGATTCGTACTTCAGTAGAAGGATACGAAATCGGTCAAGAGATCAAGGCGGACATTTTCGCTGCAGGTGAATTAGTAGACGTTACAGGTACTTCAAAAGGTAAAGGATTCCAAGGTGCAATCAAGCGTCACGGACAATCACGTGGACCAATGGCCCACGGTTCGCGCTACCACCGTCGTCCTGGTTCGATGGGTCCTGTAGCTCCTAACCGCGTATTCAAAGGGAAACTTCTTCCTGGTCAAATGGGCGGAGAGCGTAAAACGATTCAAAACCTTGAAGTTGTTAAAGTTGACGTGGAACGCGGCCTTGTACTCGTTAAAGGCGCAATCCCAGGCGCTCGCAAGTCGAACGTCATCATCAAAACAGCGGTAAAAGGTAACTAATTAACTGCACGGAAAGGAGGAATTACGAATGCCTAAAGTAGCTTTGCTTAACCAAACAGGTTCACAAGTTGGCGAAATCGAATTGGCAGAAGCCATCTTCGGTATCGAGCCAAACGAATCAGTACTTTATGACGCGATCGTCATGCAACAAGCATCACGCCGTCAAGGTACTCACGATACGAAAGGTCGCTCGGAAGTACGCGGTGGCGGCCGTAAACCATGGAAACAAAAGGGAACTGGTCGTGCGCGCCAAGGTTCGATCCGCTCACCACAATGGGTTGGTGGTGGAACAGTCTTCGGTCCAACTCCACGTTCATACTCTTACAAGCTTCCTAAGAAAGTTCGTCGTCTTGCACTTCTCTCGGCTTTGTCGACTAAAGTACAAAACAACGAAATGATCGTCCTCGAAGGCCTTGCTTTCGATGCACCAAAAACAAAAGACATGGTTGCTGTTTTAAGCAGCTTGTCAGTAGAACGTAAGGCTCTTGTAGTCACAGCGGACTACAATGAGACTATCGCTCTCGCAGCTCGTAACATCCCAGGAGTGACTGTGATCGAAGCAGCAGGCGTGAACGTTCTTGACCTCGTTGCTAACGACAAAGTCATCTTCACTAAAGATGCGGTTGCGAAGGTAGAGGAGGTGCTTGCATAATGGCACAAGCATACGATATCATCAAACGCCCGATCATCACTGAACGTTCAGTTAGCCTCATGGAAGCTAACAAATACGTTTTCGAGATCGAAGTTAAAGCGACTAAATCGCAAGTAAAACACGCTATCGAAACAATCTTCAATGTGAAAGTTGCTTCGGTAAACACAATGAACATGAAACCGAAAGCGAAACGTGTCGGTCGTCACTCTGGTTACACATCACGCCGTAAAAAAGCGATCGTAACTCTTGCTGAAGGCAACACAATCGACTTCCTCGGTTAATTGACTACTTTACAAGAAAAGGAGGGAATCCTCGATGGCAATTAAAAAGTTTAAGCCGACCACTAACGGTCGCCGTAACATGACATCTCTCGACTTTGCAGAGATCACTACGAATCGCCCTGAAAAATCGTTAACTGAAAAGCTTTCGAAAAAAGGCGGACGTAACAACCAAGGTCGTTTGACTGTACGTCACCAAGGTGGCGGGCACAAACGTAAATACCGTATCATCGATTTCAAACGTAACAAAGATGGCATCGTCGGACGCGTTGCAACGATCGAATACGATCCAAACCGTTCAGCAAACATCGCCCTCATCAACTATGCAGATGGTGAGAAACGTTACATCCTCGCTCCTAAAGGGATCAAAGTAGGCATGGAAATCATGGCTGGCCCAGAAGCGGACATTAAAGTAGGGAACGCGTTACCACTCGTAAACATCCCTGTCGGTACTACTATCCACAACATCGAGCTTAAGCCTGGTAAAGGCGGTCAGCTTGTTCGTGCGGCTGGTGCATCGGCACAAATCCAAGGACGTGACGGCAAGTACGTCATCGTTCGTCTTCAATCAGGTGAATCACGCTTGTTCCTCGGCACTTGCCGCGCGACAATCGGTTCAGTTGGTAACGAAGAACACGAACTCGTAAACATCGGTAAAGCAGGACGTTCACGTTGGTTAGGCAAACGCCCAACAGTACGTGGTTCTGTAATGAACCCGGTTGATCACCCACACGGTGGTGGTGAAGGTCGTGCGCCAATCGGTCGTTCGGGCCCACTTACTCCTTGGGGTAAACCAGCTCTTGGTCTTAAAACACGTAAGAAAAACAAATCGAGCGACATGTACATCCTTCGTCGCCGTAAGAAATAATCACTACATGATTCTCGGGCGGTTCGAAAGAGCCGTTCCCGAATCATTCCAAAGGGAGGTTCTATCATGGGTCGCAGCTTGAAAAAAGGTCCATTCGCAGATCACCATTTGCTCGCTAAAGTTGACAAACTCAACGAATCTGGTGAAAAGCAAGTTATTAAAACTTGGTCACGTCGCTCGACGATCTTCCCAGAATTCATGGGTCACACGTTCGGTGTACACGATGGTCGTAAACACGTACCAGTATTCGTGACAGAAGACATGGTTGGTCACAAACTTGGTGAGTTCGCTCCAACACGCACGTACAAAGGTCACGGATCAGACAAGAAAACGAAACGGTAATTTGAGGGGAGGTCAAATCCATGCAAGCTAAAGCATCAGCTAATATGGTCCGTCTTGCTCCTCGCAAAGCACGTCTCGTTGTAGACTTAATTCGCGGGAAACAAGTCGGCGAAGCGCTCTCTGTCCTTGCTCACACGAACAAGGCAGCGTCGCCAGTCGTTGAAAAAGTATTGAAGTCGGCGATTGCTAACGCAGAGCACAACTACGATATGAACATTGAGAACCTTGTTGTCACAGAAGCTTTCGTCAACGAAGGTCCAACACTCAAACGCTTCCGCCCACGTGCGATGGGTCGCGCAAGTCGTATTAACAAACGCACAAGCCACATTCACATCGTGGTAACTGAAAAATAAGGAGGGATATGTAGTGGGTCAAAAGGTAAATCCGCACGGTCTTCGCGTTGGTATTATCAAAGACTGGGATTCGCGTTGGTACGCTGAGAAAGACTACGCAGATCTCCTTCATGAAGACTTCGTTATTCGTGAATACATCGAAAACAAAATGAAGGATGCTAGTGTTTCTAAAGTAGAAATCGAACGCGCTGCAAATCGCGTGAACATTTCGCTTCACACTGCGAAGCCAGGTATGGTTATCGGTAAAGGTGGTTCGGAAATCGAGTCACTCCGTAAAAATATCACTAAACTTGCAGAAGGCAAACGTGTTCACATCAACGTTGTTGAAGTGAAAAACGCGGACGCTGTTGCAAAACTCGTTGCTGAAAACATCGCTCGTCAATTGGAAGGTCGCGTATCTTTCCGTCGTGCAATGAAGCAATCAATTCAACGTTCGATGCGTACAGGCATCAAAGGGATCAAAACAGAAGTTTCTGGTCGTCTTGGTGGCGCTGATATCGCTCGTTCAGAGAAGTACTCGGAAGGAACAGTTCCACTTCACACACTCCGTGCCGACATCGACTACGGAACAGCTGAAGCAGACACAACTTATGGTAAAATCGGAATCAAAGTCTGGTTGTACCATGGTGAAGTTCTTCCAACTAAAAACAACACAGCGAAAAACGCTGAATAATAAACACTCTTTCAGGAAGGAGGCAACACACTATGTTGTTACCTAAACGCGTGAAATATCGTCGTGTACACCGTGGTAAAATGCGCGGGAATGCAAAACGCGGCACAACAGTACATTTCGGTGAATTCGGTCTCCAAGCTCTCGAAGCGAGCTGGATCACAAACCGTCAAATCGAATCAGCACGTATCGCAATGACACGTTATATGAAACGTGGTGGTAAAGTGTGGATCAAGATCTTCCCACACAAACCATACACGAAAAAGCCTCTCGAAGTCCGAATGGGTTCGGGTAAAGGTGCTCCAGAAGGCTGGGTAGCTGTAGTTAAGCCTGGCAAAGTAATGTTCGAAATCGCAGGTGTATCTGAGGAAGTGGCACGTGAGGCGCTTCGTCTTGCATCGCACAAACTTCCAGTAAAATGTAAGTTCGTGAAACGTGAAGAAAATGGTGGTGATACGAATGAAAGCAACTGATCTCCGTCAATCAACAACTGAAGAGCTCAACGGTAAAGTAGGCGAGTGGAAAGAAGAACTCTTTAACCTTCGTTTCCAATTAGCTACAGGTCAGCTTGAGAATCCTGCTCGTATCCGTGAAGTACGCAAGTCGATTGCGCGTGCTAAAACGATTCTTCGTGAACGCGAACTCGGCATCAACAACGGCTAATCTAATCGGATTCTTGAAGAGGAGGTAACACTCATGGAACGCAATAAGCGTAAAGTACTCACTGGACGCGTCGTGTCTGACAAAATGGACAAAACGATCGTCGTTGCAGTTGAAACAAAAGTACGTCATAAGCTTTATGGAAAACGTGTAAACTACACGAAGAAATTTAAAGCACACGATGAGAACAATGTCGCTAAAGTAGGCGATGTGGTCCGCATCGCGGAGACACGTCCGCTTTCTAAAGACAAACGTTTCCGTCTCGTAACAGTAGTAGAAGAATCAGTAATCATCTAATAACAGTTCGGATCTATAAACATCCGGAGGGAGGTACACTCGCATGATTCAACAAGAATCTCGCTTGAAAGTAGCAGACAACTCTGGCGCGCGTGAACTGTTGACAATTAAAGTCCTCGGTGGTTCAGGTCGTAAGACTGCCAACATCGGTGACATCATCGTCGCGACGGTAAAACAAGCAACACCAGGTGGCGTTGTTAAAAAAGGTGACGTTGTCAGAGCAGTTGTCGTTCGTACAAAACGCGGCGCTCGTCGTAAAGATGGTTCGTACATCCGTTTCGATGAGAACGCAGCAGTCATCATCAAAGATGACAAGAGCCCACGCGGCACTCGGATCTTCGGGCCAGTTGCACGTGAACTTCGTGAAAAAGAATTCATGAAGATCGTTTCGTTGGCACCGGAAGTACTTTAATTTCCAATTTCAATCCTATAAGGAGGTGCGCAAAACGATGCATGTTAAAAAAGGCGATACAGTCCAGGTAATGTCTGGTAAAGATAAAGGCAAGCAAGGGGTTATCCTCAAAGCTATGCCAAGCAAGAACCGCGTAGTCGTTGAAGGGGTTAACGTGATGAAAAAACACGCTAAACCATCACAAGCGAATCCACAAGGCGGTATCCTTGAAATCGAAGCACCAATTCACGTCTCGAACGTCATGCCACTCGACCCTAAAACGGGCAAACCAACTCGTGTTGGTTTCAAAGTAGTCGATGGTAAAAAAGTTCGTGTCGCGAAATCGGGCGAAGTACTCGATAAATAAGAAGAACGTGACGAAAGGAGGTCCATTTGACTATGAACCGTTTGCAAGAGAAGTATAAAAGCGACATCGTGAAAGCGATGATGGATAAATTCAACTATGACTCGGTTATGCAAGTGCCACAAGTCGACAAGATCGTTATCAACATGGGTGTAGGTGACGCTGTTTCGAACTCGAAAGCTCTTGACATGGCTGTGGAAGAATTATCAATTCTTTCAGGTCAAAAACCACTCGTAACGAAGGCTAAGAAATCAATCGCTGGTTTCAAACTTCGTGAAGGCATGCCAATCGGTGCGAAAGTAACTCTTCGTGGCGAGCGCATGTACGATTTCCTCGACAAATTGGTAACTGTTTCACTTCCACGTGTACGTGACTTCCGCGGTGTATCGAAGAAAGCATTCGACGGACGCGGTAACTACACGCTTGGTGTGAAAGAGCAACTTATTTTCCCTGAGATCGATTACGATAAAGTAACTAAAGTACGCGGTATGGATATCGTTGTTGTTACAACAGCGAACACAGACGAAGAAGCACGTGAATTGCTCACACTTCTCGGCATGCCATTCCAAAAATAATCTAAAGGGAGGTCGACAACATGGCTAAAAAGTCAATGGTGAATCGCGAACACAAACGCGAGAAACTCGTTGCCCAGTACGCTGAGAAACGTGCACAATTAAAAGCTGAAGGCGATTATATCGGACTCAGCAAATTGCCACGTAACTCGTCACCTGTACGTCTTCATAACCGTTGCCGTATCACAGGTCGTCCACATGGTTACATGGGTAAATTCGGGATCAGCCGTATCAAGTTCCGTGATCTTGCATACAAAGGTCAAATCCCTGGTGTTAAAAAAGCAAGTTGGTAATCCACTAACAGTGTGAAAGGAGGTACATCGCATGGTAATGACAGACCCTATTGCAGATATGCTTACACGTATCCGTAACGCTAACATGGTGCGCCATGAAAAATTAGAGCTTCCAGCTTCTAATATCAAACGTGAGGTTGCAGAGATCCTCAAGCGTGAAGGTTTCATTCGCGATGTTGAATATATCGAGGACGCTAAACAAGGTACACTTCGTCTTTTCCTTAAATATGGAGCAAGCAACGAACGTGTTATCACTGGTCTCAAACGTATTTCGAAACCAGGTCTTCGTGTATATGCAAAAGCAGATGAAGTACCAAAAGTGCTCGGAGGACTCGGTATCGCAGTTCTTTCGACATCAAAAGGTCTTATGACTGATAAAGAAGCTCGCCAACAACAAGTCGGCGGCGAAGTGCTCGCCTACATCTGGTAAGTCACTTTTCTAACAAGAACGGAGGTGTAATCAATGTCACGTATTGGTAAAAAACCAGTTACGATTCCAGCTGGCGTTACTGTAACAGTTGCAGAAGACAACACGGTCACAGTAAAAGGTGCTAAAGGTGAACTTTCGCTTTCAGCTAACCCAGCATTGGAAGTCAAAGTTGAAGAAAACGAATTGACTGTCGTTCGTCCGGATGACTCGAAAGAGAACCGTACGATCCACGGTACGACACGTGCCCTTATCGCCAACATGGTGGAAGGTGTGTCTAACGGATTCCAGAAAACACTTGAGATCTCAGGGGTTGGTTACCGTGCTGCTAAGCAAGGGAACAAACTCGTCCTCAGCCTCGGTTACTCGCACCCAATCGAGTACGTTGCTGAAGAAGGCATCGAGATCGAAGTTCCTTCAAACACGCAAATCATCGTTAAAGGGATTAGCAAAGAGCGCGTCGGTCACGTCGCAGCTCAAATCCGCTCGTACCGTGCTCCAGAACCTTACAAAGGTAAAGGTGTTCGTTACTCTGATGAACGTATTCGCCGTAAAGAAGGTAAGACTGGTAAGTAATTCGTCACGAAATGAACGGAAAGGAGTGGCATAAATGATCACAAAAGCAGATAAAAATGCAGTTCGTAAAAAGCGTCATGCTCGTGTACGTCGTACGATCACGGGGACAGCAGCTCGTCCACGTTTGAACGTATTCCGCTCAAGCAAACACATTTACGTACAACTCATCGACGACGCGGCACAAACAACGCTTGTGTCAGCATCTTCGAAAGATAAAGCTCTCGATCTTACAAACGGTGGTAATGTTGAAGCAGCGAAAGCTGTCGGTAAACTTGCTGCTGAACGTGCACTCGAGAAAGGTATCGACACTGTTGTGTTCGACCGTGGTGGATACCTCTATCATGGCCGCGTCAAAGCTGTTGCTGAAGCAGCTCGTGAAGCAGGTCTTAAATTCTAATAAAAAGGAGGGGACACTCGATGCGCCAGTTAGACGTTAACATGGAACAACTCGAAGAACGCGTTGTTACCGTAAACCGCGTCGCGAAAGTCGTGAAAGGTGGCCGTCGCTTCCGTTTCGCCGCTCTCGTTGTCGTAGGTGACAAGAATGGTCACGTCGGTTTCGGTACAGGTAAGGCACAAGAGGTGCCTGAAGCGATCCGTAAGGCTATTGAAGCCGCTAAGAAAAATATGGTTCAAGTACCAATGGTCGGTACAACAATTCCACACGAAATCACAGGAGTATTCGGAGCAGGTCGTGTATTCATGAAACCAGCTTCTGAAGGTACTGGGGTTATCGCAGGTGGTCCGGTTCGTGCCGTACTCGAACTTGCAGGTGTAGGTGACATCCTTTCGAAATCGTTAGGTTCGAACACACCAATCAACATCGTCCGCGCGACGGTTAAAGGCTTGACAGAGCTTAAAAAAGCAGAGGAAGTTGCTAAACTACGCGGTAAAAGCGTAGAAGAACTTCTTAAATAAGGGAGGGAATTAGACATGGCGAAACTCGCAATCACCCTCACACGCAGCATTATTGGCCGTCCTGAGGATCAGCGTGTAACAGTGCGTACACTTGGTCTTCGCAAAATGCATCAGACAGTCGTTGTCCCTGACAACGTCGCGATGCGCGGTATGGTCAAAAAAGTGTCGCACCTTGTGACTGTAAAAGAAATCAACGAATAATTAATAGATCTTACTAAATAAGGAGGTGCCACTATGAAACTCCATGAATTGAAGCCAACTCCAGGTTCACGTCACGAACGCAACCGTGTCGGTCGCGGTATGGCGACTGGTAACGGTAAAACTTCTGGCCGTGGACACAAAGGTCAAAAAGCTCGTTCGGGCGGTGGCGTTCGTCCAGGATTTGAAGGTGGGCAAAACCCACTTTACCGTCGTCTTCCAAAACGCGGTTTCAACAACCCTACTCGTAAAGAGTATGCAGTTGTTTCCCTAGACACGCTTAACCGTTTCGAGGCAGGTACTGAAGTAACTCCAGAACTCTTAATCGAGACTGGTGTTGTCAGCTCTGCTAAAGACGGGATCAAAGTACTTGCTAACGGCAAGCTTGAAACAAAATTGACTGTAAAAGCCAACAAATTCTCGGGTGCAGCGAAAGAAGCGATCGAAGCAGCTGGCGGTTCAGTTGAGGTGATCTGATGTTTCAGACGATCTCCAATATGTGGCGCGTGAAAGATATTCGACAGCGTATTCTCTTCACACTCGCAATCATCATCATTTTCCGCATCGGGGCCCATATCCCGGTGCCGATGGTGAATACGGATGTGTTGCGTTTTGACTCAGGTGGTCTTTTAGACTTCTTGAACTTGTTTGGAGGAAATGCTTTACAGAACTTCTCCCTGTTCGCAATGGGGATCATGCCGTACATTACGGCATCGATCGTCGTGCAACTCTTACAAATGGACGTCGTCCCGAAGTTTGCCGAATGGGCAAAACAAGGTGAGGCGGGTCGTAAGAAGTTAGCGACGGTCACGCGCTATGGAACGATCATCTTAGGATTTATTCAAGCGACGTCATTGTCGTTCGGATTCAACCGTCTCTACCCAGGTCTCGTCAACGAGACGTGGGGAACGGCGACCTACTTTGTGATCGCGATTGTACTCACTGCAGGTACAGCGTTCTTGATGTTCTTAGGTGAGATGACGACGGAGAGAGGTGTTGGGAATGGTATTTCCATCATTATCTTCGCCGGTATCATCGCTGGGTTCCCAAGAATCTTCACGCAGATTTATGAAACGAAACTCCAAAATGCTGGAGATGCGTTATTCATCAACATTGTTTACTTGGTTGTATTGGCGTTGGTCATTTTGGCTGTGACGGTTGGGATCATTTATGTTCAACAAGCGGCACGCAAAATTCCGATCCAATATGCGAAACGCACGGCGAACCGTACCCCAGTGGGCGGTCAGTCGACGCACTTGCCGATCAAGCTAAACGCAGCAGGTGTTATCCCGGTTATCTTCGCGATTTCCTTTATGGTGACACCACCAACTGTTGCAAGCTTCATTGCTTCGCCGGAAACGACGCAGAAGTTGCAGTCTTACTTTGATACGACAGCTCCAATCGGAATGTCGATTTACGTAGCACTCATCATCGCGTTCGCTTACTTCTACACGTTTGTTCAGGTTAACCCGGAACAAATGGCAGAAAACCTGCAGAAGCAAGGTGGTTATATCCCTGGGATTCGTCCTGGGGCGCAAACAGAACAGTACATCACGAAGTTGCTTTATCGATTGACGTTCTTCGGAGCGATCTTCTTATCGTTCGTCGCGATCATGCCGACAATCTTCATTAAACTTGCCGGTCTTCCAACTTCGGTGCAAATCGGAGGGACGAGCTTGTTGATCGTCATCGGGGTAGCCCTCGAAACGATGAAACAAATCGAAAGCCAACTCGTAAAACGACACTACAAAGGCTTTATCCGTTAAAGCGGAAGGAAGGGTAAACCCTTCCTTCCTGTCGTGTTACGACCTGTTCGTGAAAAACAAAACTGGAGGCTAACTGAGATGAATCTAGTACTCATGGGCTTACCGGGTGCAGGGAAAGGTACTCAAGCGGCTAAAATCGTCGAAGAGTATCAAATCCCACACATTTCGACAGGCGACATGTTTCGTGCGGCAATCAAAGGCGGAACGCCACTCGGAAAAGAAGCAAAATCGTTCATGGACAAAGGTGAACTCGTACCGGATGAGGTAACAATCGGAATCGTACGTGAGCGCTTGAGTCAAGATGATACGAAAAACGGCTTCTTGCTCGATGGATTCCCGCGTACTGTTGCTCAAGCAGAGGCACTCGAAAGTTTGCTTAAAGATTTGGGAAAACAGATTGACCACGTCGTCAACATTGATGTGGATGCGGAAATTCTCGTCCCGCGTTTGACAGGTCGTTGGATCTGCCCGACGTGTGGTGCGACATATCACGTGATCTTCAATCCACCAAAAGTGGAAGGCATTTGTGATGTGGATGGGTCGGCTCTCATGCAACGTGAAGACGATAAAGAAGAAACGGTTCGCCGTCGCCTTGACGTCAACATCGAGCAATCGAAACCACTCATTGACTTTTACGCTGAAAAAGGGTATCTTCGTACATTGGATGGAGATCGTCCAATCGATGTTGTTTACGCCGATGTCAAAGCGTTACTCGGTGATACTGAATGATCATCACGAAGACGCCTCGTGAAATTGCGATTATGCGTGAGGCTGGGCAAATTGTTGCTCGAACGCACCAGGTGCTCAAAGAGCACATCAAACCAGGAATCACGACGCTTGACCTCGACCGGATTGCGGAAGATTACATTCGCAGCCAAGGTGCAACACCTTCGTTCAAAGGCTACAACGGGTTTACCGGTAGCGTTTGTGCATCGGTGAATGAAGAACTTGTTCATGGCATTCCCGGAAAGCGGGTACTGAACGATGGAGATATTATCTCAATCGATATCGGTGCTTACTATAACGGATACCATGGAGACTCGGCCTGGACTTATCCAGTCGGGACAATCTCGGAAGAGACACAGCGGTTACTTGACGTAACTGAAGAAAGTCTGTATAAAGGATTGGAGCACGCCAAGGCTGGACAGCGATTAACGGATATCTCACATGCGATTCAAGCGTATGTTGAGTCACACGATTTTTCGGTCGTCCGCGAATACGTCGGTCATGGTGTTGGACAAAATTTGCATGAAGAACCGCAAATCCCACACTATGGTCCACCGGGGAAAGGGCCACGCCTGAAGACTGGAATGACGTTAGCTATCGAACCGATGGTGAACGCTGGTCAACGCTATGTTCGGACACTGGCTGACAACTGGACAGTTGTGACAGTGGACGGTAGCATGTGCGCCCACTTTGAGCACACCATCGCCATCACAGACGATGGATACGAGATTCTAACGAAACTCGATTCCGGTGAATGAGGCTCTATTGCTTCGTGCTGATCCGTTATGGATCCTTCTCTCACAGTACAATGCGATAGATCGTCTGTGCTCCTAAATATCTTCATATAGAAAGGGGAATAAATGATGGCGAAACAAGATGTCATTGAAGTGGAAGGCACTGTTGTCGAACCACTTCCAAACGCAATGTTTAAAGTGGAGTTAGAAAACGGCCACACGGTGCTCGCGCACGTCTCAGGGAAAATTCGGATGCACTACATTCGAATCCTTCCAGGTGACCGCGTAACTGTCGAGTTGTCTCCGTACGACTTGACTCGCGGGCGGATTACGTACCGTTACAAGTAACTCCGATTTTTCCAGGAGGAGGGTATAATCATGAAAGTAAGACCGTCGGTAAAACCGATCTGCGAAAAATGTAAAGTTATTCGTCGTAAGGGTAAAGTAATGGTAATTTGCGAAAACCCGAAACACAAACAAAAACAAGGTTAATCTAAGAGGAGGTGCACACATGGCACGTATTGCTGGTGTAGATATTCCACGCGAAAAACGTATCGTTATTTCGCTCACATACATCTTTGGTATTGGTAAAACAAGAGCACAAGAAATTTTGAAGGCTGCAAACGTATCTGAAGACTCACGCACACGTGATCTTACAGAAGACGAAATCAACCGTATTCGTGAAGCAATCGACGGAATCAAAGTTGAAGGTGACCTTCGTCGTGAAGTTTCACTCAACATTAAGCGTTTGATCGAGATCGGCGCATATCGCGGTGTCCGTCACCGTCGTAGTCTCCCTGTTCGCGGTCAAAACACGAAGAACAACTCGCGTACTCGTAAAGGCCCACGCCGTACAGTAGCGAACAAGAAGAAGTAAAGGAGGGAATTGAACAATGGCGAAACGTAAGCAAAACGTACGTTCTAAACGTAAAGTTAAAAAACATGTTGAAGTCGGTGTGGTACACATCCGTTCTACATTCAACAACACAATCATTACAATCACTGACACGCAAGGTAACGCGATCTCATGGGCTACTTCTGGTAACCTTGGATTCAAAGGATCACGTAAATCAACACCGTTCGCAGCACAATTGGCTGCTGAAACTGCAGCGAAAGTTGCAATGGACAACGGTATGCGTACAGTAGAAGTTAACGTTAAAGGTCCTGGTGCTGGACGTGAAGCGGCTATCCGTGCCCTCCAAGCTACTGGTCTTGAAGTAACTGCAATCCGTGACGTAACACCAGTTCCGCACAACGGTTGCCGCCCTCCAAAACGTCGCCGCGTATAATCGCTTGAGCGTGTGATGGGCTTACCTAGCACGGACAGCATATACAATGCAGTGCAAACTGCATGGCAGGATACACTCAAGGAGGGGTTCAGATGATCGAGATTGAAAAACCAAAGATCGAAACGGTCGAAATCAGCGAGGATGCTACGTTTGGTAAATTCGTAGTCGAACCGCTTGAACGTGGATATGGCACGACTCTCGGTAACTCACTACGTCGAATTTTATTGTCATCGCTCCCTGGTGCAGCGGTAACGGCAGTTCAAATCGATGGCGTGCTTCACGAGTTCTCTACGATTGACGGTGTCGTCGAAGACGTCACACAAATCGTATTAAACCTGAAGAAGTTAGCGCTCAAAGTGTACTCGGACGAAGAGAAGACACTTGAGATTAACGTTTCAAGTGCCGGTGCTGTCACTGCGGCAGACATTACCCATGATAGCGACGTTGAAATCTTGAATCCTGAGCTCCACATCGCGACTCTCGCTGACAACGCGACGCTTCGCATGCGTTTGACTGCTCGCCGTGGTCGTGGTTACGTCCAGGCAGAAGATAACAAACGTGACGATATGCCGATTGGGGTCATTCCAATCGATTCGATCTACACACCGATTCAACGCGTGAACTACGAAGTAGACAAAACACGTGTCGGTCAAGATGCTAGCTTCGATAAGCTTCTATTAGACGTGTGGACAGATGGTTCAATCCGTCCGGAAGAAGCGGTATCGCTCGGGGCGAAAATTTTGACAGAACACTTGAACATTTTTGTTGGGTTGACGGATGAAGCTCTCAATGCAGAAATTATGGTCGAGAAAGAAGAAGACCAAAAAGAAAAAGTACTCGAAATGACGATTGAAGAACTCGATCTCTCAGTTCGTTCGTACAACTGCTTGAAGCGCGCCGGCATCAACACTGTTCAAGAACTCGCAAACAAATCAGAGGAAGAGATGATGAAAGTTCGTAACCTCGGACGTAAATCACTCGAAGAAGTTCAACTCAAGTTGGACGAGCTCGGTTTGGGCTTGCGTAAAGAAGACTAAGTTCAACCGAAGGAGGGAAATGTAATGGCTTATTCGAAACTCGGCCGTACAAGCTCGCAGCGTAAGGCACTTTTGCGTGATCTTGCAACTGACCTTATCATCAACGAGCGCATTCAAACAACTGAACAAAAAGCGAAAGAACTTCGCCCAGTCGTTGAAAAATTGATCACTCTTGGGAAACGTGGCGATCTTCATGCCCGTCGTCAAGTAGCTTCATTCGTTCGCAAAGAGAACGCTGGAGAAAAAGACGCAATCCAAAAATTGTTCGAAGACGTGGCACCACGCTACGCTGAACGTCAAGGTGGATACACACGCATCATGAAAGTCGGCCCACGCCGCGGTGACGGTGCTGAAGTTGTAATCATCGAACTCGTCTAATTCATTAGGCAGTCAACAGGGCATGCGGTGACGTATTGCCCTGTTTCCACATCGGAAAGGAGTCGACAGATGGAAACGCAGATTATGGTACGCGATATCGTGTTTCGTTACCCGGGACAGACCGAGCCAGCCTTAAACGGGCTGTCACTCGATGTATACAAAGGGGAATGGCTCGCCATCGTCGGCCATAACGGTTCTGGTAAGTCGACTTTAACGAAGCTGTGGAACGGGCTTTTGCTTCCTCAAGAAGGAGAAGTCCGGGTAGAGACACTTGATCCGACGAACGCCACAGACGTGTGGGACGTTCGAAAACTGGTCGGTGTCGTCTTCCAAAATCCCGACAACCAGTTTGTCGGGGCGACCGTGCGCGATGATGTGGCATTCTCTCTCGAAAACATGGGACTTCCACGTCAAGAAATGGTTCGTCGAATTGATGACAGTCTAGCGCGCGTTGGATTATCGGAACTAGCGGACCGTGAACCGCATCAGTTATCCGGTGGACAAAAGCAGCGTGTTGCGATTGCTTCGGCTCTCGCAATGCGCCCGCATGTCCTCGTGCTCGATGAAGCGACCTCGATGCTTGACCCGATTGGGCGTAAAGAGGTGTTACAAACGGTGCAACAGCTCGTCTCAGAAGGGATGACCGTTGTCGCCATTACCCACGAGCTCGACGAAGTGTTGTTTGCTGACCGTATTATTGCCCTGTCGAAAGGCGAAATCGCCATGACCGGGACACCTGAAGACGTGTTTCAACATCCGGACGCGTTACGTGCCATCCAACTCGATGTGCCGTTCATTGTCAGGATGCAACTCGAACTGAAGGAACGAGGCATTCCACTCGATCGTCTGATGCTACAACATTCGGAGTTGGTGAATCATCTATGCCGATTAGCATTGAAGAAGTGACTTACCTATACCAATTGAATACTCCGTTTGAACGAACCGCGCTGCGCGATGTGAATGTAAGAATTCCGTCGGGGGCGCTTGTTGCGTTTCTTGGCCATACCGGCTCAGGAAAGTCGACGCTCGTTCAACATTTGAACGGACTATTGCGACCGTCGAAAGGGAAAGTCGTCGTCGACGATATCGAAGTCCGGGCGATCACAAAACGACGTGACAAAAAACAAAGCTTACTCCCGCTTCGGCGCCGCGTTGGGCTCGTCTTTCAATATCCCGAACATCAACTGTTCGAAGAGACGGTCGAACGCGACGTCATGTTTGGTCCGCGTAATTTTGGTGCGGCCGAGGCCGAAGCGAAAGAGCGGGCTCATGCCGCTCTCCGTCTCGTCGGTTTAGACGAGGCGCTATGGACACGTTCCCCGTTCGACTTGTCAGGGGGACAAATGCGCCGTGTGGCGATTGCAGGCGTGCTCGCAAGCCGTCCTGACGTGTTGGTCGTCGATGAACCGACAGCCGGGCTCGATCCACTCGGGCGCCGGGAGATGCTCAGTTTGTTCAAACGGTTGAAAGAAGAACTCGAGTTGACGCTCATTCTCGTCTCGCACGACATGAATGACGTCTTGACGTACGCCGAACGTGTCGTCGTCATGGAACGAGGCGCGGTTGCCTTCGATGGGGATCCATTCGTCTTGTTCCGCGACGAAGCGCTCGTTCAGTCGTTGCAACTGGATGTTCCACACGTCCTCGCGCTAGCGCTCGAACTCGCGCCCGCGTTCGGAGAACCGGCTCCGTCGTTACGGACAGAGAGTGAGTTGGCGGATTGGATTGCGGCCCAGCTGCAAAAGGAGGGATCCGTGTGATCATCGGACAATACATTCCGGGGCACTCATGGCTTCATACGCTCGATGCCCGGGCGAAGACGTTATTTATTCTCTTGTTCATCCCGGTCGTCTTTTTGGCGGACAACTTATGGACGAACGTGTTCTTGCTCGCGTTCACACTGTTTGCGGTTAAACTGTCGCAACTGTCTTGGCGCTACTTATGGAACGGGTTGCGGATGATTCTGTTTCTCATCATCTTCACGCTCCTCTTGCAACTGTTCTTCAATCGGGACGGGGACTTGCTCGTCTCGTTCGGACCGTTCGCGATTTACTCGGAAGGGATTCGCATGGGGCTGATCGTCTCGCTTCGTTTCTTTTATCTCGTCATGTTAACGACACTCGTCACGCTCACGACGACACCGATGGAACTGACGGATTCGATTGAGGCCGGACTCCGTCCGCTCGAACGCTTCAAAGTCCCGGCGCACGAGATCGCCCTCATGCTGTCCATCTCTCTTCGGTTCTTGCCGACGCTCGCTGACGAGACAGACCGAATTATGAAAGCGCAGCAGGCCCGGGGCGTGGATTTAAAGAGCGGCCCGATCAAAGACCGTCTCAAAGCGGTCGTTCCCCTTATGATCCCGTTATTCGTATCGGCGTTTAAGCGTGCTGAGGACCTCGCTACGGCGATGGAGGCCCGTGGGTACCGTGGGGGCGAAGGGCGGACGAGATGGCGGGAGATGACGTGGCATCGCCGTGATACGGCATTACTCGTCTCGTTCGTCGTATTGACGCTTATGTTGTTAGGATTGCGAGGGATTGGATGAGACGAATTAAAATGACGATCGCCTATGACGGGACGAACTATGCCGGTTATCAAGTCCAGCCCAACGGCAACACGATTCAAGCGGAAGTGGAGGCGGTCTTGAACCGGATGCATGGCCGAGCGGTTAAAGTCGTGGCTTCAGGGCGTACCGATGCGCGCGTCCATGCGAAAGGGCAAGTGCTGCACTTTGACACCCATCTCGGTATGCCGGCCGACCGTTTCGTCAAGGCGTTGAATGCGATGTTGCCGGATGACATTCTCGTCAAGACCGCTATCGACGTAGAGACAGACTTTCACGCCCGCTACGGAGCGAAGCGGAAAGAGTATCGCTATTTCGTAAGGGCGGAAGCCGATCCGTTCCGACGCCATCATGCCGTGACGGTAACGTATGATCTTAATATCGAACGGATGCGGGAAGCGCTCGTCCATTTAGTCGGCACGCACGACTTCACGTCGTTCTCCGTGACAAAAGCGGAAGTGAGTGACCGTGTGCGAACGATCTATGAGGCGGGACTCGTAGAAACGGAGGACGAGATGTATTTTCGTTTCGTCGGTTCGGGCTTCTTGTACAACCAAGTCCGAATCATGGTCGGGACGTTGCTCGAGGTCGGCAGGGGCAAGTACGAGCCGGCCGATATCGTCCGGATGTTAGGCGAAAAAGACCGCCGCGCCGCTGGAATTACGGCGCCGCCGCACGGCCTTTATTTATGGAACGTGAATTATGAAAAAGTAGATTGACATTCCCTTTATAAAATCGTATTATATTCATTGGCATTTCATTTTCATATTGAGAGATGAACCACAATCTTAGCCCCGTAAACTAGGATTATGATAAAGCATCACCCAAGCAGTAAAAAAATTTAGTGAACAGACATTTTAGGAGGTATTCCACATGCGCACGACATTCATGGCAAAAGCATCTGAAGTAGAACGCAAATGGCTCCTTATCGACGCAGAAGGCAAAACACTTGGTCGTTTGACTAGTGAAGTAGCATCACTTCTTCGCGGTAAGCACAAGCCAACTTTCACACCACACGTTGATTGCGGAGACCACGTCATCATCATCAACGCTGAAAAAATCCACTTAACTGGTAACAAGTTGAATGACAAGATCTACTACCGTCATTCAGGTCATCCAGGCGGTTTGAAATCACAAACTGCAAAAGAGCTTCTTGCAAAACGTCCAGAGCGTATGCTTGAACTCGCGATCAAAGGGATGCTTCCAAAAGGATCACTCGGTCGTCAATCATTCAACAAACTCCACGTTTACGCTGGAGCTGAGCACAAGCACGAAGCACAAAAACCAGAAGTTTACGAACTTCGCGGTTAATCGGGACACAGGGAGGAACTAAACGATGGCAGATGTACGTTACTACGGAACAGGCCGCCGCAAACACTCGGTGGCTCGCGTTCACCTCGTTGCAGGTGACGGTAAAGTTGTTGTAAATGGCCGCGATATTTCAGAATACTTCGGTCATGAGACTTTGATCATGATGGCTAAATCACCACTCGTATTGACTGAAACAGAAGGTAAATACGATGTAATCGTTAACGTTAACGGCGGTGGATTCACTGGACAAGCTGGAGCGATTCGCCACGGCGTATCACGTGCGCTTCTTCAAGCGGACCCAGAATTCCGTCCAAGCCTCAAAGAAAAAGGCTTCTTGACTCGTGACGCACGTATGAAAGAGCGTAAAAAATACGGTCTTAAAGCAGCACGTCGCGCACCACAGTTCTCGAAGCGTTAATCTTCGGGCAAGTCTTTACTCTCCTCCTTTCGGGTGGAGAGTTTTTTTGTATGCAAATTTGCCGATTTCTGTTCCCTCAAGAAAACGCTTTTTTTGATATACTGTTAGCGAGACAGAAATTAGGGGGAAATGACATGCTTACAGTAGAACAAGTTCGCGAAGAGTTAGCAGGGTTGGTCGATCCGACGATCAACCGTACGCTTGGAGATACAGCTGGTGTGAAGGACGTCCGTATCAAAGAGGATTATGTCAGTGTGAAAGTCGCGCTCGGTCAGACAGGAAGCGGTGAACAACTGCAGTTACAACAAGAGATCGTGACGCTCCTCAAAGGCAAAGGGTTTAAGACGGTTGGGCTTCGATTTGAGGCGCTCAATGATGAGAGCTTGAAAGAAGCGACGAAACCCGCCATTTTGCGTGAGAACTCCGGCACCACGTTCATCGCCATCGCATCGGGTAAAGGTGGCGTCGGCAAATCGACCGTCTCTGTCAACTTGGCCGTCGCCTTGGCGCGAGCGGGCAAGAAAGTCGGATTGATCGATGCAGACATTTACGGGTTCAGCGTACCGGACATGCTCGGGATTGAAGAGCGTCCTGTCGTTCGTGGTGAGAAGATTATCCCGGTCGAGCGGTTCGGTGTCAAAGTCATTTCAATGGGCTTCTTCGTCGAAGATAACGCTCCGGTCATTTGGCGGGGGCCAATGCTCGGGAAAATGCTCAACAACTTCTTTAATGATGTGGAGTGGGGCGATCTCGACTACTTGTTGCTCGATTTACCACCGGGCACAGGAGACGTCGCGCTTGACATCCATTCGATGCTCCCGTCTTGCCAAGAGTTGATTGTCACGACACCACACGCGACCGCGGCCTTCGTCGCCGCACGTGCCGGCGCGATGGCGATCAAGACGAACCATAAAGTTCTCGGCATCATTGAGAACATGGCGTATTTCGAAAGCAAAGTGACCGGTGAAAAAGAATATGTCTTTGGCCATGGCGGCGGTGAGAAATTATCAGAGGCGCTGAAGAGCAAATTGCTCGCCCAAATCCCGCTCGGTCAGCCGTATGAAAACGACGAAGACTTTGCGCCGTCAGTCTATCGTGACGGCCATCCGTTTGAAACGACGTACAACGATTTGGCGCAAGCGGTGATTCAGCAAATAGAAGGGTGAATGGTTAACAGATGAAGGTACAAGGGTTTTTACGGTTATTTTGGACGACGCTCGTCTTCGGGACGTTATTCGGGTTCTTGATGAACTTGTTGGCGAACCCGGGCTATTTAGTGAGCCAATCATGGGGGGCCATCGTGACAGCGCTCAGTTATTCAAGTACATGGACCGGCATCAGCATGATGGGGTTCTTCGCTTATTTGATTGTTCATCGTGTCGGGTTGGACTTGTTTCGCGGACCGAGGCTTTGGAATCGTGTCCAAGTCCTCTTAATCGCCTTCGCGTTGTTTGATGCGGTCTACTTCCGTATACTTGCCTTTGGCAACGATCATATGTGGCGTTACATCGGCGAGATGGTCGTGTTGGTTATCGTCTCGTGGATCGTCGCGACGAGCAAAGCGAAGCAAACGAACGCGAGTGCGTTCATTCCGACACTCTTCTTGATGGTTGTCATCACGTTGATTGAATGGATTCCCGCGCTTCAAACGACAGATGAAGTGGCACTGTTATGGCCGGCGCTGGCGACACTCGTGTTCGCGAACGCTTACCAAGTGTTGATGCTTCATCGGTTCCAGGCGCCTGCAGAGGAACCGGTAGAAGCACGGCAGCAAAAAGGTACGAACAAAACGAAAAAACGTGTAGCCTCGAAGTCGTCTTGAATGAAAAGTGGAGAAGGGAGAACGTCCGATTGGATGTCCTTCCTTCTTTTTTTCGCCTTGGACAGAGTGAGGCGAATCAAATTTAAGAAATGATAAAGTTTTTTTAGAAAAACAGTTGACGAAAATGGGGGGCGCTGATATATTAATAAACGTCGCTGCTGTTCAAGTTTGAACAACAGAAAGCGAGTGAAAAAAATAATAAAAAGTGGTTGACTTTAAATAGTCAAATCGCTATTATTAAAAAGTCGCTAACACGACAACGAATTGGTCTTTGAAAACTGAACGATGAGGCAAAAAAAGTTTTACAAGTTTTGATTGAAGCGCAAGCTTCGTCATTTTCAAGAGCTATATCAAATTCTTTGGAGAGTTTGATCCTGGCTCAGGACGAACGCTGGCGGCGTGCCTAATACATGCAAGTCGAGCGCAGGAA
>NZ_JAFIFD010000013.1 GCF_020832205.1 Exiguobacterium sp. | reverse complement strand
TCCGAGATGAGATTTCCCTTTGAGCAATCAAGAAAGACCCCTCAGAGACGATGAGGTAGATAGGTCATGGGTGGAAGCGTGGTGACACGTGGAGCTGAATGATACTAATCGGTCGAGGCTTTGATCTAGTCTATGGTTTGTATTGATGAATCTTCAGTTTTCAGGGAACAAGCCCTGAATATGTCTGGTGGCGATAGCGAAGCGGCCACACCCGTTCCCATGCCGAACACGGAAGTTAAGCGCTTCAGCGCCGAAAGTAGTTGGGGGTCTCCCCCTGTGAGGATAGGACGTCGCCAGGCAAACGGTGGTTCTGGAGCATTCGCTCAAGGGCCGCCGCTTTTTTATATCGTGATTCAAATGAAAGAGAGGAAGAACAGATGGCCAAAAAAATCAAAGTATACGTCGAGCCAAACGAGACAGTCGGTGAGTGTTTAGACCGAATTGCTCAAATGGGATATCGCCCGGTACGTAGGATTGAAAAGCCAGTCTTTGAAAAAACGGGAAACAAAGACGAACCTGTACATTCCCATCAATCGATTTTATTTGAGTGCGTTCCTCTCAATCCATAATGCCAAGCCGTCCTTTAAACAGGGCGGCTTTTTTTCTTTTTCGCAAACCGTTCTAAAAGCGAACGATAAATATTCAGACAATTAAAATGTTCGCAGTTTGTTGACATGTTTTCAAAGAACAAGGTACGATAGGCGTGTGAGTTAAGAAAATCAAATATCGCTCCATATAATCGCAAGGAAATGGCTTGCAAGTTTCTACCTGATCACCGATTCTGATCAGACTATGGGGTATAGTCGACATTTTTTTGTCGTGCTCTATACCCTAAACTGATGAACCGGTTTAGGGATTTCTTTATTTTAAGGGGGACGTTGACGTGAAGACAGTTGGTGTAATCATGGGCAGTTCGTCTGACTGGGATACGATGAAACACACATGTGCCGTACTTGATGAACTCCATATCCCATATGAGAAACAAGTCGTATCGGCGCACCGAACGCCGGATGTCATGTTCGAATATGCAGAAAACGCTAGAGAGCGTGGCATTCATGTCATCATTGCAGGTGCAGGCGGTGCGGCTCACCTTCCTGGAATGGTGGCTGCAAAAACGACATTACCCGTTATCGGCGTACCTGTTCAATCAAAAGCATTGAACGGACTTGATTCACTGCTTTCCATCGTCCAGATGCCGGCTGGTGTTCCCGTTGCCACGGTGGCAATCGGGAAAGCAGGTGCTATGAATGCAGCGCTCCTCGCGACTCAAATCCTTAGCCTTGAGTCGGTAGAAGTGACGGAGCGTCTAGAAGCGTATCGTCAAGCTAAACGAGATATGGCGCTACGAGGAACGGAGGAACTCGTCTGATGCGGATCGGGATATTAGGTGGGGGACAACTCGGTCGGATGATGTCGCTTAGCGCGAGTGCGATGGGTTATGAGACGCTCAGTCTCGATCCAAACCCGAATGCACCTGCCGCTCAAGTCGCCCCGAGTATCGTGGCAAGTTTTGACGACATCGAGGCTGCCAAACAACTCGCAACGCGTTCAGACGTCATCACGTATGAGTTTGAGAATATCGACACTGCCATGATTGAAGCGATTCATGAAAAATGTCCGCAAGGAATGGATGTCTTAAAAGCAACTCAGCACCGCTTGCTTGAGAAGCAGATGATCGAGGCAGCAGGATTGCGCGTCGCGCCTTACGTGCCGGTCCGGTCAGTGCGAGATGTGTTTCGGGCTCAAGATTTACTAGGACTTCCTCTAGTCATCAAGACGTGCCGCTTCGGTTATGACGGAAAAGGTCAAACCGTACTTCGGACCGAGCAAGACGTACACGCATTCGTCGATCAGTTTAAAGAAGATGAATACGTCGCTGAAGCGTGGCTTCCTTTTAAGAAAGAAATTTCGGTCATCGTGACGAGAGGTTTGCGTGAGACGACGACGTTCCCGATCAGTGAAAACATTCATCGGAATAACATCCTTCACGTATCCATCGTTCCGGCACGTGTTTCAGAGGACGTCTCAGAAGACGCACGGCACGTTGCCTTGCAACTTGCGGATTACATCGGGCTCGTCGGGACGCTCGCAGTCGAACTCTTCGTCATGGAAGACGGCTCACTCTATATAAATGAATTGGCACCACGACCTCACAATTCTGGCCACTATACGATGGATGCATGTGAGACGTCACAGTTCGAACAGCATATCCGCGCAATCACCGGGATGTCACTTGGACGCACGACGCTCCACACGCCTGTTGTCATGGTCAACCTGCTCGGTGAACAGATGGAAGAGTTGAAGCCACAGAACTTACCATCGAATGTTAAACTACATCTGTATGGAAAAGATGAAGCCAAACCGGGACGGAAGATGGGACACTTGAACGTGCTCGGCCATTCCGTCGAGGAGGCGCTTCATACCATCGAACAATTGGCAATTTGGAAGGAGACTGTTTTATGATTTCACGCTATACCCGCCCTGAGATGGCGGCGATTTGGACGGACGAGAACAAGTTTGATGCTTGGCTCAAGGTGGAGCTTTATGCATGTGAAGCCTGGAGTGAGCTAGGTGTCATCCCGAAAGAGGACGTCCAAGTGTTATGGGACAACGCCTCATTCAATGTCGACCGTATCCTTGAAATTGAACAAGAGACACGTCATGACGTCATTGCGTTCACGCGAGCCGTCTCAGAGACGCTTGGCGAAGAAAAGAAATGGGTCCACTACGGTTTGACGTCGACGGATGTCGTCGACACGGCACTGTCTTACTTGATCAAGCAAGCAAACGACATTTTAGAGGCCGATTTGGACCGCTTCATCGACATTCTCGCGGAGAAGGCGAAAGCACATAAATACGACATCATGATGGGTCGCACACACGGTGTCCACGCCGAACCGACGACGTTCGGATTGAAACTTGCCCTCTGGTATGAAGAAATGAAACGCAACAAGAAACGCTTCATGGCAGCACGCGAGACGATCGAATTCGGGAAGATGAGTGGAGCCGTCGGCACGTTCGCCAATATCGACCCGTTCATCGAATCGTACGTGTGTGACAAGTTAGGCATTCAAGCCGCTCCGATCTCGACGCAGACGTTACAGCGTGACCGCCACGCCGAGTACATGTCGACGCTCGCGTTGATCGCCACGTCAATCGAGAAGATGGCAACCGAGATTCGCGGCCTTCAAAAGACAGAGACGCGAGAAGTGGAAGAGTTTTTCGCCAAAGGACAAAAAGGTTCATCGGCGATGCCGCATAAACGCAATCCGATCGGCTCGGAAAACATGACAGGTCTCGCCCGCGTCATCCGTGGACATATGATGACAGCGTACGAGAACGTTCCGCTTTGGCACGAACGCGATATCTCGCACTCGTCGGCAGAACGCATCATCTTGCCGGATGCGACCGGTCTTCTAAACTATATGCTCAACCGGTTCGGCAACATTGTGAAAAACTTGACGGTGTTCCCGGACAATATGCGCCGCAACATGGATCGGACGTTCGGCATCATTTTCTCACAACGCATCTTGCTCGCCTTGATTGAAAAAGGATGGTCACGGGAAGCCGCCTATGATGCGGTCCAACCGAAAGCGATGCAAGCGTGGGAAGAAGAGACGATGTTCCGGACGTTGATTGAACAAGATGCTGAGATGGGCGCACTCTTCACGAGTGACGAACTCGATGACTTGTTCGACCCGCGCTATCATGTACGTCGCGTCGACACAATCTTTGAACGCTGTGGTTTGTAATCGTTGAGGGGCGTCATGCCCCTCTCACTTTAAGGGGGAACGGATACAGATGGAAGCAATCTACGAAGGCAAGGCGAAAGCGTTATATGAAACAGAAGAACCGGGTGTGCTCCGCGTCTATTACAAGGACGACGCGACAGCATTCAACGGGGAAAAGAAACAGTCGATTGACGGCAAAGGTGTATTGAACAACGCCATCACGACTCGGCTGTTCAAACTGATGCACGACAATAAGATTCCGACACACTTTATCGAGAAACTGTCAGACCGCGAACAACTCGTCCGCCGCGTCGACATCATCCCGCTCGAAGTCGTCATCCGGAACGTCGCTGCCGGCAGTCTCGCGAAACGCCTCGGCTGGGAAGAAGGGACGCCGCTCCTTGCCCCAATCGTTGAATTTTATTATAAAGATGACGCACTCGGAGATCCGCTTCTTACTGAAGACCATATCCGCTTACTGCAAGTCGCCACACATAAAGAAGTCGAAACATTGCGACAACTCGGACTTTGGGTGAATGACGTCTTGCTCGAATTTTTCGGGGACCATGGCATCGATCTGATCGACTTCAAACTCGAGTTCGGCAAAGTCGACGGGACGATCATCCTCGCCGATGAGATCTCGCCGGACACGTGCCGGCTCTGGGACAAAGAGACGAAGCAAAAACTCGACAAAGATGTATTCCGTAGAGACCTCGGTTCACTGACCGAGACGTATGGCCAGCTGTTAACACGCATAGGGGGAATGGACCAATGAAAAAAGTGAACGTGTACGTGACATTACGTGAAAGTGTGCTCGACCCACAAGGCGTCGCTGTCAAAGGCGGGCTCGACCATCTCGGTTTCACAGGCGTTGAATCGGTGCGAATCGGAAAAGTGATCGAACTCCAAGTCGCGGATGAGACGACCGAAGCGATGGTCAAAGAGATGTGTGAGAAGTTGCTCGTCAACACGGTCATTGAGAACTACGAGATCGAGATGGGGGTACTCGCATGAAGTTTGCGGTCATCGTCTTCCCAGGATCGAACTGCGACCTTGACATGTACCATGCGGTCAAAGACGTGATTGGCGAAGAAGCAGCATACGTGTTCCATACCGAGACGTCACTTGACGGATATGACGGCGTCTTGTTGCCAGGAGGGTTCTCGTACGGAGACTACTTACGATGCGGGGCCATCGCTCAATTCTCACCGATCATGAACGAAGTCAAACGGTTCGCCGAAGAAGGGCGCCCGGTGCTCGGTATATGCAACGGATTTCAAGTACTCGTCGAGACGGGGTTATTGCCAGGTGTGTTGATGCGAAATCGTGACTTGAAGTTCATGTGTAAGACGATCGAGTTGAAAGTCGAAAACAACGAGACGATGTTCACGAACGATTATACGGTCGGAGAAACGATTCGGGTCCCAATCGCACACGGGGAAGGCAATTACTACTGTGATGACGAGACGCTCGAGACGCTTCGCACAAACGGACAAATCGCCTTCACGTATACGGACAACCCGAACGGATCGGTCGCCAACATTGCGGGTATCACGAACGCACAAGGCAACGTGCTCGGCATGATGCCGCACCCGGAACGGGCGGTCGAGGCACTCTTAGGTGGAGAAGACGGAAAACGATTATTCACTTCGATGGTGAAATGGGGGACACGACATGCTAGTTACAACTGAACCGACTGCGACACACATCCGGGAACAACGACTTTACGCGACGATGGGGCTCACAGACGACGAATACGGACTCGTCGTCTCACTCTTGGGCCGCGACCCGAACTATACAGAGATCGGCTTGTTCTCGGTCATGTGGTCAGAACACTGTTCGTACAAAAACTCGAAGCCTGTGCTCCGTAAATTCCCGACGACCGGGAAACACGTCCTCCAAGGACCTGGTGAAGGAGCAGGAATCGTCGACATCGGTGACGGCCAAGCGGTCGCTTTCAAGATCGAGAGCCATAACCATCCGTCAGCGATCGAACCGTACCAAGGAGCGGCGACAGGGGTCGGCGGCATCATTCGCGACATCTTCTCGATGGGCGCGCGTCCCGTCGCTCTGCTCAACTCGCTCCGCTTCGGAGATTTGAACGAATCACGTGTGAAACATTTATTCGGACATGTCGTCTCTGGGATCGCCGGGTACGGCAACTGTGTCGGCATCCCGACAGTCGGCGGGGAAGTCGCATTCGATCCAGCCTATTCGGGTAACCCGCTCGTCAACGCGATGTGTGTCGGGCTCATCCGCCACGAAGACATTCAAAAAGGAATCGCGGAAGGTGTCGGCAATTCGGTCATGTACGTCGGGGCCACGACAGGACGCGACGGCATTCACGGGGCGACGTTCGCTTCTGAAGAACTCGGGGAAGACGCAGACGAGAAGCGTCCCGCGGTCCAAGTCGGCGATCCGTTCATGGAGAAATTGCTGATCGAGGCGTGCCTCGAGGTCATCAAGCATCCGGCCCTAGTCGGCATCCAAGACATGGGAGCGGCCGGTCTCACCTCGTCTTCGGCTGAGATGGCATCAAAAGCAGGCATGGGCATCGAGATGAACCTCGACCTCGTCCCGCAACGTGAGTCAGGAATGACACCTTACGAGATGATGTTGTCGGAGTCACAAGAGCGTATGCTCCTCGTCGTCAAAGCAGGACACGAAGACGAAATCGAAGCGATCGTCACGAAGTGGGGACTTCATGCGATCAAAGTCGGCGAAGTCATCGAAGAGAAAGTGCTCCGTCTCGTCCATCACGGCGAAGTTGCGGCCGAAGTACCGGTCGATGCGCTCGCTGAAGACGCACCTGTCTACCATAAGCCGTCAAAAGTTCCGGCTTATTACGAAACGTTCCAAGCGATGGCGCCGGTGCAACCGGTCGTGACGGATGTGCTCGCGACGTGGAAAGACGTCCTCGCCATGCCGACGATCGCCTCGAAACGTTGGGTGTATGAGCAATACGACCATATGGTCCAAACGTCGACCGTCGTCGCACCTGGTAGCGACGCAGCCGTCATCCGGATTCGTGACACCGACAAGTCACTTGCGATGACGACGGATTGTAACGCGAAATACGTCTACCTCGATCCGCGTGTCGGCGGTGCGATCGCGGTCGCCGAGGCGGCGCGCAACATCGTCGCGAGCGGAGCCGAACCGCTTGCGTTGACCGACTGCTTGAACTTCGGAAGCCCGGATAAACCGGAAGGGTTCTGGCAACTCGATCAAGCCGTCGAAGGCATGGCCGAGGCGTGCCGGACGCTCGACACACCGGTCATCGGCGGGAACGTCTCACTTTACAACGAATCGAACGGCACGGCCATCTATCCGACACCGGTCGTCGGCATGGTCGGTTTGATCGAAAAGCCGGAACATATCACGACTTCATTCGCCAAGACAGCAGACGACGTCGTCTTCTTGCTCGGTGAGACGAAACGTGAGTTCGGCGGGAGCGCCCTCCAAATGCTGCAAGACGGGAAAGTGAGCGGGCACGCACCGACGCTCGATTTGGCGACAGAACGTACGAATCAGCAAGCGCTCCTTTCGGCCATTCGTGCAGGGCTCGTCACGGCCGCCCACGACGTGTCGGAAGGCGGGCTCGCCGCAGCACTCCCTGAACTCGTGTTCGGGACTGGCTTCGGTTTAGACGTCACGGTCGATACGGATCTCGTGACGACACTGTTCAGTGAGTCCCAGTCACGCTTCCTCGTCACCGTCCCACCGGCACAGGCGGAGGCGTTCGCCAAGCTGACGAATGCGACACAAATCGGGCATGTGACCGACACGTCGCTTCTCACAATCCGGGCGAGCGATCGTCTCATTGAAATGAATGTCACCGAGCTTGAACGTGTATGGGAAGGAGCTATTCCATGTTATATGACATCCGAGGCATGAATGAGGAGTGCGGTGTGTTCGGCGTCTACGGACACATCGACGCGTCTCATCTCGCCTATTACGGCCTCCATAGTCTGCAACACCGCGGCCAAGAAGGGACGGGCATCGTCACAGCCGACGGCGAGCGCTTGAATGCGAAGCGCGGTCTCGGTCTCGTGGCCGAAGTGTTCGATGAGCCGTCACTCGATGCGCTCACTGGACATCATGCCATCGGACACGTCCGATACTCGACGGCGGGCGGCAATACGCTCGAGAACGTCCAACCGCTCCATTTCAAATCGCTCACGGGTGACTTGGCGATGGCGCATAACGGCAATCTCGTCAATGCCAACGAGTTGAAACATATGCTCGAGGCGGAAGGGGCGATCTTTCAAACGACGTCCGATACGGAAGTCGTCGCCCACTTGATCAAACGGAGCCGGGGCACGTCACTCAAAGAACGAATCTCGGACAGCTTGGCCCGCCTCGTCGGGGCGTTCGCTTTCCTCTTCTTGACGGAAGACGCCCTTTACGTCGCAGTCGACGTCCATGGACTTCGACCGCTCTCGCTCGGACAGACCGAGGACGGGGCGTATGTGTTCGCCTCAGAGACGTGTGCGTTCGACGTCGTGGGGGCGACGTACGTGCGTGACGTCGAGCCAGGAGAACTGCTTATGATCACAACGGACGGGATCACATCCGAGCGTTACAGTGAAGCCGCGGTCCGGGCGATGTGTTCGATGGAGTACATTTATTTCTCACGACCGGACTCGATTATCGACGGGGTCAACGTTCATACGGCACGTAAAGCGATGGGGAAAAAGATGTTCGACGAGGCGCCTGTCGAGGCGGACGTCGTGACCGGAGTCCCAGACTCTAGCATCTCGGCAGCGATCGGCTATGCCGAGGCGAGCGGAATCCCGTATGAGATGGGGCTCATCAAAAACCGTTACGTCGGGCGGACGTTCATCCAACCGTCGCAAGAGCTCCGTGAACGAGGCGTCAAAATGAAACTATCGGCGCTCCGAGGCGTCGTGAACGGTAAACGCGTGATCATGGTCGATGATTCCATCGTCCGCGGCACGACGAGCCGACGAATCGTGAAGATGCTTCGAGAAGCCGGGGCGACAGAAGTGCACGTACGGATCACGTCACCTCCAATCAAGCATCCGTGTTATTACGGCATCGATACGTCATCAAAGGAAGAGTTGATTGCGGCCACCAAATCCATCAAAGAGATCAAAGAAGAGATTGGGGCCGACTCACTTGCATTTCTCTCGTTAGAAGGTACGGTCGAGGCGATCGACCGACCGTTCGAAGGGAACTTGCGCGGGCAGTGCGCCGCTTGCTTCACCGGACTTTATCCGACAGAACTGGCGGAACTTGTGACAGAGACAAAAGCTTGAGGGGGACTGACGATGAGTTTAAGATATGAACAAGCGGGTGTGAATTTAGAGGCAGGCTATGAGGCGGTGTCGCGCATGAAGCGTCACGTCGCGCGGACGATGCGTCCCGAAGTGATGACAGGGCTTGGCAGCTTCGGTGCGATGATCGATCTCGGATCGATGCAGATGAAGCATCCGATTTTAGTGAGCGGCACGGACGGGGTCGGCACGAAGCTGAAACTCGCGTTCGCGCTCGATCAACATGATACGATTGGAATTGACTGTGTGGCGATGTGTGTCAACGACTGCCTCGTCCATGGTGCCGAACCGCTCTATTTCTTAGACTATATCGCGACCGGAAAAGCCGATCCGGCGAAGCTCGAGCGGATCGTCGCAGGTGTGGCCGAAGGCTGCGTCCAAGCCGGTTGCGCCCTCGTCGGCGGCGAGACGGCCGAAATGCCGGGCATGTATCCGGACGGGGAATACGACATCGCAGGATTCGCTGTCGGTGTCGTCGAGAAAGAAGCACTCATCGACGGACGGACGATCGAAGCCGGGAACATCGTGCTAGGGTTAGCGTCGTCCGGCGTCCATTCGAACGGTTTCTCACTCGTCCGCCATATCGTTGAAGCGCAAGGACTCGCCTACACGGATGAGATCGCAATGCTCGATACGACGCTCGGCAACGCGTTACTCTTGCCGACACGCATCTATTCAGAGGCGGCGAAAGCAGCGATTTCGACCGGACTCGTCCAAGGGATGGCGCACATCACCGGCGGCGGGTTCTATGAGAACGTACCGCGCATGTTGCCTGAAGGTCTTGGTGTCACGTTTGACGCATCAAGTTGGCCAAGCCTCCCGGTCTTCGATTGGCTCGAACAAGTCGGACACGTCTCGAAACAAGAGATGTTCAACGTCTTTAATATGGGGATCGGTTTCATGATCGCAGTCCGCCCGGAGGATGTCGCGACGGTAGAAGCAGCATTGGAACGCGCCGGCGAGACGTCGCACCGGATTGGGAAAGTCGAAGCGAAGCCCGGCGTCCGCGTCATGGGGGTTGACCAGTGAAGCGGTTCGCCATCTTCGCCTCTGGCTCGGGCAGCAACGCCGAAGCGATTTGGCAAGCGATCGAACGCGGTGATTTGTCTGGGGAGTGCGTTCTGCTCGTCTCGGACAAACCGGAGGCGAAAGTGCTCGAGCGGGCGGATCGGTTCAACATCCCGAGTTTCTCGTTTGAGCCTAAGGCTTACGCATCAAAAGCTGAATTTGAACAGGAGATTCTCGTCCTGTTACAGGCGCTCGGCGCTGACTATATCGTCTTGGCCGGGTATATGCGATTGATTGGGGACGTATTGCTTACCGCGTATCCAAACCAAATCATCAACATCCATCCGTCGCTCCTGCCGGCCTTCCCTGGAAAAGACGCCATTGGACAAGCGCTCGCGGCGAACGTGCCAACGAGCGGGGCCACCGTCCATTACGTCGATGCCGGGATGGACACGGGCCCAATCATCGCCCAACGCGAAGTAGAGATTACGGACTGTGATGCCGTGGAAGCGACAAGACGGATTCAAGCGGTCGAGCATGCGCTCTATCCGCACGTATTACATCAAGTGTTCATTCAACAGGAGGTCTTCAAGTGAGAGCATTACTTAGTGTGTCAGATAAGACAGGAATCATTGAACTTGCGAGCGTGTTACATGAGGCTGGCATTGAACTCATCTCAACCGGCGGAACGGAAGCGGCACTCGTCGCGGCCGGCCTCCCGGTGAAGAACATCTCAGAAGTGACATCGTTCCCAGAGATGCTCGATGGGCGTGTGAAGACGCTCCATCCGCTCGTCCATGGCGGACTTCTCGGACGGCGCGATTTAGACTCGCACGTCGAGCAGATGAAAGACCACGCCATCGAACCGATCGATTACGTCGTCGTCAACTTGTATCCGTTCAAAGAGACGATCGCGAAAGAGAACGCGACGTATGACGAAGCGATTGAAAACATCGATATCGGCGGACCGAGCATGTTGCGCTCTGCGGCCAAAAACCATGCGAGCGTGACGGTCGTCGTCGACCCGGCCGACTACATGTCTGTCGCACAAGAAGTTCAGAACGGCGGGACGTCGTTTGAGACGAGACAACGCCTGGCGACGAAAGCGTTTCGCCATACGGCGGCTTATGACGCGTTGATTGCCGACTATTTAGGTCAACAAATCGGTGAGACGTTCCCAGAGCAACTCACGGTCACGTACGAAAAAGTACAAGACCTTCGCTACGGGGAAAATCCGCACCAACAAGCCGCGTTTTATAAGACACCGCTCTATAACGGAATGACACTCGCGAACGCGACGCAACTCCACGGGAAAGAACTCTCGTACAACAACATCCAAGACACGAATGCGGCGCTCGAAGCGCTCACGGAATTGACGGAGCCGGCAGCGGTCGTCGTCAAACATATGAACCCGTGCGGAGTCGCGGTCGGAAAAACGATCAGCCAAGCGTTCGCCCGGGCCCATGCGGCCGACCCGGTCTCGATCTTTGGTGGCATCGTCGCATTGAACCGTGAAGTTGATTTGGAGACGGCAGAAGCGCTTCGGAACATCTTCCTCGAAATCGTCATTGCCCCATCCTTTAGCGAGGCAGCACTTGACCGATTGAAAGAGAAAAAGAATTTACGTCTATTGACGCTCGAGATGGGGCAAATGACCGGTTCACGGTTGACGGCCGTCGCCGGCGGACTGCTCGTTCAAGACGGCGATGACATGACACTCGACGACGCCTCGTGCCAAATCGTGACCGACCGTCGGCCGACAGCAGCGGAATGGGAAGACTTGAAGCTCGCTTGGCGTGTCGTCAAACATGTGAAATCGAACGCGATCGTCGTGGCGAAAGATGAGACGACGATCGGCATCGGTGCCGGACAGATGAACCGGGTCGGGGCGGCGAAAATTGCTTTCGAACAAGCGGGTGAGCGGGCAAGCGGTGCCGCGCTCGGCAGTGACGCGTTCTTCCCGATGGGGGATACGGTCGAAGCGGCAGCGGCAGCAGGAATTACGGCCATCATTCAACCAGGCGGTTCGATTCGCGACGAGGAGTCGATTGAAGCGGCGAACCGTCACGGCATCACGATGGTGTTCACGTCAGTTCGACACTTCAAACATTGAGAGGAGCGATACGATGAATGTACTCGTCATTGGACGCGGCGGCCGTGAACATGCGCTCGCTTGGAAGTTGAAACAAGATGGGCATGAAGTTTTCGTGGCTCCAGGCAACCTCAATATGGATGGGATGACGTGCGTGCCAATCGAAGAGACGGACGTCGTGGCGCTCGTCCGCTTCGCTGAGACCGAACAGATCGACTGGACGATCGTCGGTCCCGAATCGGCGCTCATGGCTGGGGTCGTCGATGTGTTCGCAGCAAACGGACACCGCATCTTCGGTCCGGCGAAAGCGGCCGCCCTGCTCGAAGGGAGCAAGGCGTTCGCGAAAGAAGTGATGCGAGAGGCGAACATCCCGACAGCGGGGTATGAGACGTTCAACGACAAGGACGAAGCGCTCGCTTATATCGAGGCACAAGGCGCTCCCCTCGTCGTCAAGGCGGACGGCCTTGCCGCCGGAAAAGGCGTGACTGTCGCGTTCACACTCGAGGAGGCGCGAGCGGCCATCATCGATATTTTCACGACCGATAAGTTCGGTGCTCAGTCGCGTGTCGTCATCGAGGAATTTTTAGAAGGCGAAGAGTTCTCGCTTATGGCGTTCGTCTCAGGAGAACATGTCATTCCGATGATCACATCCCAAGACCATAAACGTGCCTTTGACGGCGACGCAGGACCGAACACCGGCGGGATGGGTGCGTACAGCCCGATGCCTCATTTAAAAGAGGCTGTTTACAAAGAGGCGGTCGAGCGTGTGCTCTTCCCGCTCGCTAAGACGATGGTCGAGCGGGGGACGCCGTTTGAAGGGTTCTTATATGCGGGACTCATTTTGACGGAGGACGGACCGAAAGTGATCGAGTTCAACGCCCGTTTCGGCGACCCGGAAACAGAAGTCATCCTGCCGAACTTGGCGTCGCCGCTTCTTGACGTCATCGAGGCGGTCGTCGCGAAAGAGCCGTATCCGATCGAATGGCGCGATGAATATACGATTGGAATCGTCGTCGCCGCGGCCGGCTATCCGGGGCAGGCGGTAAGCGGTCAAGTGCTCTCCGGTTTTGATCAATTACCGGACGACGTGCTCGTGTTCCATGCCGGGACGACGCGCGACATGAACCGAGTGATCGGCAACGGAGGTCGGCTCTTCGTCATCACCTCAACAAAACCGACGTTGCTTGAAGCGAAACGTACGGCGTATGCGGCGCTCGAGACGCTCGAGCTGCCGGAGACGTTTTATCGAACCGATATCGCTGGCCGGGCACTTGCTCGTATTTTTTAAAGGATGGGTCAACCCATCCTTTTTTTCATGCGAAAAGAAGGGAATCCCCGCTTCCTGCTCTACAATAATGGGGTAGATTGAAGGAAGAAGGTGGTCGGCATGCGCATTCGGACGAAACTCATGATTGCGATGGCCTTGAATATACTCGTGTTTGTCGGCGTCATCTTCTTTGTCGTCCGGCCGTATTTTATTGAAAAGAGTATGGAGCAAGATCGTCAAACGGTCGAGAGCCAAATCGCCAGTGTGAAAGAGACGCTCGCGAATCGGAAACATATGCTCGAACGCACACTCGTCGATTGGGCAGTGTGGAACGATGCCTATGCGTTCATCCAAGGGAAGAACGATTCGTTCGTCAGCAGCAACATCAGCGAAGCGTCACTCGACAATTTGAACGTCAACGCGATAATGTTTTTGGACCGTGACGGGAACGTCCACTATTCGAAGTTCCAAAAAGCGAGCCTGGCGTTGTCCGCTTCGGAGCAAGAGGCGTTCATCTCGGAAATCGCTACTCGTGTTAAAGGGCGGGACGGGAAGCAAGACGCCGTCTATGCGAGTGAATATGGGCCGGTGCTCTATGCGGCACATCCGATTTTAAGAAGTGACACGAGTGGGCCAGCCCAAGGGACGCTCGTCATGCTCGAGTTCATCAGTGCCGATTTCATCGCGGACTTGAGCGCGCAGACGAAGCTCCCCCTAGCCATCGGACCGAGCGAAGCGGGGGAAACGAAAACGTCGACGCAAGACGGATGGACGCGCGTCTTGATTCCGCTAGATCTCGTGTTCGAGGAAGCGGAGTTCGGGGTCACGTTCGTCGTCGAACCGACGCATTACCGAAACACAGTGACGATGCTCCGCCTCGGCATGGTGGCGTTGCTCGTTCTCGGCGTCGGATTGTTCTTGTCCTTGTTCTGGACGATTTATCACGTCGTCATTCGTCGCTTGATGAAAATCGTCGGCGAGTTGAAACAGATCACGATCGAGCGAGATAGTCGACTGCGCGTCAGTTTAAACGAACAGAGCCAAGACGAGATTGAACAAATGGCCGCCAGCATGAACGAAGTGCTCGCCGCGCTCGAAGACACGAGAGCGGAAGTGCTCGATAAGGCGTATCGGGACGCACTCACTCAACTGCCCAACCGGTTGGCGATCGAGGACTATTTTTCAAGCGTCCGTGGCGACCACAATCAAATCGGCGTCATCGGCCTCGACTTGGACAATTTCCGCCGCATCAACGACCAGTTCGGTCATCGCACAGGTGATGCCGTTTTGATTTACATCGCGTCCCGATTGAACTTTTATAAAGAAGACGGGTTCGTCGCTCGCATCGGTGCCGATGAATTCATGTTCCTTCATCCGAAATGGACGCTCGACGAATTGCGCCCGGTCGCTCGCCGGCTCATGAGAGATTTGAGCGACTGGTCCGAGATGAACGGGGTGAAAGGGTTGACGTCGACGATTGGATTGGACGTCTTCGCTTCACTGCATCCGCATCATACGTATGAAGTCATGATGGGACGGCTTGACGTCGTCTTGCATGAGGCGAAGCTGTCCGGAAAAAATCGAATCTTGGCATTCCAGGAGATTGAAGATGGCAGCCACTACTTGCAAACGCTTGAGATGGAACGTGATTTGAGACGGGCGCTCGAAAACGATGAGTTCGAGCTGTACTATCAACCGATCGTGTCGCCGCATCCGTTCGCCGTGCGCGGAGTCGAAGCACTCATCCGATGGAACCATCCGGTGAAAGGTCAAGTGTCGCCAGGACTGTTCATCCCGATCGCGGAGCAACTCGGCTTGATTTCTGACTTGGGCCGCTGGGTGCTCCGTCAAGCGATGTCCGAGATGAAAGGGCACGCCATGCGCCACCATTTGTTCTTATCGGTCAACGTGTCCAAGCGACAAATCGCAGATGGGTCATTTTTAGCGGAACTCGAAGACGTGCTCGCAGAATCTTCGTTTGATCCGCATCTGCTTCATGTCGAAATTACGGAGAGCGACGTCGGCGGTAACTTATATGAATTGCAGCAGTTCATCCAGTCGTTGAAAACGCTCGGTGTCAAAATCTCACTGGATGATTTCGGTGTCGGGACGTCTTCGCTGTCGTTCCTGCAATCGCTCCAACTCGACTTGATCAAAATCGACCAAAACTTCGTGAAAGGCATCCCGGAGAACACGTTCGACCGGGCACTGCTCGAAGGGCTCTATCAAACGTTCCATACGCTCGGTCTCGACATCGTCACCGAAGGGGTCGAACGTCCGGAGCAACTTGCCTTCGTGCTCGAACATAGCAGTTCGCTCATTCAAGGCTACCATTACAGCAAGCCGGTTCCGCTTGCTCAACTCGAGCATTATTTAAAGAAAACGGTCACGTTGTATGACTGGTGAAGACGCTTCTCGCAGAGGCGTCTTTATTTGTGTAAACTTTGTGTGAATTTCGTTACAATGGTGAACATAACTTGCTACGGTTTCAGAGAAAAGGTAAACTTGAAGCAGTATAAAGAAAACGCTTACAAAGTTATCTTCTGATAATAACTGAAGCGATTAAGGGAGGACTGGGTTCGATGCCAACTAAACGATCGGCGCGGGCACCGTGGTCAAAAACGATGATTCGCTCACAACTTGAGGTCGTAGACCAAGTGCGGCCGCCTTCGCTCGTCTTGACGAATGCGACTTATTTGAACGTGTACGTGAAACAATGGAAACAAGCGAACATTTGGATGGAGCATGACCGCATCGTCTATGTCGGACCGGACTTGCCGAAAGAGGCGGTCGAGACGGTCGATGTCTCCGGAAAGTTTGTCGTTCCAGGCTACATCGAGCCGCATGCGCATCCGTTTCAACTGTATAACCCGGCGACGCTGTCGAAGTATGCAGGCGAGCGGGGAACGACGACGCTCGTGAACGACAACATGCTTCTTTTTTTACAAGAGAGGGAGCAAGCGTTTGCGCAATTGGAAGCAATCCAACAATTCCCGACGAGCACGTACTGGTGGGCGCGGCTCGATACGCAGACCGAGCTTGACCGTGATAGCGTCCTCGTCGACACGGAACGCATCCACGACTGGTTCAACCATCCGGACGTCATCATGGCCGGTGAGTTGACAGCGTGGCCGCGCACGTTAAAAGGAGACGACGAGATGCTCCAGTGGATGCTCGACGCCGAGACGTGCGGCCTTCCGGTCGAAGGGCACTTCCCGGGGGCATCGGCGAAGACGCTCACAAAAATGGCGCTGATGGGTGTCCACAGCGACCACGAAGCGATGACAGCCGAAGAAGCGCTATGCCGTCTCGAGCATGGGTATACGACGACGCTACGTCATTCCTCGATTCGACCGGACTTGCCGCACATGATGCGCGGGTTGCTTGAGGCGGGCCTATCGGCGTTCGACCATCTCATGGTGACGACAGACGGGTCGACCCCGGGATTTTATGAGGACGGGATGCAAGATGCGCTCGTGAAAATCATGATCGAGGCCGGATTAGACCCGGTCGAGGCGTATCGCATCGTGTCGTTGAACGTGGCCCGTCATTTTGGGCTCGATCACGTCCTCGGGTCGGTCGCTCCGGGCCGCATCGCCCATCTCAACATTTTGGATGCGATTGATGCCCCTCGTCCATCGAGTGTCATCGCGAAAGGACAGTGGATTGTTCGTGACGGGGTGTCGCTCTTCCCGGACGAGTTGATCGAGGCGTCGCTCGCACTCATGCCGGCGACGGACGTCGACATCGAGTTGACGCCAACCGATCTGTCGTTCAGCATGCCGGTCGGGCTCGACATGGTCAACTCGGTCATCATGAAACTGTTCAAGATCACACACGACACCGGCCAAGACGAACTGCCGCGCGACGGGGACGAGTCGTTTCTCATGTTGCTCGATAAAGAAGGAAAATGGCGCCTTAACACGGTATTGAAAGGGTTCGCTAACGACTTCGGCGGTCTCGTCAGTTCATACTCGATCAGCGGCGACTATTTGATTCTCGGCAAGTGTAAACAGGATATGTTGACGGCGTTCGCGCGTATGAAGGAACTTGGCGGCGGCATCGTTCTCGTCGACCGAGGCGAAATCATCGCTGAAATCCCGCTCCCGCTCTGCGGCATGACGTCGATCGAGCCGGTCGAGCGTCTGATTCATCAAGAGAAGCAGCTGCGCAATGAACTGGTGGCGCGCGGTTACCACTTCGAAGATCCGATTTACACGCTCCTGTTCCTCGCTTCGACGCATTTGCCATACGTGCGTGCGACACCGCTCGGGATTTACGAAGTGATGAAAAAACAAATACTATTTCCAGCGATTTTGCGATGAACAGTTGAGTCCGAGGCGGTCGTGCTTTAGAATGATAAAGAAGTACGATGGAGAGAGGATGCTTGCGGATGCAACTCGATAAATTAAGAGGGCGTGAACTTGATCAGCTGTTTGAGGCGATCTTGAAGCTCGACACGCTCGAAGACTGCTATCAATTGTTCGAAGACTTAGCGACCGTCAACGAAGTTCAAGCGTTAGCCCAACGGTTAGAAGTGGCGCGCCAAATTCGTGAAGGCAGCACATATCATAAAATTGAAGAAGCGACAGGTGCTTCGACGGCTACGATTTCCCGTGTCAAGCGTTGCTTGAACTACGGGTCAGGTGGCTATGACCTTGCCCTTGAACGCCTAAACCAATCAGACAAAGGTGACTCGTAAGAGTCATCTTGTTTTTGATGGAAAGGAGGGGCACGATGAAAGACAAGTTTATGAAACGAAATTTACAGCTATTTTTTCGAAAGCTGACACCGGTCCAAACGCTCGTGTTGATTTACAGCGCGGCTGCGATTTTATCGATCATCCTGCTCGCTCTGCCGATTGCGCATAAGCCCGGGGTGACGATCACGTTCACCGACCTCGTCTTTTTCGCGGTCAGTTGCGTCAGTGTCACCGGACTCACCCCGATCGTCGTCGCGGACACGTTCTCGACGTTCGGCCTATTTATCATCTTGTTCATCGTTCAAGTGAGCGGTGTCGGGTTGATCAGTCTTCACGTCATTATGTGGATTTTGCTCGGGAAGCGTATCGGCTTCCGTGAGCGTCAACTCATTTTGCGTGACCAAAACCAGACATCGATGTCTGGCATTATCAAATACATTACGGAAATCGTCCTTACCGTTATCGCGATTGAGGCGGTCGGGGCGGTGTTGCTTGGAGTCCACTACTTAAACTACTTTGACACGGCCGGGGAAGCGTTCCTGCAAGGGCTGTTCGGAGCGGTCAGTGCGACGACGAACGCCGGGTTTGATATTACCGGCAGCTCGCTCGCGCCGTTCCGGGAAGACCCGTTCGTCATCTTCACCCAAATCGCGCTCATGACCGGCGGAGCCATCGGTTTCCCGGTGCTCATCGAGATTCGGACGTATTTGATGAGCCGGATCATGCGAAAACGCGAGAATTTCCCGCGCCGCTTCTCTTTGTTCACGAAGTTGACGGTGTCGACGTTCTTCATTTTGATTGCCGTCGGAACGGTCGGGTTGTTCATGTTCGAATACAACAATGCGTTCAAAGAGTTACCGCTTTGGCTCGCGCTATCGGACTCGCTGTTCCAGTCCGTGACGACGCGTAACGGCGGACTGTCGACTGTCGACGTGAACTTGTTCTCGGAAGGGAGCATGTTGCTCTTATCGATCCTCATGTTCATCGGCGCTTCCCCGTCTTCGGTCGGTGGAGGGATCCGGACGACGACGTTCGCCGTCGCCGTGCTCGGGGTCATCGCGTTCATCCGCGGGGACTCGTCGATCAAGATTTTCGGGCGCGAGATCGTGCTCGAGGACATTTGGAAGGCGTTCGTCATCATTACCGTCTCGCTCGCCGTCTTGCTCTCGGGTGTCATGGTGCTCACGTTCTTTGAAGACGCTTCGCTCACTCGAATCTTGTTCGAGGCGTGCTCGGCGTTCGGGACGACCGGACTCTCGGTCGGGCTTTCTTCTGAGTTTTCGAACGTCGGCAAATGGGTGCTCACCATCTTGATGTTCATCGGTCGGATCGGGGTCATCGCCTTCATCTTGATCTTGCAGCGGAGACAGCCGAAACGGATGTATAACTATCCGAAAGAATCGATTATCTTAGGTTAAGGAGACAAGACCATGAAGGCATTTTGGATCAACTTCGGGTACGTGTTCGTCGTTCCCGTCTTACCGTTCATTGCGATCGTCAACGGGACGGCGCTCTGTTCACCGGATTCGCCGCTGCTCGATATCCCGGTGCTCGGTTTCTTTCTCGCCAACCCGCTCTGGTTCGTCCCGGTGTACGGTGCGTTCGCGCTTCTCGTCGCAAAATGGTTGACGGATCGGGAACGACGGGCCGAGTCCCGACGTGCTTAAGACTTGCTTCGGCAAGTCTTTTTTTCGTCAACAGATGCAACCGACTAAAAAAATCGCTACACTAGAGGAGGTATCGAATGGAGGGACTTCGAATGGATTTTCACGGCTGGCGCCACGTATTTAAACTAGACCCGAACAAACGACTGGAGGATGAGGCGCTGTCGGCGCTCATTCAATCGGGGACGGATGCCTTTCTCATCGGCGGTACGGACGGCATCGATGCCGAGAACACGTTCACGTTGTTCGAACGGTTGAACGGATGCGGTGTTCCGGTCGCACTTGAGTTGAGTCACCCGGATCAGACGATACGTGGATTCGACCATTATTTCATTCCAACCGTGTTGAACGCCGGGACGGTCGACTGGGTCATCGGTCATCAAGCTCGGGCGTTCGAACGGCACGGGCATTTGTTTGAACCGAGTCACGTGACCGGACAAGGCTACATCGTCTTGAACGGGGCGGCGAAAGTCGCCGAAGTGACCGAGGCGCGAACCGAGCTCTCCCTCGAGCAAGTCGTCGCTTATGCCGAGACCGGCCACTATCTGTTCCGTTTGCCATCCCTTTACCTTGAATATAGCGGCACGTTCGGTTCGCCGGACGTCGTCAAAGAAGTGCGCCTCGCCGTCCCGGACGCTCATTTGTTTTATGGGGGCGGGATCGACGGGGCGGCAACAGCGATGCAAATGGCTGCCTACGTCGACACGATTGTCGTCGGAAACGTCATTTACGAGAATCTCGACGGAGCGCTTGCGACTGTGGCGGCACTCCGATAAAATAAGAACAAACGTTTGGAACGAAGAAAGGAAACGATTATGTATAACTTGAGTGAAGAATTGGTCAAAGGCATGAACCCCGAGCAGGCAGAGGCCGTCAAATACACGGACGGACCGCTCCTCATCATGGCCGGGGCCGGGTCAGGGAAGACACGCGTGTTGACGCACCGCGTCGCTTATTTGATGGCGTCTAAACAAATCGCGCCGTGGAATATTCTCGCCATCACGTTTACGAACAAGGCGTCCCGTGAGATGAAAGACCGGATCGCCCGTCTCGTCGGCGGTGTGGCGGATGATATTTGGATCTCGACGTTCCACTCGATGTGCGTGCGGATTTTGCGCCGTGATATCGACCGCATCCGTTACGATCGCAGCTTTTCAATTTTAGATGCGTCGGACCAGCTGACGGCGATCAAGCAAGTGTTGAAAGAATTGAACTTGGATCCGAAGAAGTATGAGCCGCGAACGCTGCTCGGGATGATCTCAAACCATAAGAACGAACTGCGGACCGCGTCCGACGCGGCCGGTCTCGTCGGGAACAACCCGTATGAGAAAGTCATCTCGGACGTGTACACGGCGTACGAGAAAAAACTGAAGCACAACAACGTCCTTGATTTCGATGACTTGATCATGAAGACGATTCAATTGTTCGAACAAGCACCGGACGTGCTCGCGTTTTATCAGAAGAAGTTCCAATACATTCACGTCGACGAGTACCAAGATACGAACCGGGCTCAATACACGCTCGTTAAAATGCTCGCGGCCGCTCACGAGAACTTGTGCGTCGTCGGGGACTCGGACCAGTCGATTTACCGTTGGCGCGGGGCGGACATCGCGAACATCTTGACGTTCGAGAAAGACTATCCGAGCGCGCACGTCATCTTGCTCGAACAAAACTATCGCTCGACGAAACGAATTTTGGAGGCGGCGAACGGTGTCATTAAAAACAACTCGTCGCGTAAAGACAAGAACTTGTGGACGGACAACGCTGAAGGTGAGAAATTGTTGCTCCATGTCGCTTCGGACGACCGCGACGAGGCGTTCTTCATCATCAATCAGATGAAAGAACTGCGTCAAGAAGGCATCGATTACGGCGAGATGGCCGTTTTGTACCGAACGAACGCCCAATCACGTGGTCTCGAGGAGATGCTTCTCAAGTCGAACATCCCGTACAAGATGGTCGGCGGGACGAAGTTCTATGAACGGAAAGAAATTAAAGACGTGTTAGCGTATTTGCGCTTGATCGCCAACCCGGATGAAGACATCTCGTTCGTCCGAGTCGTGAATGAACCGAAGCGTGGAATCGGTGCGGCGACGGTCGACAAGCTCGGTGATTTCGCATCGATGCAAGGCGTCTCGCTCATGGAAGCGATTCGCGATATCGAACTGTCCGGCATCGCACCGCGGACGGCGACGAAACTCGCCGAGTTCCGCAAACTCATGATCGATCTTCGTCAAATGGCGGATTACTTATCGATTTCAGAGTTGATTGAAGAAGTGTTGAAGAAGTCAGGCTATGAAGAGATGCTCAAAATCGAGAAGACGCTCGAAGCGGAGAGCCGACTCGAGAACTTGCAAGAATTCTTATCGGTCGCTCAGAACTTCGAGAAAGAAAGCGACGAACAGACGCTCGTCGCCTTCCTCACGGACTTGACGCTCGTCTCGGACCTCGATTCGCTCGAGGAAGTCGACGAATTGCACCAAGTGACGCTCATGACGCTCCACTCGGCGAAAGGACTCGAATTCCCGGTCGTCTTCTTGATTGGGATGGAAGAAGGATTGTTCCCGCATAGCCGGTCTTTGAACGACCCGGAAGAGATGGAAGAAGAGCGCCGTCTCGCCTACGTCGGTATTACCCGCGCAGAGAAGCGGCTCTATTTGACGCGGGCCCAGTCGCGCATGCTGTACGGTCGCTTCCAAAACAACCCGGAATCCCGCTTCTTGCACGAACTGCCGGAGACGCTCCTCGAGCGCTCAGGAAAAGCGAAGAAGGCGATGCCGTGGAACCCGGTCGAATCACCGGGTAAACTGCCGGTGAACGGTTTCAGCTCGAAACCGAAACCGAAGCTCGCCCAGTCGTCAGGCGCTGAATCGATCGGCTGGAACGTCGGCGATAAAGCGAACCATAAAAAATGGGGTCAAGGAACGGTCGTGCAGACACGCGGCGAAGGGGACCAGCTCGAACTCGACATCGCTTTCCCATCGGTCGGAATCAAACGTCTGCTCGCCAAGTTCGCCCCGATTGAAAAAGCGTGAGGTGATGGTATGGAGATGACAGAACGAGTAGAGACGTTACGGAAACAATTGAATCAGTACGGCTATGAGTATTACGTGCTCGACCGGCCGAGCGTGCCGGACGCTGAATACGACCGGCTCATGAACGAGCTCATCCAAATCGAGACCGATTATCCGGAGCTGCGAAGCCCGGACTCACCGACGCAACGGGTCGGCGCCCCTCCGCTCGACGCGTTCGTCAAGGTGACGCACGACACGCCGATGCTCTCGCTCGGAAACGTCTTCACGAAAGAAGAACTCGTCGAATGGGTCGACCGCATCGAGAAAGATCTCGGCTATCGTCCGCTGTTCGTCGCCGAATTCAAGTTTGACGGGCTCGCCGTCTCCCTTAAATACGAAGACGGCCGTCTCGTTCGCGGGGCGACGCGGGGCGATGGGACGACGGGTGAGGACATCACTCAAAACTTGAAGACGATCCGCTCGATTCCGCTCCGGCTGAACGAAGACGTCACGCTCGAAGTGCGCGGTGAGGCGTATATGCCGAAGCGTTCGTTCCAACATTTAAACGATGAGCGCGAACGGATGGGCGAGGCGTTGTTCGCCAACCCGCGCAATGCAGCCGCCGGCTCGCTCCGGCAACTCGACTCAAAGATCGCGGCTTCGCGCAACTTGGCGTTCTTCGCATACGGACTCGTCTCGACCGACGACCTCGTCGCGTCGCATGACGAGGCGCTCGCCTACTTGAAACAACTCGGCATCGCTGTCAACAGCGAGTATACGACGTCGCAAACGGCCGATGCGCTATGGGACTACATTGAGACGTACGTGACGAAACGTAGCGAACTGCCGTATGAGATTGACGGCATCGTCATTAAAGTCGCGGCGTATGAAGAGCAAGAACAGCTCGGTTTCACGGCGAAAAGCCCGCGTTGGGCCGTCGCCTATAAGTTTCCGGCCGAGGAAGTCGTGACGACGATCGAAGCCGTCGACTTCAGCGTTGGACGGACCGGGAAAGTGACACCGCGTGCCCGGTTCGCACCGGTGCTTGTCGCCGGGTCGACCGTGACGTACGCGACGCTCCATAATGAGGACTTTATTAAAGAGAAAGATTTGCACTTGTTCGACCGTGTCGTCATCAAAAAGGCCGGGGACGTCATCCCGGCCGTCGTCTCGGCGATCGAGAGTGAGCGGACGGGGAACGAGACGGAAATCGTCTTCCCGACACACTGTCCCGCTTGTGATTCGGAACTTGTCCGGTTAGAAGGCGAGGCGGACCACCGTTGCGTCAATCCGGAATGTCCGGCCCAGCTGCTAGAAGGGCTCATCCATTTCGTGTCGCGTCCGGCGATGAACATCGACGGGCTCGGCGAAAAAGTGATTACCCAGCTCCACGAGGCGAAGCTCGTCCACAACGTCGCCGATTTGTATCGGCTTGACCGTGAGGCGCTCCTTGCGCTCGAGCGGATGGGGGAGACGTCGGTGTCGAACTTGCTCGCGGCGATCGACCAATCGAAACAAAACTCACTCGAGCGCGTCTTGTTCGCGCTCGGAATTCGTCTCGTCGGCCAGAAGGCGGCGACACTCATCGCCGAGCGGTTCGAGACGATGGAAGCAATCATGGCCGCAACGGTCGAAGCGTTGACGGCGATTGACGGCATCGGGACGAAGATGGCCGAGTCGATCACGCTTTACTTCGAGAAGCCGGAGGCGCGTGAGCTCGTCCGGGAACTCGATGAAGCGGGCGTCAACTTGACGTTCAAAGGAGCGAAGCGCCCCGTCGACACGGACGCTCCGCTCGCAGGCAAGACGGTCGTCTTGACCGGGAAGCTTCACGAAATGACCCGCGGCGAGGCCGGGAAGCGGCTCGAGCTGCTCGGGGCGAGCGTGACCGGTAGTGTCAGCAAGAACACAGACTTGCTCGTCGCCGGCGAGAAGGCCGGGTCGAAGCTTGCGAAAGCGGAGTCGCTCGGCATCGAAGTATGGGATGAAGCGGCGCTGCTCGCCTTTTTGGCGAATCATGCGTGATGCGTTTGTCCTCGATTGGAATGGACCAAATGGTGGTCTGTGCCAATCGAGGGCTTTTTTTCATTGACCTAACGTTCAAAAGATTCGGGGTTTCGACGGGTTCGCTGAAACGTGGGAAGGGTAATGAATAGTATCCAAACCATTTGGAAAATATTCCTGAATTAGAGGACCCTTTGACACCACGACTCGCGCACAATCATCCTCTCTTCCCCCTCCGTGCCCGATGCTGTCATCGGATAGCTGTGTCGCAGACAGGCATTCATCTTAGAGGAGGGGACCACCATGGGAAGCGCCAAACGTCAAGTGACAGCACTCATCGCTTTATTCGTTTTACTCATCGGCATGCTCACACCGAACGTCCTGCACGCAGAGGAGACGAGCACGATCTTCGCGCAAGTCGAACTGACGGCAGAAGAGGCGAACAGTCTGTATGAGGCGAGCCTCGTCTATGAGGACGTGACGTACTACGGTGTCCGTGAAACGGCCGACAGCTGGCGTTTCATGATTGACGCCGCGCACGTCGATTCGGCGATGATCGAGACGATCACGCTATACAATGAAGACCGCGTCCCCTATTCGTTCACCGCTTTCACGATCACAACCGAACCGGCAGAAGAAGCGGTCGTCTTGCCGTCTGAAGCGGAACCGGTCGGAAATGAAGACGAATCCGAACCGGTGATTGATGTCGTTGAAGCTGAGGAAGCGGTCGAAGTGACGGCAGAACAAACCGTCGAGGCCGAAGAAGCAACGGAACAACCGGTTGCTGAAGTCGAGACGATGTTGGAAGAAGTGGCCGCGACGACGGTCGCTCCGACGGTCACGATTGAAAAACTCGCACTCGGTGCCGACGGAGAAATCATGGAAGTGCTCGCCGGCGACTTGTTGACGTATCGTCTCGTCATCAACGTGGACGGTGCTCCGATTGAGAATTTCTCGGTATCTGACACGGTCCCGGAAGCGTTGACGGTCGTCGCCGATTCCGTGGAAGTGCTCGGACCGGACGGGGTCGAAACACCTGTCCCGACCGTTGTGAGCGGACCGCCTGCTTTCTACTGGACGTTCCCCGTCATCCCGGTCGGCACGACGACGATCCAATTTGATACGTTCGCCCCGGACGTGGACATGGAGACGGACGTGACGAACACGTTTTGCACCGGTGTGGAAGGACCGGATGAAGCGATTCCGGCTGACTGTACCGATGTGACGGTGACGGTCGTTCCAGACAAGACGATTGGACTTGAAGTCGGCAAGGAAGCAAATATTGACCAAGCCGTCGTCGGCGGGATGATCCCGTATACGTTCGTGATCGAGAACACAGGAGAGACGACGCTCACCATCACGTCGATTGAAGACGAGTTCTTCAGCGGCGGGATCGGCACCGAAGCGGTGGCGGCTTTCAACGAGACGGTGAACACGAGATTGACGGACCTCATCGGGACGGACGGTCTCGCCCCGGGAGAACGAGTCGAAACGACGGTCAATCTTGAAGTCCCGAGCGACTATGATGATACCGTTCATCCCGAGATTGGGAACGTGTTCCGTGTCGCGGCGAGCGACGAGTTCGGACGCGTCATCGATGCCGAGAGTCAACAAATCGTCTTGTTGAACCGCATCGACTTCACGGTGACGAAAGTGGCGAACCCAAACACGGTTCACCCGGGCGACACGATCGTCTACACGTATACGATTACGAATACGTCGAACGTCACTCTTTATTTCGTCGATGTGATGGAGCAGTGGACGAGCGGCGCGTTGACCGAGACCGAACAGCAAGAGACGACGGAGACGCTCCGTGACGGCATGCGGGCACTTGCCGAAGTGGAGAACGGACTCATACCGGGCGAAGAGATCGTGCTGGAGATGGAGAAAGTGTTGCTCCCGTCCTACGACGTACGGGCTGGCGGTACACTTACGAACCGTGTCACGTTCACGTTCGAAGTGAGCGGAAACCGTGTCTCCCGCTCGGCTGAAGCGACGGTCCACGTCAAACAAGCGATCCCGGAACGAGAAGATGATTCGGTGTACGTCCCGGAACCGACGACACCTGTCACGCCTGACCAAGGAACACTTCCATTGACCGGCTCAACCGGCACGTGGGTGACGGCGCTCGGACTCGTCTTGATCATCCTCGGATTGTTCGCGTTGACGCACTGGCGCCGCCCTTCTAGAAAAGCTTGACTCGACGCTCTTCGACTGTCATGTCGAAGGGCGTTTTCACATGTTGCTGGACTGATTCCGGTTCGACACTTTTTTCATCCGACGATTTTGTTATAATGGACGAAGTGTACGATGAATCGATTTATCAAAGGAGTTTAGACATAGATGAAATGGAAGCAACTCATCATTCCCGCTGTGGCCGCCAGTCTGTTGCTTAGCGGATGTTCAATGAAAATCCCGATGGGGGAGGAAGAAGTGACGCCGACCGGGAACGAGACGACGTCTGAAGGTGTCACGCCGGCAATCGAGGCGCGGGATTCTTACTATCAGATGGTCATCCCGTTTAAATCAGCCGCAGCGCGCGGTCTCGCCCAACGGCAAGTCAGTTCGTCGCTCGAACTCGAAGAAGTCGAGCTCGGATTGATGCGCCACTCGACAGGGGCGTTCAACCCGGACCAGTTCGCATATCAAGAAGGACAGCTGTTAAACAGCGGCGACATGTCACGCTTGCTCGGTCGAAAAGACAAGAGTCAAGAAGAAGGCGCGCTCGTCCCGCTCAACCCGTCGTATGCGAACGGGACGGCAGAAGTGTCAGACGCTGACTTCGTCGATGCCAATAAAGAATCACCGCTCTACTTGGCTTCGCTCGTCGAACAAAATTACATGCGAAAAGCCGACAACGGCTACGAGCTCGGCGGCGTGTCGTTCGCTCTCATCTTGAACCGTGAATACGTCTTCCAAGCCCCGAACTTCGGCCCGACGTATACGGAACGGTTGGATGAGAAAAAAGTCATCGCGGAGGGAGAACGGATGGCGAACGAACTCGTGACGCAACTGCGTGAACGGGAAGACTTCAAAGACCTCGACATCAACGTCGCGCTTTATATGAAATCGGCTCAAGGCTCGCCGACGCCGGGCAACTACATCAAGTCGGCGTTCGTCGGAAAAGGAGACGGCGTCGCCGCCGGGGACTGGAAAGCCATCGATGAGAAGTATTATTACTTCCCATCGGGCACGGCGACGAACGAAGTGCGGGACGATGCCCAGAAGTTCACGTTGTTCAGTGACCGGATCGCGGATGTGTTCCCGGACTTCAGCGGAATGATCGGCAAAGGGTTTTATCAAAATGGCGACTTGTCGCGCCTTGAGATTGATATCCCGATCCAATTCTACAGCCGAGCCGAACTCGTCGGCTTCACGCAACATATCGTCGGATTGCTTGAGAACCGGTGGGAGTACAACCGCAGCGTACCGGTCCGCATCAACGTCACATCGCTTGGCGGGAACCACGAAGTGACGATCGTGTTCGAAGAAGGCATGCCTGCGCCAAAAGTATATTTCTAATGGAAAGGACTTCGTGATGAAACGAAGTCCTTCTTTTTTTCGTACACATAATAGCGAGGGTATTCTTTGACCTTCTTTGACCAATTGGGTAGAATAGACTTATCAGAATCGGGAAAGGGATAGGTGAGGTGAAACGAGATGGCAAAAAATTATTATGACGTCCTCGGGGTGTCGAAACAGGCATCAGACCAGGACATTAAACGAGCTTATCGAAAGTTGGCCAAACAATACCATCCGGACGTCAATAAAGATCCGGGCGCGCAAGACAAGTTCAAAGCGATTCAAGAAGCGTTTGACGTGTTGAGCGACCCAGAGAAAAAAGCGAATTATGACCGATATGGAAGTGCCGAGGGCCCGACGTTCGGCGGCGGGACTTACAGCGGCGACGGGTACGGCGAAGGTTCGGCCCAGTTCGAGGACTTGTTCCGTCAATTTGGAGGCGGTTCGCGGACGACGTCGCGCACGTTCGGCTTCGAGGATATGTTTGGCAGCTTCTTCGATCAGGCGGTCGAAGAGGATTTAGATGAGACGGTCCGTGTCAACGTGCCGCTCAGTCAACTGACATCTGATTCGAAAGTGAGTTTGCGACTTCAGACGGGCACGGTCAACGTGAAGATTCCAAAAGGGGCGCACGAGGGCCAGAAGCTGCGTTTGAAAGGCAAGAGCAGCAAAGTCGGACAGGCCGGAGACCGGGGAGACGTCTACGTCGAACTTCATTTCACGGATGACGACACGTACCGTCGAGAAGGTGCGAACGTCATCACCGTCAAACGGTTGCGTCCGCTCGCGTTCCTCGACGGCACTGAAGTCGTCGTTGCGACGCTCGACGGCGGTCGTGTCAAATTGAAGGTCAAACCAGGATCGCGTCCCGGACAGCGGATGCGAATCCCCGGACGTGGCTTCATGACAGCGGCGAAAGTCCGCTCTGACTTGTTCGTCCAGCTTGAAGTCGATTTACCGCTCGATGCTGCCCACCGATCTGTTTATGAACAACTCGAACGCTGAGCATAAGGAGGAAACGTGATGGATTTCAATCGATTTACCGATAAAGCCCATGAAAGTATTGTCAGTTCACAAGCACTTGCCAAGCAGTATCATCATAGCGAGATGAACGAATGGCACGTGCTCGCCTCGATGATTTCACAAACGGATGGCATCATTCCGCTTTTGTTGCAGAAGATGGAATTGAATGTCGGGGAGATCGAGGCAGAAGTCGCGATGGCGCTCAAACAGGCACCGAAATTACAAAATCCGACGACACCGATGATTTCGGCGTCGCTCTTGAACGTATTGACGACGGCTGAACGTGAAGCGACCGGCATGAATGACGAGTACGTCTCGGTCGAGCACGTCTTGCTCGGAATTTTACTGAACAAGAGCCAAGCACAAAGCATGCTCGAACGTAAAGGTGTGACGGAAGAAAAGTTGCGGGAAGCGCTCATCGCCGTCCGCGGGAATCGGCGCATCACATCGAAATCACCAGAAGCGACGTATGACGTGTTGACGAAATACGGCCGCGACTTGATTCAAGAAGTGAAGACCGGAAAAATCGATCCTGTCATCGGTCGTGACAGTGAGATTCGCCGCGTCATCCGCATCTTGAGCCGAAAAACGAAAAACAATCCCGTCTTGATCGGAGAACCGGGGGTCGGGAAGACGGCGATCGTCGAAGGTCTCGCCCAACGGATCGTTCGGGGCGACGTACCGGAAAGCTTGAAAGACAAGACGATCTTCAGTCTCGACATGAGCTCGCTCGTCGCCGGGGCCAAATATCGCGGGGAGTTTGAAGAGCGGCTTCAAGCCGTGTTGAACGAAGTGAAAGAGGCGGAAGGGAAAATCATCCTCTTCATCGATGAGTTGCACACGATCGTCGGCGCCGGTAAATCGGAAGGGGCGATGGACGCCGGCAATATGTTGAAACCGATGCTCGCCCGCGGAGAGTTGCACTGTATCGGTGCGACGACTCTCGATGAGTATCGCCAATACATCGAGAAAGACCCGGCGCTCGAACGCCGGTTCCAACAAGTGCTCGTCGACGAACCAGACGTCGAAGACACGGTCTCGATCTTGCGCGGTTTGAAAGAGCGTTTCGAGATTCACCACGGTGTCCGCATTCACGACAACGCGCTCGTCGCGGCGGCCGTGTTGTCGAACCGCTACATCACCGACCGGTTCATGCCGGACAAGGCGATTGACCTCGTCGATGAGTCATGTGCGATGATTCGGACCGAGATGGAATCGATGCCGGCCGAACTCGATGAACTCGTCCGCCGCGTCATGCAGCTCGAAATCGAGGAAGCGGCGCTTAAAAAAGAGAGCGACGATGCTTCGAAGAAACGGTTAGAAGCGCTTCAACAAGAGCTCGCCTCGTCTCGGGAGCAGTCCGACGCGCTCCGCTTGCGCTGGGAGAACGAGAAAGAGTCGACACACCGCGTCCAGCACATCCGCGGAGACTTGGAGAAAGTGAAGCTTGAACTGCAAGAGGCCGAGAGCCGTTACGACTTGAACCGCGCTTCCGAGCTGAAATATGGGCGCATCCCGGAGCTCGAACGTGAACTTGCCGAGGCAGAGCGTCTCGCCGGTGCGGTGACGCGCGAACTCGTCCGGGAAGAAGTGACCGAAGAAGAAATCGCTGAAGTCGTCTCGAAATGGACCGGCATCCCGGTGACGAAGTTGACCGAAGGCGAGCGTGATAAGTTGCTGAATCTTGAGACGGTGCTGCACAAACGTGTCTTCGGGCAAGACGATGCGATCCGTCTCGTCAGCGATGCGGTCATCCGGGCTCGGGCCGGCATTAAAGACCCGAACCGCCCGATCGGCTCCTTCCTCTTCCTCGGACCGACCGGGGTCGGGAAAACCGAGCTTGGCAAAGCGCTCGCCGAGGCGATGTTCGATTCGGAAGACCATATCGTCCGTCTCGATATGAGCGAATATATGGAAAAACATGCCGTGTCACGTCTCGTCGGGGCGCCTCCAGGCTATATCGGATATGAAGAAGGCGGCCAGTTGACCGAAGCGGTGCGTCGCAACCCTTACTCGGTGCTGTTGTTGGATGAAGTCGAAAAAGCGCATGCCGATGTGTTCAACATCTTGCTGCAACTGCTCGATGACGGTCGTCTCACCGACTCGCACGGGCGGGTCGTCGACTTCAAGAACACGATTGTCATCATGACTTCAAACATCGGGGCCGACATCTTGCTCGAGGCCGCGAAAGACGGCGTCATCGATGAGGAAGAAGAGCGCCAAGTCATCGAACGGCTCCGTCGTCACTTCCGACCGGAGTTCTTGAACCGGGTCGATGAGACGATTTTGTTCCATCCGCTCACGCGCGCTCAAATCGGACAAATCGTCGAGAAGGCGGTCGCCCGGATGGGAAGCCGCTTGACGGCCCGTTCGATTCACATCGAGATTTCGGAAGCGGCGAAAACGTTCATCGCGGACGAGGCGTACGAACCACAGTTCGGGGCTCGTCCAATCAATCGCTACGTGCAACGGACGATCGAGACGAAGCTCGCCCGTAGCATCCTCGCCGGAGACGTCGAGGATGGTCAAACGGTCATGATCGACGTTGAGAACGGAGAATTGACGCTCCGTCCGACGACCGTGACTTATTAACAAAGAAGGAGCGCTAGCAGATGCTGGCGCTCCTTTTTTAGCGATTCACTTGTGTGCGTCTGTGGACGGCACGTAACACGAAATAACTGACTGCGAGAAACGCGGCATACAACAGGACGGCGAACGCAAAATTGAAGACGACCGGGATTGTCCCCATATCACGCTGTCGCGCTGCTTCGTCAAACCAAATCACAAGCCAAAAGAACAGACCGAGACTGACCGCGACGAGCGAGTAAAATGCGCCATTGACCGTCTTTCCGACCCGCATGACGAGATGGTCGATCGGATAGCTGATTAAAACGATAAGTGCGAAGCCGATATAAAACAAGCCGTCAATCGGGATGTACACGAACATGTCATCTCCACCTTCATCGTATGAAATGTGAATTCAATATATTTACATTTATCATACGATAAAACAAAAAAATGTAAAATGATTCTTTTTACGTGGATGGTTGATACACACAGTACGGTTCTTCCGCTTTATAATCGCCCGTTACGGCGTAAGCACGGGCACGGGACCCGCCGCATACGTAGCGATATTCGCAATAGCCACACTTGCCGCCGTGCGTGTCCGGGTCCCGAAGTGACTTGAACACGGGATGATGGCGATAGATTTCGGCGAGCGGGGTCTGTTTGACGTTGCCGCACTTGATAGGGAGGAAGCCCGACGGTTGGACGTCGCCTGTATGTGAGATAAAGACGAAACCGTTGCCGTCATTCGTGCCGCGCGGTGCTTTCGCGAGATCGTCGTGCGGGTGACCGATCGGCGGCCGTCCCTCGTCTTTCCGTCGCTGGTTCTCTTGTCTCGCGACACGCCGGTAGAACTGGGCCTCGGTCGTCGAGATGATGAACGGGACCTCTTCTTGAAGCGCGAACGCCCAGCGCAATACGTCCTCATGTCGTTCCGGAGAAATCGGCTGGAGGAGCGAACCGCGACCGGTCGGGACGAGAAAGAACAGCGTCCACACCGAGACACCGAGCTCCCCGACGAGTTTGGCGATCTCGGGCAAGCGGTCGACGTTGTACTCGGTGACGGTCGTATTGATTTGAAACGACATCCCTTCTTCGCGGAAATACGAGATACCTCGGATAGTCCGCTCGAAACTGCCGCGCGTCCCGCGGAAATAGTCGTGTGATTTGGCGTCCGGCCCATCGAGCGAGAACGCCCAGCGTGTCAATCCGGCTTCTTTCGCACGTCTCACGGCGTCATGCGTGACGCGCGGCGTCGCCGATGGCGTCATGGAGACGCGCATGCCGAGGGAAGAAGCGTAGCGGGTCAGTTCGAACAAGTCCTCACGCATGAGCGGGTCTCCGCCAGTGAAGACGAGGATCGGATTATTCATCGCGTAGATGTCCCGAATGAGTGCTTTTCCTTGCGACGTATCAAGCTCGTCCGGATATCGATGATACTGCGCTTCCGCCCGGCAATGGACACAGGACAAGGCGCAGGCCCGGGTCACTTCCCAAATGACGATGAACGGATTTTCATTGTAGTCGACTTGTCTCATACCGGCACCTCCTGCTTTTTCATCAGCCGTTCGACGGCACGCTTCGCGGAGTCGACACAGTCTGGGAGGCCGACTCCATGGAGAATCGCCCCGCACGCTTCGACGCCTTCGAGTCGAGAGACAGCGTCTTCAAACGACCGCACGTATTGTTTGTGACCGACTTCGTACTGCGGCATCGAGTCGATGTGTCGCTCGACTTTCGTGAAGAGCGGCGTCCCGACGTGTTGGATTTTCCGGAGTTCGTCCAACGCAAATGCGGCAACGGCATCATCCGACTCGAGGAGCAGGTCAGGGACGAAGTCAGACCCGACATATACGCGTAGAAGCGCCGTCCCTTTCGGTGCCATATGCGGCCACTTTTTATGCATCCAACTGCAAGCGGTCAAGGCGTTGCCTTCCGATTTAGCGATGACGTAGCCAGTGCCGTCGAGGGCGTCGACGTCTTCGTCTTTAAAAGCCGCAAGTACCGTCAATGAAGACGTCCGTTTGAGCGATGACAGTTGACGGGCTGCTTCGATGCCGAGCATCGGACCGAGGGCGTGCGGTGACGTGGCGAGGATGACACCGTCAAACCGCTCGACCGTGCCGTCTGCGAGCTCGACTTCGTGCGGTCGGATCGCCGTGACGGACGCATCTGTATAGAGCCGGTCAACCGACGGACGGAGTGCCTCGATCAACGTACCGAGTCCGTTTTGAAGGGACAGGAACTTCCCGGCCTCCTGCGGTTTCACTCCGGCCTGAACGGGCGGTGTGAGTGCTTTCATGCCGAGGATGAGGCTACGTCTTTTCTGTTCAATCGTGATAAACTGAGGGAAAGTAGACTCGATGCTCATATCTTCGAGCGTTCCGTTATAAATGCCCGACAAGAGTGGCTCGATCATCGACTCGACGACTTCAGAGCCGAGGCGGGTACGAAAGAACGTATCGAGTGAGATATCTTCGCCCGCGTAAACACGAGGGAGCACAAGGTCCATCCCGGCCCGGAACTTCCCGCGCCACGTGAACAGGTCGGTCTTCACCATCGGCCAGAATTTTGTCGGGATCCCCATGACCGACCCTGCCGGCATTTGACGCAACTTGTTGCGGACGAATATGTAAGACGTGCCGGTCTTCGAGCGGACGAGCTGTTCATCGAGACCGAGTTCTGTGATCAGTTCGGTGAGTGTGGGCTTGCGTGCCATATAGCCGTCTGGTCCACACTCTAGGACGAACCCATCCCGATAGATCGTCTTGATCTTCCCTCCGATTCGGTCACTTGCCTCATAAAGTGTGACGTGTGCCCCGGTTTGTTTGGCATAGTAGGCGGCCGCCATGCCGGTGATACCGCCGCCGATAATTGCGATGTTGTTCAATCGATTCACCCATTTCCGTTTAGTCTACTCTTAACGGTACCGAGAATTGGCAACGAGACATAGGATAAGTATCACGCCGTTGTTAGACAAAATTGTCACGATTGCAAAGGAGGGGCCGCGATGCTCTCGTTTTGGATGATGGCGTTCGTCGTCGTCGGCAGTGTCGTCACGTTCGTTTTGATCATGAATCGCCACGGGGAGAAGCTAGAAGGGGACGAGGAAAGCCCGCCGATCTTATGGGCTGATGACAAGTGGTATAAAGACGACGGGCCGCCGGATGGATAAGCGCGAGAAGATATGGTAAGATGACCCGGTTGTAAACTATCGGATATGAGGTGATGATGATGAACGTATTAGAACAACAGTTGGCGCATTTGGTCGACGAGTGTCGTCCGTATACGGCTCAAGGGAAAGTGGCCGATTACATCCCGGAGCTCGCTCATGTGAAAGACGATTTACTCGGTGTGGCGATTTGTCTGCCTGACGGTTCTTACATCCATGCGGGTGACGTCCATCATAAATTCACGATTCAAAGTGTATCCAAAGCGCTTGCGCTTTGCTACGTCTTGATGGAGTTCGGGGAAGACTACGTGTTCTCGAAAGTTGGGATGGAACCGACGGGGGACGCGTTCAACTCGATCGCGAAGCTCGAGGAGACGGTCCCTTCCAAACCGCTCAACCCGATGATCAACGCCGGGGCGCTCGCTGTCACGAGCATGATTTTAGGCGATACCGCCGAGTTGAAGATTTATCAGTTCCGTCAGTTTTTGGCGACGCTGTTAGGTGTACCGGTCGAAGAAGTACGCTACAACGAAAAAGTCGCCCGCTCGGAATACGAGACGACCGACTTGAATCGGGCCTTGCTGTACTTTATGCGTCACCACGGCATTGTCGAAGGCGACGTCGATGAGATCATCGATGTGTACACGAAACAGTGCGCCATCGAGATCGACTGTTTCGACTTGGCGCGCATCGGTCGGATCCTGTCCGGGAACGGAGAAGATCCGGTGACGGGGGACGAGTTGATCCCGCGGCGTGTCGTCCGAATCGTCAAGGCGATCATGACGACGTGCGGCATGTATGACGCATCCGGCGAATTTGCCGTTCGGGTCGGTCTTCCCGGTAAGAGTGGTGTGTCAGGCGCGATTCTCGCGACCGGCAAACATGAGCTCGGACTGAGCGATGTCGGATTTGGCATTTTCGGTCCCGCCCTCGATTCAAAAGGGAACTCGATTGCCGGGATGAAACTGCTTGAGCTGCTCGTCGAACGCTACACGTCGCGTTAAAGCGAGACGGCAGCGACCGCTTCGTCGAGTTCGGCCTCGAGCTGACGAAGTTTCGCCGCATAGGCTGTCTTGAGTTCGTCGGGCGGTGAAAAATCCGTCCATCGCAACAGCAACTGATGGTGATCGTTCATGTTGCCGAGCTCGGTCTGGAGCCGTTTCAATTTATGGACGTGATCTTTTGAAGCTGCGTCTTCGTAGTTCAATAAATACTCATGTAAATAGCGCTCGCGTTTGACGGCGAGCCGTATTTTGTGGAGCGTCTCGAGCCGGTCGGCCATATGTGACGCTTCTTTGTGAGTATCGATACGGCGCTTTCGTTCAGATTTGGCTTTCTCAATAAAAGTAGCCGCATCTCGTTTTTTGAACGCGCGCAACAATTGTCCGCCTAGGAAACGACGTACTTGCTGATCGAGCGACGGCGTCATCTTTTCGCTCACTCGCGTCGCGAGCACCGTCCGGTCGACGGCGCGTTTTTGTTCCATGTAATCAAGAAAAGCTTCGTCGAGCTCGGTGTCCGCCTCGAGCCCTTCGATGAGCACATCACCGTCGCGCACCGAACCGAGCGCTTCCATGAGCTGTTTCAGTTGTCGATATGTGGACGGTTTCGTCTCGTACAGCTGCATGAACGTCAACAGCTTTCGCAAATGGACGCGCGCCTGATGGACGTCTTCGCTATTTTGAAACGTGAGCGCTTCGGTTATATAATGGTTAAACGTGTTCCATGTTTCGAGCAATTCATATTTTAACTTTTCCGCATTCCGTTGATTCATGCTATTGTTTCCTTTCAGAAATGAGATGAGGGTTGTCCATGTACCAAACACATACGCTTCAAGAAAAAATCAAACTGTTCTTCACCATCTTCTTCCCGATTTTGGTGACACAAGTATCGTTTTACTTAATCAGCTTTTTTGACACGGTCATGTCGGGTCGCGCAGGAGCGGTCGACTTGGCCGGTGTCGGTGTCGGTTCGAGTTTGTGGATGCCGGTCTACACGGGACTGAGCGGGATTTTGCTCGCCGTCGCGCCGATTGTCGCACAAGCGCTCGGGGCGAGAAATATCCAGCAGATTCAACGGACGTTGTTTCAAGGGATTTACTTAGCGGTCGGGCTGAGCATCGCGACGCTCATCCTCGGGGCCATCCTCGTCCCGACCGCCGTCGATGGGATGGGGCTGAGCGAGGAAGGGAAACGCATCGCCAAAGGGTATTTGCTCGCCCTCGGTTTCGGCGTCTTACCGATGTTTTTGTTCAACGTGCTGCGCACGCTCATGGACTCGCTCGGTAAAACCCGCGTCTCGATGCTCCTTATACTGTTAGGGTTACCCATTAACGTCGGTTTAAACTACATCTTCATTTTTGGAAAACTCGGCGTGCCGGCCTACGGGGGCATCGGGGCAGGCATCGCCTCGGCCATCACGTACTGGCTCCTCTTTTTCATGGCGCTCGCCTTTGTCCGGAGCGGGAAGCCGTTCTTGGAGTATCGTTTCCTTCGCTCGTTTGAACGTCTGCTCTGGCCAAGACAGCGTGAGCTGTTGAAGCTCGGGACACCGATCGGCCTGGCCATCTTTGCCGAGGTCAGTATTTTTGCAGCTGTGACATTGCTTCTCAGCTCGTACGGGGACAATATCGTCGCCGCCCACCAAGCGGCCATCAACTTCGCCTCGTTCGTCTACATGCTTCCGCTGTCGGCATCGAGCGCCTTGACGATCGTCGTCGGTTATGAGCTCGGGGCACGCCGCTTAAAAGATGCGGTCCGCTACGCCAAAATCGGCCTTGCCCTTTGCTTGGCGGTATCGATGTTTTCCGGAGGCCTCCTCTTTTGGCAAAATGAGCGGGTGGCGGCCATCTATACGAACGATGCAGCTGTCGTTGAACTAGCGGCCCATTTCATGATCTTTGCGGTGTTCTTCCAACTGTCGGATGCCGTTGCGGCGCCGATCCAAGGAATATTGCGCGGCTTCAAAGATGTGAACGTGACGCTCGTCCTCTCACTCATCGCCTATTGGGTGATCGGGCTTCCGCTCGGTTATTTGCTCGCCGAGCCGTTCGGCTTCGGACCGGACGGTTATTGGATCGGGCTCATCGCCGGACTTGCTGCCGGGGCCGTGCTGTTGTTCGTCCGTCTCGTGTACATCGTGCGTCAATATAAACCGGAACCAAAACCGGCATCATAAAAAATAGCGAGGACGAGGGACGTGCCGAACGTTTCTCGTCCTCGTTTTTTTAGATGACGATTTACTTTAAAATTGGTATATACAACTATACTAGATATTTGTTATCATAATGGGGAAGAATAGGGATAGGGATAGAAAGGTGGAGACTGGTGATGGTGATCATTAACGCACGAATCGTCTCGGGAGATGAGACGTGGGAACACGGGTATATTCGATGGAACGGGCATACGATCGAGGCGGTCGGACCGATGGACGATTACGTCGCGCAGGATGAGGACGTGTTCGATGTGGCGGGAGCGCTCGTGACGCCAGGTATGATCGACATTCATGTGCATGGCGGTTACGACGTCGATACGATGGATGCGGACGAGACGCGTTTGCGTCATCTCGCCACATCCATGCTCGCTGAAGGGGTCACGTCATTTTTAGCGACAACGATTACGCAATCGAAATCAGAGATTACACGAGCGCTTGAAGCTGCCCGTCATGTCATCGAGTCAGGCGACACGACTGTCATCGGTATTCACTTAGAAGGCCCGTACGTCAACGTCGACAACGCCGGCGCTCAACCCGCTGAACACATCACGGACCCGGACGCCGACCAGTTCCGGCGTTTTCAGGAGGCGGCCGGAGGACACATTCGTCTCGTCACGTATGCCCCGGAACGTCCTGGGGCACGGGAACTTGAACGTGCCATGCGAGAGACGGGAGCAATCGGATCGACCGGGCATACGAATGCGACATACGCAGAAAACAAACAAGCCGCTGTCAAACATGGGACGCACTTGTACAACCAAATGCGCGGTCTGCATCATCGGGAGCCCGGGACGGTCGGATACTGCTTGCTCGAACGGGACGTCATGGTTGAAATCATTCCGGACGGGATTCATAGCCGCCGGGAAATGGTCGATTTTGCTTATCGCTTAAAAGGGGCTGACGGACTTGTCGTCATCACCGACGCGATGCGGGCGAAAGGATTGCCGGACGGACGCTATGAGCTCGGAGGCCAACCGGTCATTGTAGAGGACGGGGCAGCGCGTCTTGAAGCAGGCAATCTGGCCGGCAGCGTCTTGACGATGGATGCCGCGTTCCGAAACATTCTCGATTTCACGGGATGTACGTTAGAAGAAGCTGTGAAGATGACGTCAAGCAACCAAGCGCATGAGTTTGGGTTGATGCATAAAGGAAAAATTGCTGCCGGTTTTGATGCGGACCTCGTCGTGTGGGATGAGGCGTTATCGGTCGAACAGACGATTCATCGGGGGCAGGTCGCATTTAAGAAGGAGGATCTCGTATGAACATATTGGTAGCCAACACACCGCAAGAAGCAGAACAGATCGCATACACGCTCATTAAAGAACGACTCTCCGGAAAACACGACTTCGTCCTCGGACTCGCGACCGGCAGTACGCCTGTCGGGATGTATAAGATGTTCAAGGAAGATCGGCTTGACTGCCGTCACGTGACGAGCGTCAATTTAGACGAATATATCGGCCTCGCTCCGGACCATCCGCAAAGCTATCATCACTTCATGGAAGAGAAGTTGTTCGACGACGTCCCATTCAAAGAGAACCACTTGCCGCGAGGAGACGCTGCCGACCCGAAAGCGGAAGCGGAGAGGTACGAGGCGCTCGTCCGTTCGATCGGCGTCGATTTGCAGTTGCTCGGCATCGGGGAGAACGGGCACATCGCTTTCAATGAGCCGGGAACGGCGCTCGACGCCAAGACGCATGTGACCGAGTTGACGGAGTCGACGCGAGAAGCGAACCGACGTTTCTTCGATTCGATCGACGACGTTCCGACTGACGCCATCACAATGGGTCTCGATACGATCATGAACGCCCGTGAGATCGTACTCGTCGCCACAGGCACACGCAAAGCGGAGGCGGTCCATCACATGATTGAGAGCGTCCCGACGATCGAATGGCCGGCGACGATTTTACAAGCGCATCCGAGTGTGACGGTCGTCCTCGATCAGGAAGCCGCATCTCAGTGCGCCGATGCCTTACAAGCGCGAGGAAGTGAGGCCGCGGCCCGTTTCTTCTCCATCCGGTCCTAACTGCCTGCGGATTCATATCCGCAGGTTTTTTTAGTGAAGCTTTGTGGGAAATTGTATAGAAATGAATTTGTCATCAAAACGTTTTCGACAAACGTTATGGATTCCTCTATAATAAGTGAAGCTCGTATCATTCGACCGTGAAGGAGAAACAGATGAATTCTAGAACCCAGGCTCGTAGACGGCGAAAAGGCCCGTCTGCGTTTTATAAACTTTTCAGCGCTGTGTTGTTGATTGTGATTATCGCCGGCTCCAGCATGTATGGGACTGCTTTTTACAAAGCGCACAACATGTTGTCGGGAACGCAAGTGACGCTCGAAGACGACCCGACGGTTGAACCGACCCGGTTCGATAAAGAAGACACCGAAAGTTTCCTCGTCCTCGGAACCGATCTCTCTCCTCAAAAGAAAGCACGCGGGGAATACGGTCGCTCTGACGTCATGATCGTCGTCATCTTGAACAAGAAAGAGAAACAGACGACGATGCTCAGCATCCCACGTGATTCGTATGTCAATATCGACTATACAGGGTATAACATCCCGTACGGAAAAACAGGGCTCGACCAAGACAAAATCACGCACGCCTATTACTTCGGCTCGATGGATGAATCGAACCCGAACAACGGCATGCGGATGTCGACGAAAACGGTCGAAGACCTCGTCGGGATCGAAATCGATCACGTCGTCTCGCTCAACTTCCAAGGCTTTGTCGACTTTATCGATGCTGTCGGCGGAGTTGAAATCGACGTACCGTTCTCATCGAAGCAGAACAGTTATGACGCTTCTCGTGAAGTGGTCGAGGTCGAGGCTGGTTTGCAGCAGTTGACAGGTGAAGAAGCGCTTGCCTACGTCCGTAACCGTTACGACGATCCGCGTGGAGACATCGGCCGCGGCCAACGCCAAATGGAAGTCATCAACGCCGTGCTCGAGCAATCACTCGGCACGTCGCTTCTCAACAATTACGACAAAGTGTTGAAAGCGGTCGGTGACAACATGCAGACGACGCTCGGTCCGAACGACTACATGCGCTTGATTGAAGATGTCGGGGCGCTCAACAACACGGTACAATATCAGTTGACCGGAGAAGGGGCACGCGCAAGTGACGGCCATTTCTACTACTTCTTGAACGAACCGTTGCTCGATGAAGTCCGCTACCGCGTCCAACAGGCCGATGCCGGAAACGAAGTACAGGGGATGACCGAGTCGGAACTCGAGTCGTATATGTATGATCCTTCAGGCATCACCTATGAAGCACAATAAAAACGATTTGCCGACGCGGCAAATCGTTTTTTTTGATCACGTGCGCTCCATGGCGACCGTGAACGAGTACGAGTCACCACGGAACAGGGCACGGCTATATTCGAACATGTCACCGCTGTCGAGATACGTCCGCTGATCGATCAAGAGCACCGGTGCCCCTGCTTCGATTGTCAAAAGCTTCGCTTCTTCTGAACCAGCGCTTCGGGCCTCGAGCGTCTGGGTCGCGTTTTTTAAATGGAGTCCGGCCTGCTCGGCGTATTCGTAAATCGATCCCGTCGCATCTTCCTCGGTCAAATCGGGAAGTAACGAGACCGGGATGTAAGCCGTCTCGAGGGCGAGCACTTGCTCATCAGCGAGGCGGAGCCGCTTCATCTCGTACACCGGGGTATCTAAGGCAACGCTTAAACGGCGTGAGACTTTATACGGGGCGGGAATCGTTTGGAACGAGAGCAGGCGCGTGTACGGGCGCATGCCTCGATGTTTGATTTCCTCAGTAAAGCTCGTGAGGCCGGAGAGCGTCATCGAGATTTTATTCGTCGCGACGAACGTGCCCCGGCCTTTTTGACGATGCAAATACCCTTCATTGACCAGGTTCTTGATGGCTTGGCGGACGGTCATCCGGCTGACGTCGTATTGCTCAGAGAACTCGCGCTCTGAAGGAATCAAATCGCCGGGTTGAAGAAAGCCGGCATCTATTTGTTGCTTTAAATAAGATTCGATTTGATAATAAATAGGAAGCGGGGATTGTTTATCGATCTGTAGCATCTCAATCGCTCCTGACTAAAAAGGATTATGTCCTATTATAGACCAAATCGAACTAGTTGTCTGAACACATCATAGAGAAAAGAGGTTCCCCTTATGACCGGATGGCAATTTGAAACGACAGTGACGGCACAACGTCAAGATGAGCGCGGGCATTGGATCGCGCTTCAAGAAACGCAATTTTACGCGGAAGGCGGCGGGCAACCGGGCGACGCCGGGACGATCGCGGGCGAAACGGTACAGGACGTCCAACAAATCGACGGCGTCGTGTGGCATTTGCTCGAGCGACCGCTTGATGTCGGTATAGCAGTGACCGGACAAGTCGACGAAACGTCACGCCGCGACCATTCCATCCAACATACGGCACAACACGTGTTGACGGCTGTGCTCGAAGACCGGTATGGCATCGAGACGCTCAGTTTCGGCATCGGTCCGGAAGAGTCTTCGCTTGAGATTGGAACGACTGCATTCGACTGGTCTCGCGTTGAATCGCTCGAGCGCGATGTGCAGCACCTCATCTTTGAAAATCGTCCAATCACGGTGCGCACGTTATCGGACGGTGAAGTAGACGAGGCAAGACTAAGAAAACCGACGGACCGGACCGGATTGATTCGTATCGTTGAAATCGCAGGTCTCGACTATAACGCCTGCGGCGGGACACATGTCGCCTCGACCGGGCAACTCGGCACCGTCCATATCACCTCCGTCAAAAAAGTACGGGGCAACGTCCGCTTGACGTATGTGGCCGGGACAAGGGCGTTGCGAGCAGCTCAATCGTCACGCGACGCGCTCCGGCAAGTGCACCAGACGTTATCGACGACGAATGAGACGGTCGCCGCCCGCGTCGTCGAAGAACGAAACGCCCGGATCGAGCGTGAGAAGGAAGTGAAAGCGCTCGAAGCGAGAGTCGCTAAAGCGAAAGTGGCCGCCTTCTTACAAGAAGACAACTATGTCATCACTCACATCGGCAAGACCGAGGCGGAGACGCTCACAGTGATGATCATTGAGCGGATTGCTGCGACGGGACGAATCGCCGTCGGCGCCAACCATACAGCGCAAAAACTCGTGCTCATGCATGACGGCACCCACGACATCGCCATCGGCACGTTTTTAAAACGGACGCTCGACGATCTCGGCATCGGCCGGGGCGGCGGCAGCCATAAGCAGGCACAAGCTCGATTCGAGTCCGTTGCCGACTTGGAACGGGCGACAACGGAAGTCGTGAAACGGCTTCAGGAAGGGGTGGTCTCATGCTGACGATTGAACATGGGAACGAACCAATGCTGATTGAAAGAGCGCGTCAAGTTCGAGAACTCGTCTTCATTCAAGAGCAAGGCATCGATACGGCTCTTGAATATGATGACTTGGATCCAGAATGCCTCCATTTCGTCGGGATACTGAACGATGAACCCGTGGCGACGGCGCGACTGCGGCCGATCGGGGCAGGTGTCGCGAAAGTCGAACGAGTCGCGACGGTTCGAGACGCCCGGGGGAACGGGTATGGGCGTGACATCATGCTTGAAGTCGAGCAGGTCGCGAAACGAGAAGGGCTGACCGAGTTGAAGCTCGGAGCCCAGCTGACGGCACTCTCGTTTTATGAGCGACTCGGGTACGAGGCGTTCGGCGATGAATTTTTAGACGCCGATATCCCGCATCGGATGATGAAGAAGACGTGGTGAATGTTTTAGAAATTTTCCTTTTTTCTAAAAAAAGGTTGGCAAGCCGTTTTTCATTTGTTATAACTAAAACTAACAACTGACAGATAGAGGTTGCGAATGACATGAGTACGCTTGATCGAAACGGACGCATTCCGGATCGGGCCGAAAGGGGAAATTCGCCGAAGTCGACGTTCGCGTGCGTACGAACGAAGGCTGGGGTAGTCGTGAATAACGCCTACACTGCCATGGATGAAATGCCATGGAGCGCTATCTACGGAACGATTTTTCAATCGTTTTTCAACTGCGCGTACAAGCGGCAGGCCGTAGGGAGAGTGCTTCCTACCGGTCTGCCGCTTTTTCTGTTGGTGGACATCATGAAAGTGGGGAACTTGATGACAACCGTATTGAAATTTGGAGGCAGCTCCGTTGCCACAATCGAACAAATACAGGCAATTTCTGAATATTTACAAACGCGGGCCGAGGCGGGCGAAAAGCTCGTCGTCGTCGTCTCCGCGATGGGAAAGACGACCGACTCGCTCTTGTCGCTAGCTAAACAAATTACGGAACGACCGATGATTCGAGAACTCGACCGCTTGCTCGCCGTCGGGGAAGAACAGACGATCAGCCTGCTCAGCATCGCCTTGAACTCACGGGGCGTCGCCGCCATTTCGCTCACCGGACAACAAGCCGGGATCGACACGATGGGGATTCATACGAAAAGTAAAATTAAGGCGATTCGAAAAGAAGTATTGGAAGAGAAGCTGCGCACGTATGACGTCGTCATCGTCGCCGGTTTCCAAGGTGTCAACGAGTTCGGCGACGTGACGACGCTCGGCCGCGGCGGATCGGATACGACAGCCGTCGCTTTGGCGGCCGTCCTCAGCAAACGGTGCGAGATTTATACGGACGTCGCCGGTGTGTACACGGCCGACCCGCGGATTCACCCGACAGCGCGCCGCTTAGAGACGGTGTCGTACGACGAGATGATGGAGATGAGCGCGCTCGGTTCGAAAGTGATGGAGATGCGCAGCGTGGAACTCGCGAAAAAATATGACGTGAACATTTTTGTAGGAAAGACGCTTGCGAGCGAAGGAGGAACTTGGATCATGGATATGACACAGGCAATGGAACAAAAAGCGGTGACGAGCGTGAGCGTCGTGAAGAACGTGCTCAGCGTTTCAATCAAACATATTCCGCATTCGGTGGCAGGTGTGGCCGATATTTTCGAGAAGTTGTCACAGCGTCACGTCAATATCGATATGATCAGTCAAACGGCGTTTGACGGTGAAGTGTTCTTGTCGTTCACGTGTCCGCTTGACGAGGAAGCGTTCCTTGAAGAAGCGCTCGCCGAATTGACGGAGACGTTCCCGCAAATCAAAATCGATCGCCATACCGAGCATGCGAAAATCTCGGTCGTCGGCATCGGGATGCGTGATGCGACCGGTGTCGCGTCTGAACTGTTCGCGACGTTCCGTGAGAGCGGCATCCCGTTCTACCAAGTCACGACATCTGAAATCAGTATCTCGTACACGATCAACGAACAAGACGTCGAAGCAGCCGTCGCGGCAATCGCGACACGCTTCAAGTTATAAGGAGGACGCCACATGTATAACGTAGCCGTCGTCGGTGCGACCGGTGCCGTCGGCCAAAAGATGATTGAAGTGTTGACAGAATATGAGTTTCCGATCAACGAATTGATGTTGTACGCATCAGCCCGTTCAGCCGGAAAGACGGTCACTGTGAACGGCCAGGACGTCGTCATTCGAGAACTATCCGATGCGATTTACGCAGACCCGATCGACATCGCGCTCTTCTCGGCCGGAGGCAGCATCAGTGAACAGTATGCGCCGCGCCTGAGCGAACAAGGCGTCATCGTCATCGACAACTCGAGCGCGTTCCGGATGCAAGCGGATATCCCGCTCATCGTACCGGAAGTGAACCGGGTCGAGCTGAGCCCGGATAAGCCGCTCATCGCCAATCCGAACTGTTCGACGATCCAATCGGTCGTCGCGCTCGCCCCGCTTGCTGAAGTGTACGGATTGACTCGCGTCGCTTACACGTCTTATCAAGCCGTCTCAGGATCAGGACAAAAAGGGATTGAAGATTTGGAGCGCGGGGCCCGCGGCGAAGAACCGCAAAACTATCCGTATCCGATTTATGACAACGTGTTGCCGCACATCGACGTGTTCCTCGAGAACGGCTATACGAAAGAAGAACAGAAGATGATCGACGAGACACGCAAAATTTTGAACGCCCCAAACCTTGGCGTGACAGCGACATGTGTTCGTGTCCCGGTCCGAAACAGCCACGCCGTCTCGATCACGGTGACGCTCGACCGCGAGGCGACACTCGCTGAAGTGAAAGCCGTGCTCAGTGACGCGCCAGGCGTCGTCCTCATGGACAACCCGGGCGAACTCGTCTACCCGACGCCGCTCGATGCGAACGGGACGGATGACGTGTACATCGGCCGTGTCCGTGTCGATGAGTCACAACCGAACACGTTCCATCTCTGGTGTGTCGCCGACAACGTCAGAAAAGGCGCGGCCGCGAACGCCGTTCAAATCGCACAATGCATGATTGGACAGACCGCTACAAAATAAAGGGGGAAATCACATGTTCACAGGAGTCGCTACAGCACTTGCCACACCGTTCCAACAAGACGGATCGCTAAACCTTGCCGCATGGGAAGCGTTGGTTGAAGATCAAATTAAAGAAGGGGTGAACGGACTCGTCATCGGAGGGACGACCGGTGAAGGGATGACAATCACCGATGAAGAGTTCGAGACGCTCCTCACGAAAGCGATTGAGATCGCGGCCGGACGAGCCGTCATCATCGCCGGCACCGGCTCGAACAACACGGCGCTAAGCATCGAAAAGACGAAGCGTGCCGCTGAACTCGGGGCCGAGATGGCGATGGTCGTCACGCCGTACTACAACAAGTCGACACAAGCCGGTCTCATCGCTCACTTCACAGCGATTGCCGACGCGTCACCGATTCCGCTCATGCTTTACAACGTGCCGTCACGCACCGGTGTCGCGCTCGAACCGGCAACGGTCGGTGAACTCGCCGATCACCCGCGCATCGCAGCTTTGAAAGAGGCGAGCGGGGACATCTCGGTGATGGCTCAAATGATGGCCCATTTACCGGAAGGGTTCCCGGTCTATTGCGGGAACGACGATCAAATCTTACCGTACATGGCTTGGGGAGCTCAAGGCGTCGTCTCGGTATTGTCGAACGTCTATCCGAGTGCGACGGTCGCACTCGCTGAAGCGTTGCTCGCCGGGGATTTGGAGACGGCGCGCAAGTGGCAAATCCGCTTGCTCCCGGTCATCGATGAACTGTTCGCTGAAGTGAACCCGATCCCGGTCAAAGCGGCGCTAAACGCACGCGGATTCGAGTTCGGCGCACCACGTCTGCCGCTCGTCCCGATGAGCGCGACGGCCGAGGCCCGACTTTTGTCGGCAATGGAGCAATTCAATGAGGTGAGACAGTGAACTTACTCATTCATGGCTACGGGGCGATGGGACAAATTGTCGAGGAAGTCGCCCACACACAAAACTTGAACGTCGCAGCGATCGTCTCGCCGGCGGGAGGGGACCATCCGACGTCGCTGCGAGACGTAGAGGCAGACGTCGATGTCGTCATCGATTTCTCGAATCCGGCGCTCTTAGATGACGTGCTCGCCTACGGGAAAGCGAACCGAATCCCGCTCGTCATCGCGACGACCGGCTTTTCGGAGGCAGAGCTTGCGAAAATCGAGGAAGCGTCAAACGAGATCCCGATCTTCCAGTCGTATAACACGTCGTACGGGATCGCCCTTTTGAAACAATTGCTCGACCAGCTCGTGCCGCTCACGCTCGGGTATGATATCGAAGTGATCGAAGCGCATCACCGTAAGAAAGTCGATGCGCCGAGCGGAACAGCTGAACTGCTCGCCCGAGCCATCGAGGCGAAACGTGACGTGACTCCGGTGTACGACCGGACGCCGCGACGCGAAGCGCGCGAAGCGAACGAGCTCGGCATGCACTCCGTGCGCGGAGGAACGATTTTCGGCGAGCATACCGTGCTCTTTGCCGGTGATGACGAGATGCTAGAACTGAAACACACCGCCCTGTCAAAACGCGTCTTCGCGAACGGGGCACTCGCCGCGGCGGCGACGATTCTCGACCGCCCGGCCGGACTATATAATTTAACGAACTTATACGAGGAGGCCACTCATGTTACTCACAAACGCTTATGAAATCGCGCAATACATTAAAGATGCCAAGAAAGAAACACCAGTCAAATTGTACGTCAACGGTCAATTGGCCGGCCTTGAGATCGAAGAGGCGAAAGCGTTCGGAACGGACGAATCAAAACTGTTCTTGACGACAGCCGAGCGGGCCGCTGCTTTTCTTGAAGCGAACGCCGCGGTCATCACGGACTCACACGTCGAGTTTGACCGTCGCAACAGTGCCGTGCCGATGCTCGATACGACGAAGTTGAACGCACGGATCGAACCGGGCTCGTTCATCCGCGACCACGTTCAAATCGGGAACAACGCCGTCGTCATGATGGGAGCCGTCGTCAACATCGGTGCCGTCATCGGTGACGGGTCGATGGTCGACATGAACGCTGTGATCGGCGCCCGCGGCACACTCGGGAAAAACGTCCACCTCGGCGCCGGTGCAGTTGTCGCAGGTGTCCTTGAGCCACCTTCAAAAGATCCGGTCATCATCGAAGACGGTGTCATGATCGGTGCGAACGCCGTCATTTTAGAAGGCGTCCGTGTCGGGGAAAATGCAGTCGTCGCGGCAGGAAGCGTCGTCACGCAAGACGTACCGCCTGGTGTCGTCGTCGCTGGTACCCCAGCCCGTATCATCAAGCAAAAAGATGAAAAAACTGCAGAAAAAACACAACTTGTTGATGACTTACGCTCTCTCTAACGTATAATAGACAGAAAATATCAAAAATGAATGGGAGAGTTGAACTATGGAACAGTATGGACAATGGATGTGGAAAGACGGGGCTTGGATCGAGCCGACGGATGCGAACACGAGCATCATGACGCACGCGATTCATTACGGGAGCGGGTTCTTCGAAGGAATCCGGGCATACCACACAGAGGAAGGCCCGGCCATTTTCCGTCTCCGCGAACATTTGGAGCGCCTCGTACGCTCATGCGCCTACTATCACGTAGATTTGCCGTACACGGTCGACGAGCTCGAGCAAGCGACAATCGAATTGATTGAACGCAATGGGTTTGAAGCTTGTTACATCCGTCCATTCGTTTTCCTCGGCACACCTTGGCAGGCACTCATGCCGACTGCGGAAACAAAAGTACACGTCGCCATCTCATGTTGGCCGCTTGGTGAATATTTCAGCAAAACGGTCGGTATCCGGGCGAAAGTCGCGTCATATCGCCGCGTCTCTTCGACGATGATGCCGATGCAGGCAAAAGCGGCAGCGAACTACATGAACTCGCAATTGCTTAAAGGCGAAGCGGTGCGCGACGGATACGATGAAGCGATCGCCCTCGACATGAACGGAAACGTCAGCGAGGCGAGCGTCGCCAACATCTTCCTCGTCAAAGGTAAAAAAATCTTCACACCGTCACTCGATTGTTCGGTGCTTGATGGCATCACGCGGCAAACCGTGATCGAACTCGCTCGTGAAGAAGGGTTCGACGTGATTGAGCGTCATATCGGGCGTGACGAATTATATGTAGCAGATGAGATCTTCTTGACGGGTACGGCGGCTGAAGTGACAAGTGTCATCGAAGTCGACAACATCTCCATCGGCGGTGGGGTTCAGACGGTCGCAACGAACATGCTCACACGTTACCGTGAAGCCGTAACCGGAAAAATCGAAAACCATCGTGATTGGATCACGTTCGTCAAAGCAGCAGTCAAAGAATAAAGGAGTTTTTGTATGGGAGTCACAATTGACTTGAATGCGATTCGTGAGAACAAACGTCGGATCGAGACGCTCGGCCGACCGGTGTTCGCCGTCGTGAAAAACAACGCCTATAACCTAGGAATGGAGCCAGTTGTGACGACACTGTACGAAGAAGGGGTGCGTCATTTCATGGTGACGACGCTTGCGGAGGCAAGGGAGGTCCGGACGTATGCGACGGACGCCCGTGTACTCGTCATGAACCCTGTATATGAATGGCAGGATGTCCGGGAACAAAAGCTCGATGTCGCCATCGGGTCGTATGACTGGTTGGTCGCCGAGCGCGCTCAACTGGATGGGGTCCGGCTCCATTTGAAATTAGATGTCGGCATGAACCGTTTTGGCGCCAAGACGTTCGAAGAGGCACTTGCCATCGTCGCGTTTTGCCAGGATGAAGGGCTCGACCTCGTCGGTTTATGCACGCACTTCCCGCTCGCGGACGCGGATAACGCTGAAATCGAACATAGCATCCACGTTGAACGGTTTGCCGACTGGTCGACGCGGCTCATCGAACGCCATGCGTTCGAAGTCGTGCATGCGGCGAACAGTGCGGCGACGCTGCAGGCGGACCCCCGCCTTGCGCACTGCACGCACGTGCGAGTCGGGATTTTCTTGTACGGCTATTCGTCGGTTGAACCGGTCGATTGGCTCGTCCCGGCGTTTCGTTGGGAGACCGAAGTCATCGCGGTGCACGACATCGAAGCCGGGGCGCACGTCGGTTACGGCACCGGTTACACGGCAGCGGCGAAAGAACGGATTGCTGTACTGTCAGTCGGTTACGGTGATGGGTTGATGCGCGCACGTCGGCATTTGCCGGCCCACATTAACGGTCGAGCGTTCCCGTTCATCAGCAACATCTTCATGAGCCACAGCTTCCTCCGCGTCGATGCGACTGTTCAAGTCGGAGACGTGGTCGAGCTATATGGCAATACGACCAAAATTGATGACGTGACGCGTACCGGTCACGCCAACAACTCAGAACAACTATGCGCACGTTCATGGCGTGTCCCGCATCGCTTTGAAGGAGGAAATGTATGTACACCACCAACCAATCAGTTTGTATGATCGAGGGCGTGTCCGTCCGTGAACTTCAAGCGACGTATGGGACACCGCTCTATATTATGAGCGAGCCTGAGCTTGAGCGTCGTCTCGGACTCGTCCGAAGCGCCTTTTTAGACAAATATCCGAACACGTACGCGCTTTACGCGTCAAAAGCGATGTCGATCGCGGCCGTCTATGAGAAAGTCATGGCGTCTGGTCTCAGCATCGATGTCGTCTCGCGCGGGGAGATGTTCGTCGCCTTGCACGCCGGGGTACCGGCGGACCGGATTCACGTCCACGGATCGAACAAGACGGTACAAGATATCACGTTCGCGCTTGAGAACGGCATCACGCATTTCACGATTGACAACATGCGTGAAATCGGACTTTTATCCGGCCTCGCCGTCGAACACGGCGTCGATGTCGATGTCCTTCTCCGTATCGTCCCGCAAGTCGTCGGGGGTGCCCATGAGGCGATCCAGACGGGTGGGGTCGATACGAAGTTTGGTTTCCCGACGCACGACGAGACGTATCTCGAGGCGGTCCGCGCGACGCTTCAAGCGGAGCGGTTGAACTTGACGGGGATTCACTGTCATGTCGGCTCACAGATTCAAGAACCGACGCTGTTCATCAACACGGTCAAGACGATGGTCAACTTCATCGAGACGATTCGTCAAGAGACGGGCTTCACGGCCGACGTCTTGAACATCGGGGGCGGCTTCGGTGTCGCCTACCTCGAGTCGGACGACCCGCTCGACTTTGCCGACACGATGACGCAAGTGATGGACACGCTCGTCGCGGAAGTGAACCGCTTCGGCTTGCCGCTTCCGAAAATCGGCATTGAGCCGGGCCGTTGGCTCGTCGCAAACGCCGGCGCGACGCTGTATGAAGTCGGGACGGTGAAAGAAGTGAGCGGGGTCCGCACGTACGTCTCGGTCGACGGCGGAATGACGGATAACATCCGTCCCGCCCTCTATGACGCCGAGTACGACGTCATCGCAGCGACACGGATGGATGAAGAAAAAACGCTCGAGGCGAAAATCGTCGGCGCATGTTGCGAGTCGGGCGACATCATCTCGAACCGTTCGCTCATCCCGCAGGTCGAAGCAGGGGATTTGCTCCTCGTCAAAGCGACGGGTGCGTATAACTTCTCGATGGCGAGCAACTATAACCAGATGCTCCGCCCGGCCGTTGTCTTCGTGAAGAACGGGACACATCGTCTCGTCGTCCGCAGACAGACGCTCGAAGACTTGGTCGTTTGCGAAGTTGTCGGACAATCGTCTTGATGTCAGGCGAAAAAGGGATTCAGTCATGCGACTGAATCCCTTTTTGTATGAACGACTTCACCGGGTCAACCTGTCAGGTTAATCTAGCTCGGCGTTCACTTCCGCCTCATAGCGATCAACGAGCTCGTTGTTGTCGTCTGTCCGGTACTTCTTTTCCAACTCGAGTTTCAACTTTAACCAAATCGTATTCTTTTCATAAAGGTCTCGATCGAACTGGTGATTGAGTTGGTGAAGCGACAAGCCGAGGGCGCTCGCATAGGCGAGGTGATTTGGTAAATCACTCTGGTCCGGGCCTTGTTGAATGAATTGATCAACCTCTTCTGCCGATACGTGAATGTTGTACTGCTCTTTTGCGACCGTTTTCCATGCGGCATCTTGTCTCATCGCTTCCGTCGAGAGTGCGATGACTTGGGCATCTGTCAAGTCCGTTTCATAGTACAGCTTCTCTTCTGCCAATGTCCGAATCACCCACTTTCGTAACGGTTCCTCCACGTCGAGCCGGTTTGCTTCGATGACGACTTCATCAAATGCTTTCTTATAATCGTCGAACGTGTACTCGTCTACGATTTGGCGTTGTTCTTCTTCACTTTTCATTTGAATCGTTGCATGTGGCGATGCCGCAGAGTGACAAGCTGTTGTGAAGATGACGAGCGAGAGCGTACATAATAGAAATAAGTTGAAACGTGTGGGCACGATGATCCTCTCCTTATCCGCTTCGTCTTCAAACGTTGTACAAGTTTCATTCGAACGAACGTGACATCCGTTCATCTCTATATACTTGATGGGGAGCCATTAGGTTCCCGCTAGTATCGGTCAAATTGCTACACGTGAGAACTGTTTTCAATTATGATGAAAAAGAAAATAGAGGGGGAAGTGAGTAGATGGAAAAGACAGACGGACAACGATTGATTGAATCGCGGCGGACGATTCGCATGTTCACAGAAGGAACGATTGAGACGAAAGAGCTCTATGACTTGTTGGCATCGGCACACCAAGCGCCGTTCCATAACAAAATCGAGCCGTGGAACGTCTATTTGTTCAACGGTGACGGGAAAGAAGTATTGTTAGACGCACTTGAACCTGCTTTTACGGACGGTCCTGAGGCGAAACGGGAAAAGGTTGCCGGGCGGATTCGGAACGCGGCAGCGTGCCTATACGTGACGACAAAGTCGTTCGAGACGGAGAAAGACAAGAAGGATGCGTTGCTCGCGACAGCGACGTTCATTCAAAACTTCCACTTGCTTTGCAGCGAGCGAGACATCGGTCTCGTCTGGCGGACCGGAGGCATCTTTGAAGACGCTCGTCTGCAAGAAATGATCGGGGCGGACGGGGAGACGTTCGTCGGACTGCTCCAACTCGGGCGATTCGAGGACGTGCCACCGACAAAACGACGCCAGTCGATCGACAGTTGTCTCACGATTTTTGAATAATGAAAAGCTCGAGCGAGGACAAGTGCCTACGCTCGAGCTTTTGATTTATGTGATTTATTTCTTTAATTTATTTGCGAGCCAGTCTTGAATGACGTTAGTTGGAATCATTGTGATCACGTTCCCCCGTTTTGAATTTCTTCCTCTATATTATTATCCAATTGCATCCGTTCCCAAACCTCTCGATGTGTGCCTTGTAACGTCTCGTCGAATGAATCCTCGACATGAAGGCAATAGCTTGGGTTGATGGACGAAGCGTACAAGTCTAACATGAATTGCGCATGGTTGAGATGCATACAATTGGCCCCTTTCGACACGTCGGCTTGACTACATCCTCAGTATACAAGGGAAACATGAAGAAAAATCGGGATAATCGTTAACAATTTATGAATCTTGTAAACGCTTTCACAAACTTTCTGTGGCGGCGAGTGGTGTACACGTCGTTCGGTACTGTTCCGCCCGTTTGGCGTACTTGTTGACGGTCCGTTCCATGATGAAACGGTCTTCGTCATTGAGCGGACGGACGACTTTGGCCGGGACCCCCATCACCATGACCCCTTCAGGGATTTGCATGTTCGGCGTGACGAGCGCGCCGGCGGCGACGAACGAGCCTCTTCCGACTTTGGCTCCGTCGAGCACGGTCGCGTGCATCCCGATGAGACAGCCTTCTTCAATCTCACAACCGTGAATCATCGCCATATGACCGATCGAGACACGGTCATGGATGATCGTCGGTGATCCTTCGTATTGGTGAACCATCGACCCGTCCTGAATGTTCACGTAAGAACCGATTTGAATCGGGCCCTCATCTCCCCGAATGACCGTATTGAACCAAACCCCAGAGTGCTCGCCGATCGTCACGTCACCGATGACGTGTGCCCCTGGCGCGATGAACACGGTCTCGTCGACTTGTGGTATGAGTTCGCCTAATTGATATTGCATATGTGTAACCCCTTTCAACCAGATATGCTCTTATTGTCGCACAACTCGAAAAAGAAATTGCGTCAAAAAGATTATTCTTGTTAAGATAGATAAAATACGTTGAAAAAGGAGACACACCACAGATGGAAAAACAACATTTGATTGATATCGCCGCCAAGAAAAAGAAAGCGGCGGTCGTCTTTAAAGATGTGGCGGTCATCGATGTTTATAGTCGGGAGACGATTCGGACAGACGTCGCCATCGACGCAGGATATATCGTAGCCATCGGGGAAGGTTATGAAGGGGAGGTCGAGTATCACGATCCGTCGTGGACGCTCGCACCGACGTTCATCGACTCGCACGTCCATATCGAGTCGTCGATGGTCCCGCCGCACGAGTTTGCGAAAGCGGTCCTTCCACTCGGCGTGGCGACAGTCATTGCCGATCCGCACGAGATTGCCAACGTCAACGGAGCGCTCGGAATTGAATACATGCTCGCCGACGCGAAAGGGCTCCCGCTCGACGTACGGATGATGCTCCCGAGTTGTGTGCCGGCGACGCCGTTCGAGCATGCGGGCGCTAAACTATATGCGGAAGACTTGGCCCCGTTCTTAGGCGACCCGGGCGTGCATGGTCTCGGCGAAGTGATGGATTATCCATCTGTCGAAGCCGGGAGTGAAGATATGCTCCAAAAGATCGCCCAGACCGAGCATGTCGGTAAAGTCGTTGACGGTCACGCCTCAGGGCTTGGTCCAGACCAGTTGAACGTGTATCGGACGGCTGGCATCATGACCGATCACGAATGCACGACAGCGGAAGAGGCACTTGAACGAGTCCGTCGTGGTTTTTACGTTCAAATCCGGGAAGGGTCCGTGGCGCGAAACGTCGAACAAGTGAGCCGGGCCATCACGGAGAGCAATGCGCATCGCTTCTTGTTCTGTACCGATGACAAACACTTGGATGACCTTGTCGCCGAAGGCGGGATCGACTACAACATTCGCATGGCCATCAAGCAAGGGGTCAAACCGGAAACGGCGTACGCCATCGCCAGCCTTCATGCCGCTGAAGCGTATGGATTGAAAGATGTGGGGGCGATTGCGCCCGGCAAGAAAGCGAACTTTGTCATCTTGTCAGACGTCGAATCGGTAACGATCGATTCCGTTTACGTGAACGGCGAGCCTGTAGTGAAGGAAGGGAACGCCACGTTCGAAGCCGAAGGCATCGAAGTGCCGAAGCCGATGAAAGGGGAGCTTAAACTTCCAGATTTGACGGCAGACTCGTTCCGCTTGCCAGTGAAAGAAGAGCCCGTCGACGTGATTCAAGTGTTGCCGAACAGCCTGTTGACGAAGCGGGAACGACTCATCTTCAATCCGGACGAATCGGGTGCGGACATCGCCCAGGATATCGCGACGCTCGCTGTCATCGAACGGCACCACGGGACGGGTCATATGGCACTCGCACCAGTGACCGGTTTTGGCTTGAAGCGTGGCGCGCTCGCGGCGACAGTGGCGCACGACAGTCATAACCTCGTCGTCGCGGGAGTCAGCCCGGAAGACATGTTGCTCGCATCCGAGACGCTCGAAAGAGTCGGCGGCGGTGTCGTCGCGGTGTCGGAAGGGGAAGTGCTCGCCGTTTTGCCGCTCGAAATCGGTGGACTCATGACGAAACGTCCATACAGAGAAGTCGCCCACGTCCTCGAACAGTTAAATGACGCCCTCGACGTCGTCGGGGCCCATCGTCACTTCAACCCGTACTTGACGATGTCGTTCCTCGCCCTTCCTGTCATTCCGGATTTGAAGTTGACGGATATGGGACTGTTTGATGTGACGACGTTCTCATTCATCGAATCATGAGTCGGTCTAACGTATGATTTTTGTTAAGACCGACCCGAAACGATTGAACGGTCACTGGTAAGTTGGTATAGTTACAACAAGTTTCATCGGTATAAATTGAAAGGGGGGATATCACAGATGGAACAAGTTGCTTACAACCGGTCGTATGATGAACATGAGGATTTGATCAATTCTGTATATCGTGCCTTCCAAGACCGATGTGAAGAATTGCCGGACGAGACGCGGACGAAACGTCGTTTGCGCCGCCTCATCCTACTGACGATCAAAGACCACACGTCATCGCACGCTGAACGGTTCGTGCTGTATCATTTCTTTAGTGATTTCTTTAAAGCAGTCGAGGCGGACGACAAAGAGGCACTCGCTGTCTTGAAACAAATTGTCCGCGAGGAAAAATAAGTGTTGATAAGTCATTGTCACTTATGATAATTTAGACGTAACTTTTAAATGAATATTCGTGCTATCGATGAGGTAGAGGTGCGATGCTGATGAGTAAGTAGTCCGAGGATGACAACGGTGAAGACTACAGAAAGGCAAGATCGCCGAAGTGTGAAGTCATGTCTCTGACTTTATGCTGGGCTGACGGGAAATACCCGTCAGACTGCCATACATATTTACGTATGGAGCGCTCCAAGTCGGCTAAGAAAGACGGAACATCCAGCGAGGGTGTCGGCTTTGTTGCCGATGCCCTCGCTTTGCGTTTTTTTAAGCATAGGGGGGCCTCATCTCAAACAGAAGAGGAGGAAAACAGCATGGTAGATTATTCAACTTCGGTACTGTCACTCGTACCGGCATTGCTTGCCATCATTATGGCCATCACAACACGGAAAGTCATCCCGTCACTCGGCGTCGGGATTATCGCAGGGGTATTGCTCCTGCACAGCTTCAACCCGATCGACTCGATCTCATACTTATGGTCGAACATCGTCGCCTTGTTCTGGTCTGACGGTGAATTGAACGAATGGAACGTCCTGTTGATCGCGTTCTTGCTCTTACTCGGTATTTTGTCATCGATCATTCAAACGTCGGGCGGTGCTCGCGCGTTCGGTGAATGGGCAGCAGCAAACGTCAAGACGGCACGCGGCGCCCGCCTCGTCTCGTTCGGACTTGGGATTTTGATTTTCATTGATGACTATTTCAACAGTCTCGCTGTCGGGAACATCAGCCGTCCGCTCACGGACCGGAAAAAAGTCTCACGGGCGAAACTCGCTTATACGATTGACTCAACGGCCGCACCGGTCTGTGTCATCAGCCCGCTCTCGAGTTGGGGCGCCTACATCATCGCCATCATCGCTGGTATTTTAGCGAAATACTCGATTGACAGCTATTCGTCATTGTCGGCGTTCATTCAAATGATCCCGATGAACTTTTATGCCATCTTCGCGCTTCTGTTGACAGGATATGTCGCGTTCACCGGGCTCGCCATCGGACCGATGCGCACACATGAGCTTCGCGCCCTTAAAGGCGAGCTGTACGATGTGTCGAAAGGTGCGCCAATGGGAATGAGCGAAGATATTAAAGAGCATGACGGCGGGAAAGTCCGTGACTTGATCGTTCCGATCATCGTATTGATCGTCGCTACTGTCTCGGCCATGTTGTACACGGGTGGACTAGCGCTCGCGGCCGACGGACAAGCGTTCTCGCTCCTCGGTGCCTTTGAGGCGACAGATGTCACGCGTTCACTCGTTGCTGGTGCTGTCATCAGTTTGATCTCGGCGTTCTTGTTGCTCATCGGACGTAAAATCCCGTCTGCTGACTACGGTCGCGCCGCTTGGGCCGGTGTCCGTGCCATGTGGCCGGCAGTGCTCATCTTGTTGTTCGCGTGGACGATCATCGCGGTCATCGGTGACATGAGAACGGGTGATTACTTGGCAAGCTTCGTCACGGATCGCATTGCGGCGTCTTACTTGCCACTCATCTTGTTCGCGATCGCCGGCCTGATGGCGTTCTCGACAGGGACGAGCTGGGGGACGTTCGGTCTCATGCTTCCGATTGGAGCAGATTTGATCATGGCGGTCGAGCCGGAGCTGTTGCTTCCGACACTCGCAGCCGTGCTCGCAGGTGCCGTCTTCGGTGACCACTGTTCACCGATTTCGGATACGACGATCCTCAGTTCGACGGGTGCGGGTTCGCACCACATCGATCACGTGTTGACGCAGCTTCCGTACGCTTCGATTGCGGCGGGTGTCTCAGCGGTCGGTTACTTGGTACTCGGCATCACGACGTCGATGTGGATCGGTTTCTTCGCGGCGGCAGCGACGTTCGTCGTCTTGCTCTTCGTCGCACAAATCATCTCGAAACGCGGACGTGTCCCGGCAGAAATCCGGGCGGAACGCGAAGCGTAATCTAAAAAAGAAGCGGACCTCGGACCGCTTCGAACGGAAGACGAACTAGACCGCGAGAAGCGATCTAGTTCGTCTTTTTTTATGGGAAGAAGTCGATCTGTTCAAGGCGAGCAGTCGTCACTGGGCGGAAAGGGCCTGCCGACCATAAAAAAGCCCTTCCATCATGTGATGGAAGAGCTTGTCGGGTCAGTTCACGTCCAACCATTTGAAGCTAGCATCAGCTCCGAACGGGTGACGGTACATGTTTTCGATGTTTGAGCGTTCGAGGTACGCCTCACCTTTTTGATAGATCGGTGCGATTGCGAAGTCCTCTTCGAGCAAGATGCGCTCAGCTTCTTGCATCGTTTCCCAACGCTTCATTTCGTCGGCTTCTTTCTTGGCTGCTTGAACGAGCTTGTCGTACTCGTCGTTCGAGTAAGCCATCCGGTTGAACGGACCGTCCGTGACCCACATGTCGAGATACGTCATCGGATCTTGATAGTCAGGTCCCCAGCCGGCAGCGGAGACGTCATAGTCGCCCGCGCCTTCAAGCTCAAGGAAGTTTTTGAACGGTTGTTGTTTAATGTTAAGTGTGAGTCCTGGCAAGTTCTTTTCAAGCTCGCCTTTGATGAACTCGTTTACTTTCTTGAACGCTTCTTCGTCACGTGAGAGGAACTCAAGTTCGACCGTCTCGACGCCGAGTTCAGACAATCCTTTCTCCCACGCCGCTTTCGCTTCGTCTACGTTGTAGCTGAGGAGGTCTGGATATTTCTCACGGAAATCAGCACCGTCAGACGTGTACGTGAAGTCTTTGGCGACGATGAAGTTTGCCGGTTGCGAACCGTCCGTCAAGATGACGTCCGTGACGCCTTGTTTGTCAAAACCTTTCGCGAGTGCTTCACGGATGTGGACGTTTTGGAGTGCCTCGTTCTTTTGGTTGAAGCGAAGGAAGTTGATGCGGGCATCGGCGCGCGTCTTGAACTCTTCGCTGTCTTGGAACTGAGGGACAAATTCAGACGAGAGGAGCGTATAGTCCGCTTCGCCAGACTCAAACAAGTTGACGCCCGTCGATACGTCTTTTACGACTTTGACGTTGATCGTCTCCATCTTGACGTTGTCAGCATCCCAATATTCCGGGTTTTTCTTGTAGACCCAGCCTGTGTTGTCTTGCCAGCTCTCAAGCACGTAAGGACCGTTGTAGAGCGTCTTGTCGACAGCGCTTGCGAACGCTTCGCCTTGCTCTTCGACGAACTCTTGCTTTTGCGGCATGTACGTCGGGAAACCAGTCAATCCGAGGAAATAAGGAGCTGGCGCTTCAAGTTGAACTTCAAGCGTCTTCTCATCCACGGCTTTCACGCCGAGGTCGTCAATGGCAGCCTCACCCGCGAGGATGCTGTTGGCGTTCTTCAAGTCTTGAAGGATGTACGCGTATTCGGCACCCGTCTCTGGGTTCAATGCGCGTTTCCATGAATAGACGAAATCTTCAGCTGTGATTGGCGAGCCGTCCGACCAGTTGGCGTCACGTAGCTTGAACGTGTATGTAAGGCCATCTTCCGATACTTCGACGTCTTCCGCGATTCCCGGTGTCGGTTGGTTGTTCTCATCTAGACGATACAGTCCCTCGAAGACGTTGTTCGTCACGATGATCGATGTCGAGTCTGTCGTGAGTGTCGGGTCGAGCTGCGGCAAGTCGGTTGCCGATACGAACGTGACTTCTTTTTTCGCGTCACTCGACGAAGATCCTTCAGAAGAGCTTGACGATTCTTCATTTCCGCCACATGCTGCCGTTGCGAGCAAAGCGACTCCTGATAAAGCTAACCATTTCTTGTTACGCATTGTCATACCTCCCGAAAATTCTGATTCTTTCGAATATAATGTCATTAAACTACAAATAAAATGAATACGCAATTTATTTTTTGTAATTATTCGAAAATATAAACATTAGTGAAATACCTATCAAACTGCTCTTGAATTGAGTAGAATGAAAAAATCATCGGATGAATATACGTTATTTGTGTATAGTTATTCGTCAGACGTCAACGGAGTTCGGAGGTTTTTTTCATGAAGTCACAAACAGCCGGAATCGGCTTTTTTGGTCTTGCAGCGATGGTCGTCGGGACGATGATTGGCGGCGGGGCGTTCAATTTACCGGGAGCGATGGCACAAGGTGCCGGCGTCGGTTCCGTCTTGATCGGTTGGGCTATCACGGGGGTCGGCATGATCATGCTCGCGTTCGTGTTTCAATATTTGGCGGACTCCCGTCCCGAGCTAGAGGGCGGGATCTATGCGTACGCTAAGGAAGGGTTTGGCACGTTCGTCGGTTTCAATAGCGGTTGGGGCTATTGGATGTCGGCTTGGATCGGGACGGTGGCGAATATTACGCTCATCTTTAGCACGCTCAGTTACTTCTTTCCGATTTTCTCGGCCGAGCATCGGACGTTCCGTTTGCTCATGAGTGCGCTCCTCATCTGGGGATTGTTTTGGTTGATCTCACGAGGGATGAAAGAAGCGGCGCTCCTCAATATCGTCACGACGATCGCTAAGCTCGTGCCGATTTTCTTGTTCATACTCCTCATCTTGTTCGCATTTCGTATCGAGACGTTCCAAATTGATTTTTGGGGCGAAGAAGGATTTAAGTGGTCGCACGTGTTCCCGCAAGTGAAATCGACGATGCTCGTGACGTTATGGGCGTTCGTTGGAATCGAAGGGGCGGTCGTCTTGTCCTCCCGCGCCCGCAACAAACGGGACGTCGGACGAGCGACGGTCATCGGGCTCGTCGGTACACTCCTCATCTATATGATGATTTCGATTTTCTCGTTCGGTGTCATGACACAAGCGCAGCTCGCCGCGTTGCCGGAACCGTCGATGGCGTACGTGTTGGAGGCGGTCGTTGGACCGGTCGGGGCGAAGCTCATCAATATCGGGCTGCTCGTCTCACTCGCTGGCGCACTTCTCGGCTGGACGATTTTGGCGACGGAGATTTCCTATGTGGCGAGCCGGGATGGGGTCTTCCCGCGCCTGTTCAATCGTTTAAATGAAAACGAGACACCGGTGAACGCGCTGTTCGTCACCCAAGCGTTCACGCAAGTCGTCACGGTCATCGCCTTGTTCTCGGAGCAGACGTACTTGGTCCTCTCGAGCATCGCCGGGATCGCGGCGCTCGTCCCGTATCTTTTCTCGGCTTTGTTTGGATTGAAAGAGGCGAGACGGGTGAGCTCGTGGAAGATGCTCGTCATATCTAGCATCGCTTCGATTTACGCCGGGTGGTTGCTGTACGCTTCAGGGCTTGAATACATGCTCATTGCGATGATTTTATATGCGCCGGGCATTTTCGTGTTCATGTTAGCCGAGCGGGAGCAAGGGCGGCCGTTTCTCAGTCGACTTCAATATGCGATCGCAGTGCTGATTTTGCTCGCGGCGACATACGGGGTGTACGGACTCGCGACGGCATCGATCACACTATAATGAAAAAACACTGACCCGTCGGGGGTCAGTGTTTTTTGTTGTCCACTTGAGTCGTGAGCATGTGGACGATTCGGTGCGGCGGCATCGGTTTGGCGTATAAAAAGCCTTGGAACGAGTCGCAGTCTGTCGTTTTTAAGTGGTCAAGCATCTCCTTGTCCTCGACGCCTTCGGCAACGACGTGGAGGTTCAAACTCTTCCCGAGATGAACGATGACATCGAGCAAGTGTGACTTCGATGTGAGCCAGTCATCCAAAAAGACTTTATCAATCTTCAACTCGTCGACAGGGAACGATTTCAAGTATTGAAGTGACGAGAATCCTGTCCCGAAGTCATCGATCGACAACCGATAATCGAGACGCTTGATTTGATTCATCCGGGCGATAATTTCTTCTGTCTGTTGCATGACAAGACTTTCCGTGATTTCGAGAATCACGTCGCTCGGGTTCAGATTGAGCTGTTGTTTAATGTTTCGCAACGTGTTGATGAAGCTCTCGCTCCGGAACTGGTTCGGCGAGATGTTGACCGCCATCGACAGCGGTTGATCGACGAGCAGCTGCCAGGCTTTCAATTGTTTGGCTGCCTCGAGGATGACCCAGTTGTTGATCGGGACGATGAGCGCCATTTCTTCGGCGAGCGGGATGAACTCGGAAGGCGGGATTTGACCGAGCTCGTCGTGATGCCATCGCAGCAACGCCTCGAACCCGATAAGCCGATCCGTCTTCAACTCATATTTCGGTTGGTATTCGAGATAAAAGTGCTTCTCTTCGAGCGCTTTGTAAAGTGCCTTCTCGATATGGATTTGCCGCGAAAAGGCGTCGTCCATGTCTTTCGTGACGAATTGGATCGTCCCGACCCCGATCCGTTTTCCTTTGAACAAGGCACTTTCCGCCCGTGTATATAGTTCTTCTAACGAGTTCGTCGCGGACGGATAGAAGACGCAGCCGATTGAAATCGACAACATGATCGAATGGTGGTAAATCCGGAACGGCCGCTGCAACTCGTATTGCAATTGACGCAGCAACTGGAACACTTCTTCTTTTGACTGTTCTAAGAAGAGGACGCCGAACAAGCCGCCGGAAGGATGGAACATGACGCTTGATTCAGGCAAGTAACGGGCCGCCCGTTCCTTGATTTGGAGCAACAGTTCGTTGCCGACGCGTGAGCCGAACGACTCGTTGATGATCTTGAACCGGTCGATATCGAAGAGGGCGATATGGACGAGACCTTCTGTTTTGTCGGTCGACTGAAGGATGGCTTTGTATTCGCGTAACCAACCTTTTTTATTCAACAAACCGGTCAAATCGTTGTAGTACGCCAAGTATTCGACTTCACGTTCGAGCCGTTTTTTGTCAGAGACGTCAAAGCCGAACGCCGTATATTGAAGGACGTCGCCATCCTCGCTCAAAATCGGAACGACCGTCAAGTTGAGCCAACAGACGTTCGTCGCATGCCGTTTTGAAGAGATCGGCATCTCACCGTTCCAAATACGGTCGGATAAAAGAGAACCTCGCACCTTCTCGGCGATCGGATTATTTTCATACATCGGATGAATCAGTTCGAACCAGTTTTGACCGATGAAGCTGTGGTTCGGCGCACCAATCAGTTCACATAGCATCGGGTTGATTTCGTGAATGACGCCTTCAGCGTCCGCTGACAAATAGTACGTCGACTGCTCGATCATCGATTGAAAATGATGCAGCAGATTGAACTGTTCCGTGCTGATGAGCGGACCAAATCCTTTCGGTAAGAAAGCGAGAAAATAGCCGCTAAAATCGTGGATGGCGAACGATTGTAAATAGGCGGTCGCGTACACGAGCGAACCGTCTTTATGTTGGAATGGCGTCATCGCCGTCGTCGAGAACGGGTATTGAAGGAGCAACGGTGACCACGTCTCGAGCGCGCTTTCTAAATGTTGGACGACGGGGAGCCCGCGATGGAGCACCTCGTCACGCTCCCATCCGAACAGCGCTGTCGCATGTTCGTTCCATAAGAGGACGTCGCCGTCGAGGTCGATATAACAGCATGGGATTGATAAGGCGTCGATGAACGCGTCAATCGGCAAGTCACGCAATGATGCCACACGAATTCCTCCAATCTACGTCGAATAAGTCATAGTCTACGTTCAGTGTACCTTATTTTCCCAACCCGAGGAATGGTCAAGTTCGCCGTTGTCAAAAGAAAGACGGTCGTCATATACTGAAAGAGTAAGATCGACTTTTTAGAATAAGGGGGAAATCAAATGTCAAAGACACAAGATGTGATTGAATTGACAGAGAAGTTCGGGGCGCACAACTATCATCCACTTCCAATCGTGATCTCGGAGGCGAAAGGGATCTGGGTCACTGACCCTGAAGGGAATCGCTACATGGATATGTTGAGTGCATATTCGGCTGTCAACCAGGGGCATTGTCATCCGAAAATCATTCAAGCGTTAAAAGACCAAGCGGACAAGATTACGTTGACGTCACGCGCGTTTTACAATGATCAGCTCGGCCGTTTCTACAAAAAAGTGGCAACGCTTACAAACAAACAGATGGTGTTGCCGATGAACACGGGCGCAGAAGCGGTCGAGACGGCGGTGAAGGCGTCGCGTCGTTGGGCGTATGAAGTGAAGAACATTCCAGGACAAGCCGAGATCATCGTCTGCTCGGGCAACTTCCACGGACGGACGATGGCGGCTGTATCCATGTCGACGGAAGCAGAATATCAACGTGGCTTTGGACCGCTCTTGCCAGGATTTAAAGTCGTGCCGTACGGTGATATCGACGCGTTCGAAGCGGCCATCACGGAAAACACGGCGGCGTTCATCGTCGAACCGATTCAAGGGGAGGCGGGGATCATCATTCCGCCAACAGGTTATTTAAAACGGGCGAGCGAGTTATGCCGCGAGCATAACGTCTTGTTCGTCGCGGATGAGATTCAATCAGGGCTCGGACGTTCGGGGAAATGGTTCGCCATCGAATGGGAAAATGTCGAACCGGACATGTATATCCTCGGAAAAGCGCTCGGAGGCGGCGTCTTCCCGGTCTCTTGCGTAGCCGCCAACGAAGATGTGCTCAGTGTGTTCAATCCGGGATCGCACGGGTCGACGTTCGGCGGTAACCCGCTCGCGGCGGCCGTCTCGATCGCGGCGCTCGAAGTGCTTGAAGAAGAGAAACTCCCAGAGCGCTCCCTCGAGCTCGGGACGTACTTCATGGACCGGCTCAAATCAATCGATAACCCGCTCATCCAAGAAGTGCGCGGTCGCGGGCTGTTCATCGGGATCGAGTTGACGGAAGCCGCTCGTCCTTACTGTGAGGCGCTCAAGGAGCGAGGCTTGCTCTGTAAGGAGACGCACGAAACGGTCATCCGTCTCGCACCGCCGCTCGTCATCACGAAAGAGGAACTCGATTCGGCGTTCGAGGCGATTGCGGCTGTGTTCGCGCCAACCCCTATTTCATAACGGGAACCGATTTGTTATAATCTAAGAAGCAATCCGACACCTGCCGCATGTATTGCCCGGCAGGTGTTTTCGTTAGGGAGGAAACAGGCATGCTCTATATTTATGTCGGGCTAGCCGGCGCGTTCGGAGCGCTTCTCCGTTACGAAATCGGGGTCGGGGTCCATAACTTTTATGGGGGGACGTTCCCGTTCGAGACGCTTGCGGTCAATGTGATTGGGAGTTTTCTGCTCGGTTGGCTCACGCATTACTTGTTCCGGACCGGACGGCTCTCGCCGATGGTCGTCACGGCGCTCGGTACCGGGTTTATCGGGTCGTTCACGACGTTCTCGACGTTCAGTGTGGAGACGATCGTGATGATCGAGGCAGGGAACCTGGCAGGGGCGCTCACGTATGTGACGCTGAGTATCGTGCTCGGTCTGTTCAGCTCGTGGTTAGGGTATAAGCTCGGCACGAAACGATTCCTTCGTTTTGCGAAGCGAAAGGGGGAAGCGTGATGATGATCGTTACCGTGATGATCGGTGCCTTTTTTGGGGCGATGGCGCGTTTTGGGGTCGGTCAGCTCGTGAAGGTGTGGACGACGTCGGTCTTCCCTTGGGCGACATTGTTCGTCAACGTCACCGGGTCATTTTGGCTCGGATATTTATATGCAGCCCATGTGGACCACCAACTGTTACTCGGCATCGGCGTCGGATTCCTTGGATCGTTCACGACGTTCTCGACGTTCAAACTCGAAGTGATGCGGTTTGTGACGAAAGATTGGCTCCGCTTCGGCCTGTACTTATTGGTGACATATGTATTTGGTTTGATCGCTGCCTATATTGGATACCACATTGGATGAAACAACCCCCGCGGATATTTTCCGCGGGGGTTGTTTTATTCGGCGATTTGAAGCTTTTCCGCGCACGATGAGCACGTCGTCTCGTACGATTCGCATTGTTCATCCATATGTTTTCCGCATTCTTGACACGTCTTATCCGGTAATTTCCGATAAAATTCGACCGACGATTCAAGTCGGCTTGCCCATTCGTTCATGATGAGACTCCTCCTTCAAAAATGTGGATTCGTTATTAAGGTTGTATTGATTGTATTATAACAGTGGTTAACAAGTCAATAATAATATATAACAGATTTTTAAAGGGAGGTTTGATAAAATGTATGTAATGAGAAATGAGGTGAGACAGGTGAAGGCACCCCAATGTGAAACGATAGCGATTCAAAGTGAGGACGTAGCGGTTTTGCAAGCGGCCCTCGTTAAGTTGGATGCGGCTCGAGTCAGTCGTTTATTCAAAGCGTTTGCCGATCCGACACGTTTAAAAGTGCTGTACGTATTGACGCTTGAAGCAGAATTATGCGTTTGTGATGTGGCGGCCGTCATCGGTCACTCGAATGCGACGGCGTCCCATCATCTCCGGACGTTGCTTGAACAAGGGCTCGTCAAATATCGGAAAGAGGGGAAAGTCGTCTACTATTCGCTCGATGACGACCATGTCCGTCTCCTCGTCGAGATTGCGATGGCCCACAGTGCCGAACAACGACCGATCGAATCATGAGTGTCTGCCGCTGCGTAGCGGGAGGCGCTTTTTTTGTATTGCGGGATGAGCGCGGACGCGTTATCATATATTCAAATGGATGTTTGAATGAGGAGGGGTACGATGGAAAAACGAGATGTCTTGCCGGTCGAAGGGATCACTTGCACGAACTGTGCGGCGAAGATTGAGCGGCGCGTCACAGAGCAGGACGGTGTCGCATCTTGCCGGATCGACTTTGCCACGAGTCAAATGGTGATTGAGTGGGTCGGTCCGTCCGATCGTGAAGAAATGCTTCGTTCCATCGAGGCGACGATGGAGCGGATTGAACCGGGTGCCCACTTCGTCCGCAAAGACGAAGCGGACACGAAAGCAGACCGATTGCTTTGGCGTTTTGGGGTCGCGCTCGCCTTGCTCGGTTTCGGCTTGTTTACCGACTCGCTCCTCCTGTACGTGCTCGCCTACGTGATTGCCGGATACGACGTGGTTTACACGGCGGTCCGTAACATCTGGAACCGCGAGTGGTTTGATGAAAAGTTTCTTATGACCGTGGCGACGCTTGGGGCGTTCGCAATCGCGGAATATCCGGAAGCAGTAGCGGTCATGTTATTTTATCAACTCGGTGAATATGTCCAAGGTCGGGCCGTGAGAGCTTCACGCCGTTCGATCCAGTCGTTGTTGAACATGAAGCCGACGAAGGCACGGGTCTTTATCGAAGGGAAAGAAATCGAGCGTCATCCAGAAGACGTCGAGATCGGTACGGTCATCATCGTCCGGGCCGGGGAGCACGTGCCGATGGATGGAAGAATCGTGACGGGAGCAAGTTCACTCGACACGGCGTCCCTTACAGGTGAATCACTTCCCCGCCAAACAGGTCCCGGGGATATCGTGCTCGCTGGAATGTTGAACTTAGACGGGCGCCTTGAAATCGAGGTGGAACGTTCCGCGAAAGAGTCGAGCCTGCAAAAAATGATTGCGCTCGTGGAACAGGCGAGTGCGAACAAGGCGAAGACGGAGCAGATGATCACGCGTCTCGCCAAAGTGTATACACCGATCGTTGTCGGATTGGCTGCCGTCGTCGCGTTCGTACCGCCTCTTTTCGTCGGGAATTTAGAGGAATGGGTATACCGGGCCTTGATTTTCCTTGTGATCAGCTGTCCTTGTGCCCTCGTTATCTCGATTCCGCTCGGTTATTTCGGCGGCATCGGGGCGGGCTCAAGACGGGGGATTTTGGTGAAAGGCGGCGAGTATTTAGACACGCTCGCCGAGGTCGACACGATTGTGTTCGATAAGACCGGGACGCTTACGACCGGACGTTTTGACGTGACCGCAGTCGAGACAGACGGACAAATGTCAGAAGAAGCGTTATTAAAACTTGCGGCACGAGTTGAAATCGCTTCGACGCACCCGCTTGCCGCAGCGATTGTGGCGCGAGCAGGAGAGACGACAGCATTCGCCGATGTGCGAGAAGAGCCGGGGTATGGTCTCATGGCGCTTGACGGGACGGACCGAATCTACGTCGGGAGTGCCCGCTATATGGAAAAACTGGGACATGCAGTGACCGAGGCAAGAGTCGGGACGAACGTTCACGTAATGAGGAACGACCGTTGGCTCGGACGGATCGAGTTAATGGATACAGTGAAGCAGGACGCTGTCGAGGCGGTCGCTTCGTTGAAGCGCCGTGGATATCGAACCGTCATGTTGACGGGGGACCGGGCGGCTGTCGCCGACAAGGTCGGGCGAGAGCTCGCCATCGATGACGTGAAAAGCGAGCTTTTGCCGCATCAAAAAGTCGAGGCGGTCGAACGGTTGGTTCGGCATGGAAAAGTCGCTTTCGTCGGCGACGGGTTGAATGATGCGGCCGCGCTAGCGCGAGCCGACGTCGGACTCGTCATGGGAGGCATCGGCAGTGACGCGGCAGTCACAGCTGCAGACGTCGTCTTGATGAACGATGCGCCGAGCGACATCGTCGCCGCCATCGACCTTGGAAAACGGACGAAGCGCATCGTCTGGCAAAATATCGCGTTCGCGTTTGGGATGAAGGCATTGTTCCTCGTTCTCGGGGTCCTCGGTATCGCTTCGATGTGGGAGGCCGTTTTTGCGGACGTTGGCGTCGCCTTGCTCGCCATCGCGAACGCGACCCGCTTGATCCATGGTACGAAAAAAAGCCTCAAGCAAGCTTGAGGGGAAGGACCGGTCAGTCATGATCGGTCTTTTTTCGTATTTTGAATAGTAAAAACACGAGGATGATGAACGTGGCGGTGAGTAAAATTGCTAGCGATAACAGTGCCTGGATCGCGAGGTCGATTTCTCGTTGTGTCGCTGTCAATTGCTTCCGGATGTCATTGTATTGCATCTTTTTCAGTGAGCGCAAATCTTCGAGAATGGTCTGACGTTGATCGGTCATCGTTTCGGCCACGGCGGTCGCTTCGTCGATATTACCAGCTTCGTAAATGACGAGGACGCGATCGGCTTCTTGCTCCCAAATCCCATCCCGATATAACAAGTCGAGAAGCGAGCTTGGTGTGCTCGGGTCGCTGGCGATGGACGCTTTCAACTCTTTCGCTCGTTGGGACATGCTGTAATAGGCTTCTAAGAAGCGTCGGTCATCGTAGGCGAGAAGACCACGGATGGCGTTGGCCCGCTCGATGTTATAGTACATGATCTCTTCGATCGCTTGATACGAATCGAGCCGTTCACCGTGAATCACTTCAATCCGTTCGTTCGTGTTCCGTAACTGGATGATGAAACTGGTGATGACGAGCACGAGCAAGACGGCCAATGCGCCGAAGAGTGCGAGCCATTTACGCTGAGACATGATCGTTCCCTCCCTTCTGATGACCATCGTACAATATTTTGTCTCGTTCGGCACAAAATATTTTTTTGGAAAAGGAAAAAAACGGGTAAATGTATAAAAAGACAATAAGCCGTGCCTTGTTATCGTTTACAATTGGGAAGAGGTACGATTTCAATCATAAGGAGAATAACTATGCCAGAGAACTCGTCGTTAAAAAAGTTACATCAGGTCTTAAAAACAAAGCGGACCGATTTACATTACGAAATCCCCACCTTATGGAATCGGATGCGGTTTTCGTCCGAACCGGTCCGTGACGGTGTTGAACGGGTCAATCCGTACGACTTTTTAATTGAGACGATTGAGAAAGGCATCCTCCCGCACAAAGTGGACGGACGGGACTATCATCAGTCTGTCGCAAAGGCTGACGGCCATTTGCAGACAGGCGGCGATTGGATTAAACGCGCCTCGGTCTACTCGATGCAAGTCCGGACTTCGACGTCTTGGGACCATGATGGCTCCGGCTATGTCGAGATGGAAAACTCACAAGGGATGAAAGACACGGGCACGTTCGTGAAGACGCTCGCTTTGTTACCGCACTTGTTGTACATGGGCATCGATACGTTATTCTTGTTACCGATCTCGCAACATAGCCACAAGAACAAAAAAGGAGAGTTCGGCTCCCCATACGCCGTCCAAGATTTCTTTGCCATCGATGAAGAGTTAAAAGAGACGCTCACGGGAGACGGGTTGACGGTCGAAGAAGAGTTCGCCGCTTTCGTCGAAGCGTGTCACATGGTCGGGATCAGGGTCGTCATTGACGTCATCCCACGGACGTGTTCCCGGGACAACCGGTTGATCCTCGAGAACCCCGAGTGGTTTTATTGGATCCCGGTGACGGAACTCGATCATTACCATCCGCCGCACGTCCCAGGTATCGGAGAGAATGTGAAACCGGAGTACGCCTTCTTGCCGATGATTTACGGGTCAGAGGATGTGTGGCACCACTTGCGTCGCTTCTCGATGGCACCGAACCGTGTCGATGCGAAGAAATGGGAAGATGTGAAGCAGTATGTGACCGAGCACCCGGAAGAGAACTTACTTGCCGTCATTGAGCGCGAATTCGGATTGACGACGGCCCCGGCGTTCTCGGATTGCATCAACGACCCGCAACCTCCATGGTCGGACGTCACCTATTTCCGCTTGTTCCTCGATCATCCGACAGCGGCCGCGCCGTACGTGAACGAGGCGAACTTGGCGCCGTACATCTTGTTCGATTCGATCAAGTCGAACCAGTTCCGCGGCGAACAGATCAACGAACCGCTCTGGGCGATGCTTGCCGACATCATCCCGCATTATCAACGGGAATACGGGATCGATGGCGCTCGGATCGACATGGGCCACGCCTTGCCGGTCGACTTGGCACAACGCATTTTGACAGAGCCGCGTGAGCTCGACTCTAACTTCAGCTTCATCGCTGAAGAGTTGATTGAAGCAGGGGCATGGGCGGCACGCGATGCGGGTTACAACATGGTGATCGGTTACGGATTTTATAAAGAACCGCGCTTCGACACACACGAGACCCACCAATTCATCTATGATTCTCGCTTCTTGCCGCTCCCGGTATTTGCTGCCGGTGAGACAGCGGATACACGTCGTCTCGCGACGCGTGACGGGGGACGCCGAGCGAGTCGTCTGCTCACTGTCTTGAACGGTTTCATGCCGAACGGGGTGCCGATGACGAACTCGGGGCTTGAACTTTACGAGACGCAGCCGATGAACACCGGACTTGATTGCCGGCCTGAAGAAGCGTATCAATTGTTCCCGACGGACCCTTACTTCGGAAAACTTGCGTTCTTTGACGCCTATCAGTTCCATTGGGACCATCCGGAACGCAATGAAATGATCGAACTTATGCACCAAGTGGCCGGGATCCGGCGCCGGTGGCTCGACGTGCTCGTCAATCCGAGCCATTTCGAGCCGCTGACGATGCCGTACATGGACGCTCCGTTCATCGGTCTCGCCTGGCTACGGGCGGACACGAACGAGACGCTCATCATCGTCGCGAATACGGATATGCATCATTCGTTACAAGGGACGGTCCCGCTTGACGGCGTTCGTCGCCGCAACTGGAACGCGAGCCGTTTCGCCGAGATGGTGTACTCACCGAACTCGTGGCCGTATGCGGAGCATCGTTTCGATGAAAACTGGGACCTGTGGATCGATTTGAAACCAGGTGAAGTGAAAGTGTATGAGATGAAGTATTGTTAAAACGCCTCGGACCGGTTCTCGGTCCGAGGCGTTTTCTATTGTCGTTGTTTCATGTAAAAGATCACGAACTCGTCAAGCGGCATCGGTTTGGCATAACGATAGCCTTGCATCGAGTCACACCCGATGCGACGCAAAAACGTCTCTTGATACTCGGTTTCGACTCCTTCGGCGACGAGCGCCATCCCGAGTTGACGGGCCATCGCGACGATTGTCGCGGTGACGGTCTGATACTCTCGGTTCTCTTCAAGTTGCATCGTAAATTCACGCGGAATCTTCAACTCGTCAATCGGGTACCGGACGAGGTAGGCGAGCGAGCTATAACCGGTCCCGAAGTCATCGATGGACAGCTTGATACCGAGTGCTTTCAATTCGAGAATGCGGTTTAAGACGCGCTCGGAATGATGGGCCGCGACCGTTTCGGTCAACTCGAAGTTCAATCGGCTCGGTTCAATCGGGAACCGGTCGAACAACGTCGTCAAGTACTCGATCAAGTGCTCATCGAACAACTGGCGGACCGATAAGTTGACCGATAGTTTCGGCAGGTCGATCTCCCCTTGTTCAAACGCGTACATGAGTTGGAACGTCTCGTGAATCATCCAGCGACCAAGGTCTTGGATGTGTCCGGTCTCCTCGGCGATCGGGATGAACTCGCTCGGCGGGACGAACTTGCCGTCTCGTTGCCAGCGCATGAGCGCTTCAGCACCGATGATCGCTTTCGTCGAGGCGTCGACTTGTGGTTGAAGATATAACGAAATCTCGCCTTTTTCGAGAGCGGTGTCAAGCCCTTCCATCAACAGTTTCCGTTCTTCCTTGTCTTCGCGTAGCTCCGGGGAGAAGAGCACCGTCTCATCCCGTCCTTTGTCTTTCGCCTTGTACATGGCGAGGTCGGCGTTTGAGAGCAAATGTTTGAGTGTCGACCCGTGCTCGGGATAACGGACGATGCCGATGGAGGCGTGGATTTCGACGAGTGTCCCGGCCATAAAGTATGGGGGACGATAGACGAGACGGCGGAGCCGTTCAATGAGAATTTCGTCATCGCCGTGCTCAGCGACGACGATAAACTCGTCCCCGCCGAGGCGACCGGCGTACTCGTTAGGCAACAACGCGCTGCGCAGACGCTTGCCGATATGTTGCAACAGTTGATCGCCCATATGATGGCCGAACTGGTCGTTGATTTCCTTGAATCCATCGAGGTCGGAAAACATGAGCGTGAACGGTCGGCCGTCTTCGATGAGTCGTTCAATCTGTTCTTGGAGCGCATAGCGGTTATGTAGACCCGTCAAGCTATCATGGTTCGCTTGGTATAAGATTTGTTCTTGTTGGACGATCATTTGTGTGACGTCTTTGACGATAGCGTAAATCCCTTCGACTTCCCCGTCGATAATCATCGGGATGTTCATCAACTGCCAGACACGTTTCGTCCCGTCGTCTGTTATGACATCGACTTCGATTGTCTCGGGACGGCCGGTCGTTAAGTCGTGGAGCACGGTCGCGTAGGCAACGCGATCTTTCTGTTCGATGATGTCCAAAATGTTAGAACCGATCAACGTCTCGGCATCGTGTCCGAGGACCGAACTGCCTGCTTCATTGACGGATAGAACTTCTCCGTGCAAGTCGAACAGGAATATCGGTTCCGCGTGGTAAGCGAACAGGGACCGGTATTGTTGTTCCCGAATCTCCAGCTCGTGCGCTTTCGTCGTCACCGCGACTTCGAGATCCGTATTGACAGTATGTAGGCGGTGACTGATCAAAGCGTTTTGTTTGGCGACGACGAACTGACGGATGAGTAATAGCAAAACGGCGTTCGCAATCATCGAGTCGAAGACGGACGTGCCGAGCAGACGGTCTGATGAGAGCATGAACAACATGACGACCGAACTGTAGATGACGTAATCGAACACGGAGTCGTGGGCGAGGGCATCGTCCATCACTTCATCGAACAAGAAGCTGACGGAGATGAGGAAGACGCTACTCACTTGAAGCAAATGGACGAGGTCGTGGCCGATGCCAGCGAACCCGTTCAACTGATTCACGATCGAGGCGGTCGTGAAACCGAGTATGCCGATCAAAAGCATCACCCGGAACGTTTGGCCCGAAGTGACGATTCGGTTCAAATAGAGGAAACCGAGCACCATGTACAAGCTGACGAGCACCATTTGTTCTTCAAAACCGTTCAAGCTGTCGACGTATTGTTCGCCGCGGGCAGAATAGAAGAAGATGTGCAACGCGCCGATGAGCAGGAAGCTGAGCACGGCGAACACGTCGAACGTCCGCAGTTTCAGCGTACGGATCTCGATGGACTGGGTGATGACGATGAGCGCCATGATCAAATAGAAAAAGTTTTGAATGAACAGCATCATGTCACCGGATACGGTCGCATCAGAGCGATGTACGACAAAATAAGCGATGAAACAAAGGTTGCCGGCGCTGATCAACAAGTGAATGTAGCGTCGCATGCCCTGATGGCGGTAAACGGCGTAACCGCTAAATGCGGTCGCGACGAGCGTGATCGTCATGAAATAAATGAAGAGGCTCGTCTCACGTAGCGCATAAGGGCTGAAAAGAATCAATAATAGTCCGAGAGAAAATGTCCCGACGAGCAGGGCGGGGACCGATTGGCGCAAGGAGTGGCTAGACAACTCATGCACCTCCTTCTGTATATGTCTAATAGGCTCATTCGTATTATCGGAATGTTGAAGCGTTTATTACACAAAAAATCGACAGCAATTCGCTGTCGATTAAAGTGTGTAAGAATGTTCTTTGAAATTCCCGACGACCGAATCGATTTCTGACACGGTGACGAACGCTTCCGAATCGATATCGGAGACGATTTGACGAAGTTTTGGAATCTCGTTGTTTTGGACGACGACGTACAACATCTTTTTCGAGTCGTTCGAATAGCCGCCTGTCGCGTCCATGATCGTGACGCCGCGCTTCAAGTTCTGCTTGATGACCAAGTTGATCTCGTCGGCTTTTTTACAGATGATAAAACACTGCTTTTGAGCCGAGAAAAAGCGGTGAATCGTCAACAACGTGCGCGAACGAACGAAGCTGAGCACGAGTGCGTACATGACCGCTTTGATGTCGAACGTGATGAACACGAGAATGTAGACGATGATGTCTTGGGTCAAGAAAATTTTAGGGAGCGATAAATTTCGGTTCGTCGTATAGATGACTTTCCCGAGAATGTCGAGTCCGCCTGTCGAGGCGCCCGCGAACAATAGAAGCGCGAGGCCGAGGCCGGACACGATGCCGCTGAACACGGAAGCGACGAGCGGGTCGTCGAGCGGCGTAGGTGGTACGAGAACCGGTAACGTATCGATCAAGATGGAAGACAAGACGACGACGAGTCCGGTCATCAAGATGAACCGTTTCCCTAAAAATTTGATCCCGACGATGAAGAGCGGGATGTTTAACACCAACTGGGTGAAACCGATCGGCGTCCCGAACAGTTCATTGATAATAAGTGTGATCCCGACGATTCCTCCAGAGCCGATTTCGTTCGGCTTCAAGAGTAAACTGACGAAAATCGATTGAAGAATCGTTCCGGCGATGATGAACAGAACCGTTTCGACGGCGATTCGTTTTCGTGATTTTGCGTACATATAGATTGGCTAGGCGCCATACGCCCCCTTTGACATAGTTCTCAAGCAAGCGTACTCCGACCGGGGGCGAATTTCAAGGGCGATTGTTCACATTGTGTGATGAAAGCGGTCGATATCGCTGGCGAGTTGTTCGTGTACGTAGTCAATCACTTGGGCGTCATCGAACAATCCGAGCGGCGCATCATCAGGAATGGCGTCAAACGGCGAGACGAAGTAGAGGACAGCCGCGACGAGGGCGTCTTCTTTTTCTGGTTGCATCTCGAACTGGTCGTTATAGATGGCGCGCAACATGTTGAGCAACTGTTTCATTTGGAAGTAGAGCGTAAGTTCTTCCTCGCGCTCGATGTTGCTGATTTCTTTTGAAGCGACGTCGACCGTCACTTTAGCCAAGGCGAGTTCGCCTTGGACGAGCAGGTCACCGCGTTGTTCGTTGCCGGCATACTCTCCTTTTGCCGTATCTAAAAAATGGGTGTACGTCGTTTTCCAATCTGACATATGAATTCCTCCTTCTCTATACATCTACTAATATGCCCGTTTTTGCGATTTGGTTGCAACTTTTCCGAAAATTTAAGAAAATGATAAAGAACGAACAAAGGAGGAACTGTACATATGTCTACTCAAACGTTACCGACTGAGGCAGAGTTTGCCCGCTATGCGGAACTTGCCGTCAAAAAAGGTGTCAACATCCAACCGGGACAACAGCTCGAAGTCCGTGCGGACATCAGCCAAGCCCCGCTCGTCCGTCAAGTCGTGAAAGCGGCTTATGCGGCCGGCGCGAAACAAGTCTTCGTCAACTGGAGTGACGAGGAGTCGACGAAAATCCGTTATTTCGATGCACCGCATGACTCGTTTAAAGAGTTTCCAGAATGGTTGAAGGCGCGTTTCGAGCAGCTTGCCGAAGAAAAGACGGCGTTCTTATCGATCGTCAGCGACGACCCGGACGCGTTGAACGGTGTCGAGTCTTCACGGATCGCTGATTCGAACCGGGCAGCCGGGGTGGCGCTCGCGAAGTGGCGCAAGTACGTCATGAGCGACAACGTCAGCTGGTCGATCATTGCCGGTGCGTCTGACGCGTGGGCGAAAAAAGTGTTCCCGGACCGTGAAGATGCTGTTCCGGCGTTATGGCGGGCCATTTTTGCCGCAACACGGATGGATCAAGACGATGTCGTCGCCGCATGGGATGAACATGATCAGGCGCTACGGTCACGGGCGCAGCTGTTGACGGAGAAAAAATATACGAAGCTCCACTACAAAGCGCCAGGCACAGAGCTGACGATCGGTCTTCCGAAAAAGCACGTCTTCCTAGGGGGCGGAGGTCCGAACACGGACGGTGTTGACTTCATCGCCAACATGCCGACTGAGGAAGTGTTCACACTCGCCGATAAAGATGCGGTCGAAGGACATGTGTCGAGCACGAAACCGCTCAGTTATAGCGGAAACTTGATTGATGGGTTCACGCTTTGGTTCGAAGGCGGAAAAGTCGTGAAGGCGGAGGCGAAACAAGGACAAGCCGCGCTCGATGAACTGTTGAACCTGGACGAAGGGGCACGCCGGATCGGGGAAGTCGCGCTCGTTCCGGACGACTCGCCGATCTCGAACTCGGGTCTTCTCTTCTACAACACGCTCTTTGATGAGAATGCCTCATGCCACTTGGCGCTCGGTCGTGCCTACTCGACCTGCCTCGAAGGCGGTCCGTCGATGTCGGCCGAAGAGCTCGCCGAGAACGGGGCGAATGACTCAATGACGCACGTCGACTTCATGATCGGTTCAGCCGAGATGGATATCGATGGCGAACTTGAAGACGGCTCACGCGAAGCGATCATGCGTGCCGGAAACTGGGTCATTTAACAATCGAACAAGACGGATTCCGTTAAAGGGATCCGTCTTGTTTTCGTATGCAGGAAAAGTGGACTGTATAACAGAATAGGGTAAACAGAATTTTGAGCAGGAGGGGTGTTAATGAAGAAAGGATGGATCGCAGCCGGATTGACTTGTATTGTCTTGATGGCGCTACAAGCCACGCCGCACGGGGCACTGCGAACGTACGTCTGTTTAACGGGACATCCTGTCGCGGCATTCACTTCGCCGGTCACAGATGACGACCCGCGCAACGAGGAAAGCCGTGGGTACGTGGACTCGAACGACGGAACGATCTACACGCTGACGGAGCCGCCGATCGAACGCGAGACGCAAGGGCGACTTGAAAGCTACTTCGTTCGGAAAGTCGGTCCGTTCTATATCGCTGAACATTACGGAGGCGGATAACGAGACACAGCGCTGCTGTGTCTCGTTCACGTTTCAGGACAATTCGTATAAGAAAGCGAGCGCGTTCGGCAACCGCCGCCGCCACGCCGACTCGTGGTGGGTGGCATCCGGTTCGACTTCGTAACGGAATGAGACGCCGGTCCGGGCCAACGCCTCGACAAGTTTGGCGTTCGTATACAGATAGTCTTCCGGTGTGATCGGACCGCTCGTCTCGTTCGTCCCGATATCCATATACAGGCGAGCTGACAACTCGGCTCGTGTCAGTTCACGGACGAGCGGATCGAGGTTGGACCAAGCAGCCGTCGATAGCGATCCGACACGCCGGATCGATGGATAGGTCGCCATCATGTACAAGGAGATGACCCCGCCCATCGAACTGCCCATCACCCCGACATCGTCTGGGTCAGTCGCGTAATGATTGTCGACCCATGGCTTCAACTCGTGCATGAGCCAGTCCGTGTAGAGACGGCCGCGGCCGCCAAGCGTCGGTCTCGTCTTTGCGAGCTCAGGTCCGATGCGCCGGTAGAGCATGTCATCCTCATAAAAAGAATAGTCATCATAACGGTCGAGCCAATCCGGAGGGCTGGCGATGGCGACGACCATGAGCGGCACGTGCAGATCCTCAATCTGGCGGTCGATGCCCCAGCTCGACTTTGTCGTCGAGTCGAACACGTTTTGCCCGTCATGCATATAAAGGACGGGGAGCGGCTGGTGCGTCGGCACAAAGTCAGGACGATAGATAGAAACGATACGTTTTTGACCGCGGCGATCGGTCGGGATCGTGAAACTGAACTGTTCAATCATAGACAACCTTCCTTTCTCGTACACTTCCTATATTGTCGCGGTCTTCCATGAAAAGTTCAATCCTCATACTTGACTACCTACCGTTCGTTAGGTAAAGTGAGTGGCATAGGTAGGAGGCCGATACAAGATGAATACAAAACAACGAATCGAGCAAGCGGCAAAACGTCGCTTCGCCCTTGAAGGATATGAAGGACTGTCGCTTGCCGCGCTCGCCGAGGATGTCGGCATAAAAAAAGCGTCGCTTTATGCGCATATCGAAGGGAAAGAACAGCTATTCAAACAAGTTGTCCAAGAGATGGCCGGACGATATGAGCGGGTGTGGATGGGAGCACGAGAGGCGTCGGCCGGCGCCCCGCCGCTCGAACGGATTGAGGCAATCGTGAACGCGCTCATTCGCTTCTTTGAAGAAGAGGAGACGTGGATGCTGACGAAACGAATGTTGCTCGTGCCACCGCCCGAGTTAAGACCGTTCATCGAGGAGACGCTCGGGACAGTCGAGATCGCTCTCCAAGCGTTCGAGAAAGAGCAATTTCGTCTCGCCATGGAGCATGGGGATTTGCCCGAACAGTCACTAGACGACATTTACGACGCGTATTACTGCTTTTTGGACGGTGCACTCGTCTCGCTTTTCACGTTCGAGACGAACCGGGCCGCCCGGCAACGCGCTGCCTTTAAAATTTTCAAGAAAGGAGTCGGTTGGACATGAGACGAGATCAACTGGCATGGCTCTGGCTCGTTTTGGCTGGATTGTTAGAGATCGTCTGGGCGACGACGATGAAACTGTCGAACGGCTTCACGGTCCTCGGACCGACGGTGATCACCATCGTTTTACTCATTTTGAGCTTCGGCTTGTTGGCGCTATCGTTCCGTGTGTTACCAGCTGGGACGGGCTACGCTGTTTTCACAGGCATTGGCGCTGTCGGTACAGTCATTGTCGGCAACATATTATTTGATGAAGCGCTCACCGGCATGAAGCTTGTCTTTATTGGAACACTGTTAATTGGTGTGATCGGATTGAAACAAGTGACGGGAGGTGAGACGGCATGAGTTGGACGTTTTTAATTGGAGCAGGGCTTGCTGAAATGCTCGCTGTCTTCTTCATGGGAAAATCAAAAGGCTATCAAATATTTAAATGGTCCGTGTTGTCGATTGTGACGTTCTCACTTAGTTTTTATTTACTGTCGCGCTCGCTCGAGACGTTGCCGCTCGGATTGGCCTACTCGATTTGGGTCGGCATCGGTGCGGCAGGCGGTGTCATCCTCGGCATGCTTTACTTGAACGAATCGACGGACCGGTGGCGGATTTTCTTTTTAATTCTCATCATCGGGAGCGTCGTCGGCTTAAAAGTCATCGCCTGAACAGGATTGAACTCTTTCTAGAACGGGAATTAATGAGTAAAGACTGTGAACGAAAGGGGCGGGAATGATGAAACATGTCGAATTACAATCTGAGCGTCTACGGCTTGAACCATATACGATTGAAGACTTTTATTTCGTCAAATCGTTGCTTCAAGATCCACGGGTGATGCGGTTTATTAGTCCGGACGGAAAACCGTTCACGGATGAGCAGACGATCGAATGGTTCGAACGACAGTTGAAGCGGTATAAGACGGGGCGTCAGACGGGGTTACTCAAATTGATGAGGCATGAAAGTGACAATCCGATTGGCCATGCCGGCACGCTGTTACACGAGCTCGACGGAAATATCGAACTCGAGGTCGGCTACTGGTTGGCGCCGAAGCATTGGCACATGGGTTACGGCCGGGAAGCGGCGGCCCGGCTCATGCAACATGCGTTCGAGGAAGGGGAGAAAGAAATTATCTCGCTCATCCACCCGGACAACGTGCCATCGCAACGTGTGGCCAAAGCGAACGGACTCCATTGGGACAGGGATACGGAATACGAGGGGATGATCGTATCGGTATATGCCGGTGACTTAGAGCGTCTTTGCCGACATATTCAACGCCAGGAAATGTCGCGTTAAAAAAAATAAAAAAACTTTTAAAAAACAGTTGCCAAGGCATTAGTTTCTTGATATATTAATAGTGTCCTTAAGAGAGGACACGACCTGATTCTGTAGCTCAGCTGGGAGAGCGCTACCTTGACAGGGTAGAGGTCGCTGGTTCGAGCCCAGTCAGAATCACTTGGGTGCCAAACCCGATGCGAAACCCATAGGAACGTGGGTTTCCGCGAAGCCACTTCTTGCGAGAAGTGGCTCTTTTTTTTGTTCTTTTTTCAATTGACATACGATGGAACAGATTGGTATATTGCTTTCAATACATAATGAAACGGGGAATGCAGGATGGTGTTGTTAGGGACGGTCGTCAACGCGGCATTGATTGTCGTCGGGACGTTGTTCGGTCTTCTGTTCCACCGGATTCCGGAGCGGATGAAAGAGACGGTCACGGCCGCGATCGGACTAGCCGTCGTGCTGCTCGGCGTTCAAATGGGACTGAAGAGTGAAAACTTTTTAATTGTGATCGGGAGTCTCGTCGCGGGCGCTGCGCTCGGGGAATGGTGGAAGCTTGATGAGAAGCTGAACGAAATTGGCTATCAATTGGAGCGGAAAATCGGCGGCAACCGGAAGTCGAGCATCGCGGAAGGGTTCGTCACAGCGACGCTCATTTTTGTCATCGGGGCGATGGCGGTCATCGGAGCGCTCGACAGCGGACTGCGCGGCGATCATGATGTCCTTTACACGAAAGGAATGATCGACGGGTTCACCGCACTCGTCCTTAGCTCTTCGCTCGGCATCGGCGTCATGTTCTCTGCCGTGCCGGTCTTACTCTACCAAGGGGCGATCGCGCTTCTCGCCATCCAGATCATGAAGTTTATCCCAGAGACGCTCATGGATAGCTTCATTTTGGAGATGACGGCGACCGGCGGTGTCATGATCGTCGCCATCGGCTTGAATTTGGTCGGGATCACGAGAATACGAGTGGCGAACTTGTTGCCTGGCATTTTGATGGTGGCGCTCGTCGTGACCGTGTTACATCTGCTTTCTTAAAAACGGACGAGCCGCATTTGCGAGCCCGTCCGTTTTTGCTTGTCATTTCCTTCGCCCGCGTCGTTTAGAAGTGGAAGTGTTCGCGCCTAATTTTAATAAAAAAAGAGCGTAAGCATCGCTTACACTCTTTCGATTGATGTGTCGACCGGTTCGTGGTCTTCTTTCGCGCTTTCACGCAACGCCGAGGACATAACGCCGGACAAGTCGCGAGCACGCAGTACACCGACACCGCGATCGGTCGGTCCTCCTGGAGCGGCTACGTCCGCAATCAATTCTTCGGTTTGACGCGATTCGTGAAGTAAAAGTTCGGCCGAACCTTTCATCGCTTGAGCGACGATTTGTCGGGCCGTCGCCTCGTCAAAGCCGGCTTCGGTCAAGACTGGTGTCATCGACCCGACAATCTCATAGAAGAACGCGGGGCTGCAACCGGCGGCTGCCATGAAAGCAGACATCGTCTTCGCGTCCGTCACGGCTGTTCGGCCGACACGTTCAAATAGAGCGATCGCGGTCGTGCGCACAGACTCGTCCGTCTCTGGTCCGAACCAAAGTCCTGTCATCCCGTCGCGGAATGCGACGGGTGTGTTCGGCATCGCGCACACGGCTGGAAGCCCTGAAGCGGCCTCGAGTTCCGCCGGCTCGATATGGGCCGCGACCGAGACGAGAAGCGGGCTTTTCCAAGTTTGCGAGCGCACATACGGGAGTACGCCGTCCGGCTGCATCGCGAGGACGACGACGTCATAGGCGTTGACATCTTCTGTGTCGACAATTTGCACACCGAGTTCGTCGCGTAACTGTTCCAACCGGACTTTATCGCTCCGGTTCGTCATCGTGATGGATTCAGGAGAGAGACCGGAGTCGATCCAACCTCGGACGAGGGCCTCGCTCATTGATCCTGCTCCTACCATTAATAGATTCATTTTCGTCACCTCTTCATATAGATTCGGTCTAGTACATGGTGCCTATCATAACAAATGTTTCGCTGAATATCGCCTATCGTGCTCAAATTGTAAAAGAAAGGAAATACTTAAAAGGATGAGCATGCGACGAAAAGACGGGAGCGACGGAAGTGACAGATTGGTGTTGACGAGCTATGATGGCAGTAAAATAAGCGAGCGAGGCGAATAATTTGAAACGAATCTTAGTGCGCGGAATCCAAGGCTATCAGCGCTTCATTTCACCATTAAAGCCCCCGACGTGTCGATTTTATCCGACCTGTTCCCATTACGGGATTGAAGCAATCGAGAAACACGGGGCGGTCAAAGGCGGATATTTGACGACTCGTCGTCTCATGCGGTGCCAACCGTTTCACCCGGGCGGCTTAGACTATGTGCCGGACGAGTTTGACTGGAAAGCGCCACTGCAACGAGAAAAGCCCCCATCACAGCGAGACGTCTAATCGGCGGCTCGCTGTTTTATATACAGAAGAAGCAGAAGCGCTTTGTTTTAGTACAATACTTTTGACAATGTTCCAAGTATTCTGAAAAAATAGAGATGTACAACTACATACGGGGAAAGGGGATTTCAGCATGAGTCAATCGTTCAGTGAACTTATCGGTACGATTTCAGACTTTGTGTGGGGACCGCCGCTGTTAATATTGCTTGTGGGGACAGGCGTATATTTGACAGTTCGTCTTGGTGGACTTCAAATCACAAAATTGCCTTACGCATTAAAGCTCGCCTTCTCAAAAAATCAAGACAAGACGTCTCGGGGGGACATCAGTCACTTTCAGGCACTGATGACCGCTCTCGCGGCGACCGTCGGTACGGGGAATATCGTCGGTGTCGCTACGGCTGTCGTGCTCGGGGGACCGGGCGCGATCGTTTGGATGTGGCTATCCGGCTTCTTTGGGATGGCGACGAAATATGCCGAGGCCGTGCTCGCCGTCAAATACCGGGTGACCGATGAACGGGGACAGATGGCCGGAGGCCCGATGTACTATTTGGAACGCGGGCTGAAACAACGCTGGCTCGCCGTGTTGTTCGCCGCTTTCGCCTCGCTCGCGGCGTTTGGGATCGGGAACGGGGTACAGACAAACTCGGTCGCCTTGGCGCTCAAGTCGACGTTTGATGTGCCGCTGTACGTGTCGGGAATTTTAGTGATGGTGTTCACGGGCGCCGTCATTCTCGGAGGGGTCAAATCAATCGGGCGCGTCGTCAGTTTCTTCGTCCCGCTTATGATCATCTTCTATTTAGGCAGCGGTCTCGTGATCATGGTCATGAACTACACGCTCATCCCGGATGCGATCGCGCTCATCTTCAGCAGCACGTTCAGCGCGGAAGCGATCGGCGGCGGAGCCATCGGTGCGGCCATCCGTTACGGTGTCGCACGTGGTGTCTTCTCGAACGAGGCGGGTCTTGGCTCAGCACCGATTGCGGCAGCGGCCGCGAAAACGGATATGCCGGGACGGCAAGCGCTCGTTTCGATGACGCAAGTGTTCCTCGATACATTGATCGTCTGTTCGATCACGGGGATCACCCTCGTCATGGGCGGACAAATCGGTTCCGGGCTTGAAGGCGTCGATTTGACGGCGGCTACGTTCGAGCAGTTCCTCGGACCGTTCGGCCGGTATGTTGTCACCATCGGCCTCGTCATGTTCGCGTATTCGACCGTGCTCGGCTGGTCGTATTACGGAGAACGGTCGATTCACTACTTGTTTGGACAGAAGTCGATCATTCCGTATCGGATCGCGTTCGTCCTCGTCGCGGGTCTTGGCGCCATGACAACGAACCTCAACTTGGTGTGGGCGCTCTCGGACGTGTTCAACGGCTTGATGGCCATCCCGAACTTGATCGGTCTGTTGTTCTTGTCGGGTGTCGTCATCGCCGAGACGAAACGGTTCAATCAGCAGCTCGCTCTCGAAAACCGCAATCGAAAGGCGTCATGACGCACGAACGCCACCTTCCTATTCGGACGGTGGCGTTTTTTTCTTTCTCACTTCTTCGAGGCGGGCCTGTTGCAAGTGATTGAACACTTGGGTGACAAAGCCGACCATGATGCCGACGCCTGTGATGACGTAGCCGATCGTAAACACTTTCCCGAGGTCTGTCGACGGCACGAAATCACCGTAGCCGATCGTCGTGAGCGTGATGACGCTGAAATAGAGCGCGTCGAGCCAGCGCATCTCTTCGAATCGAGAATAAAACAACGTACCGGAAATGACCGTAAGGGCAGCGAGGCTGAACAGCACTTGAAACTCCGGTTCTTTTAAGCCGCGCCAGATGCCGCGAAACATGCGCCGGAACGTCAAAATGAATGAGAGCATTAGACCACTCCTTTCTCATATAGGTTTGTTCGTGAAGGAGGAGGGAACATCCTTTATAGTCTATCAAAGAAAGGGTGAAGGAAATGGCAAAACCGATACCTAAAGAACAAGGGCTCGATCACAGCCTCGATTTCTTACGGGAGGGCTATCATTTCGTCCCGAACCGCCGTAAAGGGTTTCAATCGAACATATTTGAAACGAGGTTGCTCGGGGAGCGGGCCATCTGTTTAGGAGGAGAAGACGGGGCTGAACTGTTCTATGATGCCGAACGCTTTGTGCGCGAGGATGCGGCGCCGAAGCGGCTCCTTAAGACGTTATTCGGTGAGGACGGGGTCCAGACGCTTGATGGACCAGCCCACACGCACCGCAAACGGATGTTCATGTCGCTCATGTTCCCGGAAAACATCGACCGGTTGACGCGGCTCGTCGGTCGTGAATGGGAACGCGCCCTCGACCGCGCCACTGGAGAGACCGTCTTATACGGCACGTCCCAGCAAGTGCTCATGCGCGCCGTCTGTGAGTGGGCAGGTGTCCCGCTCGCCGAAGAAGAAGTCGAGAAGCGCACGGATGAGATGCGTTTGTTGTTCGAATCGGGAACGGCGCTAGGACCGAAACACTTCCGGGGACGTCAGGCCCGTTCCTCGGCCGAAGCGTGGGTGCGGGAGATGGTCGAAGAAGTACGGACGAACCGATTGTTGCCGAACGAGAACACGGCGTTATATGAGTTTTCATGGCATCGCGACGAAACCGGGGAGTTGTTGCCGGCTGATGTCGTTGCCGTAGAAGTGATCAATATTTTGCGGCCGACCGTGGCGGTTTCGATTTATGTCCTCTTTACCGTGCTCGCGCTCCATCAATTCCCGGAAGCGCGCGCGAAGCTTGCTGACGGTACGGTCGATCCAACGTGGTTCGTGCAAGAGGTCCGTCGCTTCTATCCATTTTTCCCGGTGACTGCAGCCCGAGTGAAAGACGATTTTGAATGGGAAGGTTACTCGTTCGAACGCGGGACGCTCGTTTTGCTCGACTTGTATGGGACGAATCACGACCCTGCACATTGGGACGAGCCCGAGCAGTTCTGGCCGGAACGGTTCAAAGATTGGAAAGAAAGTCCGTTCACGTTCATTCCTCAAGGCGGGGGCGATACAGACTTCGGGCATCGCTGTGCCGGTGAGCATGTGACGATCGCCATCATGAAAGAGACGATCGACGTCTTCTTGAACCGCTATCGTTTTGCCGTGCCGCCTCAAGATTTGAGCTATAGTTTTGTCGATTTGCCGAGTCTGCCGAAGAGTAAACTCGTGTTGGAAGAGATTGAACGTCGGTAAGAAAATGAACCACCCGCACGGGTGGTTCATTTTCTATGAAGCGCTAATCGTTTTGTGATCGGTTGAATGGTGATATTCGTATCGACCATGCGGTTGTCCCGTTTCGGTTCGTCGGCTCGTTCGATGCGCCACGGACGATCGTGATGTTCGGCGAGGGCTGAGGCGATGTCGTAAAGTGAGTGGCTCGTATTCCCATTTAATTGATACAGGCCAGGGCCTCGTTTCGTCAAAATGTTGAACAGTGCCTCGGCCGTGTCTTCTAAGAACGAGCACGAAGGATACCAATGGGTGCTCGCCACGATGACGCCTTTTTGCGCCATCTCGGTCTCGAAATAGTCCATCATATTGTTGGAACCGGCGGCGTCCCCGATCTGCCAGCCAAGGCGAACGATTTGGGCACCAGGATTGTTCCGGGCGATCACTTGCTCGCACGTCCGCTTGTACGACCCGTAATCGTCTTCGGCGTCAGGCGGGGTGTCCGGTGTGATGGGACCGGTCACATGATCCGAAAAGACAGAGACGGTGCTCGTAAAGAGGAAAGGGATGCCATACTCGCCGCATAGTCGTGCCAGTGTCCCGGCCCACTCGACGGGGCCCATCCCGATATGAAGAAAGTAATCAGGACGGGTCGATTCAATGAAATCGCGCATCTCGTTTTCGTTCGACGTGGATACTTTTGTCCGGTCCCATGCGACGGGTTCGATCCCGTGGCGCTGTAACGCGGCCGCGACGACGGGGGCGACGGTTCCGTTCATGCCTGTCAAAATAGCTTTCATATATCTTCCTCCCTTTTGTTTGTATCATCCCACACTTCGCGAGTAGACAAACCAACTCTTTTCTAGATTGTGCTAAACTGGGAAGTGGAGGAGATCATATGAATATTCGACAAGCAAAACCGACCGACCGTCACACGGTAGCCCCTCTCGTCTATGCGGCGATTCATGACATTGCCTATTCGCTCACGGGCGCGACCGAACAAGCAGACGTCTTGGAGCGGCTCGCGATGTGGGTCGGCCGTCCGGCCAATCGATTGAGTTATGAAAACATTTGGGTCGCGGACGTCGACGATACGATCGCGGGCATCATTATCGCCTATCCGGGCAAAGCGGCTACTGCCTTAGATGAACCGATTCAACGTTGGTTGCAACAAGCCGGACAAACCGGACAACTCGATACCGAGACAGAAGGAGACGTATTGTACATCGACTCGGTCGCGGTCGACACCCGATTTGGCGGGCGCGGCATCGGGACGAACTTGATTCAACACGTGATCGGTCATGCCCGCGCATCCGGCATTCCGGCCGTCACACTGAACGTCGACCAGTCCAATCCGGCCGCGGCTCGACTGTACGAACGACTCGGTTTTCGAAAAAAGAAAGAAATAGTTATTTCGGGCGGTCGATTCGACTACATGGCGCTCGAAGTATGAGAACGGACGAAAGTCCGTTTTTTCGGTCTTGAATCCGATGCAAGGATTGACGTTCTCGGCTATACTAAATGCTTGAACTGAACTAGCGAACAAAGGAGCTTACGCATTTATGGAATGGAAAAATATATTGCGCGGCATGGCGATGGGGACGAGTGATTTGATTCCTGGCGTCAGCGGCGGTACGATTGCAGTCATTTTAGGGATTTATGACCGGTTGATCGAGGCGGTCAGCGGCGTGTTCAGCCGGCATTGGAAGAAACATATCGCATTTCTTATCCCGCTCGCCATCGGAATGGGCGGGGCGATTTTAGGCCTTAGCCGAGTAATCGAATTTTTATTGCTGAACTACCATGCCCCGACACAGTTTTTCTTTATCGGCTTGATTTTAGGGATCATCCCGCTCTTGTTGTTTGAATTCAAGTCACGGGCAACGATGCGACCGGTCCACATTGTCGCGATGATCATTGGTACGATTCTCGTCGCGAGCATGGCCATTATCAAACCGGCGGACACGGCGGTGATCACCGATGTGACGGCGGGGACGGCGGTCCTCTTGTTCTTCTCAGGGTGGCTTGGCAGTATGGCGATGTTGTTGCCCGGTATTAGCGGTTCGTTCGTCTTGTTGTTGATTGGTGTCTACCCGACGGTCATCAGCGCGTTATCGAACTTGAACCTGCTCATCATCGGACTCGTCGGTCTCGGTGTCGCCGTCGGCTTTATCGTCAGCAGTAAAGTGATTCGTCACTTGCTCGCAAACTACCCAGGTATGACGTTCTCGGTCATTCTCGGTCTCGTCATCGGCTCGCTTGCCGTTGTCTTCCCGGGATTGCCGGAGTCGACGGTGATGTGGGTGCTCAGTACGTTGTCATTCTTGGCCGGCTTCGTCATCGTTCGATTGCTCGGTCGTTTCTCTGCGTAAAATAAAGACGCGATTCTCGTCACATGGACGGGAATCGCGTCTTTTTCGCTAGTAGATGAAGGGAATCAAACGTTTCCGCGCCTTGGCCCATATCGTATAGGCGTTGCCGAAGTGCGCGGTCAACATATGCTCCTCGATCCGGATGCGCCACAACAGTGCCGCCGCCATCGCGATCGTTCCGATGGCCGCCAAGTAGATCGTACTGAAAAAAAGAGCGAAGCCGAACGTGATGAACAGTAGGCCAGTATAAAGAGGATGTCTCAAAAAACGATACGGCCCCGTGCTGACAATCTCATCGGTAGGACGCACGACAACGTGACGGGTGAACTGATGACGCAAGTGGGCGATGCCCCAATAGCGGAGGGCGACGCCGGCTATGTAACTACCGAGCCCGGCGAATCGTAAAAGCATGTCTTGACGGTGCTCGGTCAAGACGGAAAGACCAAGTGAACTCGCGAATACGGTCACCATGACGAACGAGACGACATAGAAGCTCACGTGCTCACTTCGGCCCCCGTTTGTGTCCTCCCGATTGCGATAGCGCCACATCTCATAGAGCCAGGCAATCGAAGTGAGGACGAATAATCCATCGAGCCAATCCATAACAACTCCCCTTCCCATACTTTTCATTTCATACCCTTGTCTCGCTGCTGAAAAACGCGGGTCGGACAACGGATGTGTCTTCCTCTTCAACTTGTTCTACGAACGATCGAAAAGACCCTGCCTGAGCAACTGTCAGACAGGGTTTACATCAGGCATGGAGGAAAACGTCAGAGCGAACCGTCTCGTTTGTGTCGGCTGCATCGTCTTTTATCAAATGGTACGTGAGGCACATCGGCTTCTCGGTACGCGGGTCGCGTCCAATGATCGCATCGATGTGAAACACTTGGCGGAGAACGAGCGGACAGATGACTTCTTCGGCCGAACCGGTCGCCAACACTTCACCGTCTTTCATCGCCACGATATGATCGGCGAACCGGGCCGCTTGGTTCAAGTCATGCAACACCATTACAATCGTCCGGCCCTGCTCCCGGTTAAGTGTCTCGAGAAGCTCGAGCACTTCGAGTTGATGTGCCAAATCGAGATACGTTGTCGGCTCATCCAAGAAAATCAAGTCGGTTTCTTGTGCAAGTGCCATCGCGATCCATACCCGTTGCCGTTGTCCGCCGGAAAGGGCGTCGACGCTTCGGTCTTTATAAGCGAGAGTACCGGTCACATGCAGTGCCCAGTCAATGACCTCATGGTCGTGCTTGGATAAGCGTCCAAATCCGGATTGGTAAGGGAAGCGACCGTAAGCGACGAGCTCCCCGACGGTCAAACCGCCGGCGCCTTCAGGTGTCTGAGGGAGAATCGCCATTTTTTTCGCGATGTCTTTCGTCTTACATTTGGCGATGTCGGCTCCGTCCAAATGAACGGACCCGTTCGAAGGGGAGAGAATCCGTGTCATCGCTTTGAGCAGCGTCGATTTGCCACAACCGTTCGGGCCGATGATGGTCGTGATCTGGTTGTCGGGAATCGACAAGCTAAGCTGTTTCACAATCGTCTTGTCGCCGTAACCGACCTCGATGTCTGTTGTATGTATGCGTGACATGTGGATTCTCCTCTCTCAAGTGCCGAATGTGATAATGATTCTCAATGTCGTACTCACTATAGCAAGCGCTTCACTTTCTGTCAATCTTTAGTTAGAGAGAAAACGGATTGTGATTCGGAAGAATTCGAGGTATAGTGGATGAGAATGATAATCAATGGCGGTCGGTTGAAACGGAGGATGAGGGCATTGAATAAACAAGACATATATGACGTAACGATCATCGGCGGAGGTCCAGCCGGATTGTACGCGGCATTTTACAGCGGGTTACGCGGCATGAAGACGAAGTTGATCGAATTTCAACCCCATCTCGGCGGCAAGATCCATGTCTATCCAGAGAAGATGATTTGGGACGTCGGCGGCGTCACACCGACGACAGGGGCAAGGCTCATCGAACAATTGGTAGAGCAAGGCCTCACGTTCGATCCGACTGTCGTACTCGGAGAAAAAATCGAGTCGATGGTAAAAGACGATGACGGTCATTTCATTTTAGATGGCACGAACGGTCGTCACGTCTCAAAGACGGTCATCGTCGCGACTGGCAGCGGGATTTTACAACCGCAAAAAATCGAGATCAGCGGCGCCGAGCGGTTTGAAGTTTCGAATCTGCATTATACGGTCAAGTCGCTCATGCGCTTCAAAGGCAAGACCGTGCTCATTTCCGGGGGAGGCAACAGCGCCATCGACTGGGCAAACGAACTCGAACCGATCGCCGAACGCGTCATTTTGACGTATCGAAAAGAAGAGCTCAAAGGACACGAGTCGCAAGTGGACAAGTTGTTATGCGGCCGCGTCGATTGCCGTCTCTCGACTCGCATCAACGATTTAGTCTCACGGGATGGTCGGACCATCCATGCCGTCGAACTTGTCGACTGCGTCACGGGAGCGAGTGACATCATTGAAGTCGACGAAGTCGTCATCAACCACGGCTACGAACAAGACACGTCGCTTCTCGGCGACAGTGAACTTCAAGTTGAGATGGTCGACGGATTTTATGTGTCGGGGAACGTAAAAAGTGAATCGTCCGTACCGGGTCTATACGCAGCCGGAGATATTTTGACGCATGAAGGAAAAGTCCATCTGATTGCCGGAGCATTCCAAGACGCGGCCAATGCGGTGAACAGCGCTAAGACGTTCATCGATCCAGAAGCGACAAAAACAGCGATGGTGTCTTCACATAACGAACGGCTAAAAGCGAAGAACCGAGCCATCATTGAACAGACAATGACAAAGCAGTGAGGAAGCCCCTCACTGCTTTGTTTGTGGATAGTCACAGAGTTCGACGATGACGCCGCCTGAATGACGCGGGTCCATGTAAATGAGACGCCGGCCTTTTGCTGTCGTTCTGAATGTATCTTCCAAAAAGGTGATGCCGTCTTGTTTGAGCGCGTCCATCGATTGCTCTAGATCGTCGACCCGGTAAGCGATATGATGGACACCTTTGCCGCGTGCTTTCATGAAGCGGGCGATGGGGCTTGTTGGACTGGTCGGTAACAACAGCTCGATCACGTCCTCTCCGACATGGATGACGGCAATCTCTGTCTCTACGCCGACCGCCGTATTCGTATATCGGTCAACGAGCTTTCCTTGTAAGACAGTCGTGTAAAACGAAATCGCCTCGTCTAAATCGCGGACGGCGATTCCGGTATGGTCAATATGCATATCAATCCCTCCTCTCGCTCTAGTTTGCCTAAACTTGAACAAAATGTCACTTCACAACGATTTAGCGTTATCCGATATACTAAGAGAGGGAGGGACGGCGGAATGAACGGAAAGATCACTCTTGGATTGATCAGCGCATTCGCGCTGGTGTCATTTGTGTTTGGACTCTCACTTGCGACGTTTGTCGATTATCGAATCAATGAAGAACAAGTCGTGCTTGAACGACTGACGACTCATAAAAAGATTGGACCAACAGAAATCCTTTCGACCGAGGTGGATTTCCATTTGAACGGATCGAATTATGCCCTTCGCTTCGCAGATGAACCGCACATCACGTATTGGTTCAGTGTGGACGACCGGAAGATTCAATTCGAGCGGATCGCCTCACTCGACCCGCGTGACGTCGGGCTACGGACCGCCTTGTTCGAAGAGATGCCTCCACTGGCCATGGAATCGACAACTGCCGCTGAATGAAGAAAAGCACCCATCGGACGTATCTTTTCAATCGAAAAGAACGAATCGACGGGCGCTTTTTTTAAATGGAGTAAGAGACGGCGGGGATGATTTCAGTCGTCATCGTATAGAAGGTGGATTGTTTAGAAGCCGCGCCTTGTTTGATGATGGCAAACTGTAGTTCTGGCTGAAGAGAAGTGACGGTCAACCGCAGTTGCCGCGATGGTTTTAAATATTTATGGAACGTACGTTGTAAAAATGAAATCGCATCTTGCATGACGTCGTCTCCGCCAAATATATGGATTTCATGAACGTTGACATCTTGTTCACCGATTCGTGCGCGTAAAACCCCGACAGGTTTTCCGTCGTGATGGAGCGTGTAACATACGTGGCCGCGTTCGATGTGGCGGTGTAACCGCTCTTTCGACATCGGTAAAATGTCTGATAAGACGTGGGCGTAAAGGTTACGGTGACCTAACCACGTGGAGTAGTTGTTCGCTTCGACGAGGGTGAGTGACCAGTTGTCGTATCCGTCTTTTTCATAAGGCATCAACGGCAACACATAGTTTACCGACTCATGGTAAGCTGTAAAACCAAGCGATTGGAATAATTGCAATTTGTCTTGGTCCTGATGTTGTTTGACTTGCAACAAAACGGCCGTTTCGTGGATCGTCTCGCGGCTTAACTGATTGAAAAGTCGATCGACCAAACCTTGGAAGACATGGCGATCGCGATACGCCTCGTGACGGAGAAGAATCGATCGTTTGCCTTCATAGTCCATGCGTTCAGCCGTGATGGCTGCGACTGGGTTTTCTCCTTCGAACGCTGTGTAAAGATGATGAGAGGCCGGGATGCTAAGGATGATCGGGTCATCCGTTAGATCGTATAACTTTCTGACTGCCAAACGGTGTTTCATGTTCAATTGCCGGGCCTCTAAAAAAGTGATGGTGCGTTTCAAAGGGATTCCTTCTTTCTTTTTTTATGTATGGTACCCTTAAATTGTAAGCGCTACCATAAGATAAAGATAATGTTAAAATAATGAACAATTATTGGGATTTACAGGTATTATTTAAGTCTTATAGCACCGCTTAAGATTAAAAATTGTAGGTCTAAAGTCATGTTAGGAAGTTGAATTCCCTAAATTCCGGATGAAGAATCATGAAAAGAGTGGTCGGCACGTGTACATGTGATATTTATCCACATCGGTGAAAAGAACAGGATCACCGACGGAATGTGTATGGTTAGGCATGCTATACTAGTACCAATGAATTCAAATAAGAGGTGTGTCATGAAATACGTATTAGCTGTTATGTTGACCGTTTTGCTCTCGGGCGCTCCGATGATCACGTATGCCGAAACGGATCCGGTCGTCGTGCATGAAAATGTACTCGTCGATAAAGAAGTCGAATTGTATGACGGTTTTCGCTCCCCGAACGAGATGGTGTTCATCTTTATTTTCATCGTCCTTTTGTCTGTCATCGGGCTAGGCGTCATTAACGCAATCGAATAACGTGAAAACGTTCACAAAAATGCAATATGTAAGACGGAAGCGGTTACAAATTTCTTTTATACTAAAGGAGTAGGAACGAAGTTCTGCACCAACTTCAATCCTCTTTTCAGATGAACACCCCTCGTTCATATCATGTTTTGGAGTCTGGCGATTGCAATCGCGGGCTCCCTTTTTTATGTCATAAAAAAATCCCCGATAGGGAAAACAGATGTTTTCTTTCATCCGTCTACCTATTGGGGAGCGTATTAAAATGGGATTCGTTTTTCTTTGGCAAGGCGGCGCAGACGCTTCGTCTCGTCAATATGACCGCGGCTTTCAAGTAAATCGATATAGACTTGAAACGGTTCAGACCGATGAGAGAAGAAAGGGATATATTCGGCGAACAGTTTCTGTTCAGCCTCGGATAAACGTCCCCGCTCAACGAGCAGTTCAAGCTCAAGCATTTTTAATGCTTGGTAGTCTTCAAGCGCTTGGTCGTCGCCGTACGATTTCGCTAACGTCCGGTCGCAAAGCGAGATGACACGTCGGTGGAAGAGGGACCATTCGGACGGGGTGAACGGCTGGGCCAATAAAGTCGAGAGCAGATCGATTCGGGTCGAGTCGACGTCTTTTGGGATGTGAAGCGCGGTGTAGAGGGAGCGATCGATCCAAACATCAGACGTCGGTGCGTCGAGACGATAGTAGTGGATGAGTTGCGTGAGCATGACCTTTTGGGAGAGTTTCAGTAAACGAAACGGATCGCTCGTCGTAAAGAGCGGTTCTTCCCCGGCTGAAGAAGAAAGTAATAAAAACATCTCTTCGTACATCGTGCGTGCCTCGGCATCGTTCTCGGCATAGTATGTCAAATCGCGAATGATTTTCTTGGCGTGGATATACCAATTTTTTTGATCTCGTTCGCTCATGACTTGATTTGGCAGCAGATACAGTTGGTCGTATGCGAGTTCGACGAAACGCTCTGCAAGGACGATCGTCTGCGAGAGCGAATGCCGCTCGTCTGACGACTTTTGCTCTTTATAACGCGTGAACTGACCGAGCATAAAATCAATTTCTTTTTCTTCGATCACGTTTTTCGGGATATGTCGATACATCTCCACGATGATGTCACGTAACGTTGATTCGCCATATTGCTCCAACAACATGCGTAACTTCCCAATGCGCATTTGCTCTCCCTCCTTTCGAGAGGACGGTGAACTGTCTGCCTTCACGGTGATAGGCAGACACCAATTATTATTCCTTTCCCGGTTTTCATTTGAAACAATCCTGGCGACTCATGCTTAAGACGGATTTTTGCCTGATTCATTGTCAGAATGGGATCAGTCCGTGATAATAGAAGAAAATCTAAAGGTAGAGGTAATCCATATGAATGAAGAACAACGGTTGTCGCGTGTCGAACGGCGGAAGCGTGAGCTCGAACGAGCTGAAGAGAGAACACACGATGAACAAATAGATGACCGAATTGATGAAGGGAGTACGGGGGAAGCGACATCTCCTTCGTCACGAGATGAAGACGATTCGTCTGACCACCCGTTTTTAGATCAATCACGTTCGGGGCAACAGGCAAAGTCGACGGACCGGCAAAAACAAAACCAGAAGCAAAAGCAGACGGTCCGTGCCCCGAAACCGAAATGGGCATTGCCAATCGGTAAGAAGCGGCGGCGTAAGCGCGAGGACAGTCCCTCTGAACCGCGCCCTAAAGAATCGATCAATCGGGAATCGAGACGGGAAGCAGCCCCTCCGCGCGAAAAACCAGTGAAAGAAAAACGGAAGCGACGCGGGTGGAAAGGAAAGTTCCTCCTTCTCCTGTTACTATTCTTTGTCGTCGCCGGTTATTTGGCATCGAACCCGTTTACGTTTTTAGTTATGGGCAGTGACGCCCGTGTCGGTGAATCGGTGTCCGGGTCACGAACGGACTCGTTGCAGTTGATCGAGTTTGTTCCGCGCTCACGCACGGTCCAAAACGTATCGATTCCTCGGGACACGTATACGGCCATCCCGTGTGAGCCGGATCGCGAAGGGGACAAGATTACCCATGCGTTCGCGTATGGAGGCGCTACTTGCACGGTCGGAGCAGTCGAAGGACTGACCGAGGCGTCGGTCGACGGACAAGTCGTGATCACGTTCGAAACGTTTATGGAATTGATCGACACGGTCGGCGGCGTCAACGTGACGGCGACACACTCTTTTAGCGAGAAAGGGTTCAACCAAACGTATGAGTACACGGAAGGCGTCTCATATTCCATGGACGGCGATATGGCCCTCGCTTACGCAAGACACCGAAAGTCTGATACGGACGGGGCCCGCTCGAATCGCCAGACGGAAGTCATGGCAGCGGTCGCGGATAAATTGGCGAGTCCTTCGGGCTGGGCGAAAATCCCGGCCACCTATCGTTTCATGAAAAATGAAATGGGACTCGAGATGAACCCGCTCCAGATGGCGTCAGTCGGTTTGACGATGTTGCTGAAGCCGGACGTGAATAAAATGCAAGTAGAAGGTCAAGATGCATATATCAATAACGTCTATTACTATCAACCGACTGAAGCGAGTGTTCAAGCGATTCGTGACGCCCTTGATTTGACGATGTGGGGAACGGTGAGATAATTTCCGGAAACGGGTTTGATTCCTTTCGGAAAGAGGAATTTTAATCAAATGAACTACTCTTTTGAGGAGGGAAATTTGAATGAAAGTCTTAGTCATTGGAGCAACCGGAAAGATTGGGAAACGCGTCTTGAAAAGTTTGGCGAAAACTCACCAAGTGACCGCTTTAATTCGTTATCCTGAACTGCAAGCAGAGTATGAGAAGATGGGTGCGCGTGTGTTGACGGTTGACGTCGAGAAAGAGTTGGAGAAAAAAATCCACGAAGCGACAGCTGGACAAGATGCGGTCATCGTTGCCGCAACGGCCGGTGCTGAAGGGGCGAGCAAGGAAATCGAGCTACTTGACCGAAATGTCGCGATGAAGGCGATTGACGCCGCGAAGAAAGAACGTGTGCGCCACGTCGTCCTACTGAGTGCTTACGGGGCCGACCAACCAAACGCCGCTCCGAAAGAGTTGTTCAACTTTTTGTCAGCAAACAACGCAGCCGATGAGTATATCGAACATAGCGGTTTAAACTATACAATCATTTGCCCAGTGACCATTGTCGAAGGAGCAGGGAAAGGTTCGATTGAAGCGTCAGAAGATTTAAGTGATGCCAAAGGCGCGACCATCTCGGAGACGGACGTCGCCACGGTCATCGCTGCCGCGCTCGACAACCGCGGTTTATACGGCCGGCGAATTGAGATTATGTCCGGCAGCACACCAATCAATGAGGCGCTCGACTTCGATAGCCGGGGCGAAGCCGCGACGGCTGGCCGGACGACGCTCCGACGACCACAACGATAAAGGGAGGGACTAGCTTTGATGGAACGAAAACTGTATAAAGATCCGTCTGATCAAATGATTGCCGGTGTCTGTTCCGGGCTCGGGAAATACCTTGGAGTCGATGTGACGCTCATGCGTATTATTTTCGTCGTCCTCGCCTTGTTCGGAGGCCCAGGTATCCTCATCTATATCGTTTTGGCCATCGTCATGAAAAAACCGCCTTCAGAATATGAGGCGGAACAAGAAAGTCGTTTTTAACACGTTGGGCTGACCGCACATAGGTCAGCCCTTTTTCACGTTTCGAGATAAAGCGTGTACGTGGCTTCGAACGTCTCGTTCGGTGCCAGCAACTGCATATCTTCTTTCTGACGAATATCTTTGCGATGGCCGGTATAGTCGGCATGTCCGAACCACGGTTCGAGACAGACGAACGGCGCGTCTGATTTTGGTGGCGACCAAATCCCGAAGTGCGTGAAGGACGGGCATTCCATGACGATGGCGCGACCTGTCGGCTCATGTCGCAGCGCGGCGTACTCGACATTCTCGAAGATGAGCGCGTCTTGATCAAAGAGCGAGTGAGTGAGGGGGATGTAGCGACGTTCCCCGAGTGGTTGATACGCTCCCGTCAAATAAGGTCCTTCGAGCAACAGTCTGTCGAGCGGACGCGTCTCACCAAAATCAATCGTGTAGTCCTCGAACGCACCGCCCGCAAACGGGATGTTAAAGGCAGGATGGCCGCCGATGCTAAATGGAAGTGGCACGTCATCCCGGTTATGAACGTGATAGGTGATCGTCAATTCTTCTCCGATCAATCGGTACTCCACAAACAGTTCGAACTGAAACGGGTAATGGGTACGTGTCTCAGTCGTAGCCTGAAGTTTGAAGCGAGCATGTGTGTCGGATGATGCAACGAGCTCGAACAGCTCATCGCGGGCGAAACCGTGCTGACTCATCGTATACGTCGATCCGTCGTAAAGGTAACGGTCGTCGAGGAGTCGGCCGACGAACGGGAACAAGATCGGTGCCTGGCGTCCCCAATACGTCGGGTCGCCTTGCCAGAGCAACTCGGTCCCGAAAACTTCCCAGCTTGTCAGTTCCGCCCCTTGTGCTTTTAAAGTTACGTTCACGTTTTCATTATGAAGATGAATCATATATTACTCTCCTTTGAACGAATATGATAAGTTAAGTTTAGAAATGTATCGTACAGACGACAAGGGGTAAATGATGAGAGTTCATAAACTATTCGTTGGATTGGTCATGATGGCGCTCGTCGCCGGATTGGCTTACAAAGGCTATGAAGAATATAAGGCGAGCCGAGAAACAGAGCCGGTCAGCATCGCTGGGGACGCTTCCGTGCTTGGCGGTCTCGAAGTTGGTCAACGAGCGCCGGCCTTCGAGCTTGAGACGATTGAAGGCGAAACCGTCGCCTTGTCCGATTATGCGGGAGAACAAGTCGTGTTAAACTTTTGGGCGTCTTGGTGCCCGCCGTGCCGGGAGGAACTGCCCGAATTGATCGCGTTCGGCGAGGAAACCGGAATCCCGGTGCTCGGTGTGAACGTCACAAAAAATGAACGCCGGGGCAAAGCAGACGTCGAAGCGTTTTTGACTGAAGTACCGGTCAGCTTTCCTGTACTGCTAGACGAAGCCGGAGTGGTCGAGAAGACGTACCGGGTCGTGGCGTTGCCGACGACGTACGTAATCGCGACGGACGGCCGGATCACGGCTAAACAAATCGGACCGGTTGACTTTCAGTGGCTGCATGAAGAGACGGACTGAACGTACAAAGACAGACTGGAAATGAACCGGTCTGTCTTTGTTTATTTTTTATAATGTTGTTTAATCAGCGCATCGAAATTCGGTGTCATGTCTTCTTCGAGGTAATAGTGGTGATTATCTCGAATGATCGTATCGCCAACACGTGCTTCTGATGGCAAGAATCGTCTCGGGATAAAACTTGAGCCGTTGTTCCAACGTAGCACGGCATATTTCCCTTCGACCCGCACCAACGTGCCATACTTAATCATACCTCTTCCTCCTCAACGAACAGCTTTCTGTCTCTTTTATTCTTATAGAGTGTATTCCCACATTCCACAAAACCTACACATATTTAACGAGGGCTACACAGAAAGAGGTGAAGCGAAAGCAAGCTATAAATGTGAAGAAAGTTTGAAGAAAACGCTTTCTTTTCAGAACGGTTTCTACTATAATAAAAACACGGGGTGATTATGACGAATTTGTGAACAATGGGGGTACGGTCAATGTTTTCAACAGCCATGATAGGATTGCTCGCGCTGACAGGCGTGACGATTTTTGGGATTGACCGTATGTTCACGGTCCGCTCAGAACGCGTCACAAAGAAATAGTTTTACATAGGGGGGATCGCAACGTCTTGGGGAGACGTTGCGATTTTTTTTATTAATAATCTTGGCGGCGCGCTTCGCGTTCCCGCATTTTTTGTTCGACGTGTTCTCGATTACGCTCATGGACGCGGTCGAAGAAGGCATGCTCCGGCCATAACTTGGACCAGATGCGCTCCTCCGGCAAGGCGAGAATGTATTCTTCGGCCGCACTGAGCCGTTCGATCATTTTACTGCGATCATCGCAGACGTCACCGTGACCTGGGACGAGCCAGCGGATTTCATGCTCATAGACGGCCGTCTGCAATTTTTGGAGTGATTCGACGTAGTCTTCTGCGTCATGCTCGATAAAAGGCGGTTCGATATTTGAACCATAGTCTCCGCACAAGAGCAGCTTCAGTGGTTCGACGACGAGAGACATATGGGTCAACTCGTGACCAGGTGTCAAATAGAACGTGATTGGGGTAGAACCGAGCTCGAGCGTGCCATCTTCAGCGATGATCAGATCGACGGCTGGCTTATGAATCGGCCGATTGATATAGTTCTGTTCGTAAAACGACTGAATCTCCCGCAATTGGTCATCCGAGTTTGCCTCGACGAACGCCTTCGAGGCGATCACGGTCGCGTCAGGAAACGCGTAGGCTCCGATGATGTGGTCGTAGTGATGATGGGTGTAGATGACGTATAACTTCTTTCCGTCCCGGGCTAGCTCGATGTCGCGCCGAATCATCGCGACTTCTTCGGGCAACCAGTTCGGGTCGACCAGAATAAGGCTCTCCTCGGTAAAAATCAATGTCGATGTCGTGCGCATGAGGGCACTCTCATAAACGGTAAACGGTTGTAGGCGAACTTGGATCACGGATCATCCCTCCTCATTGTCTATCTGTCTTTTCCCGAATTTGCACCGCATATGCGTTATTGCGGAAAACAAAAAAGCAGAAAGTCGAGAGACTTTCTGCTTTTAGCATGATGTGCATCATGCGGTTATGTGTGCGAGAAAAACTCTCGCGTATATGTTGAAATTTGGAGCGGGTGAAGAGAATCGAACTCTCGTCATCAGCTTGGAAGGCTGAGGTTTTACCATTAAACTACACCCGCAGTGTGAATATTAAAATGGAGCGGGTGAAGGGAATCGAACCCTCGTCATCAGCTTGGAAGGCTGAGGTTTTACCATTAAACTACACCCGCGAAACGCTTAACGTTACGATAAATATAATAGCATAGGAATTTGTGTTTGCAAACCCTTTTTTGCAAAAACATTGGTTGTTACGGAAGAGGTTATCTTGCTAAGATAATAGAAGAGGGGAGTGGATGGGCGTGAGCGAACGAAAATCGTATTTGCAGATGATGAGCGAAGGGTTTCGAATGATGAAACAAGCGAAAGAAGTCGAGCAGACGGTCACTTTGCGACAATGGACATTTTCGTTTCGGTATGACAAGGGCTGGACGGTCATTTTACGTACCGATCGCCTCAAGTGGGTCGGACGGCCTGCAGAACAGTTCAGCATCGAGCCGGCTCAAGTGCAGCTAGGTGACTTGTCCTTGCACCGGCATGTCGAGTCAAACGAGGTACGTTTGAAGATCGAGGAAGAATGGGGAATTGAAAGTAAGGTCGTCTGTGACGAGGACGAGTGGGGTCGATTCGTCGAGACGCTCAAACAATTGAAGGGGGAGTAGTCGTGAGTGGAGAAAGGCTGTATCGGATTGAAGCGGAAGCCCGAGGCATCGCCTGGAAAGCCCGCGTATTGACCGGCATACAACGATTCCGCTTCTTTAAAGGGGAATTGCTCGCACCGACTGAACGCCCGTACGTCGTTTTGAGCATCTCGCAAGACGCAGGGGTGCTACCTGATTTGATCGAAACGGACATGGGCGTATTGTTGATCCATGATCGAATCGGTCCCATTTTGATGAACCTTTGTCCTTATGATATCCAACTCGTCCGGGTCGAATTGCATACGACGACTGGTAAAACAGACGAATACTCCGCGCTAAACGTGTTGAGACGGTTTGAAATCGAACAGATGGAAGACTCGGGAGAGTATCGGCCGCTCAGCCCAGACCGACTATATTTTCTCTCGAACCAAACGGTGCGCATGAATTTATTCGGGCATATGATCGCCCAAGATGTAAACAGCCAGCGCCTTTATGTGACCGAGCGACTGAAGTATGCGCTCCAAGCAAGAATGGTGACCGGCTTAGCTTTTAAGAAGACGAAGGAGCAGACGGCATGAAAGAATACGAAATCGATGGATGGATTCGTTTGACGTATCCAGAACACTTTGAATACAACGAGGAAGAAGATCACGTCAGCTTCTACTCGGTCGAATTAGACGCCCAAGGGACGCTACAAATGTCCATCTATGAAGCAGAGACAGAGCAGGCGCCCGAGGATGCGGCGCTACAAGAATTGAACACGTTTTTAGGCGAATTTCCGATTGAAGTCAAAGTCGCACCGAGTGTGACCGATCAGTCGGCTGGGATGACGACGGCTTATGCGAGCGGGATTGAAGACGGCATGCATTTGGACGTCTGGTCACTCACGGACGGGAAACGTCTCTTGTTCTTGACGTACGTCGCGGACAAGATGACCGATGAAAAGTTAGAAGTTGAAGCGATCGTCGATTCGATCGAGTGGACATGAAAAGAGACACGAAGCCGGATGGCTCGTGTCTCTTGTTTGTTATTGGAACTTTGGTACGTCGAAGTGAAGCGTGTAAGAGTCAAGTGTTTGGTACGTCTGATAAATCCGTGCCGTTTGTTTCGTTGCCCATCCGATGTCTGTCGCGTACTGATGTACGCCTGGGTTAGCCGGATTGAAACGCATCTTATAAAGCGTGTTTTGTTTGTAGGTCGGATGGTTGATATAGCTTGCACCAATCCAATATGCGCCTCCAACAATGGCTGCTTCAGGACTGAACCATTTTTGTTCAAAAGCAAACTTTGCACCGGTCGCGAGCGGGCTGCTATCTACTGCTTGAATGCCGTACATGTTGTAGACGGTAGCGGCAACCGGTCGTTCCGGATGAATCCGAGTACCACTCGAGTTGATGAGTGCATTTCCGTCTTTATCGACAGGAACCCCTTGGGCAAGAACAGATTTTCCATGGCCTGTTTCGTGAACAGCGTGAGAGAGCAAGTAAATCTCGTTAATGCTGTATTGGTTTGCAGCGTTAATGAATGCTTGTCCTTGATTCGTTAGAGTGCCAGTATTCACAAGTACTTTATTCAACGTAGACGCAGTCGTTCCAGCACTCTTTGATAAATCAAGAAACTGATAGAACGCCTGAGAATTTTGATCGAAATTATTCGGGTTTACAAACGGTTCGAGATCCGTAACAGAAGCTCGACGCCACACATTATCAAATATCCGGATATTATGACCTGCAGGGCGGCGATATGAAACCGTATAGTAAGTACCTGTCTGGCCAGTGATTGTGACAGTCTCCCCAGGATTGATTTGACCATATGCGTGCGATGTCAAACTCGGTTGACTAAGGATATTCGCGGCACCCACAACCGAGCTCGGTGTGACAAAACCAGTCATAGAGCCATATTTGACCCGATACCAAACAGCGGTCCCAACAACTTGTCGATCTACATACTCGATGTTCGTCCCGTTAGGTATTGTTGCGAGCGTGGTTGAAGTTGAAGAAGCAGACATTTTAAGTGCAGTTCCAATTCCAGAAATGACTCGAAGTTGATTGTTCACGATGGTCCCTGTGTTTCCGTTTACGCTCACCCAAGCGCGTGGTAAATAGGCTGGGGCGTTACGGTATGCATCTGTTTGACCAAACTGAGCGACTTGTCGTTCAGCCATGGTACGCAAAGAGATTGGATAAGATGTATGAGATACGACCCGTTGGATTCCTGTAACTGGAGGCGTTGTCGTGACTGGTGTCGTATAACTCAGGTGAATGTAACCCCCAGCTAGATTACCGCTTGTCAACAGCCCCCAAGTCGTATTGGACACTGGTTTTACTGACACAACGGTTCCAGTTGTTAATTTTCCAAGTTCTTTACTATCTGTTGTAGCTCTTTCGCGAACATTCAATGTGGCGTTATTTGGGACGTTTACGCGGACTTGCTGTTCAATTTCATACTCTTCAACTGGAGGAGGAGTTTCTGAAAGATCCCAAGCAGCGGAGTAACCAACAATACCTTTATAAGAGATTTTAAACCAAGTTCCATTTGCTCCATGTTTCGAGTAATAGTTCACCTCGGCCCCTTTAGGGATTTTTGCGGCGATTGCAGAGGATGAAATCGTAGAAACATGAAGATTAGTCTCTTTGTTTGTGAAAAGTGATTTTGTAGGTTGGACATCCGTCGAATCTACTGAAAGATTCCATTTAGCCATATAACCAGTAGTATTACCAAATTTCACTTCATACCAAGTACCGTTTTGACCATGGGGTTTAACATAACTCACTTTTGTCCCTGGAGATAGTTCACTTAGAATTTTTGAAGAAGAAAAAGGTTGAGAATGAAATGGTGCTTGTTTGATAACAAATAATTCGTTTTTAGTAATATCTGCTTTTGCAACATAACCTAACTGACCGCGATATTCTATTCTATACCAGGTATTATTCGCTCCATGAGTAGAAACCACTTTAACTGGTTCATTTTTCTTAACATTATAAATTATTGGCGCTGTTCTAGAAAAATTGGTATGCATGTTAGTATTTCGTAAAACAATTTGTTCGGAATCTAAACTAGCATTGTTTGTTGTTGAGTTTGTAGTTAATCCTGTTTTTGTAAGATATGAGGCAGCCACATAGCCTGTATGAGTCCCAAATTTAATTCGATACCATGTTCCATTTGCACCATGAGTAGATATGTATTCTACTTTACTATTTTTGGGGATTGTAGTGATAATATTAGCTGTTCTTGCATAATTAACTCTCAGATGAAGGTTGTCTGTGGTAATGTAGCTTTCTTTACTAGTTGAAGTCGATATTGCTTGTTTTTTGAGTGTCAGATAACTCGAAGAAACATATCGTCTTTGCCCATTAAAATTTATTTCGGACCAGTTGTTGCTTGTGGAATAAACTTGTACTTTTGTTCCTTGTGTCAACTTGCCGACGATTGATGAAGATGTCGAAGTAGAGGAACGTACGTTCAAAATAGAGGTATTTACGGTTCCTTCGTATGTTGCTGCGTATGACTGAGTCGGGACGATCGTGCTGAGCACAGTGCTCGAGACGAGAACGGCCACGCTGAGTCTTGTCATCGTTGGTTTCAATGTGTTACCCCTTTCGATCCATGTGAATCTATACAGAATTAGTGTTATTTATAGTGTGCGGTCTAAGTATAGCGTACAGAAAAAATGGAAAGAAGATGAAAACTTTCAAAAAAGGTAAATGATTTAGAATAGGTATGTATGAATATGGTAAAAAGAAAAAACCTCCAGTTAGTAGGAGGTTTTTCCATGAGGTGTTGATGTCAATTGTAGCATCCAGGCCGTGATGTCGTTCCACACTTCTTCTCGTTGTTTTTCCCTTAGCACTTCATGGCGGGCCCCGTCGTATGATAAAACGGTCAGCTCGACATCGGCTGAACGATAATTCCGGACGATCCCGGATAAGCCTTCTCCATCGCTGACAACCGGATCGTCAGCTCCAACGACGAAGAGCAGCGGGAGCGATTTTGGATGCTCGTGAATCCGAGGGAGAGAGGTGACGTCGAGGGAAGCGCTCGTCACTTCGTACAGGTAACCAAGCGTCGGCAATCCGCCGCAGTTCTCATCATTGAGATAAGAAGCGACTTCTTCTGGATCGCTCGAAATCCAATCGCTCTCCGTCTTGGCGGGCAAAAATTTCAAATTATAACGACCGAACAACAAGCGCTCGAAGAAACATGACGGATAGTCACTTCCTTTCCGTCGCATTGCGGCATCGATGGCGAAGCGGCCGATTCGGCCTACGACGCCCGATCCAGGGGGCGGGGAGATGGCGACGACGCCAGCTAACCGGTGGCCCATGACTTGGCCGAGCCGCCGTGAGAGTAGTGAACCGAAGCTATGACCGAGAACGAATGTCGGCAACGTCCCCCCATGATGTTCAATAAGCGTCATCGCATCATCGACCATTTGATTAAATCCTTCTTTTGGAAGTAAATGAGCGTACGTCTCCTGCGTCCGAGCGAGCGCTCCCGCACCACGCATATCACAAACATATACATTGAATCCATTTTCTGCTAAAAACTGTGCAAACTCGAAGTAGCGTTCATGATGTTCAAGCATCCCGTGGAACAAGAAACAATCGGCGATCGCATTAGCCGCGGGAACGGTCAGCACGTGAGTGCGATAACCGTCCGCATACGTATATTCTGTGACGTTCAAGCTCATCCCTCCCAAATTTAAAATAGACCGATCGCGTTACCTGTCTCATCGATGCCCATGTTGAGTGCGGCCGGCTGCTTCGGCAACCCGGGCATCGTCAACACGTTGCCCGTCAAAGCGACGAGGAAACCTGCGCCGACAGACGGTTTCAATTCGCGGACCGTCACGTTGAACCCTTCTTGATATCCGAGTTTCGTCGGGTCGTCCGACAGTGAGAACGGCGTCTTCGCCATACAAATCGGCAGGTCAGCCCACCCGTTCGCGACGATTTGAGCCATTTGTTTTTTGGCCATCGCCGTAAACGTGACTTCGCCCGCACCGTATACTTCGCGAGCAATCGTCGTGATCTTTGCTTCGATCGAGTCGGTCAGTTCATAGAGTGGTGTGAGCGCGGCTTCGTTCGATTCGACCACTTCAATGACGGCTTCGGCAAGCGCTTCCCCGCCTCGACCGCCGCTCGCCCAAACCTCGCTCAAAGCGACGCGGATGTGTTGTGCCTCACACCAATCGAGGACGGCGGCGAGTTCTTCATCTGTGTCTGAATTGAACCGATTGAGTGCGACGACAGCGGGCAACCCTAGCTTCGCCATCGTATCGACATGTTTGGCGAGAAGTCGAAGTCCCGTTTTGACCGCCTCGACGTTCTCGACATGGAGAGCGTCTTTGGCGACACCGCCATGCATTTTGAGTGCCCGGACCGTTGCGACGAGGACGACGGCGTCCGGATTTAAACTGCCGATCCGTGATTTGATGTGACAGAATTTCTCGGCACCGAGATCCGCCCCGAATCCAGCTTCTGTGACGACGTATTCACCGAGTTTTAAAGCCGTTTTTGTCGCGATGAGCGAGTTGCACCCGTGGGCGATGTTCGCGAACGGGCCGCCATGAACGAGCGCCGGCGTCTGCTCGAGCGTTTGTACCAAGTTCGGTTTGAACGCTTCTTTCAACAGGAGCGTGGCCGCCCCGGCCGCGCCGATTTGCTCGGCCGTGACAGGCTCGTTGTTGCGGTCATAGGCGACGACGATTCGTTTGATTCGTGCTTCTAAGTCGGCGAGCGAGTCAGCGAGGCAGAGGATCGCCATAATTTCCGAGGCAACGGTAATATCGAATCCGTCTTCACGCGGTACTCCGTGAACCGGGCCACCGAGGCCGATCGTGACGTGACGGAGGGCACGGTCGTTCAAGTCGAGGACGCGTTTCCAGACAATCTTTCGGACGTCGATACCGAGGTCGTTCCCTTGATGGAGATGATTGTCGAGCATGGCGCTGATCGTGTTATGGGCTGACGTGATGGCGTGCATGTCGCCTGTGAAATGAAGATTGATATCTTCCATCGGCAGCACTTGGCTGAAACCACCCCCGGCAGCTCCACCTTTTAACCCCATCGTCGGACCGAGAGACGGTTCGCGAAGACAGACGATCGCTTGTTTGTCGAGGCGATTCAATGCTTGGCCGAGGCCGACCGTCACCGTCGATTTTCCTTCGCCCGCTGGCGTTGGGTTGATCGCGGTGACGAGGACGAGTTTCCCGTCTGTCCGGGTCTTCACGTTGTCTAGCAGGTCAAATGATAATTTTGCTTTATATTTGCCGTAGAGGTCGAGGTCGTCCTCGTGCAGGCCAAGTTTTTCGGCCACTTGTTTGATCGGGAGCATCTCAGCTTGTTGGGCAATCGTCAGGTCAGTTAACGGCTTAATCGTCGTCATGTACAAAATCCCTCCACTTTCGAACGTTTTATTAAAAAAACATCTTCTTCATTCGTGAATCGAGCCTGAATGGTCATCAATTCTCTAATCTTTATCGGCTCGTTCGTATTGTCATTGAGTTTATCATAACGTATCGCTATGTAGAATTCATCAAAGAAGTTCAATATATTCCACCCATTCCGTCAAATGTATCCGTTTTCATAAAGCGGTATGAGATGTAAGTTGATAGTGGAGGCGATCAACATGACAGAAACAACGAAACGAATGAAACGTAGACGGAATTGGAAGAAGCCAGCGAGTTTTGTCGCATTTGTCGGACCGGCTTTTTTAGCGTTCGTGGCTATCGTGCTCATTCCATTTTTTAACGGGATTTATTACAGTTTCACCGATTGGAACGGAGTGACCGGACAATTGAATTTTGTCGGCCTCGACAACTACCATCGATTGTTGTTTGAAGACGCTCAGTTCCGCTCGTCGTTTTGGATTACGACAAAATACACGCTCGTAGCTGTACTGCTCACGAACATCGTCGGATTTTCGCTCGCTTTGCTTTTGACGATGAACATTAAGACACGGAATCTCTTGCGGACCGTATTTTTCATGCCGAACTTGATTGGTGGGCTGATCCTCGGCTTCATTTGGCAGTTCATCTACGTGAAAGGGTTTGAATCGATCGGGGCGTTGACCGGGTGGAGCCTGTTCGAGCTCCCGTGGCTCGGAGATGCCCAGACAGCGTTTTGGGGCATCGTCATCGTCGCGATTTGGCAAGGAGGCGGCTACGTCATGGTCATCTATATCGCGGCGCTGCAGAACGTCCCGACCGATTTGCTTGAGGCGGCGAGAATCGATGGGGCGAATCGGTTGAAAATGCTTCGTCACATCACGCTCCCGATGATCATGCCATCGATTACGATTTGTCTGTTTCTGACGATTTCGTGGTCGTTCAAAGTGTTCGACACGAACTTGTCGCTCACGAACGGGGGACCGTTCAAATCGACCGAAATGCTCGCTTTGAACATCTACACGGAGTCGTTCGTGAATAACAATTACGGCCTCGGTTCGGCGAAAGCGGTCATCTTCTTCCTCGTCGTCGCGGCCATCACCGTCACACAAGTGTACTTGACGAAAAAACGGGAGGTGGAGGCATGACGACAGAAAAAGTGACACACGTTGAATCAAAACTTGATCAAGCGCCAAGACAGTTATTGCCTCAACGAAAATTGAAGACGGGCGGATATACGGCCGGGCTCGGACTCATTGAGTTGATCGCGATTTTGCTTGGATTGCTGTATCTCGTCCCGTTCTATTACGTCATCGTCAACTCGTTCAAGTCGATCACGGAAATTTATACGAACACGTCGGCGCTTCCGAGCGTCTGGCTCTCATCGAATTATACCGAGGCGTGGGAAGCGATGAACTATGGACGGGTCTTCTTCAACTCGCTCCTCATCACGGCCGGGGCGAACGTACTCATCGTCATCTTCACATCGATGGCGGCATGGAAACTCGTCCGGACGAAACATTGGATATCGACCGTCATCTTCTTCTTGTTCGTCGCGGCGATGGTCATCCCGTTTCAATCCATCATGATTCCGCTCGTCAAAGTATCGAGCATACTCGGGCTGCTGAACAGTCATTGGGGACTGATGATCATGTATCTCGGCTTCGGTTCGGGCATCTCGGTGTTCTTGTATCACGGTTTTATGAAGTCCATTCCGGAAGAGATCGAAGAAGCGGCCATCATCGACGGTTGCTCGACATGGGGTGTGTTTTGGCGCATCGTCTTCCCGTTGTTGAAGCCGATTACAGTGACGATTGTCATTTTGAACAGTCTATGGATTTGGAACGATTTTCTGTTACCTTCACTTGTCCTCCGAGACATCGAACTGCGAACGATCCCGCTCGCGACGTTCTATTTCTTCGGGCAATATACGAAACAATGGGATTTGGCACTCGCTGGTTTAGTCCTTGGGATCGTCCCGCTCCTCCTCTTCTTTTTCGGTATGCAAAAGCATATCATCAAAGGGATCACGAGCGGTTCGATCAAATAACCCTTCCCAAGGGATCTCCCCCGTCCGCTACACGGGGGAGAATTTTTTTTTGAGAAAGGTGTTGACATTCGTCTGAATATTTATAATAATTGGGTCAATTCAATTGTGAACGACATTGAAAGGACGAGTACACAGAAGACGTAAGCAAAGCGAGCCGGGGGCGGTGAGAGCCCGGTCTGAAATCTCTGTCGAAGAACCTCCTGGAGTCGCTACCCGAAAGCTTTGCAAGTAGACGTAGCCGGACCGTTCCCCGTTATCGGAACTACGAGATGTTCGTCTCGAAAAAGTGAGTAGATTCGTCTACTAATTTGGGTGGCACCGCGGAGCTTGAAGCCTTCCGTCCCATAGTCCATGGGATTGGAGGGCTTTTTTCTATTGCTCCGTCCCAAATATCCCACAATTGGAGGAAGACAAAATGACAACAGCAACAAGCATGATGAAGGAAAGACAACAGGCGATCACGACGGTAAAGGCAACGTTCGAAGAGAAGTTCAGCACGGCGCTCGGCCTCACGCAAGTCCAAGCTCCATTGTTCGTCACGTCAGCGAGCGGGGTGAACGATCATTTGAACGGGGTGGAACGCATCATTCAGTTCGATACTCAATATCCGGGCCACGAGCTCGAAATCGTCCAGTCGCTCGCGAAATGGAAGCGGGAAGCGCTCGGTCGTTATGGATTTGAGGTCGGTGAAGGTCTTTACACACAAATGCGCGCCATCCGTCGTGATGAAGAGCTCGATGCGACGCACTCGCTTCACGTCGATCAGTGGGACTGGGAGCGCGTCATCGCCCGTGAAGAGCGCACGACCGAGTATTTGAAAGCGACCGTTGAATCGATTTATGCGGCTCTTCTCGAAACGGAGAAGACGGTCGAGGCGACATACGGCATCGAAGCGATTCTTCCGGAAGCGATTCATTTCATCACGAGTCAAGAGCTCGAAGACACGTACCCGACGCTTTCTTCAAAAGATCGTGAAAGCGCGATTTGTAAAGAGTATGGTGCAGTGTTCATCTCACAAATTGGCGGTGCGCTCGCTTCTGGTGAGAAACATGACGGACGTGCGGCTGACTACGATGACTGGTCACTCAACGGCGATATTCTCGTTTGGCATCCGGAGCTCGAGTCAGCGTTCGAGTTGTCATCGATGGGTATTCGTGTCGACGAAGCGGCACTCGCTGCCCAACTCGAGATTGCCGATGCAGAAGAAAAACGGAAGTATCCGTTCCATCAAGCCGTTCTTGAAGGGCGCTTGCCGCTTACAATCGGCGGTGGAATCGGACAGTCCCGTGTCGCGATGTACTTGCTCCGGGCCCGTCACATCGGTGAAGTCCAGTCGTCGGTTTGGCCGGCTGAAATGGTCACGGCGTGTGAAGAAGCCGGCATCAGCTTGTTGTAATGTAATTCATACTATATAGAAGAAACTCGTCACCAGGACTTTCATTTATGGAAGTCCTGGTTTTCTGTGCAACATTTTCCACCCTACACGTCAATTTTGACACCTACATATTGGAAGCGTTTTCATTTACAGTAATAGTGTACTTATTGGATGGATGGCAAAAACAATCCGACATCAAGGGAGGAATTAGAATGAAGCGTAAATGGAGATTGTCGACAGCCGTCATGACAGCAGGGATGGTGTTGACGCTTGCGGCGTGCGGAGGCGGTTCGCTAACGGAAGAAGAAGGATCGAAAGATGCGAACGCAGACAGCGGTGACAAAAAAGAAGTGACGTTGAACGTCTTCCAGTTCAAAGCGGAGATTGCCAAAGACCTCGAAGCAATGGCCAAAGAATACGAAGAAGAGACAGGCGTCAAAGTGACTGTCCAAACGGTTGGGGGCGGTGCCGACTACGGGGCAGCGTTAAAATCTCAGTTCGCGTCAGGTAACGAACCGGATATCTTCAATAACGGTGGTTTCACGGAAGCGCAGACTTGGAAAGACAAGCTCGAAGACCTGTCGAGTGAGAAGTGGGTCGGCGATTTGAGTGATGTCGCGAAAGAACCGATGACGATGGACGGAAAATTGTATGGAATGCCGATGAACCTCGAAGGATATGGATTCATCTACAATAAAGCGTTGTTTGAGAAAGCCGGTATTAGCGAGTTGCCGAAGACGCTCTCGGAATTAACCGAGGCGGCAGAGAAACTGGATCAGGCGGGCATCACCCCGTTCTCAATCGGTTATGCAGAATTTTGGATTCTAGGTATCCACTTGCTCAACATTCCGATGGCACAACAAGATGATCCGGACGCATTCATCCAAGCGCTTAACGACAATCAAGCAAAATTTGAGGACAATGAACAGTTCCAACAGTTCTTAAAATTATTCGACCTCACGATCAAATACGGAAACAAAAACTCGCTCACGACAGACTACAACACACAAGTCACACAGTTCGCCCAAGGTGAGACGGCGATGCTGCAACAAGGCAACTGGGCGCAGCAGATGATTCTTGACGTGAACCCGGACATCGAGATGGGCTTCGTTCCGATTCCGATCAATGATGACAAAGAGAAGATGGACCGCTTGCCGGTCGGCGTCCCGAACAACTGGGTCGTCAACAAGAACTCGCAGTATAAAGAAGAAGCGAAAGATTTCCTCGAGTGGATGGCGACATCTGAAACAGGCCAAGACTACATGGTCAATAAGTTCAAGTTCATCCCGGCGTTCAAATCGATTGAAGCGAACGACCTTGGACCGCTTGCCGACGATATTCTCGCCTATTCGAATGAAGGCAAGACGATCTCATGGAACTGGTTCAAGTATCCGGACGGTGCGGTCAATGAATATGGGGCATTGATGCAAGCATATGTCGGCGGTCAAAAGACTGGGGATGAGATGCTTCAAGACTTCACAAAAGTATGGATGGACAAAGCGAAATAAACCTTAGCACGAACGGCAAAATGACCCCTTTGCCGTTTGTGTTTTTTTTATGAAGAAATTGTCACAGGAATCCCATATAAACAACACACATACCCCCTTGGGTTTTCGTACAATATGTTCTGTAAGCGGTTCAACAAGGAGGGGTTATGAAACGATACGTATGGATTGTCGCGTTGCTCATGTTGGCGACGCCTGTCGGGGCAGAGGAAGACATGGAAACCGTTCAGCTTGAAGCGCCGATCGTCATCAAATCGAATGAGACGTTCGACGGTTCTGGAAAACGTTTCGTCAGTTGCGACCAAGCTGCGTTTCAAATGGAAGGGACAGGGGCGTTGCTTGAAAACGTGACGATTGAGCAGTGCGGGCAAGCAGAAGTCCCCGCCATTGAGGTGACGGGGTTAGGACATCAATTGATTGACGTATCCGTTCAAGGTGCCGGGATAAAAGTCGCGAACAGTTACGGCGTCCGTCTTGTTCGTCCGCTGATCGTCGGGAATGGAAGAGCCGAAGGCATCTCGCTGTTCGACAGTGAGGCGTGTGTCGTGATTGGAGCGATCATCCGTCACGCGCGAGACGGGATTTACGTGGAAAACGGTTCGATGCATCAGATGACGCGTCCGCTCGTGACGGACTCACGATATGGGATTCATCTCATGTTCCCAAAAGACGTCGTCATCAGTTCTCCAAACCTTCACGGCAATGGAGCGGGGGCGATGATCATGGGAACAGAACGCGTCCGTATCGAGAACGGTCAAATTCACGATCAAACTGGCGCGACGGCGACTGGGATCATGTTGTTTGAAGCACTCGAGACGACCGTCCGTGCGAACGCGATTTTTGGAAACCGGGTCGGTCTCTACGCTGAAAAGTCGGATTGGACGCTCATCTATGACAACGGCATCAACGGGAACGACATCGGTTTGCGCTTCAAGCGGGCAAACGAAATGACGATGGAAGGAAACGATTTGACGGGAAACCGCTATCCGGTCCTCTCGTTCGAGTCGGCACATAACGACGTCAAAGGAAATGATTGGGGCGGACAGACGCTTGACGTGACCGGCGACGGCTTAAGTGATCTTCCGTTCCGGTCCGACCCTTATCTGTACTTATTGGCAGATACATACGAAGCGCTCGAACTGTTGTACGGTTCACCGGGACTGACCGTACTCGAACATGTGCTTCGCAGTCCCGATGACGTCGTCCTCACAGATGTCGGCCCTCGTGTCGAGACGAAACACGCCACATGGAACGGGTCGGTCGGAGCGGTCGTGATGAGCAGTTTAATGATTTTATTATGGGGATTTGGGAGGAAACGATTATGAAGACGTATAAAAAGATGACAGGATTACTTGCCGTCACGGGCTTAACACTTGCACTAGGTGCTTGTTCGAACGCCTCGGCCGAGCCGTTTGACGTGACATGGGGCGAGACCGAGTGTGAAGTGTGCAACATGAAAGTCATGGACGAACAGTTCGCCGCTGAAGCGATCATGACGAACGGGAAAGGGTACGCCTTCGATGACATCGGTTGCTTAATGCGCGACTGGTACCCTGAACAGAAAGAAGCCGACATCGCGGCGCTGTACGTGAAAGACTATCAGACGAAAGATTGGATCGAACTTGAAGACGGGACGTTCGTCTATGACAAAGCGTCGAAGACACCGATGGCTTATAACATTTTGTCATTCGCCGAAGCGGCTGATGCGGAAGCTTACGTGGACGAGAACGGCGGCACGGTGATGGAGTTCGCTGATTTAAAAGAGCACACGTGGGAACGCGGAGAAATGAAGGAGCATAAGAAGATGCACTCCGATGATGAGGCAGAAGCGGACGAGATGAGCGACGCCCACTCGGAATCATCTTCTGACGGTCATGGGCACTAAGTGATGTTTTGGCGAATGGAATGGTCGCGAGCGCTGCGCCAAAAGGAGAGTTACGCCTTCCTCATCGCCTGGCTGTTCACACTCGTCTTGCTCGGGGGACTCGGACAGGCGCTGCCGGTGGCGACGGTGTATACGAACATCAATGCGACGCTCGTGACGGTGATCGGTCTCGTGTTGCCGCTCTTCGTCTTGTTGACGACGTCGCTCAAGTGGGCGAATGAACGTGAATCGAAGCGCCTGCGCCTTCTTTCGACATATCCGATTGCGATGGGCCGGATCGTCTTCGTGCGATATAGCGCCTTCCTGGCTGCGCAAGCAATCGTCATCACGCTCGCTTTCTCGCTTGCCTCGTTTCTCGTCGACTTGTCGTTTGAGGGGTGGCTCACGTTATGGGGGTATGCCATCGGGCTCACCGCTTATGCGGCAGGGATTGGCACGTTGATTGGAGTGGTGGGACGCACTCGGCTTCGCGCGGTGCTCTTTTCTTTCATGTTTTGGGTCGTCATGATTTTACTTTGGCCAACGCTTCTTGTGGCGACGCTGACGTGGTTACCGTACGGTACTCAAGCGAATGCGATGGTAGGGCTTCTCTATTTGAATGGATTCGAACTGTTGCGTGTCTGGGTGAGCGCCGTCTCGTCCGCGCCAGACTTGTTCGGGGCAATCTATGAGACGTTTATCGGTTGGCTCAGTCAACCGCTCGGTGCCGTCTCCGTCGTGATTGCGATTGGCAGCGTCATCCTGTTCATGCTGATTGGGGCGACGTTCACGTTACGTCAGGAGGGACGCTATGATTGAATTGAAACAAGTCGGGAAACGTTATGGATCGACTTGGTCGCTCCATCCGCTCGATGGGACGATTGAGGCCGGACATGTCGTTGCCTTATGTGGCAGCAACGGTGCCGGGAAGTCGACCCTTCTCAATTTGATGAACGGCACGATTACCCCGAGTGTCGGCCACATCTCTTTAAACGGAAAGACGACACGCCGTCGCAGCGGGTTCAATCAAACGTTTGGCTACATGCCAGACGATTTCGCGTTCGACCCGTCTTGGACGGTCAAAGAGACGTATGTCTATTACGCTCTGCTCCAACGAGTGAAGCCGGACGTGTCGTTGTTACGGCGCGTCGGACTCGAAGATAAGATGGGGCAACGGGTCGGGGAACTGTCGAAAGGAATGCGGCAACGGCTGTTGTTGGCTCAAGCACTCGTCACGACACCCGATATTTTGTTGCTCGACGAGCCGACGAATGGACTCGACCCGCTATGGATGCGTTCCTTGAGTCAGCTGTTGCGCGAGGAGGCGGACCGGGGGGCGACGATTGTCTTGTCGACGCATCAGCTGGACGTCGCCGCGATGTTAGCCGATGAAGTATGGGTGCTCGAAACCGGTCACCTCGTCGGCCGAGTCGTCGTTCATGATGAAACCGCGTACGACGAAATTCGTCGATTCTTTTTTGGGATAGAAGTTGATGCTTGTCAAACGGGCGTCTCTCGCACAAAATAATAGACAGTTGAAGTGGCGTACGGAACCTACCGGCGCCACTATTTTGTTGGGGAGATGAATCGAATGAGAAAGAATGTCACGATCGCCTTACTGTTGGCGACGTTTTTAGCGGCGATTGAAGGGACGGTCGTTTCCGTCGCAACACCGGTCATCGCGAGCGATTTGAACGGAGCGGCACTCGTCAGTTGGGTGTTTGCGTCATATTTACTATTCACCGCCGTATCGACACCCATTTACGGGAAAGTCGCTGACTTGTTCGGACGTAAGCGCGTCTTATTGTTTGGAATCGGTTTGTTCACGATCGCGTCGCTTCTGTGTGGACTCGCCGGGTCGATGGAACAACTCATCATTTTCAGGGCGCTCCAAGGTCTTGGGGCCGGGGCGGTCTTGCCGATCTCGATGACGATTATCGGCGATTTATATAAATATGAAGAACGCGGGAAAATCCAGGGGATCTTGAGTGCCGTCTGGGGCGTGTCCGGTGTGCTCGGACCGGTCATCGGCGGTTTCTTGGTCGAAACGTTATCGTGGCGCTACGTGTTTCTATTGAACGTACCGTTCGCGCTCTTATCATTTTTAATGATTGTCGTCTTCTACAAAGAAAAAGTGACAGAGACGACAGAACGGATCGATGTCAAAGGTGCCTTCTTGTTTGCCGGTGGAACGTCAGCTTTCTTGTACGCCCTCATCACGTTCAGTGAGACGAACGTGTGGACGGTGCCGGTCATCGTCAGCGGAATCGTCAGTCTCGGTCTACTGACAAGTTTCTTCATGTCGGAACGTCGGGCCACGACGCCGCTATTGCCGCTGGATTTGCTGAAACAACCGATCATCGCCTCGATCAATGGGGCCGTCTTCTTCGCGGCGTGGGTGCTCGTGTCCATGTCGGCGTACATTCCGATTTGGGCGCAAGCCGTCCTCGGAAAGTCAGCGACAGAGGCAGGATTCATGCTCATGCCGCTCTCGGTGGCGTGGACGTTTACGTCGATCATCGGAGGCCGGACGCTCGGGGCGGCGTCACCGCGGCGGCGTGCTGTTACGGGAATGAGCCTCTTGCTGATCGGGACGATCGTCTTGACGCTTCTCACGCAGTCGAGTCCGGACGTATTCGTCTATCTCGCCGTCGCTATCATCGGCGTCGGATTCGGACTGTCCCAACCGATGTTCATCGTCGTGTTGCAGACGGTCGTCTCGTATCGTCAACGAGGCACGGCCACAGCGGCGAATTCATTTTTAAGCACGGTCGGCCAGACGCTCGGGGTCGCCATTTTCGGTGCGGTATTCAACTTTATCGTCTTGAGCGGATTCCGAAACGACGAAGTGTTGAGTGGTGCCTCACTCGAATCGTTCTTCAACCGGGCCGCGAGTGCGGCGCTTGACGAGAACGTCCGCTTGCAAGGAGAACAATTGATTGCGAACGGACTGAACACTGTCTTCGTTGGAGCGGCACTCGCAGCGTTTATCGCCCTCTTGATCGCACTGCGCTTGCCCGCTCGCCCACCAGAACCTTCACGTGACAACTGAAGTCGCGGTATGATGGGGGAAAGGGAGGCGGTCAAATTGAAACGATGGATCCTACTCTTGTCTCTCGTCTTCGTCGCCGGATGTGCGTCCGAACCGACAGAAGACGCCATACAAGAAGAAACACCGGTCGAAGAGGCGCCTGATCAGACGGATGAAGAAGGCGGACAGACAGAGGAATCGACGGAAGAACGTTTGTCGATCGGGACGAGCGAAGCGGTCGCCAGACAACTGGATGTACCGTGGTCGATTGCGAGAACAGAAGACGGCTGGCTCGTCTCAGAACGAGGTGGCACGATCGCGGTCATTGACGCAGACGGGAACGTGGACCGGCAACCGGTCGAGTTGACCGAGGAAGTGCTCGAGATCGGGGAAGGCGGGCTCCTTGGGTTGGCGCTGACAGATGACTTCGATACGTCCCGCCAACTATATGCCTACCATACGTACGGGACGCCCGGAGACGTTAAAAATCGTGTCGTCGAGCTGACGTGGGACGGCGAACGGTTTGAAGAGACGAACATCGTACTCGAGGACATCCCCGGCGCCCAGTTCCATAACGGCGGACGTTTGCTCCTCGATGATGACAGACTCTGGGTCACGACCGGCGATGCACTCGTGCCGGATCTCGCCCAAGATGAGACGTCACTTGCTGGGAAAATTTTGCGAATTCCATTGTCGGGAGAAGGCAACCCGGTCGACTGGATTTACTCTTCAGGTCACCGCAACCCACAAGGGCTATCGCTTACCGACGGCGTCCTCTATGCGAGTGAACACGGTGCGTCCGGTCACGATGAAGTGAATATCATCGAACGAGGCAAAAACTACGGATGGCCACTCATCGAGGCAGACGAGACCGGCGACGGATTAGAGACACCTTGGTTCGAAGTCGGACCGACGTCGTGGGCCCCGTCCGGTATCATCTCGGATGAGCGCTACGTCTATATGGCGACGTTACGCGGTAATCGACTCGTCGCCCTTGACCGGGAGACGAGAGACGTGACCCCGGTCGTCGAAGACAAAGGCCGAATCCGTGACGTCTGGCTCGAAGGAGACCGTCTGTATTACATTACGAACAATACGGATGGGCGAGGCAATCCCGGCTCTGAAGACGATCAATTGTATAGCGTGACCATTCGATAGAAACTGACGATGTATCAGTTTCTATTTTTTTGTTGCTTTTTAGAAAGTGGACGCTATAATTATGTTGTTAATTGGAAAATGAAGGGGAATATTACGTGAATCAAACAAAACTTATCCATAAGCACGAAAACTTGTATTTCGGCTTGCTCGTCGCCTCGAGCGTGATGACAATTCTTTTAGCCATCGTCTTGACGATCGCACCGCTCGGCTTCTTTTTAGTGATCATCGGCTTCATCGTGTCGTTTTCGATGTTCGCCCACTGGATTCAAATCGGCTATATCCGGACGAACGGGGTCAAAGTGACGGAACATCAATTCACTGATTTGTATGAGACGTATCAACGCGTCGGGCAAGGCATGGGCATCCGCCTATTGCCGGACGTCTACATCTTGCAAGCCGGGGGCATCTTGAACGCGTTTGCGACACGGTTCTTCCAAAAGAATATGATCATTTTGTATTCAGACATCGTCGAATTGTCACGGAACGGTCAAGTGAAAGAAGTCGAGTTCATTATCGCCCATGAACTGGCACATATCCGTCGCAACCATGTTCAAAAGCAATGGCTCGTCTTGCTCGGCAATGTCGTCCCGTTTCTCGGGGCGGCATACTCACGGGCTTGCGAATATACGTGCGACCGAATGGCGGCTCACTATATTCAAGACGAAACGGCAGCGAAACAGGCGCTTACCGTCCTCGCTGTCGGCGGCACGCTCGCCAAGGAAGTGAACGAGTTCGATTATTTACAAGAAGCGAGCCGCGAGAACGGCTTTATCGCCAAGTACAGCGAGCTCATTTCGACACACCCGACGTTACCGAAACGGATCGCCGCCATCGCTACGGCAGCCGGCGAAGTGAATGTGCCGGTATTCAAGACGGCCGGATACGTCAAAGCTTCGATCATCGGAACAATTGCCATGACGGTCGTGTTGAACGGGGCCCTCATCGCGTGGCTCGTCATGAGCGACGGGTTCACTAGCCTCGCCTCGCCGTCGTTTGGCGGAGGATTCGCCGGTACGATGTCGGAAGAGCCGCTCCAACAGTTGACGTATGACAACGCGGGTGCGGACGCGATCCGCAAAGAGTTGGCGAACGGGGCAGACGTCAACATGCAAGACAGTTATGGCGACACACCGCTTCATAACTTGTTATACAACGATGGAATGGATTATGAATCGTTGGTGCTGTTGCTCGAAAGCGGAGCCGATGTCACCATCGAGAACGACGACGGGATGACACCAATCGATGTGGCGAAAGATTGGAGCCATGAGTTTGGCATCGTCCAACTCCTTCGCTCGTATGAATGAACGATTGACTTAGCCTTTGAAAGCAAAGGGCTAAGTTTTTTTATGTGTTATTGCAAGCGTTTGCATAGACCGTGATATAATCAAGTCGGGAGGGATGACGGTGAATAGCATTCGAACGAAACTGACAGGGATGATCGCGTTGACGATCATTGTCCCAGTCATTTTAGCGACGATCGTTTCCTACTGGTACGTGAAAGACCGCGAGCGTGAACGCGGTCTCCAACTGACCGAGTGGTCGCTCGAGCGGGGGACGTTGCAGTTTGAACGATACATATCTGATTTGAGTCGTCTCCCGACGAGCTTGTATGCCAATCGGGACGTGCTCGACATTTTAGAGTACGGTCCCGGGTTGTCGCTCGAACAGACCGAACTTGAAGTCCGTCGGGCACTTCTCGGGATGTATTTATCCCGTGAGGATGTCGCGCAAATTCAATTGCTCATTCTCGAGGACATGGACTCGTTCGCGGCGTACAAAATGAAAGTGTCCCCGCGTTCGAAAAAAGAGCCGAGTGTCATTCAACAGCAATTATTGAAAAATGAGGAGAGCCGCGTCTTGCTAGAGGCATCACATCCGCTCGTCCCGTATCATGACTTCGGTCCGCTCGTCTCAGAAGAAGACGTCGTCACGCTCCACTTCCGTCTTGATAAAATCGAGACGGACAAGCCGCTCGCCATCCTGTCGATTGATATTCCGGAAGACATTTTTATCGGTCAGCTGGCGTCACTTCAAAACAACCCGGACGAGAGTCTATGGTTTGTCGGGGCGGGTGACCAAGTGTTCGCCCACCTCGGTGAGGAGGCGATACCGGACACGTTGGCGCCGACGTCGGTGTCGAGTGACGGAAAGCACCATCGGATCATCAAGTCGTTCGAGTTCGAGAATCAACACTTTTACGTCGGGAAATCGATTCCGGACCGCTTATTGACCGAACCGGCCTCACGGACGTCATTTATCATTTTTGTCGTCGGGGTCGTTTCGCTCATCTTGGCGCTCATCGGTGCTACGTACGCATCGATCCGTCTGACGACGCCGATCAAGACGCTCACATCAAACATTTGGCGGATCGAGCAAGGGGATATGACGGTCTCGTTTGATTCCCTCGGAAATGACGAGTTCGGGGTGCTCGGCCGTCAATTCAAACGAATGATCGAGCGAATTGATGACTTGATTCAACGGGAATATCGTCTCGCGCTTGAAAACCGCACGAACGAGCTGCGGGCACTCCAGGCGCAGACGAACCCTCATTTCTTGTTCAACGCCTTACAGTCGATCGGCACGCTCGCATTGAAAGGGGACGGCAAGACGGTGTATCGCTTGATCACCCAGCTCTCCTCGATGATGCGCTATACGATGCATCCGGATGAATCGATGGTGATGCTGAAAAAAGAAGTCGATCATTTGAACTCTTACGTTCGGTTGCAACACGTGCGCTTCCCTGACCAGTTCGTTGTCGAAGTGGATGTCCCAGAATCACTAACGAACTTGATCGTTCCGAAAATGATTTTGCAGCCGCTCGCGGAGAATTTTTTCAAGCACGGCTTTGAACGCGACGGGGCGTCGACGTCCAATCGCTTCACGCTTCGCATCCGTCAACATGGGGACCAACTCGTCATCCGTTGTGAGAACAGCGGCCGGCTCATCCCGCAGAATGAGTTGGAGGCGTTACAGGAACGGATTGAACAGTCGTCGGGTCCGTTAAATGGGGCGGAAGGCACCGGTTTAAAGAACATTCGGGATCGACTCATGTTAAACTATAATCGGGAGGCTGAATTTATGTTGGCTACACCAGAGACAGGCGGATTCCGCATCGTCATGCGCTTTCCGGCCGTTAAGGAGGCAGATGCGTCATGACAAAAGTATTGATTGTCGACGATGAGTCACCGGTACGGGAAGCGGTCAAGTTGCTCGGGGAATGGGAGCGGCTCGGCGTCACGAACGTGATGGAAGCGAGCGACGGAGAGGAAGCGAAAGCAATCATCGTCAAAGAACGTCCGGCACTCGTCTTATCAGATATTCAAATGCCGCGTTGCAACGGGATTGAGTTGATGGAATGGGTGCATCAAGAAGCAGAATCGACGAAACTGATCGTCTTGACCGGGTATGACGAATATTCATACATGCGGCGGGCGATTCAGCTCGGAAGTTTCGATTACTTGCTGAAGCCGATCGATCCGGACGTTTTGAACGATACGCTCGAACGCGCCCTCATCGATGTGCGTCCGACAGAGGACGACCCGATTTTACAAATCGGCGCCTATATCGAACGTCACTATGCGGAAGAACTGAGCCTGCAAGGAATGAGTGAGCGCTTTTATTTGAGTCGCGAATACATATCGCGGCGCTTCAAGCAGCAGTATGGCGTCAACTTATCAGAGTACTTGCTCTCGATTCGCATGCTCGAGGCCAAACGTCTCCTTGAGACGAGTAGACAACGTATTTACGAAGTCGCCCAAGCGGTTGGCTTTTCGGATGACAAGTACTTCCGGAAAGTCTTCAAAAAACAAATTGGTGTTACCCCGAATGAATATCGGGAACAATACCAACGACAACCTTAAAGGAGGAAATGAATCATGAGTGTACACATTGGGGCACAAGAAGGACAAATTGCAGAAACGGTATTACTTCCAGGAGATCCGCTTCGCGCGAAATACATCGCCGAGACGTTTCTAGAAGACGTTGAACTGTACAACGAAGTCCGCGGCATGTACGGTTTCACGGGCACATATAAAGGAAAGCGCATCTCTGTTCAAGGGACAGGAATGGGTGTCCCATCGATGTCGATTTACGTGAACGAGTTGATCATGTCATACGGCGCGAAAAACTTGATCCGTGTCGGGACGGCCGGCGGAATTCAAGAAGACGTCAAAGTTCGCGACGTCGTCATCGCAATGAGCGCGTCGAGTGAGATGGGACAAAACCGTGTCCGTTTTGACGGCATGGATTACGCACCGACTGCGACGTTCGACCTCCTACATCGCGCCTATATGAACGCAGAAAAAGCGGGGATCCCGGTGAAAGTCGGACAAATCTTCACAGCCGACCAATTCTATCAAGACGACTTCCACCACTTCAAGAAATGGGCGGACTTCGGTTGCCTCGCGATCGAAATGGAAGCGGCAGGGCTTTACACGCTTGCAGCAAAACATAAAGTCAACGCGTTGACGATTCTCACGATCTCGGACCACTTGTTGACAGGCGAAGAGACGACATCAGAAGAGCGTCAATCGACGTTCGACGAGATGATCCGTGTCGCTCTCGACACAGCGGTCGAAGTCACGAACTAAACATGTAAACTCCCTGCGAACAGTTCCGTTTGTAGGGAGTTTTTGTGTCGGTGTGCCGTGTCGTCTATACAAAATCGAGACGTCAAGCTAGACTGAAGCTGAAAACTTAGTCCATCGTGACTGAGCCGAGGAGTTGAACCGCTTGAACAAGACGTCTGCATTCGTCATCTATAGTATCGTCTTTTTTGCTTTTTTTGATTTGTTCGCCCAACTGCCCGTCATGAGCACGTTCGCCACTTCGGTCGGTGCGACGCCTTTCCTTGCCGGTGTGGTTATCGCCATCTACTCGTTATCGAACACGTTCGGTAACATTTTGTCTGGGGTGTGGACCGATAAGGCGGGCCCGTTTCATATTTTACTCGCCGGTCTCGTCTTGTCGAGTCTGAGTCTCTTGACGTATCACGTCGTCGAAACGCCGACGACATTACTCGTTGTACGGGTCGTCCACGGATTCGTCGCCGGCCTCATCGTTCCGGCCGCATTCACGCTATCGGCCAATTTGACCGCCGCCAATCGGCAAGGGAAGAAAGTCGCCCTCACGGGGAGTTTTGTTGGACTCGCTGCTATCCTCGGTCCGGCGTTTAGCGGAATCATGGCGAGCCGGACGTCGGTCCCGGTCGTGTTTTCGTTCGTCGCGTTTTATGGGTTGGCCGTTGCACTGCTCGCTTTAGTCGTTTTACGGCAGCTGCGTCTGACCGAAAAACGGATCGACACAGAGGAACACCCGGTTTCCGATGCGTTGCAACGCGACGTGTTGAAAGCGTACATCGGTGCATTTTTGCTCATGTTCTCGCAAGGTGCGCTCGCTTATTTATTGCCTCTGTACGTTCAAGCGCTCGGTTATGATTCTCGGTTGAGCGGCACACTGTTGAGCACGTTCGGGATTGTCGCCGTCCTCGTCTTTGTGTTACCGACGAACCGGGTATTCGATCGTATCGAACCGACGAAACTAGCCGCGCTCGGAATCACGATTCTCGGCGTGAGTCAGTTGCTCATCGGCACTTCTGACAGTGCCGGCGCGCTTTACAGTGTCCTCGCGTTTTATGGCGTCGGATTCGCCATCTTGTTCCCGGCCATCAATACGCTATTGATCAAAGCGACAAACCGCGCCAATCGCGGTAAGTCATACGGTTACTTCTATGCTTTCTTCTCTCTAGGGACGGTCGTCGGGTCGGCTTTTCTCGGCTGGCTCACGATTCCGTTAACGAATAAGTTCACTGTGACAGGGATTGTCTTGCTCGGGTCAGGAGTTGCGTTTTTCGCTTTCGCGCAGATGAGAAAGCGGTTGTTATCACCAAAGTCAGAGTGATATGAGGCGGTTGTTCACCTGTTCTGAGAAGGTTCAAAATGGTCGAGGGTGAGCCGAGAGTGATAAGATGGAGACAGCGTTATCAATCAAGGGGGGAACCTTCATGCTCGCACCAATCGAACAATTGACGATCGAGGAATTAGTTCAGAAGCAACGTCGTTTCTTCAAGACACAAGCGACGAAGTCGTTAGCTTTCCGTCTTAGCATGCTGACGTTTTTGAAAGAGTCGATTAAACATTACGAGGCGGAAATCATCGAGGCGTTGCAAACGGATTTGAACAAATCGGAACTCGACGCCTTCACGACCGAGATCGGCTTCGTATATGATGAGATCACGCGGACGAGCCGAGAGTTGAAACGGTGGATGCGCCCGAAACGAGTGAGAGGCGCGGCCATCCACTTAGGGACGAAGAGCGAGATCACGTATGAACCGTACGGCACGGTGTTGATTATCGCCCCATGGAATTATCCGTTCCAACTCGCGATGGCTCCGCTCATCGGAGCGATTGCAGCCGGCAACACGGCCGTCGTGAAGCCATCGGAACTCACGCCGAACGTGGCGCGTATGATCACGACCGTTCTCGAACGGGCGTTCACAGACCGTTACGTCGTCAGTATCGAAGGCGATAAAGACGTGGCGACGGCACTGCTCGCCGAAAAATGGGGGCATATTTTCTTCACCGGCTCGACCGGGGTCGGAAAAGTCGTCATGGAAGCGGCAGCGAAGCAGTTGACGCCGGTCACACTCGAACTCGGAGGGAAATCCCCGGCCATCGTCCATGAAGATGCCGCCATCGATGTGGCAGCGAAACGGATCGCCTGGGGCAAATGGATGAACGCCGGGCAGACATGTGTCGCACCGGACTATGTCCTCGTTCACGAATCGCGCCGGGACGAGTTTCTCGAGGCGGTCAAACGAGAGGCGTTCACGATGTTCGGCAACGGTGTCGGCACGAAACGGTTCACGCGCATTGTCAACACGACCCACTTCGACCGCCTAGCCGGTTATTTAGCGGAAGGGGACATTTTCTTTGGCGGTGAGACCGATCGTGACAACTTGAAGATCGCGCCGACCGTGATGACGGATGTTGATGAATCGGCGAACGTCATGAAAGACGAGATCTTCGGCCCGATCCTTCCTGTCTTGACGTATCGAGATTTGGACGAGGCGATCGAATTCGTATCGGCGCGTCCGCATCCGCTCGCCCTGTATCTGTTCACCGAGTCTAAGGCGGTCGAACAAAAGACGTTTAAACATCTCTCGTTCGGAGGCGGATGTGTCAATGACGTCCTCATGCATTTGACGAACCCGAACTTGCCGTTTGGCGGAGTCGGCGACAGTGGGATGGGTGCTTATCACGGACGCTACAGTTTCGAGACGTTCAGCCATGCCAAATCGATTTTACGAAATACGACGAAGTATGATTTGCCGATTCGTTATCCGAACTTCAAAGCAGCCGAGACGTTAATTCGTCTCGTTTATCGATAATTGTTGAGACTGTAGCTTAGCTGCAGTCTTTTTTTCTGGAAAAATAGAAGATTGTTTGAAATGTCACATACTTTTGTGATGAAACGTCCTCTTCTCCTGTATAATAAACCCATACAATGAACGTACGAGACATTCAAGTGAATGAACGATGGAGGGAGCAGGAAATGATGTCGACGAAATGTGGCACGACGCAACCGAACAGTTTTATCTTCTCAGATGAGACGAAACAGCTGTTGCTCGGGATGATGACGACGCAAGTTTATCCGAAAGCGAGCATCGTCTGTTGGGAAGGCGAGAAATGTGACAAGTTCTTTTATATAAAGAGTGGTTCGGTCAAATTTACAAAGATCACGAAAAAAGGCAATCCGCTCGTCATGTTCTTATTCGGGTCGGATGACTTCTTCGGAGAGTTCGACATCGTCGAATCCTATCCGAGCTCCTATAGCATTGAGACGACCGAGGAGAGTGTTATCGGGACCCTTTCAAAACAAGAACTTGAAACGCTCATGCAGCAGGATATCCGGTTCGCGGGTGAGATTATCCGTTGGACGTCGATGATGCGGAAACATTCGGAGATGAAAGTGCGTGACCTTCTCCTTTACGGGAAACCTGGCGCGCTCGCCTCGACGTTGCTCCGGATGGCTGCGATGCACGGTGTCGAAGAAGACGGGGCAATCGTCATTCCGAGACATCCGTCCGATGGTGAGCTCGGTCAACTGATCGGGGCCCCGCGGGAGACGGTCAATCGCTTGATGAGTCAATGGCGCAAAGATGGCGTCTTGACGACGTCTTCAAACACGATCGCAATCCATGACCTCGAGTTTCTAAAAGAACTATGCCACTGTGAAGGTTGCCCGGCTGGGATTTGCCGATTATAACTGGAGCTAAACCGTCTCTTCGGGAGGCGGTTTTTTGTATGGCTTCCTTTATGATTTGTGAACTTTATGTGTGTAAACTACGCAAAAATGATGTGATTGTCACTTTTGAAGTGATAAAAGTCACATATTAATGTTGGCTCAATCTCATACAATGAAGATGGAAATTACAGCGAAAGGGGTCTTTCACGTGGATAAGAACGGTGGACAAGAACCAGATTTGAAAGGAACATTTACATCGGTCATGATCGTCGCGGGTGTCATCATCGCCATGTGGTCATCGGTCTTTTATTTATTCGTCACACGATAACAAAAACGAAAGGAGTCGCTCACGTTGCATATTCATAAACTTGAAAAATATTGGTTAGTGTTTGGCATCATCTTATTGGCCGTGTTTTTGGCCGTCCTCGGCGTATCCGCGTTCGCAGCTGGCAACCAACCGGCGTCAGACGCCGACTTGGTCGACCCGGCGAAAGTACATCAGACGGCACCGTTCGATAACCCTGGTCTTCACAAAATCGGGGACAACGAGTATGAACTCGTCATGGTCGCCCAGGCGTTCACGTTCACGCCAGGTAATGTCGAGATTCCGAAAGGCGCAAAAGTGACGTTCCTCGTCACGTCACCTGACGTCGTTCACGGCTTTCAGCTCGTCGGTACGCCCGTCAACATGATGGTCGTCCCGGGACATATCAACTCGCTCACGTATACGTTCAAGGAAACGGGAGAGTTCTTGATCCTTTGCAATGAATACTGCGGTACGGGCCATCACATGATGGCGACTAAAATTAAGGTGGTGGAGTAAACATGAATGACGTCGCTTCAAAGTTGAAACAATGGGAAATGGAACGGGGCGTGCCCGTGCCGAGTATCGGTGTGAAAGAGGCTAGGCTCGCTTACGCCCACGTCGTCATCTCGGTGCTCGCCGTCTTGATTGGTGCTTTGGCAGGACTCATGCAGACGCTCATTCGGACAGGCATCATCCCGGAAGTGTTCGGCTACTATCAACTATTGACCGCCCATGGGATCATGCTCGGTCTCGTCTTCACGACGATGTTTATCATCGGTCTTCTTTATGCGTTGCTTGCCAAGTCGTTCGGTCGGTTCGAATCATTCCCGACACGCGTCGCTTGGCTCGGTTTCTGGATGATTATCGCCGGGGCCGTGCTCGTTACCATCATGGTGCTCGCCAATAAGGCGACGGTGCTATATACGTTTTACGCACCGCTCATGGCCGATCCGATCTTCTATGTCGGCCTCGTCCTCTTCGTCGTCGGTACATGGTTGTCAGCGTTCGCGATGTTCCGGATGTACGCCGACTACAAGCGGGAACATCCAGGGGTTCATCCGCCGCTTCCGGCCTACATGAGCATCATGACGATGCTCCTTTGGGTCATCGCCACACTCGGTGTCGCCGGGACGATTCTTTTCCAACTTCTCCCGCTCTCACTCGGGTGGAAAGATACGGTCGGGATCGAGTTGTCACGGACGCTCTTCTGGTACTTCGGCCACCCGCTCGTCTATTTTTGGCTCATGCCAGCCTATATCGTCTGGTATACGGTCGTGCCGAAAGTCATCGGCGGTAAGATTTTCTCGGACGCGCTCGCTCGGATGGCGTTCCTGTTGTTCTTGTTGTTCTCGTTCCCGGTCGGTTTCCACCACCAGTTGACGGAACCTGGCATCGACCCGTTTTGGAAGTTCGTCCAAGTCATCTTGACGTTCCTCGTCGTCATCCCGTCGTTCATGACGGCGTTCTCGCTGTTCGCGACGTTTGAACTGCGAGGTCGGGCGCTCGGTGCCCGTGGACTGTTCGGTTGGGTGAAAAAGATGCCTTACGGCGATGTTCGTTTCCTCGCACCTTTCGTCGGCATGTTGTTCTTCATCCCGGCCGGTGCCGGCGGAATCATCAATGCGTCGCACCAATTGAATGCGATGGTCCATAACACGCTTTGGGTCACCGGTCACTTCCACATCACGGTCGGTACGGCCGTCGCCTTGACGTTCTTCGGGACAGCATACTGGCTCGTGCCGGTGTTGCGTGGCCGTGTGCTCACGAAAGCGATGAACCGTCTCGGTTTGATCCAAGCAGGTACATGGGCGTTCGGAATGTCGATCATGTCGTACGCGATGCACATCTCCGGGCTCCAAGGGAACCCGCGTCGGACCGGTCCGGCGACGTACTTCTCGGACGCGCTCACACGCGAATGGATCCCGTACCATATGGCAATGGCAATCGGAGGGACGATCCTCTTGATCTCGGTGCTCATCTTCGTTTACTCGATGTTCAACCTGTCGTTCCTCGCGCCGAAAGGGGAAGAAGAGTTCCCGCTCGCCGAGACAGAAGAAGCTGCGATGGAGACACCGCGTTTCTTCGAGAACTGGAAGTTATGGATCACCGTGACGTTCGTCTTGATCGCGTTCGCGTATACGGTCCCGATTTGGCACTTGATTGAAAGTGCGCCGCCGGGAGCGCGCGGCTGGGTGCTCTGGTAAACTGAAGTCAGCCCTTGCGGCTGACTTTTTTTGTTAGGGAGAGATGAAAGGATGGAGACACTGAAAGAGACTCTTCGGGACGCGTACGCCAAGCGCCCGCCGGACCGACCGTATGTCGTGGCGATCGACGGATTGAGCGGTGCCGGGAAGACGACACTCGTCGAGCAGTTACAAGCCATTGCACCAAATGAGTTGGTGTTACATATCGACGACTTCATCGTCGAGCGGACACGGCGCTACGAGACCGGTGAGCCTGAGGCGGTGGAGTATTATGCGCTCCAATGGGACGTCGATCTGCTCGTGAAGATGTTGTTCGAACCGTTGTCACGTGGCGAAAGTCGTCTCACGCTGCCGTACTACGATCGTGACGAAGATCAGATTGTCACGAGAACAATCGAGGTTGCTGAAGACGCGCTCGTCCTTATCGAAGGAATCTTTTTATTGCGAGACGAGTGGCGTCCACATTTTGATTACGTCGTCTATCTCGACTGTCCTCGAGAGGTCCGATATAAGCGGGTATTGAATCGCGATACGTATATCGGGGACATGTCGGAGCGGCTTGCCAAATACGAGCGTCGCTATTGGCCGGGAGAAGCCCATTACTTGAAAGCGGTCAACCCGAAAGCTAAGGCCGATCACGTCGTTCGATTTGAGTGACGCATCCATTTACAGGTGGATGCGTTTTTGTTTTGGATGGTTTTGACAAATAGTTATTGACACCCAAGTGTATTACGGTAATAATACAGTCAGATAGTGTATTAGTCGCATCATACACTTAGAGAGGTGGCCTATGATCATTCAATTCAACACGAGAGCCCCCGTCTATATCCAAGTCGTCGATTACTTCAAAAAGAAGATGGCGTTAGGAGAACTACAGGCGGGCGAAGAGATGCCGTCGCGGCGAGAACTCGCGACCGAACTGAAAATCAATCCGAACACCGTCCAAAAGGCGTTCAAAGAGATGGAGGAACAACAATTGATTACGACCGAACGGAACCGTCCGAGCCGCGTGACGACGGATGAACACGTATTGACACGGATCCGCACCGAGCTCGTCGATGAGGCGATCGCCGTTTTCGTCGAATCGATTCAAGAACTCGACGTCACGATGGATGAACTCGTCGATAAAATTAAACAACAATACGGGGAGGGGAATCTCGATGATCGAAGTACTGGGAGTTAAAAAACGTTACCGCAAAAAACAAGTCATCGAAGACGTGTCGTTCACGGCAAATAAAGGTGAGATCACGTGCCTGATCGGCTTGAACGGGACCGGGAAATCGACGATTTTAAAAGGCATCATGGGACTGACCCCGTTCGATCGCGGCACGGTACTGATTGATGGCAAGCCGCTCGATTTGAATCGCGTCGCGTTCGTACCGGACCATTCGACGTTCCCGATCCATTTCACGATCGAGCAGTGCGAGGCGTTCATGCGCGATTTTTATCCGAAGTTCGATTCAAAACTATTCGCCCGTCTCGTCGACGAGTTCAAGCTGTTCCCAGAGGACAAGTTGAACGAGCTGTCGAAAGGGACGCTCGCGAAAGTGAACTTGGCGCTCGGCATCGCGCAAGACCCGGACTACTTATTGCTCGACGAACCGTTCTCCGGCATCGACGTGTTCTCGAAAGAACAGATCGTCCAATTATTTTCCAGTGATGTGATGGAAAACCGGGGTGTGTTGATCACGACGCACGAGATAGAAGACATCGAATACTTGGTCGACAAGGCCGTCATGTTGAATCGGGGACGAATCGTCCGTGAGTTCGACGTCGAGGACGTCCGCTTCATCCATGGGAAATCGATTGTCGACGTCATGAGAGAGGAGTACGGGGCATGAACGTGTTGAAACTGATCAGTTGGGAGCTTGATCGCGTAAAAAAATCCTATTTGATATTAGTTGGTATACTGTTGCTGCTGCAATTCGGCTGGCTAGGTGCTTTCTTATGGAGGCAGACTGCTACATATGAACAGATGAGACTAGAAGGTATGACGGGTTATACGGTCTCGTTCCTACATTACCTCGGGAGCACTGTGTTTACTCTTTCGGTTGGTGTCGCAATCGTCGCGATGATTTTTTTCAGCGTATGGATTTGGTATCGCGATTTCCAAGGGCGCGGCACGTTTATGATGCGGCTGTTGACGATACCGACGGGGAGAATGGAGCTGTTTGTTGCGAAGTTTGTGACGGTCATGATGCTCATTTTAGGCTTGTTCGCGATTCAATGGATGGCACTGCTTTTGCAATATCAACTGTTCACTGCTTGGCTGAACGCCAAAATGATTCCGCTTCAAGGATCGTTCGAGATGGCGATACAATTCGATTATCTTGCCATCATGTATCCAGAGAGCGGATTTAACTTCCTCGTGCATCAGGTGCTAATCGGATTTGTCGTGCTCGCACTCTTCACGTTCGTTTTAGTGGAGCGGGGTCTATGGCAACGGACGCTTTGGTCACCGCTCTTGGCGATTTGTGTAGTGAGCGGTTTGCTCGCGTTGCCGACTTTTCTGATTATTTATTTTGATCGCTATTTGTTTATGGATGAACAGATTGGACTGTTCGGTTTAGCCTTGATCGGGATGGTCTTCGGGCTGACGTTGCTAAGCCGTCGCTTCCTTTCAAAAAAAATGAGTGTGTGAGGTGAATCGCATGAAACGAATGGTGAACGTGGTCGCCTTAGGTGTGATTATTACGGCAGGGCTCGCCACATATGCCGTCAGCGGGACAGAAAGTGGGACGGATTGGTCACTCCAAGTCGAATCCAATAAAAAAGTGTGGGAAAATCGTATCGTTCGAGTCGCTAAAGATCAGCCTTATACGCAGATCAATGTGACATTGAATGGGAGCACCTCCTCGCATAAGGGAAGTTACTTCGAGCAGCTCCTCGATTTTCGAACGAATTTCGGGGAAGACTCTCGATCGTTCAAACGAGCGCTGAAACAGTTGGATTATGCGCAACGCATTTGGACGACGGATGGGGAGATGGCGATCGGCCAAAAAGATCGTGATACGTTAGTGTTGCTCAAATCAAAAGACGGTAAGGAAGTAGACGTTACCGAGTTTAAACAGGCACGAGAGATATTAGAAAGTGGTTGGAAGGGCTTCTATGTTTATGACGGTAAAGTCCACCTGCTATACGATCAAAACTATGAAACGACGAACCATCACGTGGCGACGTTCGATGAATCGACGAAGACGTTCGTCACGCAAAAGGTTGATCGGTCCAAGACGTTGATCGGAGGAGTCGTGGGGGCGGAATGGTCATGGTATCCGTCTGCGTATCAAGGTCAAGTGGCGACGGACAACCGCTATATTCCGATTCGGGCGACGGCACTTGAGACGTTGCAAGAAGATACGGGTGAGGAGTATACGTCAGAAATGGATTTACCGGGATTATTTGTCTATGATGCCAAAGAAAACAAAGTAGTGACAGTGAACCAATCGGAAGAATTGCAAGGTATGCTGTTCAAAGGTCAGGAGTATCGTGCGATTCGATCGGACAGAACGGAATTGATTATTGATTTGAACTCGTTAGAGCAGACGACTCGCCAAGTCATTCAAGGTACAGTCGGGTCAATCACTTATATCGATCAGTTAATCTATCATGTCCTTCCAACGACAGAAGGGGCAATGTTAGAAGTATACGATGAAGAGGACATGGTGTCGCGTGCTTCCATAAAAGCTGAGGGAGTCAGCGGACAGACGGCGAATCAACAGTACTATGTTTACTAATACAAAAACGGAGAGGCAGCTGCCTCTCCGTTTATTTTAATGGTTTCGGGACGATGATCCCTTCTTCTAAATCGAGCAACAAGTCGATCAGCTCCGCGCAAAACTCTGGGAACTGGTCGAGAAACGCCCCGGGACCGACTTCATCGGTGAAGTCGACATATAAGTCCGAGACATTGCCGGCCATTTTCGCCGGGAGGGCGAGAAACGCCGACCCGAAACGCCAGCTGCCGCGGATATCGAGTAGTTTCCCGAGCATCACATCGCCTGGCTCCCGTACTTCTGGGAGAGTGACGATATACGTCTCTTTCGTCTCCCAGTCACGCAGTCCATCCTCAGTCACTTCAAAGACGGAACAACGCGGGACGGCGAGACCGCGAAGCGCATGATAGAGTGCCGGCGACATGTCCGCCTTATGGTCCGCCAAGTAGCGGCCGTGCGGTGTCATTCCGTCCTCATCCGTCTCAAAGAAGACGGCCCAGTCGATGAACAGGTCACGGAACAGCTCGGCGTCTTTTAAGTGCCATGTGCCTTCCGAGGCGATTTCTTGAATGTAGTTCGTCCACTGCGTGCTTCGTGCGAGTGCCGCTTGCTCATACAATTTCTTCAGCTCGGCCAGCAATTCGGACTCTTCCACGAGCAACGGGAATGGAATCACTTTCCGGTCTTTTTTCATCGGCGCGGTCCTCGCTTGTTCGCGGGACGTTTGACGACCGGGGGTTTATCTTCGATTCGCTTCTCAATGACATCGCCACGGTAAATTTCGAGCTCTTTCAATTCGACACCGAGTTGACGGGCGAATGATTTCAAATGTTTCAAGTCCTCATCGGTCACGAGTGAGAGGACGGTACCGGCCGCATTCCCGCGTGCCGTCCGACCCGAACGGTGGATGAAGTCGTCAATCGACTCCGGCAAATCAAAGTGGACGACGTGCGTCACTTCTTCGATGTCGAGGCCGCGAGCGGCAAGGCCGGTCGTGATGAGGAGCGGATACTCGCCTTTGCGGAATTCACGGAGCGTCTCGACACGCTCGCGTTTTCCTTTCAAGCTGTCGAGCATGCGATAGTTCACGTTCATCTTCTCGAGCTCACCTTTTAATGGCGGTAAGAACGAGCGGTTGTTGATGAAAGCGAGCGCTTTGACACCGTCGACGTGAGACAGGCGGCGAAGCAATTCTGGCTTATAGCGGCGTGTCGTCAACATATAGCCATACGTCACTTGAGCACTTACTGCGCGTTCGATCTTGATGTGGACCGGCTCTGGTAAGAACGGGGCAGCCCATGCTTGGAGCGTATCCGTCAACGTCGCCGATACGAGGGCGATTTGACGATCCGATGCCGTATGCTTGATGATCCGTTCGGCCGCTTCTGTCAAACCGCTGTCGATGATTTGATCGGCTTCATCGATCACGATCGTATGCGTCTCGTGTAGTTTTAACTTTTTCTTATCGATCAATTCGACGAGACGACCCGGCGTGCCAACGATCAAATGAGGTTTTTTCTTTAAGCGGTCGATTTGGCGCTTCAGTTCGACGCCACCGATGAACGAGGCGATCCGAACGTCACCTTTCTCGGTGAAACGTTGTGCCACCGTCTGGATTTGCATGACGAGTTCACGTGTCGGCGCGACGATGACGACTTGAATCCGGTCGTTCGAGGCGTCGATTTTTTCGATAGCGGGTAAAAGGTAAGCGAGTGTTTTACCCGTTCCTGTCGGCGCTTCGATCGTGACGTCTTTTCCTTCTAATAGGGGCGGGAACGCTTCCGCCTGGACCGGCATCGGTTCCGTAAAGCCAAGGCGTTGCCAAGCTTCGTTAATAAATGGTTTTGTAAAGTTCATATCAGTTCTCCTTATCATTGGGCAAAAACAAAGGAAGCATAAGCGCTCCCTGTCTCAAATATAACGAACATGTTCAGTATCACCGTCGAACGAGGAGCGAAGCGTTTGTGTGTACGTCTGGCCGTCTTCGAGGAGTTTGATGTGCACATCGACCCCGTCAGCCGTTCGATCCACACCTTCGATTGTGAATCCTTGATAGACGCGGTACTGTAATTCTGAAACGAGTTGCTCATACGGTTTCAATTCTGGGTGCGCCGCCACTACGACGATAGGACGGGAAATCAATGCCACGAGCAAGTGATCGCGGTAATCGATGAAATCCTCGTTCTCGATGTCGTCATCAAAGCGAATCCAAAATCCTGCGTCTTCAAATTCTGTGATAAAACCGTCACGTTGCTCGCCGGCTGCCTCCACTTTGAGAGAGACACGGTCTCCGGTCTTCAAGTCGTGCTCGGTAGTCAATGGTTCATACGTCATGGGAAGAACCCCTTCCTCTTCTACAATGTTCTGCCTTCATTGTGTCCGATAACGGTCAAAAATTCAAGTTCTATCCCTGTACTGTGAGTTACATCACTATAAAAACTGTGTAAATCGTCACAGAACGATAAAAATGATACAGATTACAGAAAAATGATGGTCTATAAGCCTTGAGCTGTTTCATATCTATGTTAATTTAAAGTATAACAGTAATTAAAGCGCTTACAAGAAAGGCGATATACCAACGTTCATAAGATTGTTACAACTTTCACAAGAATGTAAAACATAATGTTCACGTTTTCACGTACACTCATATTATAGAAAGCAGGCAGTTATCTCAACTTATGAGGAGTGACCCACAATGGCAACCGAAATTAAATCAGCCTGGTCAGGATTTGTACCTGGGCAGTGGACGAATGAAGTGAACGTCGGTGAGTTTATTCGTTTGAACCGACACGAGTATACAGGAGACGACGCGTTCTTGGTCGGACCGACAGAGGCGACGAATCGCCTTTGGGGACATGTGATGGAACTGACAAAACAAGAGCGGGAGCGTGGCGGCGTATGGGACGTTGATCAACACACGCCATCGACGATCATTTCACACGGGCCAGGATACTTAGACAAAGAACTTGAAAAAGTTGTCGGTGTCCAGACGGATGAACCGTTCAAACGTTCGATTCACCCGAACGGCGGGATTCGCATGGTCGATGCTGCGCTCGAGTCGTACGGTTTTGAACCGGACAAAGAGATCACGAAGATTTATTCGGATATTCGGAAGACGCACAACCAAGGTGTGTTCGATGCGTATACGCCTGAAATGCGTGCTGCACGTAAGTCAGGGATCATCACAGGTCTTCCGGACGCTTATGGCCGGGGTCGCATCATCGGTGACTATCGCCGCGTGGCACTCTATGGAATCGACTTCTTGATCGCTGAGCGTAAAAAAGACTTGGCCAACCGAGGCGGCTTCTTATCAGAATCAGATATTCGCGACCGCGAAGAGATGTCTGAACAGCTCCGTGCCCTGCAAGAGTTGAAACAACTTGGCGCGGCATACGGGTTCGATCTCGGTCGTCCGGCGGAGAACACGCAAGAAGCCTATCAGTGGGTGTATCTCGCTTACCTTGCTGCTGTCAAAGAGCAAAACGGGGCAGCGATGTCACTCGGACGTGTCTCGACGTTCCTCGACGTGTACGCGGAGCGGGATATCGAAGCGGGTCGTTTGACAGAATCAGACGTCCAAGAGATCGTCGACCACTTCATCATGAAACTCCGTATCGTCAAATTCTTACGGACACCTGACTATAACGAATTGTTCTCTGGTGACCCGACTTGGGTGACAGAATCAATCGGCGGCATGAGTGAAGACGGCCGCTCGAACGTGACGAAGAGTTCGTTCCGTTTCCTTCACTCGCTCACAAACCTCGGACCGGCACCAGAACCGAACTTGACGGTGCTCTGGTCGACGAAGTTACCGGAAGGATTCAAACAGTATTGCGCGAAGATGTCGATTGAGACGTCAGCGATCCAATATGAAAATGATGACCTCATGCTCCCTGAATTCGGCGACGATTACGGCATCGCCTGCTGTGTGTCACCGATGAAAATCGGCAAACAAATGCAGTTCTTCGGTGCCCGTGCCAACATGGCGAAAGCACTCCTCTACAGCATGAACGGTGGCCGCGATGAGAAGAGCGGCGAGCAAATCGCACCGGCTTGGGAGATGAACACAGAAGACGTGCTCACGTATGAAAAAGTATACGCCGACTTCGACCGGACGCTCGACTGGCTCGCAGAACTTTACGTCAACACGCTCAACGTCATCCACTTCATGCATGACAAATACGCGTACGAACGCATCGAGATGGCGCTTCACGACCCAGAAATCTTGCGGACGATGGCATGCGGAATCGCTGGCCTCTCGGTCACAGCGGATAGTCTCTCGGCCATCAAGTACGCGACAGTCAAGCCGGTTCGTAACGAAGCTGGCATCGCCGTCGACTTTGAAACGGAAGGCGATTTCCCGAAATTCGGAAACAATGACGACCGCGTCGACGCGATTGCCGTCGAACTCGTTGAGTCGTTCATGGAAAAAGTCCGGAAGCACAAAACATACCGTGACGCGCTTCATACGCAATCGGTCTTGACGATCACGTCGAACGTCGTCTACGGCAAGAAAACGGGTAACACACCGGACGGTCGTCGTTCCGGCGAACCGTTCGCACCAGGTGCGAACCCGATGCACGGCCGCGATACGAAAGGTGCGGCAGCCTCGCTCTCATCAGTCGCGAAGCTTCCGTTCGAACATGCGCAAGACGGCATCTCTTACACGTTCTCGATCGTGCCGAAAGCACTCGGGAAAGAAGACGTCGCTCGTGAACTCAACTTGGCTGCTCTTCTTGACGGCTATATGGGCGGCGAGCATAAAGGACATCACTTAAACGTTAACGTCTTCAACCGTGAGACGTTGCTCGATGCGATGGAACATCCGGAAGAATATCCACAGCTCACGATCCGCGTTTCAGGCTACGCCGTCAACTTCATCAAGTTGACACGCGAGCAACAGATCGACGTCATCAACCGTACGTTCCACGGTTCACTGTAAGCAGTTAAGGCTTGGCGGCCTTCATCTGAAGGCCGCTCATTCGTTAGGAGGTCATTTCGATGACAATGGGATATGTACACTCGGTCGAATCGTTTGGAACCGTTGACGGCCCGGGAATTCGTTTTATCGTCTTTTTGCAAGGTTGTGCGCTCCGCTGTTTGTATTGCCACAACGCTGATACGTGGGATTTTAAAAAGAATAACCATCGTTCGGCCGAGGACGTCATTCAAGAAGCGCTCAGCTATCGTCCGTTCATGGAGGCGTCAAAAGGCGGCATCACGATTTCAGGGGGCGACCCGCTCGCACAGCCAGAGTTTTTAGAAGCGCTGTTACGTGAAGCGAAAAAACACGGTCTCCACACGACGCTCGATACGTCGGGTGCCCTGCGTCCTCCTAACTTGGATGCGATTTTAGACCATACCGACCTCGTGTTGCTCGATATTAAACATATCGATGATGACATGTGCAAGAAACTGACAGGACGGAGCAACGTCAACACGCTCGCGCTTGCCGAACATCTGTCCGAGCGCGGAACAAAAATGTGGATTCGCCACGTCCTTGTCCCCGAATGGACGCTCGACGAAGGGGCGCTTCGGCGCACGGCAGCGTTCATTCAAAAACTCGATCACGTCGAGAAAGTCGAGATTTTACCGTATCACGAGATGGGTGTCTACAAGTGGGAGGCGCTCGGTCTCGACTATCCGTTAAAAGGAATCAAACCACCGACGACGGAAGAAGTCGAGTGGGCAGAAGGAATCTTGCAAGGTACAGTCTAACAAAACTGCGCAGTCCCAAGGGGGCTGCGCAGTTTTGTCATAGATGTTTATCGCTCACGTGTCGGCGGATGGCGTCTTCATCGAGCGGACGCTTGGCGACTCCCGTCTCGACGGCGGCTCTCGCGACAGCAACAGCGACGGCGGGAGCGACCCGTTCATCGAACGGGCTCGGGATGACGATCCCGCTCGCTAAATCTTCATCGGTCAACAAGTCGGCGATCGCATGGACGGCCGCTTCTTTCATTTCTTCATTGATTTCCGTCGCGCGCACGTCGAGCGCACCGCGGAATATACCAGGGAAGGCGAGGACGTTGTTCACTTGGTTCGGAAAATCAGAGCGTCCTGTCGCGACGACACGGGCGCCTGCATCCGTCGCGAGGTCCGGCATGATCTCCGGGATCGGGTTCGCGAGGGCGAAGATGATCGGCTCTGTCGCCATCGAGCGCACCATATGTTCCGTGACGGCACCGGCCGCTGAGACACCGATGAAGACGTCGGCGCCCTCGAGGACGTCGGCGAGGGTACCGACATGGAGTTTCCGGTTCGTCGCTAGTGCGATTTGGTCTTTGAACGGATTCATTCCTTCGATGCGTCCTTCGTAAATCGCACCTTTCGTGTCACAGATGACGAGGTCTTCGACGCCAAAGCGCTTCAACAGCTTGGCGATGGCAATCCCGGCGGCGCCGGCGCCGTTCATGACGACACGGAGTTCAGGCATCGTTTTATCCGTCAATCGTAACGCGTTGACGAGCCCGGCCAAGACGACGATGGCCGTTCCGTGCTGATCGTCATGAAAGACCGGAATCGGGAGTGTCTGTTTCAAACGGGCCTCGATCTCAAAACATTCAGGTGCTTTAATATCCTCTAGATTGACGGCACCGAACGTCGGTGCGAGCAGTTCGACCGTCCGGACAATCTCGTCGACGTCGTGCGTATCGAGACAAATCGGGAACGCGTCGACTCCGGCAAAACTTTTGAACAAGACGGCTTTTCCTTCCATGACCGGGAGGGCGGCCTCTGGTCCGATGTTACCAAGGCCGAGTACGGCGCTTCCGTCCGATACGACGGCGACGGTGTTGGCGCGGAGCGTATAGTCGTAAGACAGTTCTTTATTTTCAGCGATGCGGCGACAAGGCTCGGCTACCCCTGGTGAGTAGGCGAGACTGAGTGCTTCTTTCGAGTCGACGTCGACTTTCGGTGTCGTTTCTAATTTACCGTGGTGCAAAGCGTGCATCTCAAGTGCGCGTTCGTTCAATGTTTTCATAAGTCTCTCCCTATGTCCAAGCGAATTTTTATCTGTCACAACACGAATTCATTGTAACGAAGAAACCGCTTTCTTTCGAGGGTTTTGCCTACATTTGACGGAACGATTTCTGAACGATTGTTCACAAATGTTGGATTGCTAATAGGACTTGATGATATAAAGGTCAGAAATAAAGGAAGCTGCGAATCATTTCGCAACTTCCTCGTCGTCAACTTTTCATTTTTCGCTTTTTCTTCTCGGCGAGGCGGGCCGCTTCGGCTTGCCGCTTCTCGGCGTAGCGGAGCTCTCGTTCGAGCTTGACGAAGCTTTGATGGCGTTTCGCGTCGAGTGTCCCGGCCTCGATCGCGTGCCGGACCGAGCACCCCGGTTCGTTCCCATGCGAGCAATCGCGGAAGCGGCACGTATCGGCGAGCGCCTCGATATCTCGAAACGTCTCATCGAGATGGTCGGCGCCGTCCCAAAGTCCGAACTCGCGCATCCCCGGTGTGTCGATGACAAATAGGCCATCGAGGGCGAACAAGGCGCGGTGTGTCGTCGTGTGCTTGCCTCGCTCGTCGCTCTCACGAACGTCTTGGGTCGCGGCAATCGTCTCGCCGGCGAGCGCGTTCGTCAGTGACGATTTCCCGACACCGGATGAACCGACGAGGACGATCGTGCTCCCATTCGGCAACGCGTTGCGTAATGCGTCGATTCCATTCCCCGTGACCGAACTGACGGGGAACACGTCGACGCCAGGCACAGTCAACGTGAGGTCTGAGACGAGGCCACCGACGTCCTCGACTTGATCCGACTTCGTCAAGACGATGAGCGGCGTGGCTCCGGTTTCCCACGCGGCGAGCGAATAGCGTTCGAGCCGGCGCAGATTGAAATCGTGCCCGCACGCCATCGTGATCAAAATATAGTCGACGTTCGCGCAGATCAATTGTTCGCGCGTCTCGTTGCCGGCGGCTGCCCGTGACAGGACAGTGCGCCGTTCAAGGAGACGCCGAATCACGCCTTGCCCATGCTCGCGAACGGTAAATTCGACAAAATCGCCGATGACCGGGTAGTCACGTTCACTCTCGGCTTCATGGCGAAATTTTCCGGTGACGCTGCATGTGAACGTCCCGTTTTCGGTCGTGACCGTGTACATATGTTGGAACTGTGCCGTGACACGTCCCGTTGTTGTCGTTTGATTCAAGTAGAATCCTCCCTTTAGTAGTGGAGGACAGTCGCCCTCCGATTGGCTGACAAAGTGTGTACTGCGATCGATGTGGTGCTCATAAAACATCATCCTTTCGTTGTTCGATACGTTTACTGTACCACATTTTCTGACAACGCTATCATCTCGGTCTTCAGACCGAGGGAAAACGGGCCTTCCGCTCGTCGCCATATAAAAAATAACGTATTATGATAAGAGTGTACTTAACGAGGAGGGATGACAGATGAATCGCCAGGTGAAGCAAGTGCTGTTCATCGTGGCCGCGATCTCTTTAGTTCTCGTTCTAATCGGCTTTTTACCAAATATGATCTTATTTGGTTTGGGGGCGCTCTTAGCACTGTGGGCTGGAGTCAGATTCATGGCCGTGACACATGTCGGCGCAAAAATCGGTTACGGCATACTCGCCGTGGTCGGAATCATTACTGTGTTGTCGAATATTTGGGCGTTGATCGGAATTTTGGTGGCATGGGTGCTGTTTAAAGGGTATATGATGTATGCCAACCAAAAGCGGGATGTCGAGATTTTTAATGCGGACGGGTCGCGTGCTAGTCGCAGCAGTTTTCAATCGTTCGATCAAGTTTGGCAAAAGTTTGTAAACCGTCGCTAAGATTCACAAGGAGGATATTATGATGAAGACACCATTTGACCAGTTTCGTGATTTAGCTAACGAGTTGACGAAAGAGCTATCGAAAGAAATGAAGAAGTATCAAGACAAAGAGGCACCGCGCACGAGCGGGGAAGCCGAATTAAATCGTCACATCCGGGGCGCTGAAAAAGAAGCGTTGTCGGTCGAACGTCTCGTCGAGCGTCAAAAAGCGTTGCTTGAAGAATTGGCGACAAAACGAGATGACGCCAAACAGATGGCCGACAAGCGTTACGAGCAAACAGAACTGGCGAAAAAAGCGGGCGAAGAAAAGCTTGCTGAACGGGCCGCGCTCGAGTCGAAACATTACGGAGAACAGTACCGTTACTTCGAAGGCTTGATTGATGAAGGAACGCGTGAACTCGATGCCCTCGAACGTCGGGCACTTGAGATGCGTCTTAAACTCGATGAGATGCAAAACAAACGTTACGAGTTTGCGATGCGTCAAAACATGGATATGTTGAAAGGTGCACTCGATCAAATCTTCGGGGCGGACACGTCAAAATCGCATCCGTTCACAGAAGAGGAAGAGAAGAAAGAGTCAGCTCCAGAAGAATCAGTTGATTCTGTGGATGAGGATGACTTCGAAGCAAAACTGAAAGAACTCGAGCGTCGTTTCAAGCAAGACTGACGCAACGGTTCAGCGATGGTCCGAGATGAAGTCGGGCCATCGCTTCTTTGCTTCATTGTACATATCGTGAGAGAGGAGGAAGCAGAGTGGAGCGTTGGAACACACGACAAATTATCGGATTCATGATCATTTTATTTGCCATCGGCCTATTCATCGATATCGTGACAGGCGGCAACAGCATTTTGTTCAGTATGATTTTACCGCTGCTCCTGCTTTATATCGGCCGTCGATTCAGTCGGAAAGGGAACCAGCCGGTCAGTTATGTCTTTTATGGCATCGGCGGGATCATGCTTATCGGACTCATCTTTTCGTCAGCTGCGTTCGGATTCGTCTTGTCGGGACTGTTGCTCATGTTCGGATATCGGTTATATAAAAATCGGCCGTTGGAGTCGAACCGTTTCCGCTCGCACATCCGCCAAGAGCAGGCGTTTTCATTCGGCACGAAAGAGTCGGGACATTACGTGTTGCAAGACACGAATGAATTTTTCTTGCTCCGCGATGTCGAGATGGATTTGTCGCGCGCCATCATCCCGGAAGGCGAGACGTTCCTACTGTTGAACGGACTAGCGGGGGACGTCCGAATCCTCATTCCGGCCGGTTACGACTACTCGATTGATGCCTCGATCGGCTTTGGGAAAATTCAAGTCGACGAATCGAATTATTCGCCCGTCTTCAACCGCCGTTTCTATACAGCATCTGACGACTATCAGACGGCGACACGAAAAGTGCGCATTCATATCGTGCTCATGAGCGGAAGCGTCGAGGTGATGACCGTATGAAAAAAGACTCGTATCCGAGGACGGTCGTCTGGCATCAATTATTTAGCAGTCTGTTGACGGCACTGTTCGTCACGACAGCGTTTTTAATAGGTGACTCGACTTCACTTCGAGATTTGTTCACACGTGAAGAAGGGTTGCCTTTCGGTGTGTCTATCCTCGTCATCGCCGTCCTGATCGGGAGTGTGTTCGGGGTCGGCTCTTATTTTTACTTACGTCGCGATTTTCGTGAGGTCGCGAACGCCTTATGGAAGTTGGAAAATCAAAAAGAGATCACGTTCCGCCCGCTGTCACCGTATCGTGACACGCTCGAGCGGATCGTCCGCATCAGTAAACAACGGACCGAGATGGTCGAGGTCGCGAAACGCGTCGGAGACCGTCCTGTGAGCGTTGAAGAAGCGCGCAGTGAGGCGGTCGTCGAAGAACGGCGCCGTGTCGCCCGCGAGCTGCACGACTCGGTCAGCCAACAATTGTACGCCATCTCGATGATGACGACGGCGGCAAAGCAGACAATTAACATGAAGCCAGACCTTGCGGCTAAACAAATCGAGCAAGTCGAGGTGATGGCACAAACAGCCCAAGCGGAGATGCGCTCGCTTCTCTTGCAATTGCGACCCGTCGAACTAGAAGGAATGACGTTAAAGACCGGGATTGAACGGTTGTTAGAAGAACTGTCCCGCAAACAGTCGACCGAGCTCGTCTGGCGTCTCGAAGAAGTGCATCTGTCGCGTCATACGGAAAACGAGTTGTTCCGCATCGTTCAAGAAGCGATCAGCAACACACTCCGACATGCGAAGGCGAAACGACTAGAGATCGAGATGCGGACCGTGCAACAGACGGTCATTTTGAAAATCAATGACGACGGCATCGGTTTTAATGTCGACGATACACAAGTCGCCTCTTATGGCTTACAATCGATAAGAGAGAGAACGGCCGAGGTCGGCGGAACACTCCGTCTCGTCAGTGTGCCTGGTGTCGGGACTCAGATCGAAGTGCGTGTGAAACAACAAGTGGAGGGATTGGAATGATTCGAGTCGTATTAATTGATGACCATGAGATGGTCCGGGCTGGTGTCTCGGCTTTCTTATCGACGCAACCTGACATCGAGGTCGTCGGGGAGGCTTCGGACGGCGCGACTGGTGCCGAGCTCGCGATCGCTGAGAAACCGGACGTCGTCTTGATGGACCTCGTCATGGAACCGGTCGATGGGGTCGAGTCGACGAAACGCATTAAAGCGAGTTGGAAAGAAGCGAAAATCTTAGTCGTCACGAGTTTCCTAGACGACGAAAAAGTATATCCGGTCATCGAGGCCGGTGCGATGAGTTACGTGTTGAAGACGGCGAACGCGAACGAGATTGCGGACGCAATCCGCCAAACGGCGGCTGGGAATCCGGTCATGGCCGCCCAAGTGACCGGCAAGATGCTCGAGCGTCTTCGTCATCCGGAGGCGACGCTCCACGAGAGTCTGACAGCAAGAGAGCGAGAGATCTTACAACTCATGGCTGAAGGAAAAGCAAACCAAGTCATCGCCGATGAACTCTACATCTCCCTCAAAACGGTAAAGACACACGTCTCGAACATTTTGACGAAGCTGGACGTGTACGACCGGACGCAGGCGGTCGTCTATGCGTTTCAACATAATCTAGTCAGTAAATAACGAGGGGGCGCCGGAATGATTCCGACACTTGAGACAGAACGGTTGTGGTTGCGGCCGCTCGAAGCTGCCGATGCGGAGCGATTGTTCCATATCTTTTCCGATATGGATGTCTTACGCCACTATGGGATGGAGCCGCATGTGTCCATTGAAGAGACGGAACAGATGGTGGCAAGTATGCTCGAAGGGATGCGAACGGGGGCGGTCATCCGTTGGGGGATCGTCCGAAAAGACGGTCCCGGTGTGATTGGCACAATCGGTTTTCATAACCGAGCCCCGCGGCATCGGCGGGCAGAAGTCGGTTATGAGCTTCATCCCTCCTATTGGCGAAACGGTTACGCCACGGAGGCGTTGCAAGCCGCCTTGACTTATGCGACGCACACCGCTGAGATTGAACGGGTCGGGGCGGTCGTTTATACGGAGAACGTCGCATCGCAACGGATGCTCGAGCAAAATGGTTTCTGTCGTGAAGGGTTGCTCCGACGATACATGCGACAAGGGGAACAAGTGCACGACGTCTACATGTACGGCTATACAGACGAAAAGCAGGATCACGAGGCGTGATCCTGCTTTTTAGCGTTTCTGGGCTTGCATTTGTTCATCGATTTCTGACAAGTACTCCCATCGCTCCATTTTCGCGTCGAGCGCGGCTTTCAATGTCTCGATCTCCGCGTATACCTCGTTTACTTTGCCGATGTCACTCCCGGCTACGGCGAGGCGAGCTTCAGCTGCTTCGATGTCGCTCTCGAGCTGGGCGATGTCGTCTTCGATCGACTCCCACTCTTTTTGTTCTTTGAACGTGAATTTAATGACGTCCGTTTTCACTCGTTCTTTCTTTTCTTTCGGTTCTTTCTTCGCTTGAACTTTCGTCTCTTCGAGCGATGCCAAGTAGTCGCTGTATTCGGCATGGTAGACATTGATCACGCCGTCTTCGAACGCGATGAGCTGTCCGGCGATACGGTCTAGGAAATAGCGGTCGTGACTGACAGCGATGACCGTCCCCGGGAACGACTCCAAATAGTCCTCAAGGACAGATAACGTCTCCGTGTCGAGGTCGTTCGTCGGTTCATCCAAAAACAATACGTTCGGCTCATCCATCAAAATACGGAGAAGAACGAGGCGGCGTTTCTCCCCGCCCGATAATTTGGCGATCGGCTTGTATTGGGCGTCTGGTGTGAACAAGAACCGCTCGAGCATTTGGCTCGCCGTGATCGACTCGCCGTCCGGCGTGTGAATGACTTGAGCGACTCGTTCGATTTCGTCGATGACGCGTCGTGACGTATCTTCGAATTCGACTTGTTGTCCGTAATAGCCGAGGTGCACCGTCTCTCCGTGCACGACCGTACCGGACGTCGGATCGATTCGTTTGGCGAGCAAGTTCATGAGCGTCGTCTTTCCGCTTCCGTTCGGACCGACGATGCCGTAGCGCTCGCGGCGGCCGAACAACCAACTGAATTGTCGGATGATCGGGGTGTCGTCATACTGGAACGACAATGCGTCGACGTCGATGACTTTCTTCCCGAGGCGGCGGGATCCGACCGATACGTCGAGCGTCTCGTCTTCAGCGAGCGTCTCTTGATGTTTCAAATCCTCGACACGCTGGATCCGGGCTTTCTGTTTCGTCGTCCGCGCTTTGGCGCCGCGGCGAAGCCATGCAAGCTCGCGCCGTAAAATGTTTTGTCGTTTTTGTTCCATTGAGTGGGTCCGTGCTTTTCGCTCGGCTCGTTTCTCGAGAAACAATTCGTAGTTTCCGTCGTAGAAGTAACTCGTCCCGTCGGCGATTTCTAAAATGTGATTTGTGACTCGATTCAAGAAGTAGCGGTCATGGGTGATGAGCAGAATGGCTCCCCGATAATCCGCTAGAACGGTCTCGAGCCATGCGATCGTATCGGCGTCAAGTTCGTTCGTCGGCTCGTCGAGTAACAAGAGGTCGGCTTCATCGAGCAGGGCAGCGGCCAAGGCGACGCGCTTTTGTTGCCCGCCGGACAACGAACTGACTTCAGCCGTCACGTCCGGAAGGCCGAGCCGGTTCAAGATCGACTTCAATTTCGCCTCGGTCTCCCAGGCGTCGGCCGCGTCGACCGCTTGCTGGGCTTTCATAAAGCGCTCCAGTTGTTGTTCACTCGAAGGATCTGTCTCGAGCTGTTGACGGGCGCGTTCGTATCCTTTGAGCGCTTGGACGGACGGCGTATCGCTCGTGAATAAAGCGTCTAAGATGGTCTGTCCGGCGGCGAATTCGACCGTCTGCGTCAAATAGCGGATGCGATAGTCGTTCGGATGTTGCATCGTACCGCGATCGGCCGTCTCGACGCCGGCGATAATTTTCATGAACGTTGATTTACCGGATCCGTTGACGCCGATGATACCGATGCGGTCACCCGGGTGAATCGTCATCGTGACATCGTCGAATAACACTTTGTCGGCGAATTCTTTATGAATGCCTTCGATTGCAAGTAAACTCATGTCAACTCTCCTTCAACGATTTGGCGGATGGCGGCTTCAACGGTCGCGGCGATTTCTTTGTTTGCGATGTCGGCCGGGTCGATCGCAGGCAAGAACGTCACATCGACAACGCCCGGTTTGATCCGATTGGTCGTCTCGAGCAAATGATGGCTCCCTTGAATGGCGACCGGAACGATTTTTGCTCCGCTCGACGTCGCCAGTGTCAAACTGCCGGCTTTGAACTCTTTGATCGGTCCGCCTTTTGAACGCGTCCCTTCTGGGAAAATGATGATGGACTGTCCAGACTTGATCGTCTCGACACCAGAGCGGATCGCCTTGATTGATTGGCGGCGGTCACTGCGGTCGATAAAGATACAGCCCATCAATTCCATCCAACGGGGGATGATCGGGAACTTTTGGACTTCGATTTTCGAGATGAATGCTTTCGGATGTTTCGTCGCCGTGATCATAATCGGGACATCGAAATTCCCTTGGTGATTGGCGACGTAGACGACCGGCTCATTCGGGATGTGCTCTTGTCCGTGAACCCGGACTTTCGCTCCGGCAACCTTCAATAGAAAGCTTGCCCAATGATAAGCGATGCCTTGCACGTAGCCGTATCGTTCCGGCGTCTCGAGTTTTTTTGCCTTGTTCATAAAAGGCAACGTGACGGGCAGTACTGCGAAAAATGAAAAAAACCAAACAGCGGTGCGAATCATAGGTGTATCTCCTTTCAGTGTAGCGCGCAATAAGAAAGAGTCTTCTTCTCGCACGGAGAATCCGACTCTTCGGCATGAAACCTTATTCCCAGAAGCGAGAATCGCTTTCCTCTTCTTCTTCCTCGAGTTCGAACGTAATTCGTTTATTCACCGGGTCGACGACAAAATAGGCACCGTCCTGTTCGATGCTTTTAATTTGCATCGCCTGGTCGCTCCCGATTTCAAGGGTGAGCCGAATGTGGTTGTCCCCGTCGACGAGCAGGATGCCATCTTCCTTCAGCCAAAGCTCCATGACCGGTGAGTAACGTAATAACCATTCGTTCGATAAGGGGATTTCGTTCATACGTGTATGTGCCTCCTACGGTTCAAATCCGTTTTGCGATCTACTATCTTCACTAGAATAACAAAACTGACCGCGGAAGACGAGCGTTATGTAGAGCGTTTACGCGAACTCGAGTGCATCCGCGCGACGATCCGATTGATCCGTTTTTGATCCCGACGTTCCTTCAACAGGACGTTCGTTTGGGAAACGAGTTGCTTTAACGAGGATAGTCCCATCGCGAGCAGGGCTGCGAACAAGAAAGTCCCGATCGGATCTTTGAAAAAACCGGTTTGGAACGAGACGGACAGACCGACGACCGAGAGAATCGTGGCGAGAAAGTAAAATAGCATGAGTGGCTCTTCCTTTCCGAATGGATTCAAATAAACCCCGAACGTTATGTTCGTTCGACAACTGGATGAAAAATCCCTTTTTCTGTCGAACAAAAGAAAAAAACGCCTTCTCCATATGAGAGGCGTTTCACTCTTGGACCATCGTGACGGAAGACGACACGTTCGTATCGACACCGTTCGAAAAAATAAAGCTGAGTGAAGCGAGAAGGGCGAAGAACGTAATCAACAGTCCCTTCATGAAACGTTTCGCAAAAGAGCGAGATTGAACATCAAACATTTTATATCCCCCGTTCGGCCATGGCTGAAACCTAATTCTTAAACAACACTCCTTTCATAATAACGTTTTCAAAAAGTGGATACTAGATGGAAAATCGCCGTTCACGAAATTGTCATAACATTGTAACGATTAGACGGCCTCGTTTTTAATTTTAGCGCCGCTTCGACTCAACCTCGTTCACAAAACGTTCACATATCGTTGGAGCGAGAAAAACGAACGTGATATGATTAGGAACGTGTGTAGGTAGGTATACTGACAGTAATAGAAGAAAAAAGGATGTGGATTATATGGCATTACGTGCAGGAGAAGTAGTAGATTTAGTTGCGGAACGTTCAGCTGACTTTGGCGTGTTTATCGGTAACGGCCGCGAAGAAGTGTTGCTCCATCGAAAAGAACAAACAGAAGAAGTAGCGGTCGGACAGACGGTGCGTGTCTTCTTATATCACGATTCTGAAGGACGTCTCGCTTCAACGATGACGATTCCGAACGTGACGTTTGACGACTATGAGTGGTTTGAAGTGACCGGCGTACGTTACAACACCGGCGTGTTCGTGAACATCGGGATTCAAAAAGACGTGCTCGTCTCACTCGACGACCTTCCGGAAAATCGATCGTACTGGCCGAAAGAAGGCGACAAGTTATGCGTGCGTTTGAAGTATGACCAAAAAAGTCGTCTTTTAGGCGAACCGGCGCATTATGCGTATTTGAACTTGCTCGCACGTCCCGCGAAAGAGGAGTGGGGCAACCAAGAAGTTCAGGCGATCGTCGTCAACAAACGGGAAGTCGGCGTCAACGTCTGGGTCGAGAACGAATCGCTCGGCTTCTTGCATGAAGCTGAGATGACACGTTGGCCACGACTCGGTGAACAACTGACGGTTCGCGTAACGCAAGTGAAGCAAGACGGGACGGTCCTCGTTTCGATGAAGCCGCGTGCGTATGAAGCGATCGACGGCGATGCGGGCAGTATCCTCTCTTATATTGAAGAACGCGGGGGCCAGATGCCTTACGGGGATAAGACAGCTCCTGATGTCATCGACCGTGAATTCGGGATGAGTAAAGCGGCGTTCAAACGGGCGCTCGGAAAGTTATTGAAAGAAAAGCAGGTTGAAAAGCTCGACAACGGGTATAAATTGAAATAAGATTACTCATGCCAAGGCGGCTATGAAAAGTTTTAGAATGTATTTCTTTCATTTTAGAAACAAATACGTTATAGTTAGTAAAGTTGACTACGAGGAAACATTGAAAGAACGTCTGTAGAACTAAACCTCAGACGTTTTTTGTATGAACAAAGGAGAATATAATTTGACAAAATTCCAAGATTTACAGTTAAGTGAAGCATTAGTAAAAGGTGTACTCAAAATGGGCTTCGAAGAAGCGACACCGATCCAAGCTGAGACAATTCCTGTCGCACTCACAGGAGTGGACGTATTAGGACAAGCACAAACAGGTACAGGGAAAACAGCAGCTTTCGGTATTCCGACAATTGAGCGAATCGATCCAAAGGCGCGTCAAGTCCAAGCACTCGTTCTTGCACCGACACGTGAACTTGCGATTCAAGTTGCAGAAGAATTGAACAAAATCGGTGAGGCGAAGCGCGTATACGCCCTCCCAGTTTACGGTGGTCAACAAATCGACCGCCAAATCCGCGGCTTGAAAAAGAACCCACAAATCGTCGTTGCGACACCAGGACGTCTCATGGACCACATGAAACGCAAGACGATCAAACTCGACGAGATCCAAACGGTCATCTTGGACGAGGCGGATGAAATGCTCAACATGGGCTTTGTAGAAGATATCGAGATGATTTTGAAAGGCCTACCGGCTGAACGTCAAACACTTCTCTTCTCTGCTACAATGCCACCGCAAATCAAGAAGATTGCTGAGCGCTTCATGAAGTCGCCAACGATCATCAAAGTAAAAGCGAAGGAAATGACAGTTGAAAACATCAACCAACAGTTCCTCGAATTGCGCGAAGGCCAAAAATTCGATACGCTTTGCCGTTTGATCGACATCGACTCGCCAGAACTCAGCATCATCTTCGCTCGTACTAAGAAACGTGTTGACGAAGTGACAGAAGCACTCATCAAGCGTGGTTACACGGCTGATGGTCTTCACGGTGACTTGACACAGTCTAAACGTGACCAAGTTATCCGTCGTTTCAAAAACGGCACGATCGACATCTTGGTCGCGACAGACGTAGCGGCACGTGGTCTTGATATCACAGGTGTCACACACGTTTACAACTTCGATGTCCCACAAGACCCGGAAAGCTACGTGCACCGGATCGGACGTACAGGCCGTGCTGGTAAAACAGGTACTGCCCTTACGTTCATCACGCCACGTGAATTCGGCCAAGTGAAAGCAATCGAACGCGTAACGAACAAGAAAATGAACCGTCGTCACGTACCGACAATCTCAGAAGTGCTTGAAGGCAACCAAAAGCAAACGGCTGAAGAATTGATCGAACGTGTTCAAGCGGGTGATTTCAAAGCTTACACGCAACTTGCGACTGAGCTTCTTGAAGAGTACGAAGCAGTCGAGCTTCTTGCGGCGGCACTTCGTGGATTGACGAAAGAGCCAGATTCAACTCCGGTTGAAATCTCGTATGCAGAGCCAGTACGCGTCAAGCGTCAAGGTGGACGTAACGACCGTGGTGGCTACCGTGGCAATCGCAGCGGCGGCGGAGAACGTCGTGGCGGCGGCGACCGTGGTGGACGCAGCGGTGGCGGCGGTGGATACCGTGGCAAACGCACTGGTGGCGACGACCGTCGTCGCTCGGACGACCGTGGCCCACGCCGTCCACGTGACTAATCAATAACGAAAAACCGCATTTCCTTAAGTGGATTTGCGGTTTTTTTTTTGGTGTCATGCTACACTTGATGAGTAGAGATGGAAGGATGAGGTGTCAACGGATGGTAGAACTAAGTTTCGGTCTCGTCATACTATTGGTATGTGTATTGGCGTTGAAGCCGATCGTATCAAAGACGGACCGACCTAATTTTCGATATATCCCCGTGGCGACATTACTGTTCGGCGCGATGATTTGGCTCGTCATGGCCATCGGCGTCGGCGGGAAGATGGGTATCGGGTACGGTGTGATGAGTATTGTGTATTTCATTGCTTGTTTCGGTGCCTATATGTATGTGCATACACGAGCGAGCTGAAACCGGCTCGCTTTCTTATTTTGAAAATATAAGATGAGGTGATGAGTGTGGATGCAGTGGACGTGATGATGAATCCGGATGAAGTCGAAGTGACGTATGAACCGATTCTAGGAGCCGCCACGTTTCAAGTGGAAGGCTATATGGTACATGGTCAGTTCAGAGGAGACTCGCTCACGCCATTCTTTTATGACGACGACGTGCCGGTCGAATATCAACTTGATATCGCCAAGCGGATGGAGCGGATTGCCGCAGAGAAACTACGCGATGCGAAGCAGTTCGTGACGTTCCGTTGTCGGGCGGAATGGATTCTCGAGGAAGGGGGCGAAGCGTTTTTAGCCCCGTTACACGAATTGAACTTCCCGCTTCATCGCATTTATGTGACGATCCAAGGGACCGACCTCGTCGACGTCTCCAGGTTGTCACGCGTCGTCCAATATTATCGGTCATACGGTGTGAAAATCGCGCTCGACTTTGCCGAGTCGACGAGTATCGAGGATATTATGGCCATCGCACCGGAACTCCTGCTCGTTGATTTAGGGACGATGGTCGAGAAAAAGACGTTGTCGGTGACGTATCCGCAAATGCTTCAGACGATGGAGTATATTGCCTCAAGACTCGGGGCCCCGCTACTTTATAAGTCGATCGACCACGTCGGTCAGCTGCGCTACGCCTGGCAGCACGGCGGACGTTATTATATGGGCGGATTGCTCGGACGAAGGACGGAGACCCCCGAACAAGAAACGAACGGGATGAGCGTCTTGACCCAGGAAGTCCCGTCATTCTTCCTTCACGACCAAGAGCGCTTGCGCCGTTTATACGAGCTTGAGTTTGACTTACATCGTCAAATCCAAGAACTCGTCCAGACAGGGAAATGGTCGAAAGACAAAAAAGACGAATGGCTCCTGCATATCGCCGCGAAACTAGAAGGGATGTTCGTCCGTTACTATTTGACCGACCGAACCGGGTTTCAGACGAGCGCGAACATCTATCAAGCGGACGCGAAATGGAAAGTCGACAACACGTATCGTGGCTACAACTGGAGTTTTCGTCCATACTTCATTCAAACGATGGCGGCGATGAGTGTCCGCGGACGCGGTTATTTGTCCGAGGATTATCGCGACTTCAGTTCGAACGAAGTGACACGAACGTTCAGCTATCCGCTTCCGGACGGTATGTTCTTGTTTGCGGATTTATCCGAAGAGTACTTATATCAAAACCGATTATTAGATTGAAAGAGGGATGAATGATGCTTGACTATGATTATGACGCTTTACGGGAAATTGGACGGATCGTCGCGTTGGCCCGTGATGAGATGGCGAAAGCCGTCACGCCGGGAATGACGACGAAACAACTGGATGAGATCGGACAGCGAATTTTGGAAGCTGAAGGTGCCGCCTCGGCGCCGATCACGATGTACGAGTTCCCAGGTTACACGTGTATCTCCGTCAATGAAGTGGCGGCGCACGGTATTCCTGGAGAACTTGTCATCGAAGACGGGGATCTTGTGAACATCGACGTATCCGCTGTGAAAGACGGCTATTATGCGGACACGGGCCGGACGGTTATCGCGGGTACGCCAAAATCGTCACAGCACGAACGTCTCGTCGAAGTATCGCTCACCTCGCTCGAGGCCGGTCTGAGCAAAGTCAAAGCCGGGACGAAAGTCAACCAAATCGGGAAAGCGATCTATGCGGACGCGCGCAAAAATGGATTCACCGTCATCCGTAACTTGGCCGGACATGGCCTCGGGCGGACGCTGCACGGGGAACCGGAGTCCATCTCGAACTACTATAACCGGGAAGAGAACGACATTTTAAAAGTCGGTCAAGTGATCGCCGTCGAGACGTTCATCTCGACGAAAGACGAGGTCGTCTATCAATCAGAAGAAGATGGCTGGTCACTCTTCACGCCTAACAATAGCTTCGTATCGCAATTTGAACATACCGTCGTCGTGACAGAGGACGGTTATGAAGTGTTGACGGGTTCGTTCCGTTGAATGGAAAAAGCAGATGACTGAAAAGTCACCTGCTTTTTTTATATGAGTTGAATCGTCTGTTCGGCCAATCGTTGAACTGTTTTTAAGCACGGCGATGGCTGGTCCGGGATGATGAGCTTGCCGTTTTCGACTTCGAGCGGAGTGTCGAGCAAATCCGTCTCGAAATAAGCGCTCGTCCCGGCCATGTCGGCCGGATACGCCGCACCGCTCAGCGAGGCGAAGAGAAGGGTATGGTAGCGCCCGATCGAGGATTCATACATTCCACCGACCCAGTACGGCACTCCGCTTTGGCGCATGGCGAGCGCCTCGGTCAATCCGCCGATGCGGGCCGGTTTAATATTGATGATGCGCCCGGCGTCTAAACGTCGCATCGTTTCGACATCTTCATGCGATGAGATCGATTCATCTAGACAGATCGGTGTCGTCAGCTTGGATTGCAGGTCAGCGGATGCGACCCAATGTCCGCTCGGATACGGTTGTTCGATCATGAGCAGCCGTTGCGCATCCAACTGTTCGAACCACGCCAACGATTGGTCGCGGGCACTTCCATTCAAATCGATCATGAGCGGGGCATCCGGGAACACCGTTCGAACTTCATTCAATGCCTGGAGCAAATCATCCGGTGCCGCTTTCAGCTTGATCCGTTCGAATCCGTCTGTGAGCGCCTGCTCAATCGATTTCATCGTCTGGGTCAACAAGCCGATGCCGATCGTTCGCCCGCAAGCGACCGTGTCGCCCGCCCCGAGCAGCTGTTTCAACGACACGTTCTGGCGGACGGCCTCAATCTCCCATAGCGCATGTTCCCACATCGCTTTCGCCATCGGGTGTCCGATGATGGAGCGGACGGACGTGGCGAACGATTGCGGGGTGACCGCATGCCCGTCTATCAGTTTGGCGATCAATGCCGACACGTCAAGCGTCGAACGGACGGTCTCTGACGTATACCAAGGCGTCTCAAAGGCGACGCCTTCCCCGTAACCGACGGCCCCGTCTTTCGTCTCGAGCCGGAGAATGACGGTCCGTCTCGTCGAGAGGACGGAATGAGCGGTCACGATCGGGTGTTTGAACGTCAGAGGAACGACGTATAAATCAGCTCGTTGAATCATAGGCGGTCTCCTTTAAACGATGGCGCATCAGCTTCCCGTTCGCGTTGCGAGGCAGTTCGTCGACGGTGATGAACGCTTTCGGATGTTTGTAACTGGCGAGGTGGTCGTGGAGAAGGCGCTTGACTTCCTCGGGGTCATACGTCCCGACGATATAGGCGACGGGAACGGCGCCCCATGTCGAGTCGGCTTTTCCGGCGACACCGACATCTAGAATGCCGGGACAGCGGCGGAGCACGCTCTCGATTTCGGCGGGATAGACGTTCTCACCGCCAGAGATGATCAAATCGCTTCGGCGGTCTTGAACGAACAAATAGCCGTCTTTCAACATGCCGAGATCCCCGGTCCGCCAATAACCGTCTGGCGTCCACGTGTCGGCCTCCGGCTCGTTATAGTAACCGGGGGTGACGGTTGGACCTTTCACTTCGATTTCTCCGTCCGCATTGATCCGGATTCGCGTCGGTGAAATGGCTCGTCCACTCGACCCGAGATGGACGAGTGCCTCGGACGGAAGCAGCGTCGCTACTTGCGAACACGTCTCGGTCATCCCGTACGTCTGGGCGATCGGCAATTGCCGGCGCTCAGCCTCTTCGAGAAGCGGTTTTGGCACCGGGCCGCCTCCGACGAGGATGACTCGCAACGCGTGGCGGGACAGCCCGGCTGCAAGCAAGCGATCGAGCATGACGGCGACGAGCGATACGTGTGTGATCTGTTCGTGTTCGATCAGTTCACATGTGCGGGTCACATCGAATCTCGGTTCGACGTAGAGCGCCGACCCGAAGATGGCAGAGCGATAGACTTGGGCGAGTCCGCTCATATGGAACAGCGGGGTGACGACGAGCATCCGGTCGGACGCCTCGTAACCGAGGTGAATCCGGGCCGTTTCTGCGCTCGCTTTATGGTTTCCGTACGTCTGTCGTACGGCTTTGGACCGACCGGTCGTCCCGGAAGTGAACATGAGTGACATGACCTCATCTGGGCGCCACGTATGTCGCTCAGTGAGCCCGGCTTCGCCGCGTGTCGTCACGTGGACTTGCGGGAGCGTGAAGTCGAGCGGTTCGTCGACGAGCAACAAATCGACGTCTGCCGTCAGGAGTTGGGTCTCGAGTTCGCTCCGTGTCAATCGCGTGTTCAAAGGCACGAGCACTTTTCCGAGTGACTGGACCGCGTGAATGGCGATGACGTAGTCGGCGCTGTTCGCCGCGTACAGCCCGATGTGCCGCGCGTCTCCAGCGACTTCTCGCATATGAAGAGCCAGTCGGGCGCTCTCGTCAGCGAGTTCGCCCCACGTCAAACGCCGTTGTGGTGTGACGAGGGCGATGGCATCGCTCGGATGGTTCGTTAAATCGTTCATGATTGTCACCTCCAAAAAAAGAGTAGCGAAATCGCTACTCTGTTACGGTTTACGGGAAACGCGGGAATTGACCGAAGTCCGGGTCGCGTTTTTCTTTGAACGCGTCGCGTCCTTCTTTTGCTTCGTCTGTCGTGTAGTAGAGAAGCGTCGCATCTCCAGCGAGCTGTTGAAGACCGGCGAGGCCATCCGTGTCGGCGTTCATTGCTGCTTTCAAGAAACGGAGCGCCGTCGGTGAGTGTTGCAAAATCTCTTGGCACCACTGAATCGTCTCGGCTTCGAGCTGTTCGAGCGGGACGACCGTGTTGACAAGTCCCATGTCGAGCGCTTCTTGCGCGTCGTATTGACGGCAGAGGTACCAAATTTCACGGGCTTTCTTATGGCCGATGATGCGCGCCAAGTAACCTGATCCGTATCCAGCGTCGAACGATCCGACTTTTGGTCCGGTTTGTCCGAAACGGGCGTTGTCAGCGGCAATCGTCAAGTCGCAGACGACGTGTAACACATGTCCGCCTCCGATGGCGAATCCGGCGACCATGGCGATGACCGGTTTTGGGATGACGCGAATCAAACGTTGAAGGTCGAGGACGTTCAAACGTGGAATCTCATCGTCGCCGACATAACCGCCGTGACCGCGAACTTTTTGGTCTCCGCCTGAGCAGAACGCTTTTTCGCCTTCACCTGTCAAGATGATGACGCCGACTTCTTTGTCGTCGCGCGCGCGGGCGAACGCGTCGATCAATTCGTTGACCGTGAGCGGACGGAAAGCGTTCCGCACTTCCGGACGGTTGATGGTGATTTTGGCGATCCCGTTCCACTTCTCATATTTAATGTCTTCATACGTACGGACCGATGTCCAGTTTGCTACTGATTCCATTTAATTTCCCCCTAAAATCAATTTCTCTATCATTGTACCAAATTGTTGGGCGTTCTCGATATGTGGAGCATGGCCTGCAGCCGAAATTTCGTGAATGTGAACGAGCGGATGTGCGTCGCTCATCTGTTTCGCGATTGCTTTGAACTTCAAGTCATGTTCCCCGACGATCAAATCGGTGCGAGGCAAGCGGTCTAGAGCCCGCCAAAGTGACGGCATGCTGCCGGTCCCGATGGCGCGGAGACTGCTTGCGAGTGCTGATGGACTTTGCGCTAAGCGCTCGGGACGAAGCGAAGCGCGCATCTCGGCTGTCTGATGCCAGAGCGGGAGCTGTTCCCAACGATCGACGAACGCTTCGATGCCAGCTTGTTCGATGAATGCTGCAAGTTGCGCATCTTGAATGCGACGTTCTTTACGCTCTTGTGAGAGACGGAGCCCGGGTGTCGTGCTAATGCCGATGAAGTGTTCGACGCGACGGTCGCAGATGGCGAGTGTCATGCCGATGCGCCCCCCGAGCGAATAGCCGATGACCGTCCAAGGGCGGTCGTCTGTATCGAGAATGGCGGCAAGGTCGCGCACTTGTTGACTCATGTGCAAGCGTCCGAGTTCAGCATGTGCCGTTTGGCCGTGGGCGAGGAGCGACGGGGCGACGAGGCGGACCGGAAGATTCGGGAAGCGTGTCAGCCAATCTGCCCTTCCGGTGAAGCCGTGTAACAACAAGACCGGTCGGCCTTGCCCCCGTTCAAGCACTTCGTAGGCGACATCGCGGATGCGACGAATCATGTGCCGTTCTCCAATGTGAGGCGGTCACAGATGGATGCCGTCCATTCTCGATGCGCCAAGACGTTCGCGGCCCGGTCGGATGGAAACTCGATCAAGTGCACACCTGTCTCGATGGCATCCCGGACGTCTTCCGGTCGCTCGACTAAACGGTACGTCAATCCGTACGTTTCAGCGAAGCCCCGGATGTTCAAGTCGAGCGGAGTGCCATACAAGTCCTCGAACATTTGCGGCTCGATGGCTGCTTGAGGCAAGAACGAAAAGATTCCGCCGCCGTTATTGTTGACGATGACGACCGAGAACGATCCCGGTTGCGATTTAAGTAGCTGCAAAGCGTTGCTGTCATGGTAAAACGCTAAATCTCCGATGAGGAGGGCCGCTTTATCTGTGTCGTAGCAAGCGCCAAGCGCGCTTGAAAGAATTCCGTCGATGCCGTTCGCACCGCGATTGGCGAGCACTTCGACCGCTTGTCCGGATGCAAGCGTCGTATCGATGTCGCGGATCGGCATACTGTTGCTGACGAAGAGTCGGTCAATCGATGTCTCAAGCAAGTGGCGCGCCAAAGCGCTTTCGCCGCGGAGCCCGTGTTTCGCCGACTCGCTGACGCGTTCGAACGTCAGGAAGCGATCGGCGTAACGCGCGTCGGACGGACTGTCGAAGGCGGCCAAGTAATCGCGCGCGTCCCCGTAGACGACGGTCGCGAGACTTGACGGGTCACGAAACGATCCGGGCTGATCGATGACGACTTGTGCCGTTCCGTCGAGCCATTGGTTCAATCGTTTCGACACCGGGGCGGCGCCGAAGCGGACGATCGCATCCGGCAACCATTCGCTGGAATGTTCACTCGCGAGCCACGTGTCATAGTTGACACACACTCCTTCAAATCGGCGCATCCCGCTGAGCGGATCGGCGAAGAGAGGGATGTGATAAGCGGTCGCTGTCGCATGAATCGACGGAAGCCATTCAGCTGGCGTGCCTGGTCCGACGACGAAAGCGATCCGATCGACCGCGACTGTCTGCTTGAAACGCGTCAAATCGTGTTGGACCGGCCGCGCGTAAGCGACTTCGTACGTTTCCGGAGTAGCATCGAGAAGTGATGTCAACTGCTCGATGTCTGGTAATAAAGGTTCGCGGAACGGCACATTCAGATGAACCGGTCCGAGCGGGGCTTGCAAGCTGAGGCGGACGATCCGACCGACGCTCTGTCCCATGAAACGGTGCGCTTTTGCGTCCGGAACCGGCAAGTCGAGGCTCGTCTTCACGTGCTCACCGTAAAGGCGCACTTGGTCGATGGCTTGCGGGGCGCCGACGTTTCGCAACTCGTGCGGCCGATCGGTCGTCAAGACGATGAGCGGCAATTGAGAGATATACGCCTCGGCGACCGCAGGGAAGTAGTTGGTGGCGGCCGTGCCGCTCGTGCAAATCAAGGCGACCGGACGAATCGTCTCAGTCGAGCGCGTCAGACCGAGGGCGAAGAAAGCGGCCGAGCGTTCGTCGACGATGATATGGTGGCGGACGTGTGGATGCAAATATGCGGCCATAGCGAGCGGTGTCGACCGTGAACCCGGGCTGATGACGACGTCATGCACGCCTTGTTCGACGAGCTGATTCACCATGTGGGCGACCCATGCAGTTAACGTGTCGTTCATGACGGATTGCCTCCTGGGGCGACGGTATGGAAACCGAGCGCTTGCTTGACGGGACTCAATTTCATCTCGGTCTCTTCTAATTCTGATTCGAGTTCAGACTCTTGGACGATTCCACAGCCTGCATACATGGCGACAAACTGATGGTGGACGAGTGCGGACCTGATGGCGACGACGAACTCGCCCTCGCCGTCGGTGTTCAACCAACCGAACGGGGAACCGTACCAACCGCGGTCGAATCGTTCAATCTCACGTAGCAAACGAACAGACATCCGTTTCGGGGACCCCCCGAGTGCTGGCGTCGGATGAAGCGATTCAATGATGGACAAAATCGAAGCGTTCGTATCGAGCGTCGCTTGGATCGGCGTGTGCAAATGATAAACAGAACGCGTTTCTAGGACTTGGGGCGACTCAGGTGCTTTGATGGTGGCGGCGTAAGGGCTGAGCGCATTTTTTATGGCTTTCACGACGATTTGATGTTCTTCTAAGTTCTTACGGTCGTGAAGCAACTGCGCTTTCGCGATCTCGGCCTCGCTGTCCGTGTCAGGCCGTTTCATCGTACCGGCGATGGCGGCCGTCTCGATGTAAGGACCTTGTTTTTTTAGCAACCGTTCCGGCGTGGCACCGAAAAAACCGATTTCTCGTTTCGGTTGATATAAGAATACGTAGCTCCCGAGCTGTTGATCCGATAAGTGACGGAGTGTCTGCGCGAACGGGAACGCCTCATCTGACGTTTGATAAATTTCTTCACGGGCGATGACGATCTTTTCAACTTTTTCTTCGTTAATATATTGCTTCGCTTGTTGGAAGCTTGATTTAAAGTGGTCGACGCCGTCTTTCACTTGCGAATAGGTAGGTGTTTCGACGTCAGGTGCGTGTAGCGCATTGAACTGCGCCAGCTGATCGGCCAATTGGATCAAATATTGCTCCACGGAACGATTGGCTGACACGAGCGTCGACACGGTCAGCGTATGTTTGTCACCGAGACGGCGGTATAAAAATTTAGGGACGACGAGAGATGCTTCTCCGAACGCTTCCCACATGTTTTTTTGCGGGCGGACGAACGTGTCGAATGAAAATCCGGAGAACGCGTAAATCGTCGCATCGACGTCACGGCGGTGCAAGCTCCAGTCGTATTGGAGCCGCTGAAACCGTTCCGGTCCGGAGGCGCTTAAGACGAGCGCGTCGGCGCAGCCGAGCATCTCGAGTGTCCGGTCGGGTGAAGTGAAATAATAATGTGATGTCTCTGTATTTTGAATAATATGAAACGCGTCGAACGAAGGGATCTCCCACGTGTACGATGCGAGGACAGGTCGTTGCCATGCGCGCGCACGTTTATGGGCCTGTTCGATTCGTTGTTTAATGTGTGTTTGAGTATCTGGCATGAACGAAAAGCCTCCTCAATCCAATAGAATTCTCATCTTTTAGTGTATCATGACTTGACGGCTGAACTGTCCGTCAAATGCTCGGAAATGGGCGGGACAGTTTCAAGCAGCGGGCATTGACAGATTTTTTTACGTAGACGTAAACTAACGAAGGGAGGGAAAGAAATGAAACAGAGAGAAAAAGGCGCATATTGGCGCATGATTCGTCCGCATACGCTGACGGCAAGTTTTATCCCGGTGCTACTCGGGACGTTCATTGTCATCGGCGAGGTCGAATTGAAGTGGGGGCTGTTTATGGCGATGCTCATCGCCTCGGTCTTGATTCAAATCGCAACGAACTTGTTCAATGAATATTACGACTACAAACGCGGGCTCGACCACGAAGGCTCGATTGGGATCGGGGGTTCGATCGTCCGTGACGGCTTTACGCCGGGGCAAGTGCTCGCAATCGCCCTCGGAATGTACGGTATTGCCGCCGCGCTCGGCTTGTACATCGCCGCGTCGACGAGCTGGCATCTATTATGGATCGGGGCGCTGTCGATGGTTGTTGGCTATTTGTATACGGGCGGTCCGTTGCCGATTGCCTATACCCCGTTCGGCGAACTCGTTGCCGGAGTGTTCATGGGTTACGTGATCATCGGCATTTCGGGTTACATCCAAATTGGCATGGTGACGACAGAGCTGCTCATCGTTTCATTCCCGATGGCGTTGTTGATCGGTGCGATCTTACTTGCCAACAACATCCGAGATTTGGATAACGACAAAGAGAACGGCCGACGGACGATCGCGTGTCTCGTCGGACATCGTCGGGCTGTGCTCGTCTTGGCAGGTTTTTTCGTGGCGGCATTGGTCGGGATTCTCGTCGGTGTATTTGTGTATGGCGTGACGCCGTGGGTGTTGCTGTCGCTCTTCACGGTTCCGCTCATGATTCGCGCAGTGAAGCGGTTTTGGGTGAAACGCGAACCGGTTGAATTGATGCCGGCGATGGCGATGACAGCGAAAGTCAACACACTGTTCGGGGCGTGGATGGTCATCGGTCTGATGGTCGCCCGCTTGATCGCATAACGTAAAGGAGTGGGGAAAATGTCAGTCGTTAAAGAAATGTTAGCGTTCAACGAACGATTCGTGACGGAAAAACAGTACGAGCAGTTCGTATCCGATAAGTTTCCAGATAAAAAAATCGTCATTTTGACGTGTATGGACACACGATTGACAGCTTTATTGCCACAGGCGCTCGGACTGAAAAACGGGGACGCCAAAATCATTAAAAATGCAGGGGCCGTTCTATCGCATCCGTTCGGTTCGGTCATGCGTTCGATTCTCGTCGCGTTATATGCGCTCGGGGCGGAGGAAGTGATCGTCGTCGGACATTATGACTGCGGGATGGCCGCCATCGATCCGAATGCGGTCATCGCTGAGATGGAGCGCCGGGGGATCGACCCTCAGACGCTTCAAACGCTCAAAGCGTCCGGCATGGACTTGGAGAAGTGGCTGCATGGATTCGATTCGGTCGAGGCGAACGTTGTGAACTCGGTCAGCTTGATTAAAAATCATCCGCTCTTGCCGCCAGAGACGAACGTTCACGGGTTTGTGATCGATCCCGGGACAGGTCGCCTCGACGTCGTCGAAGTGTGATAAACGATAGAAAACGGGCGGACTCGCAAGAGTCCGCCCGTGTTTTGAGTCATCCGTATGTGTTGATCGGGATGTCTTTATAATCATCGTCCGAGTCTTTCGACTTGGACTTTTTGTTTTTCTTATAGTTGCGCTCGTATTCCTGTTCACTTGGTGACTTGAAGAATTTCATCCACGTGGCGTTGATCTCGGAACCGATTAAGATGATCATGCCGGTCAACTGGAGCCACAAGAGCGTCACGATAATTCCGCCGAGCGATCCGTACGTCGAATCGTAGTTTCCGAAGTTCGACACGTACAGACTGAAGCCGAGTGAGACGAGTTGCCACGTGATGACCCCGAAAATGGCGCCCGGAATCGTACTTTTCCAAAACACGTGTTGCTGAGGCGCGATTTTATAAAAAATCGACAATGTCAAAATCAAGATGACCGTCGTCAACGCGTAGCGGAACACATTGATCAAGACGACCTCGGCTCCGCTGACGGGAATGAACTGGGTGACGAACGAGATGATTTGAGAGCCGAAGACGTTCGAGACGATGAGGAGCAATACACCGACACCGAGTAGGAACGTCAAACCGAGGGCGATTCCTTTACTGACAAAGAATTTGCGCTCATTGTCTTCGCCGTATGCGTGAATCGCCATGTTGATCAACCGTTCGACCCCTTTCGAGGCCGACCAGATCGCTAAAATCGCACCGATGGAGAGGAGCCCGCCGCGCGGTTCCCCGAGCGCTTCAAAAATTCCTGACAAGAACTCGGTCGCGGCCGCACCTGGGGCCAGGTTGTTCAACTGTTCTTGGAACGACGCCTGTGTGATGTCAAAGAACGACAGTAAGGCGAGGATAAAGATGATTCCTGGGAAGATTGACAAAAACCAAAAAAAAGCGAGCGTCGCACCAAAATCTTGGACGTTGTGCTCTTTAAACCGGCGAAGTAGCTCTTTCCCAAACGCGAGCCAATTCTTTTTATCTTTCACTTCTTTCGTGTCCATAGCATACCTCCTGAACGTTATCGTTAGAAACCATCTTCCCGCTTTGTCAGGAGGTTACACCATGAATTCAGTCTTCGGCCAATGTTTTATCGTAAAAACGCTCTTTGTTTTGGCTGAGCAGTTCTGCGAGGGAAGGTGGACGGACCGGAAGATGGCTAAGCGCACTCCGTTTGATCCACATCGGCGTGTAGGATCCTTCCGTTTGTTCGGCCACGAACTCTTCACCGGTCCCGGTGCCGAATTACCCGCCAGTGACGCGAGCCCAGTAGTAAGGGTTCAATTCACCGTTGAAAGCGACGAGGGCGGCGACGCCTTCGAGTTCGACGTGTACGCCGAGTTCTTCATACGCTTCGCGCACGGCAGTCTCTTCGGTCGTGTGTCCATATTCGACGCCACCGCCGGGAAAGACGTAGTATAAGACGTCCTGTTTTTCGCGTCGAATCAAGGCGACTTCATCATGCTCGTTGAGGAGAATAATGGCGCTTCGTTGTTTTGTTCTAACCAATGGAATCATTCCTTTCGATTGTGAGGCGAGAACAAAACGCATCGACGCGATGGCCGATGCGTTTTGTCAGTCTCGTGTAGGCTGTTCAAGTGATGCGTACATGTCAGGTGTCAATCCATTGTCGTGCGAGGCGATGACTTTTCCGGCGACGCGCATTCCGAGACGGAGGGCGTCTTCGATCGAGTGATGCTTCATCAGTTCGGAAATGACGGCTGAGAAGAAAGAATCTCCCGCGCCTGTCGAGTCAGCGACTTTCACTTTCGTCGTTGGTACATGACCTTGCTCGTTCGTACGAAGGTCGACATAGACGGCGCCGAGCTCGCTCATCGTGACGATTGTGAGCGGGGCGCCTTTCATGGCGAGTACTTCAGCGACGCGGAGGGCATCGTCAACCGTGACGATCGACATGTCCGAAAGGATCTCGGCTTCTTCACGGCTGCAGATGAAGCCTGTGAATCCTTGGAGCAAATGACGATTGCGTTCGATGACCGAGAGATGACCGCACACGCCGTACAGCGGGAGCTTCATCTCGCGGCAAAGTTCAATCGTTTCGTTCAAGACGTTGACCGATAAGTCGAGGTCAATGGCGACGGCTTCGCTCTCGGCGAATACCGTATCGATGCGACGGAGGATGCATTGTTCCATCATCGCCTCATCCGGCTGTTTCGAGATGGACGTCTGAAGGTCACCGTTGTTGTCCATGACTGCGAGCCACATGCCCATACCGTTGTCTTCAAGCAAGTCGACGTGGTCGACGTTGACGTTCAAACCACGGAGCTCTTCGAGTACACCCATTCCGATTTGATCGTTCGTCACAGTCGAGACGAAACGGACATCGTTTCCGAGGACGCCTAAATTTTGAGCGACATTACGACCGGTACCACCGTTTGAGAATGTAATATCACCGACGTTTTTCGCATCTTTATGGAGCGGGGCGAACGAGGTCCCTTTAATATCGACAAATACTTTGCCGATCACTGCAATCGTATTCATAACTTGTACCACCTTTAGCCATTCTGCCTTCTATTTCGGTCTGCTAGACACATTGTTTCCATTATAGCGAAATCGACAATTGCTTTCAATGACGGTTTCGTGACTTGTCGAAATTTGTCAGTCCCACGAAGAGCTGAGCAGCCGGAGACCGTTCAAGATGACGAGGATCGTCGAGCCTTCATGCCCGACGACGGCGAACGGCATGACGAGCAGTTCGAAAATATTCGTCACGATCAAGACGAGGATGACGCCGAGAGCGAAGACGACGTTTTGTAAGACGATCCGGTTCAACTTGCGCGACTGTTCGATCGCCGAGCTTAAACGGACAAGGTCGTTTTTCATGAGGACGACGTCTGCCGTCTCGAGCGCCGCGTCCGTTCCTTCCCCCATAGCGATGCCGACGTCTGCCGTGGCGAGAGCGGGAGCGTCGTTAATGCCGTCACCAATCATTCCGATCGAACCGTACTCTGCCTTCAACAACTTGATTTGTTCGACTTTCTCATCCGGCAGACACTCGGCGATATAGCGGGTCAAACCCGCTTCTGACGCGATGGCCCGTCCCGTCGCCTCATTGTCGCCGGTGATCATGATCGTTTCGATCCCGAGGCGGTTCAAACGCTCAATCGCTTGTTTTGCTTCCGGCCGCAACGTGTCGCGGAGGGCGAAAGCCCCGAGGGTGTGGGTTTCGTCACTGATGAAGACGAGCGTATGGCCGGCTTCTTTCAATTGTTCGACTTCGTCAGGGAAAAAGTCACCGCTCGCATCTGCGAATTTTTGTTTGCCGACCCGGTATGTGACGCCGTCAATCATTGCCTCGATGCCTGAACCGGTGACGTCTTTAAACTGCTCCATCGTACCGGTATGTTTGCCCGTGAACTGCACGAGCGCCTCGGCGAGCGGGTGCATCGAGTGCTCTTCGATCAAACTGACGATACGGTACACGTCAGCTTGGCTGAAGTTTGGGTGAAGCAGTACGGTCTGCACTTCGGGTTTTCCGATTGTGAGCGTGCCGGTCTTGTCGAAAGCGATCGCTTTGAGCCGACCCATGTTTTCGATATGGACGCCGCCTTTGAACAAGATGCCGTGTTTGGCTGACGAAGCGATGGCGGCCAGAGCGGCCGGAGTGATCGCTGCGACGAGCGCGCAAGGAGAAGCGACGACGAGAAGGATCATCCCGCGATAGATGCTCGTCTCGAGCGACCAAGGAGTGAAAATCGGTCCGAGCAAAATGATGGCCGCGACGGAGAACAAGACGACTTGGACGTAACGTCCTTCATACCGGTCGATGAACTGAGCGGACGGTGACTTTTCTTCCTGCGCTTGTTGGACCATTTGAATGATTTTCTGGAACAGCGTCTCTGTAGCGAGTTTTGTCACTTCGAGCGTCAAAACACCGTTCAAGTTCACGCTTGAACCGAAGACTTCGTCCCCGACGTTGCGGTCGACCGGGATGGATTCACCTGTGATCGCGGCTTCCTCGATTGAGGCACTGCCGCTCAAAATCCGACCGTCGACCGGGATTCGTTCCCCGGGGCGGACATAAATCCGGTCCCCGACCGACAGTTCGTCGATATGCACGACATCTAAACCGCCATCATCGTTGAAGCGTGTCGCTTGTTCCGGTTGCAGTTCCATCAGCGATTCGAGGGCGCGCTCGTTCTTGTTCAACGTGTACGTCTCGAGCGCACCTGACAAGGCGAAGATGAAGATGAGGATGGCGCCTTCCATCCAATAGCCGATGGAAGCGGCCCCGATCGCGGCGATGATCATCAACAGCTCGACGTTCAGCGAACGTGTTTCCCACGTGTCGGTCAATCCTTCCTTTGCTTTGGCGTAGCCGCCGATTAAAAAGGCGGTCAAGTAGAGGGTGACGTGAATCCAAGAAGCTCCAACTTGTCTTTCGGCGATATATGCGAGTACAATCAATACACCGCTGATGAGCGCCATGATGAGCTCGATATGTTCGAACCAACTTGCCCGTTTGAAGACGTGGCTTTTTTCGTGTGTGACCGTTGATGTGTTCATGAGGCACCTCTTTCTAATTGAGAATATATATCATTCAAATGATAATGAATGAGGATGATTATCATTATATTTCACCTGTTTTAGGCCTTTTTAAGGTTTCTCGTCTCTTCCTTATTTATAATGATTATCATGTAAGTTCATTTTATCATGGAATAGAACAACTCACAAACTAAAAGATTAAGGAGATTTCGTGTCATGCCCAACTTCTTTCAACGACCTTGGACCGTTACGTTATTGGCGTTGCTTAATACGTTTTTATGGGGAAGCGCCTTCCCGTTCATTAAACTGAGCTACGAGGAACTTGAGATCGGGGCGGATGAGTACGGACAACAATTGATTTTTGCCGGCGAACGTTTCTTACTCGCTGGATTGTTGCTTTTGTTGATCAGTCGGACGGTCTTTAAACGGCCGATCCATTTGACGGTCGAACGCGTGAAAGCGTACGCCCATCTCGGTGCGTTTTTGACGTTTTTACAGTACTTGTTCTTTTATGTCGGCTTGTCACTGTCGACGGGGGTGCAAGGTTCGATCATCGCCGGGTCGACCTCGTTCTTCCAAATGGCGCTTGCTCATTTCCGTTATGAAGACGACCGGTTGAACCGCTTGAAAGGAATCGCGCTCACACTCGGGTTCTCGGGTATCGTCATCGCCAACTGGCCGTCCGCGAGTTCGGAGATCGGTTTTGGAGTTGGGGAAGTGCTGCTCATTATGGCCATGATTTCAGGGGCGTTCGGTAACTTGATTGCAAAAGATTACTCGCGTAACCATGACGTCGCACCGATGACGGCTTGGGCAATGGTCATTGGCTCGGTCGGGTTGCTCGTCGTCGGCATGGTTCTCGACCCGAGCGGCATCTTCTTGCCATACACGATGAAAACTTACCTGTTCTTGCTCTACTTGGCTCTTCTATCCGCAATCGGGTTCACGTTATGGAACACGCTCATGAAACATAATCCGGTCAGCCGGGTGTCGCTCTATATGTTCTTTGTTCCCTTATTCGGAGTAGTGTTATCGAGTATCATGCTCGGAGAGACAATTCCGTGGAACGCACTCATCGGATTGTTGTTCGTCATTTCGGGAATTTACTTATCGACGTACTTTCAAGGACGTAAACGGTCTGTGAGTAAATGAGATGGAGGCGCGGTTGACGGAATTGTGTTCTCATGGCAAAATATATTAAAAATTCTGAATTCTTTCAGTTCACTGTCAGTCTTCGTCGTAAAGACTTGCGTACACAGATTGGTAAAGGAAGGAGGAAGAGAACGTGACTAGAAACCATATTGTCCGCAACATACTCGTCTCGCGTCAGCCGCGTGATGAGTACGTCAAGTACGTGATGAAGTGCGTGAGTCGGGGGTTGAAGGAACACCATGATCAGGTGGATGCGCGCGCCGTGAGGCAAGGCGACGACATTCAGACGAAATGGCAAATCAACGATCGGGTCATCGAGGTGACGCTCAAGTCGGACGTGTTGGCCACACTTGAGACAGAACCGTTCGCGCTCGATGAAGTATTCATTCAGGCGTTCGAGCGAAATGACGTACGCGTTGGTCCGGCGAGAGAATAAACGACAAGGGATGGTGCTCCGGCGAGCGCCATCCCTTTTTAGATGTCAATCGGTTTGGCTTTGGCCGCGAACAGGCTGACAGCGAGGATGCCGAGAATGAGTGCATACATGAGGAAGTACACTTCTTTTGGCAAACTGATCCAAAACGCCCCGATCATCGGGCCGCTGATCGACCCGACGCTGAACGCGATGCTGTAAAGCATGTTCCCGGTCGGCAACAACGAGCGTGGCAACACCTCGGTCATATGGGCGAGTCCGAGCGAGTAGGTTGAACCGAGTCCGGCACCTGCTAAAGCAAACAAGACGAGCAGCCATATGTAATGGTCGACGGCCAAATTCGCGAGTGCGAACAAGATCGTACCGAGCGTCAAAACGATTTGCAGGATGCGTTTCTTCCCGAAATGGTCGGCGAGACGCCCGAGCGGGAGCTGCACGATGATGGAGGCGACGATGAACGTCGTGATGAGCGTACTCGTCTGGGCGAGCCCGATGTCGTTTCGCACAGTGAAAATAGGTAAGTTCGCGTTCAAGCTGGCTTCAAGAAATCCGTATGTAAACGCAGGGAGCAACGTGTAACCTGCCCCGACGAAGACGAGGCGAATTCTGCCTGTCGAATCGGTCTTTACTTTCTCGGCTTCAGGGAAGTCATTATCGACTCTAAAGATTAAAAAGAGAGACGCGAGACAGAAGAAGATCAACACGAGGAACGGCAGCCAAAAGTGAACGTCGACGAGCGGTGCGATGAGCGGACCGACGGCAAAGCCGAGGCTGAAAGACATACCGTAATACGCCATCGCCCGGCCTAGGCTCCGTTTCTCGCTCACAGACGTCACCCACACTTGCGAGCCGTAATGGAGCGCGGAATCCCCAAAACCGATGACGAAGCGCAGGATGGCCCAAGATAACAGCGTTGGCCATAACGGCAAGAAAAACGTGGCGAACGCCGTTAAGACGATCCCTAACACAATCGTCGGGCGAAACCCGTGTTTGCGGACGAAACGCTCTAAGAGCGGCGCCGATACGATGACACCGAGATAGAGCATCGTGGCGTTTAGTCCGTTCAGCCACGCCGGGTTGCCATCGCGTTCAATGAGCGTCGACAACAGCGGGATGAGGGCACCTTGAATCAAACCAGAAATAAATACGATGAGCAATAAAATCGAAAAACGAAACCGCTGCATAGTTCACCTCATCTTTACATAGTAAAAAGCTGAGAAGGTTCTCAGCTTTTTGTTTCGTCGATTGGTTGGGAGAGATGGTTCAAATGTAAGAGCTCGTCGTCCCAACTGCCTTGACTGAAGACTTCATCACGGTCTACTTTGTCTGAAACGAATGCGGCTGTCAATAAGATGCTGAGCACACCACCGAAGATGATGATGGCCATGACGGTTATCATGAATACATAGATCGCTGTCATCTTTACACACCTCGATTCAGTTTAGATACTAAATATTTCCCCTTGCGAAGGAATTAAAACGGTTCGGCGACACGTTCTCGGAAGTCGACGTTCGGATAATAGGCTTGCTTAACGAGCGCGTTCGGACCGAGGCATTTGACGGCTGGACAATGGCACGATAACGAGGCGTTCAGTGCGCTATTCGTCCACGTCTCATACGCTTCTTGGAACGAAGTGTCATAAAGTGTCCCGAGCGATCCGAGCTCGTCGCCGAAATCGGTGACGATGATCTCGCCGTCGAATATGTTCGTGTTCAGGCGCGATCGTCCGTCCGGGTCGTTTCGAACCGTGACGTTTTTTGCTTCGTGGAGCCGCTTTAACAGCGCACGGTCTTCTGGAGCGTCCGAGCAGGCATAAAACGGCAACGTCCCGAATAACATCCAGACGTTTTCATCGCGCACATCGAGCAGATCGTGGATGGCTTGGCGAATGTCCGGGAGCGAGGCCGATTCGAGCGCGCTCGCGAAGTCGGCAGGGTACATCGGGTGCACCTCCATACGCTGACAGCCGAGCGAGACGATTTCTTCATGAATCTCCTTCAAATGAGGAATCGTCCGTTTGTTGAGCATCGTCTCGGCCGATACGATGATGCCTTCTGACGTGAGCGCCCGGGCGTTCGCTTTCATCGTCTGGAGCATCTTCAAACGCGCCTCTTCACTCGGTTTTCGGTCCATCATCGCAAAACCGCCTTCTAAAAAGTCGGCGTCCGTTCCCCAGTTGTGGGAAATGTGCAAAACGTCGAGGTAAGGGGTAATAAGATGATAGCGAGACAACGGGAGTGTCAAGTTCGAGTTGATTTGAGTCCGGGCCCCGCGTTCTTTCGCGTAGCGAAGGAGCGGGACGACGTAGTTTCGGACCGACTTCATCGACAGCATCGGCTCACCGCCGGTAATTGAAAATGCGCGCAAATGTTTAATCTCGTCGAGGCGGGAGATGAGCAGCTCGAGCGGCACTTCAGGGGTTTCGGTCTGGTCGAGCATATAGCCGACCGCACAATGCTCACAGCGCATGTTGCATAGTTTGGTCGTCGTCACTTCGACGTTCGAAAGGACGAGGCGACCGAACTCGGTTTGATCGAGGTATGCTTCCCACGGATCAAACGTTATCGAGATGTTTTCCATGTTGATTCCACCTTTTCATCTAGTCACACGAAATAGTATGCTATAATAACAACTCTTTGTCACGAACCAAAGGAGCGATCATGAGATGGGTAAATCACGCACAGATACGGCTGGAAAAATGAACGTATTAAAATCGAGAACGGAATTGCTCTGTCTATCAGTCAATACGTTGGACGAGTTCACGACGCCAGAAGATTTGCATCGCCTGCTAGCTGATATTGATTCCTTACGCGCGAAAGTCGTGCGTTACGCCAAAGATTTAGAACAAGGATCTCGAAAGGATGAAACACATTGAAACTGATCGTAGGAGATTACAAGAGCGTCACCGCTGAACGTCTTGGCATCAACGGGGAAGGGATTGCGACCATCAATCGAATGGTCGTCTTTATTCCGAACCTATTGCCAGGCGAAGAGGCGAAAGTGGAGATTACACGCGTCGAGCGCAACTATGCTGAGGCACGTGTCGTCAAGCGCGACAACGCTTCACCGGAACGGGTCAAGCCGCCGTGCCCGATTTACGACGAGTGCGGGGGCTGTCAGATTCAACATATGAGCGCCCGTTTGCAAATGGAGTATAAAGAAGAAATCGTGCGCAACGCGTTCCGTCAAAAGACGAAGCTGAACGTCGATAAGTCCGACATCCGTCCGACAAAAGGGATGGACGATCCTTGGTATTACCGGAACAAATCGCAGTTCCCGCTCAGCGTCCGTCGCGGCGAAATCGTATCGGGTCTGTATAAACCGAATTCGAACACACTCGTTCCGATTGAACACTGTATGGTCCAACAGCGCGACACGACGAACATCAACAACGCCATCGTCCGCATTTTGAACGAACTCGACATCCCGGTGTACGATGCGAGACGCGACACAGGCTTTGCCCGTACCGTCGTCGTCCGTTCAGGTTATAAGACGAACGACGTTCAAGTCGTCCTCGTCGTCGGCCATGAGGACGTGCCGGACTTAGACGAACTGAGCGAGCGGATTATGGCGCTTCCGAACGTCGTCTCGTTCCATTTGAATATCAATTCGAACCGTTCAGGCGTCATTTTCGGATATCGCACCGTGCATATCGCCGGGCAAGAGAAGATGGACGAGCAACTTGATGACGTCCATTACCACTTGTCGCCGCGCGCATTCTTCCAATTGAACCCGGCGCAGACCGAAGTCATGTACCGGGAAGTCGTCGAAGCGGCCGGTTTGACCGGCGAAGAACGTGTCATCGACGCGTACGCCGGCGTCGGTTCAATCGGGCTTTGGCTCGCTCCGCATGCCAAGGAAATTCGCGGAATGGAAGTCGTCCCGGAAGCGGTCGAGGATGCGAACGCGCACATGCGTGAAAATGGCTATAGCCACGCGACGTACGTCGAAGGCCGGGCCGAGCATTGGATTCCGCGTTGGGTGAAAGACGGATGGATTCCTGACGTCATCGTCGTCGACCCGCCACGTACCGGTGTGGACCACCAACTTTTAAACGCGATCATTTCTTCGAAAGCGCAACGACTCGTCTACGTGTCGTGTAACCCACAGACGCTCGCCCGTGACGCGGACCAACTTATGAAAGCCGGATACAAAGTGAACTACGTCCAGCCGTATGACATGTTCCCACAAACGGCGCACGTCGAATCGGTTGTCGTCTTTGAGAAAAAGAAAAAGAAAAAATATTGACGGGACGGTGAAAACGCTTGCTGAGAAAGCGTTTTCACGTTATAGTTCAGATGTCAGACTTCTTTTTATCAATAGAAGCGGAGGAACATCAGATGATCCCACATGAAAAAGTGCAAGAGCTCGTCCATAAAGCGATTGACGCACGGTCACGCGCCTATACACCTTATTCGAAGTTCAACGTCGGTGCAGTCGTCATCGATGAGACGGGAAAAGAAGTGTCAGGCTGTAACGTCGAGAACGCGTCTTACGGTTTGTCGATGTGTGCGGAACGGACCGCCATCTTCAAGGCCGTTTCGGAAGGCAGCAAGACGATCGAGACAGTCGTTGTCGTCGGTGACACGGATGGTCCGATCTCGCCGTGCGGCGCCTGCCGTCAAGTCATCGCCGAGTTTGCGAGTGACGACTTCACGTTGATTTTGGCCAACATGGCCGGAGACACGAAAGTGATGACAAAAGAAGAGATGCTCCCATACGGGTTCTCGCCAAAAGATTTAACATAATAAAGGATGCGGAACGAGTTCCGCATCCTTTATTATGTGTTGTCATATTTTTTCTCGCTAACCGAGTCGTCTTTTGAGTGTCGTTTTCGTTTCTCGTCTTTTACTTCTTGATTCAGTTCTTCGACTGGAATCGGGTCGACCGTTTCCATGCCTTCCTGGTCGAAGATGCTGTCTTTGTCCGTATTGACGGCGTCCGGGTTGTCGAACGGACGTTTTGACGGGTGTTCACGTTTTTTCATCCATGTCGCCTCCTTGTGTTGACTGTTATTCCACTTTCACAATTTATGTAAACGCTTTACGAAATGGTTTCGATTCGGAAGAACTGTGGAATTATCCGTACATAGTGACTAAGGAGGGGTAGTGTATGGATAAGAAAGTTTTAATGGGCATCGTGCTCGGCGTCGCAGGTGCAGCGCTCGTGGCACCGAAAGTGGCGGCCTTGTTGACACAAGACCGTGATGAGGACACATGGAGCAAGATGGACCGGATGGAGAGCGTCGACTCGGACAAGGATGAGGCCGAGGAAGGGCTCACGCAACTCGATTCGAATCACCGGGCCGAGTGGCAGGCAAACGGATTCCCGCAGACGCACGCTGAACGCGAGCGCCTCATGAACGAATCCGAAGAGTCTTTCCAAGGCAAAGACATATGAAAAAGGCAGCCGCGGCTGCCTTTTTCATATGTCGAACTCGTCGTCCGGCAATAACGGGAGACCGAGTGAGACCGTCGTCCCATGACCGACTTCCGACGTGAAGTGCATGGAGCCGCCGTGACGTTCCATAATATGTTTTGCGATAGCGAGACCGAGACCGGTGCCGCCGTCTTCTCGCGTCCGGGACTTGTTGACGCGGTAGAACCGTTCAGTCAACTTGTCGAGGTCTTCTTTCGGGATGCCTCTCCCTTCATCACGGATCTCGGTGATGGCATACCCTTCCTCGGCGAACGTCTTCACATGAATCGATTTGCCGGCGTCCGTGTAACGGAGGGCGTTGTCGAGCAAGTTCCCGACGACTTGCTCGAGGCGGTCGTGGTCACCGAGGATGATGAGTTCGAAATCGAGGTCCGTCTCGATGGCGACCCCTTTCGCATGGGCGATCGGTTCAAACCGGTAGAGCACGTCCTCGAGCACTTGCGAATAGACGACCGGCTCTTTCGTCATCGGATAAGAGTCGCGCTCGAGCTGGGCGAGGTCGAGCAAGTCGGTGACGAGGCGTTGCAATCGATTCGTCTCGTTTTCGATAATCTCGTAATACTGTTTCCGCGTCTTCTCATCAATCGATGGGTCTTGCAACATCTCCGTGTAGCCGCGGATGTAGGAGAGAGGGGTGCGGAGTTCGTGGCTGACGTTCGCCAAAAACTCTTTCCGTTGCTCTTCGACGAGACCGAGCGACTCGGCCATTCGGTTGAGCGTCTCGGCGAGCTCACCGATCTCATCGTCATAATAGATGGGAATGCGGTGTGTGAAGTCACCTTTGGCATACACTTGGGACGCCCGTTTCATCTGAATGAGGGGCTGAATGATCGTATCGATGATTTGAGTGCCGAAAATGAGCAAGTTGACGATCATCAACACGAGCAAAAACGTGATCATGAGTCGGATCGGCTGAAACGGCTCGCTGATTTTACTGAGCTCCATATAGAGGATGAGCGCGTTGTCGAGTTCACCGTCACGGATGAGCGGGAAGGCGGACATGAGAATATCGACATCCTCGGTCGGGTGCTTGCGGGTGACCGAGATGGCGTACCCGTCCTGGAGGCGTGCGAGGTCTTGCTCCCGTAGAAACGTCTTGCCCGAACCGAGACCATCTTCTTTGACGGAAGACAAGAACACTTTCGTCTCGGTCAGTTCGTTCGTGTACGTCATACTGTCCGAGAACGCGTCGGAGAACCCGTCGGCTTTGTAGATCGTGACGAGTTTCTCCCCGCGGTTGATCAGCAGCTCTTCTTGCGTCTGGATGTAGAACTTGTCGTACAAGTAAAACGTCATGATGATGAACACGAACGCGGAGAAGAGGCTGGCTGTCCAGATGGTAATCCAAATCCGCTTCCGGATCGTGTATTGCTTCATACGTTCGCCTCGAACTTATAGCCGATCCCCCAGACTGTTTGAATATAGCCGCCCGCTTCTCCGAGTTTGAGACGAAGCGTTTTAATGTGCGTATCGACCGTCCGGAGGTTGCCGTGGTACTCGGTCCCCCAAATCTGGTCGAGCAGTTGTTCCCGAGAGAACACTTTATCTTCGTTCGTGATGAACAAGTAAAGCAGGTCAAACTCTTTTCGAGTCAAGTTGACCGTTTTTCCTTTGACGCTGACGGCCCGGCCTTCAATGTCGATGGATAACACGCCGACGTCGAACGTCGCTTCTTGTTCTTTCGAGAAGTTGTGCGTCCGGCGAAGCGTCGCTTCAATACGGGCGAGCAACTCGCGTGGGCTGAACGGCTTGGTGATGTAGTCATCCGCACCGATTTTCAAGCCGTGGATCCGGTCGAGTTCTTCCGAACGTGCGGTGAGCATGATGATCGGGACGTTTGAGAACTCACGAATGCGCATGCATGCCGTGAGACCATCGAGTTCCGGCATCATGACATCGAGGAGGACGAGATGAAACGGCTGTGCTTTTAAAAGTTCGATCGCTTCGAGACCGTTTGTCGCGGTGACCGTCTCGTAGCCTTCCTTTTCTAAATTCGAAACGAGCAAATCCCGCATTTGTTCTTCATCATCGGTAACTAAGATACGAAACACTGGTTCTGACATGATTCATTCTCCTTTACAAAACAGTTAACAGGGCATGTGACAAATCCCTCATACTTCTATCATACCTATCTCTTCGAATTAGAACAGAAATATTCATTGGCGTAAAGTTGTCCTCACGCAATCCACACAAAAACGCCACAAAAAAGCCAATTCTTTGTCAGAATTGGCTTATGCTTCGAGTTGGGCCTCGTACGTATGGTCGAATTCAGGCGCATGAAGCGAGTGCAAATAGAGTTGGAAACTCGACTTCGACACTTCGTACAATACGTATTCGACTTCCCCTTGATTGATTTCGGCTAAAAGCTCCGAGCGAATATCATTGGCGCAAAACGCGTACGGCAATTTCTCGGCCGCGGCGATGGAACGCTCGTTCGATTTCCGGATTTTCAAAAACACACTTTCAATATCAAGCTCGAAGAACAGTTCGGAGAAGAACGTTTCTTTCGCGACTTGATTGTAACCTTTCCCGTGATACGGTTTGCCAAGCCACGTACCGAGGAATCCGTAGCCGGACTCCACATCGAACAAGCTGATCGTCCCGATTGGGGTACCAAACTCGTTCGTGATGGTGCGTGAGATGATGTTTCCTTGCTCTTCTAGCTCGATAATTTGCTTCGTGCTAAATAAAAACTCGTCAAAGTGGACCGTCTTTTGACGGACATACGGAAAGACATCTGGGTGTTGCATCAGTTCGAACAACTCCGCGCAGTCGGTGAGCTCACGAAATTTGAGCACCTTTACATTCCTCCTCCTATTTCAGACCGCTGAAGAATAGTCGTAACGAAAGCATACTTCTGGCTTCGCTGTTCGAACCGCCTTGGTTGCTTTATGAAGTTACAAGATAATTTTATATAGAATTTTTAAAAATGCAAGTAAATTATACGTAAAAACGCTTATGAAAAATAATGAAAATTAGTCCATCTCATGATGCGTTCTAGCACGCTCTGTCGCGTAGACGATTTGACCATCGACGATCGTCATAATCGGCTTTGACATATAGTCGAGCGGGAAGTGACTCCAGAGCACGAGGTCGGCATCTTTCCCGACTTCAAGCGACCCAACCCGGTCTGCGACACCGAGCGACTCGGCCGGGTGAATCGTGATGGCACGGAGGGCGACATCGACCGGCAAACCTTCACGCGCAGCGAGTCCGGCACATAGATTCAAGTATTGGACCGGGGTGTACGGGTGGTCGGTCGTGATCGATACGATCATGCCGTGCTCATGTAAGATGCGATACGTCTCCCATGTCTTGTTTTGAAGCTCGATTTTTGATTTTCGGGTGAACGTCGGCCCGACGGTGACGTGTTTCACGCCGAGTTCGCGTAACTTCTCGGCGACTAAGTGACCTTCTGTGCAATGCTCGATGCGGTAGTCGAGATCGAACTCTGCGGCGAAACGCACGACCGATAAAATATCGTCGGCACGGTGGGCATGGACGCGGACCGGCATCTTCCGGTCGAGAGCAAGCTGGATCATCTGGCTGCCGAACGTGCCAATCGTCTTCGTCGAGTCGACGGTACGGAACGCCTCGCGGAGAAGACCCATAATCCCCATCCTCGTTAAATCTCCCGTTTTCCCCATACTGTGAATGCGCTTCGGGTTTTCACCGAGAGCCATCTTGAGACCAGCGTAGCGTCGGAGAATCATATCTTCGATGAAACGTCCGTGCGTCTTGATGACGCTCGTGACACCGCCGATGACGTTCATGCTGCCGGGCATGACTTGGACGGCTGTTACGCCGGCCATGAGCGCCTCCTGGAAACCTTCGTCAAGCGGATAGACGCCGTCGATGGCACGGGCGTGTGGTGTCATTGCTTCGACCGTTTCATTGGCATCGTTACCGACTGAACCGGTCCCTTCATCATACAGACCGAGGTGTGTATGGGCGTCGATAAACCCTGGAAACAAGAAGTTGCCTTCCGCCTCGACGACGCTCTCGCCGTCCATCGGGTCGAGCAGTTCAGCCATCTCCACGATTTTCCCATCGCGGACGCGAAGGTCTCCGTAAAAATGGGGGGCGGTGATCGGATAAATATGGGCGTTGCGAATTAACAAATTACTCACGTGTCGTATGTCCTCCTCAAGTTAAATGTAACAGTTGTTTTAGCGCAGGCTCGAGCGTCTCATAGCGGAACTTGAACCCATGGTTGAGCGCTTTCGTCGGGACGACTTTCGCCCCTTCTAAGACGATGACACTCTTTTCACCGAGGGCGACCTTCATGAGCGGGGCCGGGGCGGGGAACCAATGGGGGCGGTGCATGACGCGGGCGATCGTCTGTCCGAACTCGTCCATCGTGACCGGGGTCGGCGCAGTCCCGTTGACAGGCCCTTCAATCGTGTCAGTCTCGATGATATGGACGAAGAGCCGGACGAGGTCGTCTAAATGAATCCACGGGACCCATTGCTCCCCAGATCCGATTCGGCCGCCTGCGCCGAACGTGTATGGCAACTTCATGAGCGGGAAAGCACCGCCGTCATTGGACAAGACGACGCCTGTCCGCATCAAGACGAGCCGGATGCCCATGTCTTTGATCGGGTCGGCCTCTTGTTCCCACAAGACGCAAACGTTCCCTAAGAAGTTTGTCCGATCCGGAAGCGGTGTCGACTCTGAGTAAGTGATCGACCGATCTTCTCCGTAAATCCCAATCGCCGAGCCGCTAATGACGACGCTTGGTTTTCGTTTCATATTTTTAATGATCCGGACGACTTCTTTCGTGCCGTCGATTCGACTTTGGAGGATGGCTTGCTTTTGTTTATGCGTCCATCGTCCATCGTTGATCGAGGCGCCTGCCAAATGGATGAACGCGTCCACGTCTTGGAGTGCGGTTTCGGGATGACTGTCTGGTGTCAACCATTCGACAAAGGAGATGCCCCCTTGCCGCGGGCGCGGATTACGCGTCAAGACGACGACTTGGTGGCCGGCTTCGGCGAGCGCACGGACGAGCGGGCGGCCAATGAGCCCGGTCCCGCCGGTGATTGCAATTTTCATAAAGTCTCCCTCCAGTATATTGAAGCGATTTCAAAACGGGTATGAGTCCCATAAAGCGGACCGTTCGTAGTAGTGAATACCCTTTCTTCTAACTTATCAAAAATCCTTCTCGAACGGGGAACGTGATATGTTAGAACTAGGAAAAGGAGGGTTTTTGTGAAAATTGCTAAATTTACGACGCAACAGAAGAACAAAGACCGCTTGAACGTCTTTGTCGAGAAAGAGGGGCGGGAAGAGTTCGCCTTTGCCATCGATGTCGATGTCTTCATCAAATACGGATTGACACGAGGCATGGAGCTCGAAGACAATTTTGTTCGTGACGTCCTCGAGGCAGAAGAACAACAGAAAGCATATAAAGCAGCCGTCAACTATTTGTCGTACCGAATGCGTTCCGTTTCAGAGGTGCATGACTATTTGATGAAGAAAGAAGTAAGCGAGTCCGCTATCAAACATGTCATCGAACGGTTAAAAGAACAACGCTACTTGAACGATGCCGAGTTCGCCAAAGCGTATGTTCAAACGAAGTTCAACACGAGCCCGAGCGGACCGATCAAAATCAAGCGCGAACTGACGCAGCTTCGGATCGACCCGAACACGATTGAAGACGTCATCGCATCGATTTCACACGAAGACCAGCTCGAAAAGGCCGGAAAGTTCGTGAAAAGGAAACAAATGGAAACAAATCGCCGTTCTGCCACAGAAGTGCAACAAAGAATTCAACAAACCCTAATGCAAAGGGGTTTCACGTTTGATATCATTTCAGAGGCGATTCATACGTTTTGGGAAAACGAGGATGAGGACGTCGAGCTTGCGGCCTGTCTGACACAAGCCGAAAAGTTGAATCGGAAGTATAGCAGTTACGATGCGTTTGAACGGAAACAGCGCATGAAGATGCAGCTTCGGCGCAAAGGGTTTCCGTACGATGTGATCGAACGTGCCTTAGAAAGGCTCGCGGAAGAACAATCGTAATGGGACATCGGTTTACGGTAGGGGATAAATCTGAAAAGGTGGGTCTACATTGACGATTTTCGAATGGATTACAGCACTGATGCCGATTGTGGCCGTGCTCGTCTTATTGGTCATTATGCGTTTACCGGCATCGGTTGCGATGCCGCTCTCGCTCGTGTTAACAGCACTTCTCGCTTTCTTCGTGTGGCAGCTAGATGTCACACAAATCACGGCAGCAATTTTACAAGGACTTGTCATCGCCATCACGGCCGCTTGGATCGTGTACGGTGCGATTGGAATGATGAATACGATGCGGGAAGGCGGCGGAATGAACGCCATCCGTTCCGGCTTCGTCACGATCACCCCGGACCCGCGAATCCAAGTGCTCATCGTCGGTTGGCTGTTCGTTTCGTTCATTGAAGGGGCATCAGGATTCGGGACGCCGGCCACGGTCGCGGCTCCGCTTCTCATCGCGCTCGGCTTTCCGCCGATTGCGGCCGTCGTCATCGCCTTGTCGGCCGATGTATCAGCCGTAACGTTCGGTGCGGTCGGGACGCCAGCTTTGATCGGAATCGGGAACGGTCTCTCGCTCGACGTGAGCCAGCCTGAGGCAATCGAATTTTTGACGAGTGTGGTCTTGCAGACGGTACTTATTGACATGGCCGTCGGGCTATTCATCCCGTTCATCTTGATTTTGATGCTGACGCGCTTCTTCAGTAAAGCAAAATCAGTGAAACCGGCATTCGAAGTATTGCCGATCGCGCTTGTCGCAGCACTCGTCTATAGCGTACCGGCCTATTTGTGGACGCTCGTCCTTGGCTTTGAGTTTGGTGGTATGCTCGGAGGCTTGACGGGCCTCGTCATCTTGGTCGCCATGGCGAAAAAAGGCATCCTGATGCCGAAGCGTGTATGGACGTTTGACGGTTATGTCGATGAGCTTGACGAGCCGCTAGAACAGCCGACCGTCAAGACAGGGAAGCGCGAACTTCCACAGTGGAAAGCTTGGGCGCCGTACTTGATTTTGACGATTTTCCTCATCTTGACACGGACGGTACCGTTCTTGAACGAATTGACGCGAAGCGTCCGCATCAACCTCCCTGATATTTTAGGAGTGACAGGCATCTCAACGTCATGGGAACCGTTCTACTCACCAGGCTTCATGTTCATCTTGACGATGATTGCGACGTTCTTCTTGCACAACATGAGCTGGTCACAAGTGGCGTCGGTGTTCAAATCGACGACGCTCGGAATCGGTGGAACGCTGATCACACTCGCAGCGTCGGTACCGATGGTTCGTATCTTCATCCACTCGGAGAACGGCGGAGCCGGTCTTGCGTCGATGCCGGTCGAACTCGCGACAGCAGCAGCCGATACGTTCGGCGGCGTCTGGCCGATCGTTGCACCGTGGATCGGGGCGCTCGGATCGTTCGTGTCTGGATCGGCCACGTTCTCGAACATGATGTTCTCGAGCTTGACGACGAGTGTCGCTGATTCGGTCGGAATGAGCGAGACGCTCGCCTTGTCGATGCAGATGGCAGGGGCGAACGCCGGGAACATGATTTGCGTCTTGAACGTTGTCGCCGTCGCCTCGGTCGCAGGTCTCCTCGGAAAAGAAGGAACGATTATCCGCTACACGCTCATGCCGATGATTTATTACGTCACGGCGACAGGGATTGTCGGTGTCATCCTTGCGACATTCTTCATGAACTAAAAGAAATTACAAAATCTTTACAAAATAATATTGACAATTTTCTGAACAGTCTGCTAAGGTTTTAGTAGATTTTAAAACTATGAAACGAGAGGAGCCAGCATGATGAAGTACATCACAACACTACAACGCACACACACAACATCATATGGCTACTCTTATTTGACTGCTTAAACGGGCAGCTGGATAGGGGTAGTGTCCTTTCCCTGACCATGCAAAAGACTGAAGACTGTCAAGCGCACTTCATCCGATTGGTTGCACAATCAGGTGAGGTGCGCTTTTTTGCGTGCATTGAAAGGACGAAAGGGGGAAATCAGTCGTGAAACTGATTAAACAATTGGATTGGTTTATTAAAAGACAAAAACGGACGTACATCATCGCCATCATCTTACTGATCATCACCGGGTTCGTCGATATGCTTCCGCCGTGGATCATCGGTCAGGCAATCGATGCGATCCGCGAAGGGAGTTTGACGACGGAACGGTTGATCGTTATCGTCGGGTCGTTGCTCAGTATCATGGTCTTATCGTACGTCATGTCGTATTTATGGATCGCTCGCCTGTTCGGCACGGCGTTCTTGCTCGAGAAAAAACTACGGGGACGCTTTTTCGGTCACTTGCTCCGTCAGACGCCGCGGTTTTATCAGCAACATCGCACGGGCGATTTGATGGCGCTCGCGACGAATGATTTGAAAGCGGTGGAACGGACGGCGGGGTTCGGTGTCATGACGCTCGTCGACTCGTTCAACATGACGCTCATCGCCCTCACCATCATGGGAGTGTTCATTGACTGGAAACTGACGCTCGCAGCACTGTTGCCGATGCCGCTCCTCGCTTGGTCGATGAACAAGCTCGGCCGACAAATCCACGCTCGCTTTACGGCGGCACAGGACGCTTTCGGAGACATGAACGACCAAGTCGTCGAGTCGATTTCAGGACTTCGCGTCGTCCGCTCGTTCGTCCAAGAAGAGGCGGATACGAAAAAGTTCGACACGATCACGGACGACGTCATGGCGAAAAACATGCACGTCGCTAAAATCGATGTCTTGTTCGAACCGGTCATCAAGTTACTCGTCGGACTCAGTTATTTGATCGGCCTGTCGTTCGGCACGTATCTCGTTTTCACGAATGACATCACGCTCGGACAGCTCGTCTCGTTCAACATTTATTTAGGGATGCTCATCTGGCCAATGTATGCGTTCGGGGAATTGATCAACGTCGTCCAACGTGGAACGGCGAGCCTTGAGCGGATCGAGGCCACGATGAACGAAGAGCCGGACGTCGTCTCGAGCGGTTCCGTCGAGATGGAGACGCCGGAGAAAATCACGTTCAAATCTCTTACGTTTGAGTACCCAGGGGCGAATCGTCCCTCGCTCGAGGACATCGTCTTACACGTTTCACGCGGCGAGACGATTGGAATCGTCGGACCGACCGGAGCTGGGAAGACGACGCTCTTGCGTCAGTTGATCCGTGAGTATCCGATCGATGACTCGCTTCTCATTAACGGTGTGCCGATCTCAGACATCAAACTTGAGACGGTACGGGGATGGAGCGGTTACGTGTCTCAAGAGCATCTCTTATTCTCGAAGACGGTACGTGACAACATCTTGTTCGGGTCGAACGAGGCGACGGAAGCCGAGCTTCAAACGGCGATCCGACTCGCTGCGTTCGACACGGACATCGAGCATTTAGAGAACGGGCTCGATACAGTCGTCGGCGAGCAAGGTGTCATGCTGTCGGGCGGACAGAAACAGCGTCTGTCGATTGCGCGTGCCTTGCTCAAAAATCCAGAAATTTTATTGCTCGACGACTCGCTCTCGGCGGTCGATGCGAAAACGGAAGCGCGCATCATTGACTCGGTACGCACGAGCCGGGCTGAACAGACGACGTTCATCGTCGCCCACAGATTGTCCGCCGTCGCCCATGCCGACCAGATTCTCGTCTTGCAAGACGGGCGCGTCACGGAACGCGGTACGCACGACCAACTGATGGAACGACGCGGTTGGTACTACGAACAATACGTTCGACAAGGAGAGACGGAGTAATCCGGGAAAAGGGGGAATCTCTCATGATCGATCAATATGAACTAGATCCAGTCCGCAGGAAAAAGACGATCCGCTCGCTCGTCGGCTATGCCAAACAAGTGAAGCGCTCGATTTTCCTCGGTCTGTTGTTACTCTTTTTAGCGGTCGGCGCGGAACTCGCGGGACCGTATATTGCCAAAATCATCATCGATGACCATATCGTCGCCATCGAGCGCGATTGGGTCCAAGTCGAATCGGGCGGAAGCGTCACGTTCGACGGAAATTCTTATGAGAAAGAACCGAGACTCGACGGTGAGCCGATCGTCCGTCCCGTCTCGATCGTCCAGACGGCAGAGGGATATTATCTCGTTCCCGACGCCGTCATGAGCGGCGGTATCCGGGAAGTTGACGGCGGTGTCCTCACGATCACACGAAGTGAGGAGACGGCGACGTACGAGAACATCGTCCCGCTCTCGTCGGCGGACGTGTTCCAGTTTTATGAGACGGATCTTCGGGCTGTGCTCACATTATCCGCCCTGTATATCGTCTTGCTTCTCATCGCGGCCGGATTGAACTGGGGGCAACAGATGCTCCTCCAACGTTCGGCCCACACGATTGTCAAGACGATGCGTCTCGACGTCATGCGGCACTTACAGACGATCCCGGTCCGTTACTTTGACCAGACCCCGATCGGAAAAATCGTCAGCCGGGTCACGAACGACACCGAGACGATTCGCGACTTGTATTTAGGCGTGCTCGCGCGCGTCTTCCAAAGTGTCGTCATGATGATCGGTGTCTTGATCGCCATGTTCTTCCTAGACGTGCGCCTCGGTCTCGTCTCGCTCATCATCATCCCGGTCGTCATCGTCTGGATCAAATTGTTCCAGCGTTTGTCGACCCGAAACAACTTCCGTGTCCGTGCGCTCGTCGCCGACATGAACGCCCAGTTGAATGAGAGCATTCAGACGATGCCAATCATCCAATCGTACGTGAAAGAAGACCTCGTGTATGACGAGTTCAACGAGAAGAACAGTGATAACTTCCAAACACGACGGAAGCTATTGAAACTCGATGCGCTCATGTCGCATAACTTAGTCAACTTCTTCCGCAACATGGCGCTCGCCCTCCTCATTTGGGTCGTCGGTGCACAGACACTCGGAACCGGCAGCGTGCTCACACTCGGGATTTTGTACGCGTACATCGATTACGTGTCACGAATCTTTGAGCCGGTGACGCAAATCATGAACCAGTTGTCACCATTGCAACAAGCGCTCGTCTCGGCCGACCGGATGTTCCAACTGCTCGACGAAGAAGGCGAAGACGTGTCCATGGAACGGATCCCGCGCTTCAAAGGAGAAGTCGAATTTAAAGATGTATCCTTTAGCTATGAGGCCGGAAAACCGGTGTTGCAACATATCGATATCCACGCATCGCCAGGCGAGACGATTGCCCTCGTCGGTCACACCGGCAGCGGCAAGAGTTCGATCATGAACTTGCTCATGCGGTTCTATGACCCGTCGGAAGGGACGCTCAACATCGACGGGATGGACGTGACGAAACTGCCGACGCAAGCCGTCCGTGACCATCTCGGCATCGTGTTGCAAGACCCGTTCCTCTTTACAGGATCGATTAAAACGAACGTGACGCTCGGTGACGAGACGATCTCAGACGAACGGATATGGCAAGCGTTGACCGCCGTCGGTGCCGACCGCTTCGTCAAACAGCTGCCACAAGGGCTTGACGAGCCGGTCATCGAGCGCGGTGCCTCGCTCTCGAGCGGGGAACGACAGCTGATCAGCTTCGCCCGTGCCCTCGTCTTCGATCCGGCCATCCTCGTCTTAGACGAGGCGACGGCGAGCGTCGACTCGGAGACGGAAGCGCTCATCCAAGAAGCGCTCAAGACACTCACGAAAGGGCGGACGACGTTTGTCATCGCCCACCGATTGTCGACGATTCGTGAAGCCGATCAAATCCTCGTTCTCGACCACGGTCACATCATTGAACGGGGTAACCATCAGTCGCTCATCGCCTTCGGTGGCGTTTACGCCCGGATGCATGAGTTGCAAAGCAAGCAACAAGCCATCAGTTGAGAAAGGAGTTCCTATGGAAATCATCGGAAAGTATAACCAAGCCAAAGTGTTCAATGAACGAATGGACGACGTGACGCGTTCGCAACTGCAAACGCTCGTCGACCAACCTTTCACAGAAGGCGCAACGATTCGAATCATGCCGGACATGCATGCGGGCAAAGGTTCGGTCGTCGGGACGACGATGACAATTCACGATAAAGTCGTGCCGAACCTCGTCGGTGTGGACCTCGGATGCGGGATGCTCTGCACGGAAATCAAGGCGAAGCGGATCGATTTTCAACGATTGGACGATGTCATCCGTCAACGCGTACCAAGCGGGATGAATATCCGAGACACAGCGCACGCTTATGCGGCGGCGCTCCCGTTAGAAGACGTCCGCGCCCCGTTCAAACTCGACCGCGCCTTGCGTTCCGTCGGGACACTCGGATCGGGTAACCACTTCATTGAAGTGAACGAAGACGGGGGACGGACGTTTCTCGTCATTCACTCCGGCTCACGTCATCTCGGCGTTCAAATCGCCGATCACTATCAACAGCGGGCCATCGAGCAGATGATGAGCACGGCGGACGTGAAACAAGAGATTGAACGTTTGAAAGCGGCCGGCCGAGAACGCGATATCCTGTCGTACCTCGAACAAGAAAAAGCGGCCCGCTCGAAGTTCCGTGACCTTGCCTACGTCGAAGGGGACGCGATGGAAGACTATATGCACGACGTCCGCATCGCGCAACAGTACGCGGCGGCCAACCGTCTCGCCATGACGGACGTCATTGTCGAGGCGATGAACTGGAACGTCGTCGATCAATTCGATACGGTGCACAACTATATCGACCACGAGGCGATGATTCTTAGAAAAGGGGCCATCTCGGCTAAGGACGGTGAGCGTGTCATCATCCCGATGAATATGCGCGACGGTTCGCTCATCTGTACCGGCAAAGGCAACCCGGATTGGAACTTCTCAGGACCTCACGGGGCGGGACGTGTCATGTCTCGTTCGGCGGCACGAAAACGCGTCGACTTCAATGAGTTCAAACAGACGATGAGAGGTGTCTGGTCGACATCTGTTCGGCCGTCGACGCTCGACGAGTCGCCGTTCGTCTATAAATCGATGAAAGAAATCGTCCGCTATATTGAACCGGCGGTGACGATCGATCAAGTGATCAAACCGCTATACAACTTCAAGGCGAACTGAACATTGTTTCAGTTTCGCCTTTTTCTTTTCTTTGGAAAATCTGATACGCTACAAGTGAGGTGAACGAAATGGAAAAACGATTGAGTGACTTATCGAAGTATGAGCTCGAACAAGAGATTCGGGCGCTCCATGAACGGAAGCGCAAAGCCGAGCAGATGGGGATGGTGAGCGAGATTGAAGTCGTGTTGCGTCGCATCGCCATCGCGGAAAGTTATTTGGTCGATCCGAAGTCGTTCAAACCAGGAACGACGTATATCGTCAACTATAACAATCGACCGTTCCGTTTGAAATTCGTCAACGGTGTCATGGGGTGGGGGACGTTTGAAGGTGAAGTGATGGAGCATGCGATTCCGCTCTCTGAGTTGTCGGAGGTGACGCCATGAACCGGTCTGAGCAGTATGAACGTCTGGCCAAGATTTTAAAAGAAAAGAACGACGTCCTCAGCGAGCTTGAAGCGTTGACGTGGGTCGAAGTGCTATGGGAGGATTTTGAAACGACGCTTGCCCGCGCCGGCGAACCGTATCCGGGAGAAGCGAAATCGTTTCAATACGTCGTCCAACAAATTGATGCGTACGGGCCCCAGTTGCATTTGTTCCAAACGAAAAACGAAAAATTCAAGCATCTGATGTCTAAACGCGACCTCCATTAAAATCACGCCGAATCGGCGTGATTTTTTACTTGAAAACATGATACAGTTGGTTATAATAAAAGTCGCTATTTGTTTGCTTTGTAGTTAAGTATTTATAAACTTTCTTTAGTTGGAATCATCTTTCACTAAACTTGCCGCAAAGTCGAAAGGAGGAACGCGACTTGGAAGTCGGTCAAAAAATGAAGCGTCTCCGTGTCAAAAACGGATTGACGCAAGAAGAGCTGGCGGAACGGACCGATTTGAGCAAAGGGTACATCTCGCAAATCGAACGGGATTTAAGCTCGCCCTCGCTCGAGACGCTCTTTGACTTGTTGGAAGTGCTCGGTTGTTCTCCGAAAGAGTTTTTCGATGAAGAGATCTTTCAAAAAGTCGTTTATACCGAGGACGACCGGACCGTTTACGTCGATGAGGAACGCAAGTACCGGACCGAGTGGCTGATCCCGGAATCGAATGAAAAAGAGATGGAGCCAATTTTACTGACGTTCTCTAAGCGCGGTGAATTTAAGCGGTACGAGCCTTCACGTGCGGAGACGTTCGTCTATGTCTTATCGGGACGGGTCGCTTTAAAGCTTGGGAATCACACGTATTTCGCCAAGGCGGGGGAAACCCTTTACTACGTCGCATCGGACTCGCACCAACTCGTCAACGATTACGAAGGTGAGAGTGAGTGTCTCGTTGTGGCGACACATTCATATTTATAAACAAGGAGGAAATGAGATGAACGAAGCAACGATTATCCGTTTTGACAACGTGTCGAAACGTTATGACGACACGGTCGTCTTAGAAAATATCAGTTTCGAGATTGAGCGAGGCAAGTTCTATACGTTGCTCGGACCGTCCGGCTGCGGGAAGACGACGATTCTCCGTCTGATCGCCGGATTTACCGAGGCTTCTCATGGAGACATTCACTTTGACGGGAAGCGGATCAATGACGTGCCGGCGAACAAACGTCAAGTGAACACGGTGTTTCAAGACTATGCCCTTTTCCCTCACTTGAACGTGTTCGAGAACGTCGCTTTCGGTCTTCGCATCAAGAAGATGAAGGAAGCAGAGATCAAGACGAAAGTCGAGCAGGCGCTCAAGTTCGTCAACTTGGTCGGCTACGAGTCACGAGAGATCGATGAGATGTCAGGCGGACAGCGCCAACGTGTCGCCATCGCCCGTGCCATCGTCAACGAGCCGGAAGTCATCTTGCTCGATGAACCGCTCTCGGCGCTCGATTTGAAACTGCGCACCGAGATGCAATATGAGCTTCGTGAACTTCAGCAACGTCTCGGCATCACGTTCATTTTCGTCACGCACGACCAAGAAGAAGCGCTCGCGATGTCGGATGAGATTTTCGTCATGAATCACGGACAGATCGTTCAAAGCGGGACGCCGACGGATATTTATGACGAACCGATCAACCGCTTTGTCGCCGACTTTATCGGTGAATCGAACATCGTTCCGGGCGTCATGCTCGAGGACAACGTCGTCACGTTCGCCGGCAAGACGTTCAACTGTGTCGACCAAGGGTTTGACCGCAACGAGAACGTAGAAGTCATCATTCGCCCCGAAGATTTAGAGATGACGTCGATGGACGCGGCAAAACTCGTCGTCGACGTCGATTCGCAACTGTTCCGTGGCGTCCATTATGAGATTTGCTGCTATGACGAAGAAGGAAACGAATGGCTCGTCCACTCGACGAAGAAATCGGTCGTCGGATCGAAAATCGGACTGACGTTCGACGAAGAAGCGATTCACGTTATGCGTCTAGGGGAGACGGAGGAAGAGTTTGACCGTCGCCTCGAATCGTACGAGGAGGTCGCCCATGAATCGAACTAGTCAAACGGCGAAGACGGTCTATTTGACGACATATTGGGTGTGGATCGCCCTGTTCGTCATCGCGCCGCTGTTCCTTGTCTTGTATTACTCGTTTTTTGATATCGAAGGAAATTTAAGTTTAGAGAACTACCGCAACTTCTTCACGCCGACGTATTTGACGATGACGCTGTCGTCGTTTTGGTACGCGTTTTTAATCACGTTCTTCTCGCTCCTCATCGGCTATCCGACGGCTTACTTGTTGACGAAGACGAAGCATAAACAGTTATGGTTGCTTCTCATCATCTTGCCGTCATGGATCAACCTGTTGTTGAAAGCATATGCGTTCCTTGGGATTTTCGGGACGTACGGAATCACGAACCAGTTTTTAGAGGCAATCGGGATCGGCACCCAGCAAATCCTGTTCACGGATTTCAGCTTCGTCTTCGTCTCGGTCTATATTTTTATTCCGTTCATGATTTTGCCCGTTTATAACGCCATCGAGAAACTGCCCCCGTCGCTCGTCTATGCGTCGCGCGATCTTGGTGCCTCGAACTGGACGACGTTCCGTCGTGTCATCTTCCCGTTGACGCTCGACGGCGTCAAATCCGGGATTCAAATCGTCTTTATCCCGGCGCTGTCCCTGTTCATGATCACTCGTCTCATTGCCGGGAACCGAGTCATCACGCTCGGGACGGCGATTGAACAACAATTCCTCGTCACGCAAAACTGGGGCATGGGCTCGACGATTGCCGTGTTCTTAATTCTTGCGATGGTGCTCGTCATGGTCATCACGCGTGACTGGGGTGCGAAAGGAGCGGTGCGTCGATGAAACGAAAAAAATTCAAATTGGCCAATCTCTATTTGATGGCGGTGTTCTTCATCCTGTACGCACCGATCCTGTACTTGGTCGTCTACTCGTTCAACAGCGGCGGCACGATGAGCGGATTCGAAGGTTTCACGCTCGAGTGGTATGAGTCACTCTTCACGGACACGCGTCTCCTCATCATCGTCTTGAATACGATCGTGATCGCGTTGCTCTCGGCGACGATTTCGACCGTACTCGGTGTCATCGGGGCGCTCGCCATTTACACGGCGAAACAAAAGTATACGAAGACGTCACTTCTGTCGCTCAACAACGTGTTGATTGTCAGCCCGGACGTCATCATCGGGGCGTCGTTCTTGATTTTGTTCACGATGCTTGGCATTCAACTCGGATTCTACTCGGTACTGTTGGCCCATATCGCCTTCTCGGTCCCGATCGTCGTCATCCTCGTGCTGCCTAAGTTGCAAGAGATGAGCCCGACGCTCATCGATGCGTCACGCGACCTCGGGGCGAGTACGTGGGATGTGCTCACGAAAGTCATCTTGCCGTATATCACACCGGGCATCTTCGCCGGTTTCTTCACGGCGCTCACCTATTCATTGGATGATTTCGCGGTCACGTTCTTCGTCACCGGCAACGGCTTCGCGACACTTGCCGTTGAGGTATATTCGCGTGCCCGTCAAGGGATCTCGCTTGAAATCAACGCCTTGTCGACGCTTCTGTTCTTGTTCACGCTCCTTCTCGTCATCGGGTATTATGTACTCGCGCGACGTGGGGCGAAGGAGGTAAGACGATGAAAAAATTAGTCATCATGTTGACGGCGCCAGTCGTCGTCAGTTTCGGGATCTTGTTTTGGATTTATCAAATCAACATGGCGCAGGGGTTCGGCGGGGACAATACGCTCGTCGTCTACAACTGGGGCGATTATATCGATGAAGAGTTGATTGATGAGTTTGAAGAAGAGACCGGATTGAAAGTCATCTATCAAACGTTCGACTCGAACGAGGCGATGCTGACGAAAATCCAGCAAGGCGGAACGGCCTACGATATTGCTGTCCCGTCGGATTATGCCATCAGCAAAATGATTGAGGACGATTTGCTCATCCCGATCGACTACACGCAACTCGAAAACTTCGATAATATCGACCCGCGTTTCCTCGACAAGTCGTTCGATCCGGGGAACACGTACTCGGTCCCATACTTTTGGGGGACGGTCGGCATCGTGTATAACCCGGAACTCGTAGACGGTGAGATCACGTCGTGGAACGACTTGTGGGACATGCCGCTCGAGAACGATATTTTGCTCGCGGACGGAACGCGCGAAGTGATGGGCTTCGGGCTCAATTCACTCGGTTACTCCCTCAATACGACTGACCGAGACGAGTTGCTCGAGGCCGAGAAGAAACTCGAGACGCTTTGGCCGAACATTAAAGCCATCGTCGGTGACGAGATCAAGATGCTCATGGCGAACCGCGAAGCCGCGGCTGCCGTCGTTTGGTCAGGTGATGCTTCGGAGATTATGTACGAGAACGAAGAGTTGACGTACGTCATCCCGGAAGAAGGGACGAATCTTTGGTTCGACAACCTCGTCATTCCGAGTACGGCTCAGAACGTCGAAGGGGCCCACCAGTTCATCGACTTCATGCTCGACGCTGAAATCGCGGCGCGCAATACGGATTACGTCGGTTATTCGACGCCGAACCAGGCCGCACTCGAATTTCTAGACGAAGAAGTCGTCACGGATGAGCGTTTCTACCCGTCGAGTGATGTGACGGATGAGCTCGAAGTATATGAGAACTTAGGAAAGCGGATGAACGCGTATTACAACGAGTTGTATTTGCGCTTCAAAATGCAGAGTAAATAAAAGAAGTCCCGCTCACCATGGTGGGCGGGACGTGGCATTGTGTATGGTGGCATTGTCGTTTAAGACTGTCGCAAAT